>CAZRFD010000142.1:0-17900 GCA_964599085.1 uncultured Enterobacterales bacterium | reverse complement strand
CTCTGAGTTGCTGAACTCGGAGGGTAAGGGGTTACCCCCCGAGTTCGGGTGCTGAGAGTTGCCGAGGTTCGAGGGTAAGGGGTTACCCCCCGAGTTCGGGTGCTCCCGCCCCCGCGGTCCAGCACTTCGACATCAGCGTCGAGCTTCCAGCCGAGTTGGATGAGTATGCCCCGAGTGCCGAGGTGGCCCTGGCGGCCTTCCCGGCCTGCGAGGCAGCCGGGTAGCCACGGCTCAGGCGTGAGATGGCAGGCTCCTTCCATCCGGAGTCCACTATGTTGCAGGTCGCACTGACTCTCCTCGCCGTTCAAGCCTCAGCCCTGGGTCAGAGCCGGGTGGACACCCTCAGTGAGCGTGTGGTCACGATGGCCAACGGCGGCACCATCGCCTTCATCAAGGAGTCAAAGGGGCAGCCCTACTTCGCTGTTAGGAATGACGACGACTACTTCCAGTGCCGCTTCACCATGACCACCAAGGGATTCATGCGACGCTATTGGGGCGTTTTCGCTGACTACCTGGACAACGTCGTAGTGGAGTTGGAGTCTCACCCCAACTCCGACTGGGGCTATGCCTGGAACAGGATTGGAGCCTCCGCAGCAGTAGGCTTCTGCGACCTCTCGCTCAGCACCAAAGAAGGCACCGCCTACCTCTACATCACCCACAACCGAGCGTGTTTCGGTTCTGCTGGGTGCAATAAGGACTCAGCCCTGTTCCGAGTGTCCGCCGAGAACGTCAACGAACTGGCCACGGCTCTGAAAGAGGAGTCCCCCTGAGGGGACGCTTCGGGACGGCTGCCTGATCCAACGAGGGCCACCGACGGACCGAGCCCGGATCGGCCGTAGCCCCTGCCTGATCTCCAGACGGATCTCCAGCATTGTCTCCAGCCTGACCAGCCGCCCCCGCGTCCTCCCGCCCCCGCGTCCTCCCGCCCCCGCGTCCTCCCGCCCCCGCGGCTCGCGGCTCCATGCTCTCGCGGCCCCGCGGCTCTGCGGTGGAAGTGCACGCGAAGCTGGCGTGGCGATCGGCCCAGCCTTCACGGGCCCGTCGCCCTTGGCTTTCGGTGGTTCTTCCCGGTTGTCGGCGTTTGAGTCTTGGGGCGCGCGAGGGGGGCTCGCCGCGGGCCGAGGTTCAAGTCTGTGCGCACCGTCAGCGGTGTCGAGTTGCAGCTCATGCAATTCGTAGCCTGCTGCTGGCACCCAGCAGCAGGCGATCGCCCGGCTGCAGCGTGAGCTGGCCGCTGACCGCCTGCGCCGGGGCTCCGCCGCGTGACAGCTTCGAGCCCGCGCGGAGCTGCACGGTGTACCCCTGCACGACGACGAGCTGCCGTCGCGACAGCGTCCGGTCGGCGTCGCTGCGCCCCACGTACAGCCGGCCACGGGTGTCGTCGGGGCGGCCCGGGTCCCACCGGCCCAGCACGTCGCCGGGCTGGCTCAGCGTGAGGATCCGACCGTCCTCGGGCCCGCCCTCCACCTCGAAGCTGAGGATGTCGGCGGGCGCTGGCATGGGCAGATCGTGCTCCAGCGGCAGCGTCCCGCGGCCGTCGTCGCCGGGGGGGGCGAGGATGCGGGCGCGCGCTGCCGGGTCGAGGGCGGCGGCCAGCCAGGGGACGACGGCGAGGCTCCGGGCGAGGGCCAGCGCGTCGAAGCCGTCGGCGAGCAGGGTGCCCATGGCCTGCACCCGGGGTGTGGGTGCGGCGTCGCCGGACAGCGGCAGCGGCGGGCAGCGCTCGGCCGCGGCGACGAGCGCCGGCTGAAGCATCGCCAGCGCGGGCGGGAGCGCGTCGGGCGTCTGGGCGAGGGCCGCCAGGAGGTGCTCGACGCCGAGGTAGCCGCGGGCCGCGTCGACGGCGTGGTGCAGCACGGCCGCCAGGGCGGGGTCGCAGGGCGGCCAGCCGGGGATCCGCGCCGGCGGCCGGATCGCCGTGATGCGGGTCGCCAGCGGTGTGGCCACGATGGTCAGCGGCGTCCACCACCGGCAGCTCTCGTGCGCCACGGCGAGACTGCGCAGGCGTCCACGACCGGCCTCGACCGCTGGCAGCAGCGCCGCGCCGTCGAGCAGGGCGGCGAGCAGCCCCTCCCGGAAGGCCGCGCTCGCCTCCATCGCCCAGCGCGTCCGTGGCCCGACGACGACGGGCAGCCCCGCCAGCGCGAGGCGCCAGGCCGGGCTGTCCGCTGGATCGTCGCTGGCCGCGGCGCCCTCGCAGACATCGGCGATGGCCAGCACGCAGCCGTCGGCCCATGGCGCCAGGGCGCGGGTGACGGTCTCGGCGGCCTGCACGCCGCCGGGACCGGCGAGCCCGACGCCGGAGATCGCCGCGAGGCCGTGGCTGACCACGTGCAGCAGTGCCGGACCGTCGGGGCGCGGCGGGGTGCCGACCAGGTCGGCGGGCAGCTCGACGAGCGCGATCCGGGGGTCGGCCTCCGCGCGCTGGCGCAGTCCGTCCACGACGGCCTCGACAACGAGATCGTCGGCCTGGGGCGCCCAGAGCCGGACGTCCAGGCGGTCAGCGGGGGACGGGGCCGCTGGGGGCTCCCGCGTCGACAGGCGCACGACGGCGTCGACCCCCAGGGGGCTGCGACCGGGTGGGAGGCCGGCCAGCAGCTCCCAGGGCAGGCGCCGCAGCGCGTCGCTGCGTGCATCCACCGCGAGCACCAAGGCTTCGCTCCGGCTCCGGGCGGCGACGAGCGCGTCGCGGATCGCCTGCATGCCCGGCGGCGCCACCAGGCGGCCCAGCGCTTCGGCCGCGGCCCGTTCTCGCGCCGCGCTGTCCACGTCGCTGGCGGCCAGCAGCAGGCCCGCAGGGGCAGCCAACGCGGCCTCCACCTCGCCCGCGATCCGCTCCACCATGCCGGGCGGCAACAGCCCCGTCGCCGGTGCGCCGCCCACACCCCAGAGCGCCGCCCCCTCGCCCTCGACGCCGGTCCCGATCGTCAGGGTGAGCGTGGTACTCACGGAGAGACCTCCGGGCTTGCCGCCGGCACCTCGACCAGAGGGCCGCCCGGATCGCCTGCCACCGGCGCTCGCCGTCGACCCTGGCCCAGCTCGAGCACCCAGGCCAGCAGGGCCAGGCCGATCACGACGGGGAACAGGACCTTGCCGGGGCCTCGAGGGACGCTGCGGCGGGCGGATCTGGAGGCGGGGGAGAGCGCGGGCACGGGTCTGCGGGGCCGAGAGGCGATAGGCGAGGGACAACTCAGTCCCCACCATCGTCCCATGTCTCGGAGAGGGGGTGTCCGTGCCCATCGATCCCGGTATCCATCGCATCCTCGTCCCCGTCGATCTCGAGGACGGATCCAACCGGGTCTTCGCCCACGGCCTCAAGCTCGCCCTGTGCACCGGCGCGGCGCTGACCGCGGTGCACGTGCGCACCGACCCCGACCACACCGTCGACTGGACCGGCATGCCCTCGGCGCTGGACTACCTCGTCGACTGGGGCCTGCTCCCGGCCGGATCCACCGAAGCCGACGTCCCCTCGCTGGAGCTGGACGTGGAACGCGACGATCGCGTCGACCGCAACGCAGAGCTTGGCATCGTGCGGGCGGTCATCGAGCGCATCCCCAACATCATCGTGCTCGGCACCGAGGGGCGGACCGGCTGGGAGCGGCTGCGCCAGGGCAGCGTGTCTGAGGCCATCGCCCGTCGTTCGGGCGCGGTGACCCTGTTCCTGCCGCAGGACGTGCCGGGCTTCGTCGATCGAGCGACGGGCACCGTGAAGATCCGGCGCGTGCTGTTCCCGGTGGGCGGCAAGGCCGGGGAACTGCAGCACGCCGTCGACGTGCTCGAAGCCTTCCTCGACGTCCTGGGTGTGCGGGCGGCGGAGATCGAGCAGTTCCACGCCGGCGAACGCTCGGTGCCGGCCCTGCGCCTTCCAGATCGCGCGGGCTGGACCTGGAAGCAGCAGGTCCGCAAGGGCGACGTCGTCGACGGCATCGTCGACGCCATGAACAACAGCCGGCCCGACCTCATCGTCATGGCCACGCGGGGCCACGACTCGCTCGCCGACGCCATCCGCGGCAGCAAGACCGAACAGGTCATCCGGCGGGCGACCTGCCCGGTGCTCGCTGTGCCGCTGGGCTGATCATGCCGCTGGGCTGATCGTGCCGTTGGGCTGAACCCGTGCAGTGCGGGCGGTTGCTCAGCCGCCGTGGATCCGGTCGACGCGCAGCCGGTGGCGCCCGTCGAAGCAGGCACGCAGCGTCAGCAGCACGCCAAGTGTGGTGCCGATGGCCACGGCGCCGGCGATGAGGAACATGATCAGGATCTGGTAGCGGGACGCCAGCCCGGGGTCCGTGCCGCCGAGGATCTGCCCGGTCATCATGCCGGGGATGCTGACCAGGCCGGCCACGCTCATGGCGTTGAGGATGGGGACGAGGCCCGTGCGGATCGCGTCGCGGGCGACAGGGCGGGCCGCCTCCCACCAGGTGGCGCCGCGTGCCAGGCGCAGCTCGACGACATCGCGGCCCTCGTCGAGGCCGGCCAGGGCCCGGTCGAGCCCCAGCGACACGCCCGTCAGCGAGTTGCCGAGCACCATCCCGAGCATGGGGATGAGGTAGCGCGGGCTCCACCAGGGATCGACGCGGAGCACGACCAGCAGCGCCACCGCCATGGAGGCGGCCGCCGCCAGGGCGATGCTGGACAGGCTGGTCAGCAGCATGCCCTCGCTGCTGCGGGAGGGGCGCCGGGTGGCCTCGCGGGCGGCGAGGATGACCATCAGCAGGGCAATGCCCGCCACCAGCAGCGGCTGTTCGCTCTGGAAGACCGGCACCAGGACCAGCCCGAGCAGGCCGAGCTGCACCGTGGTGCGGACTGCCGCGACGAGGACCTGCCGACCCAGCTCCAGGCGCAGCCACAGGCTGGCGAGGCCATGGAGCAGCAGCAGGCCCGCCGCCAGGGCGAGCTGCGGCCAGGTGATCTCGACCGGGCCGGTCACGACGCCGCCAGGTCGAGGCAGCGGCCGCCGAGGCGTTCGGCCTGGTGGCGGTCGTGGGTCACCCAGACGATGGTCCGGCCCGACAGCTCGGCTTCCACGGCGGCGGTGGCCGCCGGGTCCAGGGCGCTGGTCGGCTCGTCGAGGAGGAGCAGCTCGGGTTCGCAGGCCAGCGCCAGGGCGAGGTGGGCCCGCTGGCGCTCTCCCCCGGACAGGAGGTTCCAGGCTCGTCGCCAGCTCTCGCCGTCGAGCAGCAGGCGGTTGGCGATGGGGGCGGGGTCGCTCCAGCCCCCCTGCTGGCGGACGCGGTAGCCGCGCAGCTCGTCGGCGAGGGCCGCGGGGGAGGCCGCGAGTGCTGGGGCGCCCTGCAGCAGCAGCGCCACACGGGCCCGCCAGCGCGGACCCCCGATCGCCTCGAAGCGATCCGCTCCCAGCCAGAGGCTGCCGGCGTCCGGCCGGCTCAGCCCGGCCAGCACCCGCAGCAGGGTGGTCTTGCCAGAGCCCGAGGGGCCGCGCACGACGAGCCGCTCGCCGGCCGACACCTCGACATCCAGACGGTCGAACAGGGTCCGCCCGCCGAAGCGCACGGTCAGACCCTCTGCGCGGAGCAGGGTGCTCATGGCGGGGGGCTATCGCGCGGCGTGGCTGTCCACGGTGCGCCACGCTGCTGCACTACCCCGCTGCCCCGCCATCTCGCCGCCTCGGAGTCGACCTGGACCCCGCGCTTCCAGCGGGCCCCGGAGCGAACCGGCGGCCGTGCGCGAACGCGCGATCCCGTAGCTGCGTAGCCGGCTTCGCACGGTGCAGGGTGCTCGGCTGCCCCGTTATGGCCCACGCTGTCCAGTGGAGCTTGCATGACCACGCCGTCGGCGTTCGCATCCCCTCTCCTCCTGTGCCTCCTCCCCGCCGAACGGGCCGCCCTCGCCGCGACCGTCCAGGCGGCCGGTGGCGTGCCTGTGATCGACCTCACCTGCGGCGCCGCCGCCGACGTGCCGGCCGGCGCCTGGGTCCGCGTGCGCCCTGGCCAGGACGCGCCGGGCGACGGCCCGGTCATCGTCGCCGGGAGCGGCCCGACCGTGCCGGGACGGACCTGCTGGTGTGAGATCACGGCGCCGGGGGCGACCCCGGATGGATTTCACGGGATCGTGCTCCGCGGCCTCGAAGCCGGCGGTCCCTGCGGCGCCGCTCCGGGCCTGGAGCTGCTCGCAGACCTCCCCGCCGACCAGGCGGTGATCCTCGACGCGGGCTCCTTGCCCGGCGACGTGGCGGCCGCCGCCGAAGCCGGTGTCGCCGGCGTGATCCTCTCCGACGTCCTCCTCGCCCTGCCGGAACTGGCGCTGCCCGACGCCCTCGCCGCGCGGGTCCAGCGCGCCGACGCCTCCACTACCCACGTGCTCAACGGCCTGCGCGTGGAAGCCTCGCCCCTCGCCCCGGTGCTCCGCCGGCTGCTCGACGGCGCCCCCTTCTGGGACCTGGCTGCCGGCTGGTTCACCGCTGCCGACCCCACCCGCGTCGCCTGGCCGGCGGGCTTCGCCCTGCGTCAGGCCGCCGAGCTCGCCACCCGCCACGGCAGCATCGCCGGCCTGCTCGGTGCCTACCGCGCCGCCATCTCCTCGGGCTCCGACGCCCCCGTCCTGCGGCCGCCGCCGGGCGCGGTCGCCACGGACACCGTCACCGAGACCGCCGTCGCCATCATCGGGCTGGGCTGCCGCCTGCCGGGCGGGTCCGACATCGACAGCTTCTGGCGGTCGATCGTCGAGGGGCGCAGCGCCATCCGCGAGGTCCCGGTGGAACGCTGGGATCCGGCCCTGTACTGGGACGATGACCACGACGTCCCCGACAAGAGCTACGCCAGGATCGGCGCCTTCCTGGACGACTTCACGTTCCACCCGCGCCGCTTCCGGATCCCGCCCAAGGTCGCCGCCTCGGTCGACCCGGTGCAGCAGATCGCCCTGGAGAGCGTCGCCGACGCCATAGAAGACGCGGGCTACCGCGCCGTGATGAAGGGCCCGGGCAAGGAGTTCGACCGCAGCCGCTGCGCCGTCATCCTCGGCAACTCCATGGGCGGCGAGCTGGAGAACGACACCACGCTGCGCGTGCGGACCCCTGCCCTGCGCCAGGCGCTGGCCGGAACCCCGGGCTTCGACGCCCTGCCGGCCGACCAGCAGCAGGCCCTCCTCGACGCCTTCGAAGCCAAGCTGAAGTCACAGCTGCCGCCGATCACCGAAGACTCCATGCCCGGCGAGCTGGCCAACGTCATCGCCGGCCGCATCGCCAACGCCTTCGACCTCGGCGGCGCCAACTTCACCGTGGACGCCGCCTGCGCCAGCTCCATGGCCGCCATCCAGACGGCGATCAAGAGCCTCGTCGACGGCGACCACGACATGGTCGTGACCGGGGGCGTCGACCGCTCCATGGACATCGCGACCTACGTGAAGTTCAGCAAGATCGGCGCGCTCTCCCCCGACCGCAGCACTCCCTTCGACGACGGCGCCAACGGCTTCGTCATGGGCGAGGGCTGCGGGATCCTGGTGCTGAAGCGCCTCGATCACGCCGAACGCGACGGTGACCGCATCTACGCCGTGATCCGCGGCGTGGGCGCGTCTTCGGACGGTCGCGGCAAGGGCATCACCGCGCCCAACCCGGTCGGCCAGAAGCTGTCGCTGCAGCGGGCCTACGCCGCCGCACACGTCGACCCGGCGGACGTCGATCTGGTCGAGTGCCACGGCACCAGCACCGTCGTCGGCGACAAGGTCGAGGTGGAGTGCCTCTCCGAGAACATCGGGCCGGGCCGCCGCGGCGACCGCGGTCCGGTGCGCATCGGGTCGGTGAAGTCCAACATCGGCCACCTCAAGAGCGCCGCCGGTGCGGCGGCCATGATCAAGGCATCGCTGGCGATCCACAACGGCGTGCTGCCGCCCTCCCTCGGCTTCTCCCACCCGCGCGACGACGTGCCCTTCGACGTCGTGCCGCTGCGGGTCCAGACCCGCGCCGAGCCCTGGCCGACGGGCCGGATCCGGCGCGCCGGCGTGAGCGCCTTCGGCTTCGGCGGGACCAACTTCCACGCCGTCCTGGAGCAGTACCTCCCCCCCCACGAGCGGCACCTGCTGTCGCGCCCGGTGGCCCCGGCGGCTGCGGCTGCCCCCGTCTCCGAGAGCGCCGATCTGCCCCGCGGGATCTGGGCGGTCTCGGCCGATGACCGCGACGAGCTGGTCCGGCGCCTGCAGGGCGGGCCCAGTGCGCACGGGCCCTTTGAACCCTCGGCACCCGTTCGCATGGCGGCCGCTGCCGACACCGCCGACGAACAGGCCGAGCAGGCCGACCGCGCCGCCAAGCTGCTGGGCCGCGGCAAGGATCCCTCATTCCTCCGCGGCCGCGGGATCTACGTGGAGGAGGCCCCCGCCGACGGCAAGCTGGCCTTCCTGTTCACGGGCCAGGGCAGCCAGTACATCGACATGGGGCTCGATCTGGCGGAGCGCTACCCGGTCGTAGCCGAGACCTTCCGCGTCGCCGACGAGGTCATGGAGCCCATCCTCGGCCGCACCCTGACCTCCTACATCCGGCGCGATCCGGCCTTGGACGAGGACGCCCAGTTCGAGGCGCTGCGGGCCACGGAGATCTCCCAGCCCGCGACGCTCTGCGTGGACATCGCCATCCTGCGGGTGCTCGCCGCCCACGGGGTGCTCCCCGACATGGTCGCCGGCCACTCGCTGGGCGAGTACGCCGCCGCCGTCGCCGCCGGCATCATGAGCTTCGAGGACGCGCTGCAGGCCGTCAGCGCCCGCGGCCGCGAGATGGCCAACATCAAGCTCGACGATCCGGGCCGCATGGCGGGGATCGCCACTGGTGTCGACAACGTCATGGGCGTGTTGGCCGAGGTGCCCGGCTACATCGTCGCCGCCAACAAGAACTGCCCGACCCAGACGGTCATCGCTGGCGAGAGCATGGCCGTCGAGATCGCGATCGAGGCCTTCCGCAGCCGCGGGATCACGGTCTACGAGATCCCCGTCAGCCACGCCTTCCACAGCCGCATCGTGGCCCCGGCCAGCGAACCGCTGCGGGGGGTGCTGGAGCGGCTCGACATCCGGGCGCCGCGACGCCCCATCACGACCAACGTGACCAGCCGCTACTACCCGACGGGCCCCGACGCCCGGGCCGAGATCATCGACATCCTCGCCCAGCAGGTGGCCAGCCCGGTCGAGTGGACCGCGCAGGTCGAGCGCATGTACAACGACGGCGCGCGGATCTTCGTCGAGTGCGGCCCCAAGCGGGCGCTCAGCGGCTTCGTCGTCAGCACCCTGAAGCGTCGCCCGCACCGCGCCCTCTACACCAACCACCCCAAGCGGGGCGGGCTGCGCAGCATCCACGACGCCCTGGCCGCGCTCGTCACGCTCGGCTTCCCGGTCCGCCCCGAGCCGACCGCGGGCGTGCCCGAGCTCTTCGCCGAGCAGCCGCCGCGGCGGGCCACGACGGCCATGATCGAGGCCCGCCTCCAACGCGCCGGCGCCGCCACCGCCCCGACCGGCGCCACCACGGGTGTGGCCCGCGCCGTCGCCGAGATCGTCGCCCAGGCCACCGGCTACCGGGTCGCCGATCTGAGCCTGGAAGACGACCTGGAAGCGGACCTCGGCATCGACTCCATCAAGCAGGCCGAGCTGGTCGCCCTCGTCCGCGACCGCTTCAAGCTCGACCACGATCCCGACTTCCGCGTGCGGGACCACAAGACCCTGCGCGACCTGACGAACTACGCCGCCCGCAAGCTGGGAGCGACCCGCCCCATCCCCCGGGGAGGCGCGCGGCTGCTCGAGGGCAGCGCCCTCAGCTCCCTGCCGCCCGCCGCCGCCGTGCCGGCGCCCGTGTCCGCGGCGGTGGTCGCAGGGCCCTCCGCCGTCGCGCCTGGCACCCCCGCGGCCGCCCTGCCAGCCGACGCCCTGTCGGCCCTGGTCGAGGGTGCGGTCCGCGCCGGCCTCGCTGACGCCGACGCCGACGCCATGGCCCGCTCGGTGCTGCCGGCCGTCCAGAGCCTCGTCGCCGCGCTCGTCGCCGCCATGCCGCGCCCCCAGCCGGTCGCGCCGGTCCCCGCGGCTGCGCCACCGGTCGCCGCACCCACCCCCTCTCCCGCACCCTCCTCTGCCGTGCCCTCGGCCCTGCCCGCCGCCGTCGACGTGGTCTGCTCCGGCGCCAGCGTCGGCCTGCCGGGTCGCGACGAGATCTTCGCTGACGACAACGTCGACGCCATCCTCGATGGCGGCAACTTCATCGTGCAGCTCGACGAGGGCACGCAGGATCGTTTCCTGCACAAGCACATCGTCCGCCTGCACAAGGACCCCCAGACCGGCCGCGGCGACTTCGTGCCCGTCACGGAACGCGACGACGTCATCCGCCTCGCGGGTGTGGGCGGCCGCCTCGACGTCGTCGCCGACTACGGCATCGACGAGTCGCTGGACAAGGCCCTCGACGTGACCACCCGCCTGGCCTTCGCCGCGGGCATCGAAGCCCTCCGCGACGCCGGCATCCCGATGGTCCGCACCTTCCGGCAGACCACGACGGGGCGCAAGGTGGCGACCGGCTGGGCCCTGCCCGAAGAGCTGCGCGACGACACCGGCATCGTCTTCGCCAGCGCCTTCCCCGGCTACAGCAACCTCATCGAGCACCTCCAGACCGGCGGTGACGACGGCGAGGGGCGCTTCGACCGGCGCTTCCTCTTCCAGATCCTCGCCATGGGCCACTCGCAGTTCGCCCAGCTCATCGGCGCGCGGGGGCCCAACACCCAGGTCAACGCCGCCTGCGCGAGCACCTCGCAGGCCGTCTGCATCGCCGCGGACTGGCTGCGCACCGGGCGGGCGCGCCGCGTCGTCGTCGTCGGTGCCGACGACGTCACCAACGAGCAGCTCCTCGAGTGGATCGGCGCCGGCTTCCTCGCCGCGGGTGCCGCCACGACCAAGGAACGCGTCGAAGACGCCGCCCTGCCCTTCGACGCCCGCCGCCACGGCATGATCCTCGGCATGGGGGCCGTGGGCCTCGTCATCGAGCGGGCAGAAGACGTCGCCGCGCGGGGCATGGTGCCCCTGGCCCGCCTCCTCGCCGATCGCCTGGGCAACTCGGCCTTCCACGGCACGCGCCTCGACGCCGAGCACATCGCCCGCGAGATGGACCGGCTCGTCGACGACGCCTGCCGGGCCGCCGGCGTCAGCCGCGACAGCTTCGCCCGCAGCGCGCTCTTCATGAGCCACGAGACCTACACGCCGGCCAAGGGGGGCTCGGCCGCCGCCGAGATCGCCAGCCTGCGCCGGGCCTTCGGTGCCGCCGCCAACCAGGTCGTCGTCACCAACACCAAGGGCTTCACGGGCCACGCCATGGGCGCCGGCATCGAAGACGCCGTGGCGATCAAGGCGCTGCAGAAGGGGCGGGTGCCGCCGGTGCCCAACCTCAAGGAACCCGACCCCGACCTCGGTGACCTGACGCTGTCGCGCGGGGGCCCGTTCGGCGGGCGCTTCGCCATCCGGCTGGCGGCGGGCTTCGGCTCGCAGCTCGCCCTGCTGGCCTGGGAGAAGCTGGCCGAGGGTGAGCGGCGCGTGGTCGACCAGCCGCGCCGCAGCGCGTGGCTGGCCCGGATCTCGGGGCTGCAGGCGCCGACGCTGGTCGTCGAGGATCGCACCCTGCGCGTCGTCGACGGTGCCCCCGCCCAGCCGGAAGCCCAGGCCAGCACCCCGCCGCCCGAGGTCCAGGTGATGGCCCCGCCGCAGCTCATCGACGATCTCGACCCGCTCCCGGGCGCGGCCCGGAGCACGCGGGCGCTCGACGAGCTGATCGCCGTGCTGGCCGAGAAGACCGGCTACGACCCCGACGAGATCGACCCCGACTACGAGCTCGAAGCCGACCTCGGCATCGACACGGTCAAGCAGGCCGAGGTCTTCGCCGAGGTGCGCGATCGCCACGGCCTGGAGCGCGACGACGACTTCAAGCTCTCGGACCACCGCACGGTGCGCGCGCTGGCCGGCTGGCTGGCGTCGCGGATGCCGGCCGACGGGGACGCGGCTGTCTCGGTGCCGCTGCCAGCGGCGGCCCCGGCTGCCGCGCCGCGGCCGAAGGCCCCCGCGGGCACCGACGCCTTCATCCACGCCGTCGCTGGCGTGGTCTCCGCCGAGCCTGCGGGCCTGCTGGCATCGGGCGACACGCTGGACGAGACGCTGGCGGAGCTGGTCGCCGTGCTGGCCGAGAAGACCGGCTACGACCCCGACGAGATCGACCCCGACTACGAGCTCGAAGCCGACCTCGGCATCGACACGGTCAAGCAGGCCGAGGTCTTCGCCGAGGTGCGCGACCGCCACGGCCTGGAGCGCGACGACGACTTCAACCTCGCCGACTTCCGGACGGTGCGTGCGCTGGCCGGCTGGCTGGCCGAGAAGGTGGCGGCGAAGCAGGCGGGAACTGGGGCTTCTGCGCCCGCCAGCGCGCCGGCGGCTGCGGCCGAAGCTCCTGCCGCTGACGACGTGCCGGTGATCGTGCCCGCCGGGGCGCCGGCGGAGCAGGTAGCGCCTGACGACGCCCCAGCGACAGCGGAGGCGGCCGCCCCCAAGGAAGAGGAGACGGGCTGGGTCCCTGTCGCCGAGGGTGGCGCCGCCAGCCCCGCCTGGGCGCGCGGCCTCCCCGAGAGCTTCCGCATCCGTCGGCCCGTGCTGGTGCGGCGCGAACCCTGGGCCCACGGCAGCCTGCGCGGCCGCCAGGTCCTCGTCCTCGGAGAGGGCGCCCTGGCCTCCGCCATCCGCGACGAGGTCCTCGCCCGCGGCGGCCGCCTGTCCGAGCGGGCCGACGCCGTCGTCGATGCCTCCGACGACGTCATGGTCGGCTTCGACGCTGCCCGGCGCATCGCCGAGCGCGCCGGCCCGGACGGCACCCAGGGCCTGCCCGGCGACTGGGTCTGCCTGACCCGGCTGGGCGCGCGTCCCGCCGGCAGCTTCGACGCCGCCCGCCGCGGTGGCAGCCGGGCGGGGCTCGCCAAGGCGCTGGGTCGTGAGTGGGCGGCCTGTGACGCCCGCGTCGTCGACGTCGATCCTGGCCTCGACGACTCCGCCGCGGCGGCCCTCGTCTGCGGCGAGCTGGCTGCCGGTGATGGCGCCGTCGAGATCTTCCGCACCGCCGAGGGCCGCTCCACGGTGGAGCTGCAGGGACTGCCCTTCCCCCAGGCCGGCGGCACGCTGACCGGCGCTCCCCTGGTCGTGCTGACCGGGGGCACCCGCGGGATCACCGCCCAGGTCGCCCAGGCCCTCGCCCGGCGCGGGCCGGTGCGCCTCGCGCTGCTGGCCCGGACGCCTCCGGCCGAGGACCCCCTCGACGAGGCGGCCGCCAAGGCCCGCATCAAGGCCGAGATCGAGGCGGACGGTGATCGGGCGACCCCCGCGCGGATCAACGCGCGCCTCGCGCCGCTGCGCCGGGCCGAGGAGGCCCGCCAGAACCTCGTCGCCATGCGTTCCGCCGGCGCGGAGGTCGGCTTCTTCGAGGTCGACCTCTCCGATCCGGCCGAGGTCCGCCGCGTCCTCGACCAGGTGCGCGAGACCATGGGCGGTCCCATCGGCGGCTGCATCCACGGCGCCGGCGTCGAGGAGAGCCGCCCCCTCGCCACCAAGGACGCCACCGCCTTCCACCGCGTCTACGACGGCAAGGCGCTCGGCGGGCTGGCCCTGGTGGACGCGCTCGAAGCCGACGCCTGGTTCGTGTCCATGGGGTCGGTGGCCGGCCGCTTCGGCAACGCTGGCCAGGTCGACTACGCCGCCGCCAACGAAGCGATGGCCCGGGTCTGCCTGGCACGGCCCCGCAGCCTGCACGTCTGCTGGACCGCCTGGGGTGACGTCGGCATGGCGGTGCGCGGTGGCATGGAGCGACTGCTCACTGATCGGGGCGTCGAGCTGCTGCCGGCCGGACCGGGGGCCGACCTCCTCGTCGACATGATCGCCGCTGGCACGGAGGGTGAGGTGGTCGTCGCCGGTCGCCTCGGCGACATGACGGTGCGGCCCACCCACGCCCTGCTCGACAGCATGGAGCTGGACGGTGACTGTGTCATCGCCCGCCGCCGGCTGACGGTGGAGCGCGACATGTGGATCGAGGATCACAGCATCGAGGGCACGCCCGTCCTGCCCGGCGTCATCGGCCTGGAGCTGATGGCGGCGGCAGCGGCGGCGACGCGTCCCGGCAGCCACTACGCCGGGGCCCGTCGGGTCGTCTTCGACAAGCCGGTCAAGCTGCACCGCGGCGAGCCCGTCGAAGTCGTCGTGCGCGCCGAGCCCATGGAAGACGGGGCCGTGTTCTGTACACTGTCCACGGAACGGACCCTGCGCACCGGCCGCCAGCAGGTGGTCGAGTCCTTCCAGGCCGAGGTGCTGCTCGACGAGGCACCGCCCACAGAGCCGCTACCGCCGGCCTTCTTCGCCGAGGAGGGCATCAACCGGGGCGCCATCTACAAGCGCTTCTTCCACGGCGAGTCCTTCCAGGTGCTGCGGGACGCTGGTGCTGTCGCCTCGCGCAACCTGCTGGCCGACGCCATGGTGGAACACGCCTTCATCGCCGGTGGGCTGGTGAGCATGCCGCTGGTGCTGGAAGCCGCCTTCCAGGCCGCGGGCCTGCACCGCATGGCGCTGCACGGCGTCATGGCCCTGCCCGCCAGCATCGACCACGTGGTCCTCGAACGGACCATCGGCGACGGTGAACCCCTCAACGTCATGGTGCACGAACACGGCGGCGGCGAGTCCTACGACATCGACGTGGACGGTCCCGACGGTGCGGTCCTGCGGGTGCGCGGCTTCCGCATGATCGAGACCGGGCCGCTGCCCGACGGCGATCGCATCCCGGCGCCCGAGGGCGGCTGGCCACGCACGGTCATCGCCCGGGCCACGGGCGGTCGGGTCCGCAACCTGACCGGTGCCGAGCGGGCCAGCATCGAAGCCCGCGGCACGGCACGGCGGCAGCGTGACCGCCTCGCGGGTCGAGAGGCGGCCAAGCTCGCCGTGGGCGGCCTGACCGGCTGGACCACCCAGGGCTTCACCGTCGACAGCCTGCCGAGCGGCCGCCCCGTCCTGGTGCCGGGTGCCGGCTGCGGCGGCCCGGTTCCGGAGCTGACCGTGACCCACACCGACGGCCAGGGCCTCGCCGCCGCTGTGTACGGTGGCCTGCCCGGCGTCGATCGTGAACGAATCGAGGATCGCGGCCCGGCCTTCGTCAGCACCTGGCTTACGCTGGGCGAGGCGCGCCTGTGTGGCGGCGATGCCCGGAGGGTCACCGCCGTGTGGACGGTCAAGGAAGCCGTGCTCAAGGCGCTCGGCCGTGGCATGGCGCTGGACCCCCGCCAGGCCGAGGTCACTGTACTCGGCTGGCGGCGGGCGCGCGTGCGCCTGCATGGGGATGTCGCTGCCCGTGCCGCGGAGCTGGGCGGCCGCCTTGCCGTAAGCCTGCGCCACGAACAGACCGCGGTCGTCGCCACCGCCCTGCTCGGTGGCGGGCGCTGGCCGGACGCCGAGGTCGCCCTTCAGGTGTCGGCCGAGGTCGGGTAGCGGGCGACGGCGGTCGGAGCGTCGCCGGTCAGGCGTCCGCCGAGGTCGGGTAGCGGGGGAGGGCGGTCGGAGCGTCGCCGGTCAGGCGTCCGCCGAGGTCGGGTAGCGGGGGAGGTGGGAGCGGCCCGAGCGTTCGGGGCTGCGGCGCGCCCTCGGCGCCGGTCCCACCTCGTCCGCGGAGGCGAAGCGCTGCTGGGGGAAGTCTACCCACCCTCGCCCCGTGGGTCGCACTCCGGCGTGTCGACCAGCGTGCCGTCGGCTTGGACTCAGGCGCAGTCGACGCCGGTGTAGAGGTGCCAGCCGAGCTCTCCCCAGCAGGCCCAGACGCGGCCGCAGTCGTCGTCGCAGAACCAGTCACCCGGGTCCCACGCCGAGCAGTCGGTCGCTTCGAGGTCGAGGCAGTCGGCGGTGGCCGGGTCGACGCAGGCCGAGTCGCGGCCAGTGTCGTTGGTGCAGGCGGTGAGGAGGAGGCCCGACGTGACGACCACGAGGCGGGGGGTAGCCATCAGTACACCTTTGTGGGTTCGCACTCGGGAGCGTCGCGCAGTGTACCGTCCTCGAGGACGCAGTCGCATTGGATGTCGCTGTAGAGATACCATCCATATTCGATTGTACATTCCCAAACTCGATTGCACACATTGTCGCACAAGTAGTACAGGTCACCGTACTTGCTGCAGTCCGTGTCTTGCAGGTTCGGACACCGAAACCCCTCCTCCTCGCAGCCCGAGTCCTGCGCCTTCTGCCCAGCGCATCCTGCGCCGAGCAGCATCGCTGCGAGCATCAACGAGATCATGGCACACCCTCAGCGGCAGCGGGCACGGTGAGGTCGCAGGCCACACACCGGAAGCCTCCCGATCCGTCGACAAATCCGGGGTCGTCGAGAACACACAGGAAGCGCGCAGTGGAGGCGGGCGTGATGCACCCTGTGCCGGCGCCGCCTGTTCGACAGAGACGGGGTGGCACGAGCGCCCGGGGCAGTGGCGAGCCCTCGTCGCTGGTGCCGCCCCCCGGCCCGAGCGTCCGGGGCAGTGGCGCGCCCTCGGCGCCGGTCCTACCTCGTCCGCGGAGGCGAAGCGCCGCTGGGCGACCCCTACCCACCCTCACCCCGCGGGTCGCACTCCGGCGTGTCGACCAGCGTGCCGTCGGCTTGGACGCAGGCGCAGTCGACGCCGGTGTAGAGGTGCCAGCCGAGCTCTCCCCAGCAGGCCCAGACGCGGCCGCAGTCGTCGTCACAGAACCAGTCACCCGGATCCCAGGCCGAACAGTCGGTTGCTTCGAGGTCGAGGCAGTCGGCGGTGGCCGGGTCGGCACAGGCCGAGTCGCGGTCGGAGTCCTTGGTGCAGGCTGACAGCGGCAGGAGGGTGGCCAGGAGCGAAGCCAGAAGCGTGGGAGGAAGGTGACCGGGCATCGTCAATACTCCTTGACGGGCTCGCACTCAGGATCGTCGCGGAGGGTGCCGTCGTCCTGGACGCAGTCGCAGGGGATGTCGTTTATGTTGCCCCAGCCCTCCACATTTCGCCCGCACTCCCACACGCGCTGGCATACGCCGTCACACAGAAGATAGCCGATTTCGTACCCTGAACAGCTCGTTCCTTCGAGGGGAGGACACCGAAACCCCTCCTCCTCGCACCCGGAGTCCTGTCCCTTCTGCCCAGCGCATCCTGCGCCGAGCAGCATCGCTGCGAGCATCAACGAGATCATGGCACACCCTCAGCGGCGGCGGGCACGGTGGAGTCGCACGCAACACATAGGAAGCTGCCGGTACCGTCCACGGTGCCGGGGTCTGGTAGGATGCACCACCAGGTGGCCGTTGTCTCGTTGGGGCCGGTGCCGGCCGTGCAGCCACTGCCAAAGCCGCTGTTTCCATGGCCCCAGGTCGCCCCGACCGTCGACGCCCACTGCACCGGGAGCCCGTACAGTGCACACACGGCGCAGGTCCAGCGGCGGCCGGCGAGGACGAAGCAGCAGTCGTGGCGGCAGTGGCCGCCGCCCATCCAGGCATGCCCCAGCTCGTGGATGAGCAACGCGCCTCGGTCGGCGAGGATGCGCAGGGCGTAGCGGCCCAGCTCTGACGCCGCCTGGCGGAAGGCGTCGGCGTCGGCTGTGTTCAGGCCGACCTCTGGGTCGCGGGCGTAGTCCAGGGCCATGCGGGCCAGGTACAGGATGCAGTCGAGGGAGTAGCTGTCGAAGGCCAGCACGGCGGGATGCTGGGTGACGGACATCGTTCGGTCGGTGACGTAGGCGGTGGGTTGGCCGGTTCTCGGGCGGCCGAGCCTGTAGCTGGCCCGGGCTGACCATGTCACGAGGTAGTCGTCTGCCCCCATCTCCAGCGGGAAGGCGTAGTCCCATACCACCCCCAGGTTCGCATCTGTGTCCCCGTTGGAGAACGGCAAGAACCCCGCATCACACCGCCACGGCAGCTCGGTGAGCGA
>CAZRFD010000141.1:0-18248 GCA_964599085.1 uncultured Enterobacterales bacterium | reverse complement strand
TCTCGGCGGAAGCACAACTGCTCCCCCCGAGCGATCTGCCCGGTACTCTCTCGCTTTCTCTCGTCTGCATGTCACGAATCGTCACCAGCCGAGCCGTCGGCAGCCGCGCGGTCCACGCTGCGCCGGCAGTGCTTCCAGTGGATGTCTGCGTGGGATCTGCGCCTGCGGACCGTGCTGGTCCGCCAGCAGCGTGATCAGCACGAGATCATGGCGGCGCTTGGTGTCAGCCCGCTGACACATGGCAGTGCGCTGTGCTGCGCGCGGGCGGTCGCGTGGCGCGCGTGCGAGATCGAGCACTCAATCGTGGCAGCACGTCCACCAGGTCGTCCCGTTGGATTTCGCATGAAGCCGGCGCGGTGGCACCGATGCGGTACAAACTGGCATGACACGGCGAATGTCATCCTTGTTTATTCCGGTGCAGTTCGCGGTGGTGGCGTTCACCCGGCACCAATTGGAACGACATCTTGGAAGTAGGTTTTGTTTGTTCCGGTTCAACTCTCGTGGGCAGTGGGCGTGCGGCATCATGGTGTCCAACATCTCGAATGTGTACTGGGTTGGTTCAGCATGTGACGGCGCGAGGTTACGGTAACGGAATGAACATTCGTGACATCGCGCAGGTTATGCGGATTGGTTCCGAATTTGCCGGTGCGGAGATACTGGATCGGAACGAAGTGCAAGCACATCTCGAATGTTGTCCGGGTGGATGCCGCATTGAGCACATGCGGCCGCGCACATGCGGGACCTTCTGGAGACCCGCCCAGCGCACCGCCGCGTCGCCGGGAGGATCGCTCGCACCTGAAATCCTCCCCGGTTCAACCACTCTGCCGGGCGACTCCCCCCTCCGGCGTCTCGCAACCTGACGGTCGCTCAATCCGTCGGCGGCGGCTCGGGCAGCTCCTCGCCGTTGAGCAGGATGCGGGTCTTGATCGGCGCGTGCTTGCGCAGCATTGCGTTGACGCCGCAGTAGCGGTCGCGCGACAGGGTGATGGCCCGGATCAGGCGGTCGGGCGCGACGTCACCCTCCACCGTGTAGGTGACGGTGAAGTCCTTGAACACCTTGGGGTGGGTGTCGGTCAGCTCGCCGTCGGCCTTGACCGACAGGGCGGTGAACTGCTGGCGCATCTTGGTCAGCATGCTGACCACGTCCATGGCCGTGCAGCCGGCGAGGGCGGTGAGCAGCAGCGGCTTGGGGCGGGGGCCGAGGTCCTTGCCGCCGAATTCCTCGTCTGCGTCGAGGGGGAAGCTGTGGCCGTTGGCTTCGCCCTGCAGGGCCATGCCCTGCGTCCAGGTGACGGTCGACTCCATGGGGACTCCAGGTTGGGGGGCACCACCGAGAGCCTGTCGCGGCGACAAGCGTGACGCCGTCCGGCTGCGGCAGGCGGACGCAGGCGTGCGCCAGCGGACGTCAGGTCGCGGGGTCTGCGAGCGTGAGCAGGCCGGCGTCGAGCAGGGCGCGGGCGAGGCGGCGCTGGTGGTCGGGGAGATCGGACAGGCGCATGCTGCCGTCGCACTGGCGCAGCAGCCCCGGGGGCGGCCCGGCGAGCTCGACCGTGCGGTGGCGGACGTCGACCTGGGGGGCCACGGCACCCCCGACGCCGCGGGTCCGGGCCACACCGGTGGCGATGGCGCGGGCCAGCACGGTGACGGGTGCCGGGTCGGCGGCGGCGACGGCGGCGACGCGGGCGAAGGAGAGGTCCCCGCCCCGGATGCGCTGCCAGGCGTCTTGTGGCTGGATGCCGTGCAGCGCGGCCCGGAGAACACCGGGCGAGACCGGCAGCGTGACGACGAGCAGGTGTGCGGGCAGCGCCAGCGCCCTGCGCTTGCGGTCGGCGCTGCGCCAGGTGGTGGGAGGGTCGGGCGGACGACCTCGGGCGACCGCCGCCCGCAGCCTGGCGGCGACGGACACGAGTCCCCGCTCCAGGTCGAGCACCGGGGCGAGCAGCCGGCCGACGGCGGGCGTGTCGGCGAGGGGAGGCAGGTCCAGCAGGCGGGCGAGGTGCGCACCGAAGGCGGCGTTGCGGGCGGCGGCCCCCTGGATGGCCTGGGGGTGGGCGAGGAAGGCGGCGAGGCGTTCAGCCCCGCCCTCTGCGGCACCGAGCGCCCCCGCGGTGAGCGGGTAGGCGCGGCACAGAGCGCTCATGAGGTAGCGGCGGCGGGCCGCGGCTTCGACCTGCAGGGCGTCGAGGTCCAGGGCGTCGAAGGCCCGCGCCTGCTCGGCGCTCAGGCCGAAGCTGGCCATGGCCCGGGCGGGGTGGGCGGCGTGCTCGGCCCGGGCGGCCGGGTCGAAGAGCAGGGCCAGCAGGTAGCGGCTGGGGGTCTCGGCCGGGGTCATGCCGACAGCTCCGCGCGGGCCCGGGCCCGGAGGCTGTCGCTGGCCGCGGTGAGGGCGACCCGCTCGCGGACCTTGCGCAGCGCCGGCAGGATGCTGTGGGCGACCGCGCCCTCGCACTCGACGCAGACGGCGCGCAGGTTCGGCGCCCGCTGGATGATCGCGTCGGCCACCCGCCAGGTCTCCGGCAGGATGGGCAGGTCGTGGGCGTCGAGGTAGACGTGGCGCCTTCCGTCGGGGAGGGTGTCGATGACGCCGCCGGCGACGTGCAGCTCGACCACGCGCGCGAGATCGAGCTGGTCGAGCTCGGCCAGCAGGTCGTCGCGGCCCAGCGCGAGCTGGTGGCTCACGACGTGGCCGGCGTCGAGGAGGATCCCGCAGTCGGTGCGGTGGGCGAGCTGCCCGAGCCACGCAAACACCGACATCGTCCCGATCTGGAAGCAGACCGGCGGTGGTTCGAGCAGGAGCAGGCGGGGGACGGCGTCGACGACCTCCGAGACACGGTCGATGGCCTGGGAGAGCCCCTCCCGGTCGAGGATGGGCTGGACGAACCAGCCCAGATCGATGGAGTAGCCGGGGCGCTCGCCCACGAAGCAGGTGGCGACGTCCTGGGCGAGCCAGGCGCTGTCGACGGCGTCGCAGTGGGCGGCGACGGCATCCAGCCATGGGCGCGGGTTCGGCCAGGGACCGCACAGGTTGAGGCAGGAGGGGTGGTACAGCACGGGCACGCCGAGGTCCCGCAGCCGCAGCACCGAGGGCAGCACGAGGTCGGCCTGGACCGCGCCGGCATACTCCACGAAGCTGGGGCCGCCCGGCGTGTCGGCCAGGGCGACGGGATCGGGGTCGACGCCGAAGCTCAGGCTCAGCCCGACGCCGAGCGTGGGCAGGGAGTCCTGGACCTGTCGGAAGCCGGGCATGCCGCCGCGTATCGCGGATGCGCCGCCGGGGCGCGGGCGTCGACGCGCGACGACGCTGTGACAGCCTGCCCGAGGTTGGCTGAAGCGCTCGCCAGGAGGTGCCTCGCTGGCATAAGGTCGCGGCGACGTGGTGCCGCCGCAGCCAGGGTGCGCACCACCGTGTCCCTCGCTCCTCGCCCGGAGTCCTCCATGCGTCTGCTGTGGCCCTCCACCGTCGTCCTCCTGTCGACCCTCGTCACCGTCACTGCCTGTGGCGACAAAGACGGCGGCGACACCAGCACCATCCCCGGCATCATGGACGGCGGCTCGCCCGACGGCGGCGCCACGGACGGAGGCGCTGATGGTGGCGGGACCGACGGCGGCGCTGACGGCGGTGCCGACGGTGGTGGAACGGATGGCGGTGGCTCCGATGGCGGTGCCGACGGCGGAGCTGACGGGGGCGGGACCGACGGCGGAGGCTCCGATGGCGGCGCGGACGGCGGCGGCTCCGATGGCGGCGGCGGCGATGGTGGCACGGGCGACGGCGGGACCGGCGACGGCGGCCTCGACGGCGACGGCGATGGCGACGGCTACGTCGACGAAGCGCTCGGCGGCGACGACTGCAACGACGACGACAGCAGCATCCACCCGGGCGCCACCGATGTCGTGGGCGACGGCATCGACCAGGACTGCAACGGCTTCGACGCCACCACCGACGAGATCCTCGGCGTGGGCGACATGGACGTCGGCAGCCTGCTGATCACCGAGATCATGCAGAACCCGGCGGCGGTCGGTGACGACTACGGCGAGTGGGTGGAGGTGTACAACAACACCGGCAGCGACGTCAGCCTGGACGGGCTCAACGTCACGGACGCCTCGGGAGACCTCTTCGAGGTGCCCGATGGCCTGGGCATCCCCGCCGGCGGCTACATCGTCTTCGGCGCCAGCGACGACCCCGCGCTCAACGGAGGGGCGCCGGTGGACCAGGCCTGGGAAGCGGGCAGTTTTGCCCTCGGAAACGGCGAAGACGAAGTCTACCTCAGCGCCGGCAGCCGCTTCTTCGACCTCGTCGAGTACGACAACGGCTACACCTTCCCCGACCCCAGCGGTGCGTCCATGAACCTGGACCCGCTGGCCTGGTCCTGGGATGGCAACGACGACGGCGCCAACTGGTGCGAAGCGACCACCAGCTTTGGCGACGGTGACTACGGCACGCCGGCGGCCGACAACGACGACTGCTCGGGTGCATCGACTGACGCCGACGGCGACGGCTACACCGCCGACATAGACTGCAACGACGACGACGCCACCATCCACCCCGACGCCAAGGACCTGCCCTACGATGGCGTGGACAGCGACTGCGGCGGGGGCAGCGACTACGACGTGGACGGCGACGGCTATGACAGCGACGCCTACGGCGGCGACGACTGCAACGACGACGACGCCACCATCAACCCGGGCGCCAAGGACGTCGACGGCGACGGCGTCGACAGCGACTGTGGCGGCACCGATGGCCCCGACGCCGGCGGTGGGGACACCGGCACGGGCACGCCGGGAGTCGACGACCTGCTGGCCGGCGACCTCGTCATCACCGAGGTGATGCAGAACCCCGCGGCGGTCGGCGACAGCGCCGGCGAGTGGTTCGAGGTCTACAACGCCTCCGGCTCCAGCGTGGACCTCGATGGGCTCGTCGTCAGCGACGCGGGCAGCGACAGCTTCACCATCAGCGGCAGCCTGGTGGTGGATGCCGGCGCCTACGTGGTCTTCGGCCTGAACGCCGACGAGACGCTCAACGGTGGCGTCACCGTCGACTACGAGTACAGCCGCATGAGCCTGGGCAACAGCGCCGACGAGCTGATCCTGTCCAACAGCGCGGGCACCATCGACCAGATCGCCTGGGACGGCGGGACCGAGTGGCCCGACCCGACGGGCGCGGCCATGAACCTCGACGCCAGCACGCTGGACGCCAGCGACAACGACCTCGGCAGCAACTGGTGCGAAGCTTCGGCCAGCTATGGCCTCGGCGACCTGGGCACGCCCGGCTCGGCGAACAGCAGCTGCGTCGCCGACACCGGCGGCGACACCGGCACCACCGGCGACGGCGGGATGGTCGGCGATGGCGGGACGGTGGGCGACGGCGGCACGGTCGGCGACGGCGGCACGGTCGGCGACGGCGGCACGGTCGGCGACACCGGTACCACCGGCGACGGCGGGGCGGTGGGCGACGGCGGGACGGTCGGCGACACCGGTACCACCGGCGACGGCGGCACGGTCGGCGACGGCGGCCTTGGCGGCGACGGCGGCTTTGGCGGAGACGGCGGTCTGGGCGGCGACGGCGGAGCGACAGGTGACACCGGTGGCGGCGACACGGGCGGCACCGGCGACGGAGGCACCATCGGCGACGGCGGCAGCACCGGCTCGACCGCGACCATCTACGATCTCGCGGTCGGCGACCTCGTCATCTCCGAGGTCATGCAGAACCCGGCGGCCGTTGGCGACAGCGCCGGCGAGTGGTTCGAGATCACGAACCTGTCGGGCATGGACGTCGATCTGACCGACCTCGGCGTGTCCGATCGCGACACCGACGCCTTCCTCGTCGACGCACCGGTGGTGCTGGCCGCCGGCGGCACGGTGGTCTTCGGCAACAACAGCGACGCGGCCACCAACGGTGGGGTGACCGTCGACTACGAGTACACGGGCTTCTCGCTGGGCAACAGCGCCGACGAGATCGTGCTGACCGCCGGCACGACGGAGCTGGACTCCATCGGCTACGACGGCGGGACCCTCTGGCCGGATCCGACGGGCGCGTCGATGACCCTGTCGCCGGACGCGCTGGACGCCACCAGCAACGACGACGGCGGCAACTGGTGCGAGGGCAGCAGCGCCTACGGTGACGGCGACCTTGGCACGCCGAACGCCGCCAACGACGCCTGCCCGGTGGACACGGGCACGACGGGCGACACGGGGACCACCGGTGATGGCGGGGTCGTCATCGGCGATGGCGGTACCACTGGCGACACCGGCACGACGGGCGACGGCGGCGTTGGCGGCGACGGCGGCCTCGTCGGTGACGGCGGCGTCGTGGGCGACGGCGGCACGACGGGCGACACCGGCGGCAGCACCGCCGTGAGCGTGTACGCGCTGTCGGCGGGCGACCTCGTGATCAGCGAGGTGATGCAGAACCCGGCGGCGGTCTCGGACAGCGACGGCGAGTACTTCGAGCTGTACAACGCCAGTGGCTCGACCGTGGACCTGTCTGGCCTCCAGATCCGCAACTCCGGTAGCACCGAGAGCTTCTCGGTGGCCGGCTCGGTCGAGGTGGCGGCGGGCGACTACGTGGTCTTCGGGGTGAACGCGGACTCGGCGACCAACGGCGGCGTGACCGTGGACGTGGCCTACTCCTGGTCGGACTTCGTGCTCGGCAACGGGGCTGACAGCATCGTCGTCGGCAACGGCAAGTCCATCCTCGACCAGATCTCCTACGACGGTGGGCCGACCTGGCCGGACCCGACCGGGGCGGCGATGAGCCTGTCGCCGGACACGATGGATGGCACCAGCAACGATGACGGCGCCAACTGGTGCGAAGCCAGCAGCGCCATCGTCGCTGACGGCGGAAAGGGCACCCCCGGCGCGGCCAACGACGCCTGCCCCGTGGACACGGGCACGACGGGCGACACGGGGACCACCGGTGATGGCGGGGTCGTCATCGGCGACGGCGGCACCACGGGCGACACCGGCACCGGCGGCACGACGGGCGACACGGGGACCACCGGTGATGGCGGTGTCGTCATCGGCGACGGCGGCACAACGGGCGACACCGGGACGACAGGCGACGGCGGCACGACGGGCGACACCGGGACGACAGGCGACGGTGGCGTCGTGGGCGACGGCGGCACTACGGGCGACACCGGCGGCAGCACCGCCGTGAGCGTGTACGCGCTCTCGGCCGGTGACCTCGTGATCAGCGAGGTGATGCAGAACCCGGCCGCAGTCTCGGACAGCGCAGGAGAGTACTTCGAGCTGTACAACGCCAGCGGGTCGACCGTGGACCTCGACGGCCTGCAGGTGCGCAATGCTGGCAGCACCGAGAGCTTCTCGGTGGCCGGCTCGGTCGAGGTGGCGGCGGGCGACTACGTGGTCTTCGGGGTGAACGCGGACACGGCGACCAACGGGGGCGTGACCGTGGACGTGGCCTACTCCTGGTCGGACTTCGTCCTCGGCAACGGGGCCGACAGCATCGTCGTCGGCAACGGAAAGTCCATCCTCGACCAGATCTCCTACGATGGCGGCACCACCTGGCCGGATCCGACGGGCGCGGCGATGAGCCTGTCGCCGGACACCATGGATGCCACCAGCAACGACGACGGCGCCAACTGGTGCGAAGCCACCAGCGCCATCGTCGCCGATGGCGGCAAGGGCACGCCGGGTGCGGCGAACGACGCCTGTCCGGTGGACAGCGGCACGACGGGTGACACCGGCACGACGGGTGACGGCGGCGTTGTCGGGGACGGTGGGGTCGTGGGCGACACCGGCACCGGCGGCACGACGGGCGACACGGGCGTCGTCGGTGACGGCGGCACCGCGGGCGACACGGGAGGCGTCGGTGACACCGGCAGCGGCACCACGCTCGGCATCGCCGATCTCGCGGCGGGAGACCTGGTCATCAGCGAGGTCATGATGAACCCGGCCGCGGTCTTCGACTCGGTCGGTGAGTGGTTCGAGGTTGTCAGCACGCTCAGCGCCGCGGTCGACCTCGATGGGCTGGTCGTGCAGGACGACGGCACCGACAGCTTCACCGTCTCCGGGACGCTCGTCGTGCCGGCTGGCGGTCGCGTTGTCTTCGGCATCAACGGGGACGCCAGCGTCAACGGTGGCGTGACCGTGGACTACGACTACGCGGGCATGACGCTGGCCAACGACCTCGACCAGATCTCGCTCATCAGCGGCGGCACCGTCATCGACTGGATCGGCTACGACAGCACCATCGGCTTCCCGGTGGCGGCGGGCACCTCGATGTCCCTGGCCGAGACGGCCATGGACAGCGACAGCAACGACTTCTCCGGCAATTGGTGCAACAGCACCACGATCTACGGCGACGGAGACCTTGGCACGCCGGGCAGCAGCAACGACGACTGCAGCAGCGGCACCAGCACGCTGGCCGTCGACGACCTGGTGGCCGGTGACCTCGTGATCACCGAGATCATGCAGAATCCCGCCGCTGTCGGCGACTCCGCCGGTGAGTGGTTCGAGGTGACCAACCTGTCGGGTGCCGACGTCGATCTGTGGGGCCTGCTGGTCACCGACGCCGGCAGCGACAGCTTCACGGTCGACAGCAGCCTCGTCGTCGCCAGCGGCGACTATGTGGTGTTCGGCATCAACGCCGACACGACCACCAACGGTGGCGCACCCGTCGACTTCGAGTACAGCGGGTTCACCCTCGGTAACGCCGCCGACAGCATCATCCTGTCCAACTCCTCGATCACCATCGACGACGTGTTCTACGACGGAGGCAAGACCTTCCCCGATCCGACGGGGGCGTCCATGAACCTGCACGGAACATCGATGACCGCCACGGCCAACGACGACGGCGCCAATTGGTGTGAAGGCTCCACCATCTACGGCGACGGCGACCTGGGCACGCCGGGTGACCTGAACCCGACCTGCTCGGGTGTGGGCGGAGCGGACCTCGGCATGTCCGATCTGCTGGCCGGCGACCTCGTCATCACCGAGATCATGCAGAACCCGGCAGCGGTCGCGGACAGCTCCGGCGAGTGGTTCGAGATCTACAACGCTGCGGGCGCCTCCGTCGACCTGACCGGGATGCAGGTGACGAACGCCGATGGCACCGAGAGCTTCACGGTGGCGTCGTCGGTCGTCCTGGCGGCGGGTGACTTCGCCGTGCTCGGCCTGAACGGTGACACGACGACAAACGGCGGCGTCACGGTCGACTACGTCTACCCGGGCACGGACTTCGTGCTCGGCAACGGCGCGGACTCGATCACCCTCGGGGACGGCGTCTCGACGCTGGACGCCATCGTCTATGACGGCGGCACGGACTGGCCGGACCCGACCGGGGCCAGCATGACCCTGGACCCGACGGTGCTCGACGCCACCAGCAACGACAACGGCCTGAACTGGTGCACGGCGACGTCAGAGATCGCGGCGGGGGCCGACCTCGGCACACCCGGAGCCGCCAACGATACCTGTGGGTGACCCCATGAAGTCACCTGCGCTGCCCGGCGCTGCCCTGGCCCTGCTCTGCCTGCCCGCGACGGCGGGGGCCCTCGACTTCGAGCCCGCCATGAAGGCCGACATCGCCGTGTCCACTTCGGACGCAGGTCTGAAGCTCGCGGCGACGTCCGACGGCGGGTGACTCCCTCCCCCGGCGTGGCCCAACCAGACGGTTGCTCAGTCCGCCAGCGCGTCCGCGGCGCCGACCACCAGCAGCACGGTCCGAGCGGCGGCACCGGCCTGCGCGAAGTCCTTGGCGGTCTCGGACAGCAGCAGCTCCTGGCTGGCCGCGGGCACCTGGGGGAGGACATCGCGGATGTCGACGTGTGCCTGTTCGTAGTCGAAGCTCGGATCCTCCATCATCTCGGCGGGGAAGGAGGAGCGCAGCGTGTCGTCGATGGTGAAGGCGTGCTTCGCGGCCGGTCCGGTGAGGGCGTCGACGATGTCCTGGGCGCTGGCGTCGGCGCCGAGCACGGTCTTGCCGTCTGCCAGCGACGCATCCCCCGTGCGGAGGAAGTCGGCGAGCGCTGTGTAGGTGGGCACCTCTTCGAGGTAGGACTGCTGCAGGCCGTAGGCGACGAAGTCTTCGTAGACGAAGTGTCGGTTGGCCGAGAGCTGGGTGGTCTCCCTCTCGATGGTCTCCTTGTTGCCGCTGAGCAGGTAGTGGACGTACCAGCCGAAGCGGGCACTCGGGACTGCCTTGGAGTGGTAGGGCTGGGCGAGGTCTTCAGCGTAGTGCGTGGCCCAGGCCGCGAAGCGCAGCCCCCAGTAGTCGTGGCCCGCGGAGAAGGCCGCCTTCGACAGGCGCATGAACAGGTCGATGCGTTCGGGGACCACCGCTTCGTCGAGGTCGGTCACCGCGCGGGTGAGGAAGTTCTCGTGGTCGAACTGCATGTGGAAGGGGGCCTTGCTGCTCTCGCCCTGGGGCTTGCCGAAGGGCTGCTCGCCGTAGCCGTACTCGGCGTAGTCCCACAGCTCGTGGTCGAGCCCCCAGTCCGGTTCGTCGGTGAAGGTTGCGAAGACCTCGCCGGCCGGGACGGTGCTGCCCTCGCGCGTGACCTCGACGTCGGCGAGGAGCGGCCCGACCACGTGGAGGTAGGGGCTGGCGGCTTCCGGCGCGACCGCGAAGCCGTGGCGCTCACCGTCGGGGAGGATCCGCAGGACGAGGGGCAGGTGGACCCCGGGGTGCAGGCGACAGGCGCGGATCAGGTCGGCCCGTGTCGCGCCCTCGCGCGGCATGAGCTGGCGCTTGAAGCGCTCGCTGCCTCGCGCCAGGAGCCAGGCGTAGTGCTCGTCGATGGCCTGGGACAGCGCGGCGCTGTCGGCGGCGACCAAGCTGTCGACGCTCTCGACCACGACCGGCATGTCCGTCCAGGTCACGCTGTCGTGCTCCAGCGCCCGGTCGGTGACGAGGTAGTGGTAGCCCCAGGCATGTGCGGGGTTGGAGGCGAGGAGGGTGAGCAGTCCGACCAGCATGGTGGCTCCCGAGCGATGCGCTGTTCGTTAGCGTGTCCGGAACCGAGCGGCCGCTCTGCGTCGGGGCCGAAGCCGGCCGATCAGGGGAACTCCCCTGGAGGGACCGTGCCGCGCCGGACCCCCCGGCGGTCGATGAGCGACCGCCGCCACGCCACCACCGTCAGCACGACCAGCAGCGGGGCGACGAAGACGGTGGCTTCGCTGCCGATCCAGCCGAGCTCGAAGGGCTGCTTCGACAGCGGGAAGAGCAGCAGGTAGCCAGCACCTGCGTGGCTCTGCAGCAGGTCGGTGGCCAGGTGCAGCAGCATGCCGGCCAGCAGGTTCCAGAAGACGGCGCGCTGCTGGGCGGGTGGGAAGAGCAGCGACAGCATCAGGGAGGTCAGCGCCATCCCCGCTGGGATGTGGAAGGGGCCCCAGCCGTGCAGCAGGATCGGCGGCACGGCCACACCCCTCGACGCCGCCACGGTGAACAGCTCGGCCGGCAGCCGCGCCAGCAGGTCCGGCAGCAGGTTGCCGGCGACGAAGCTGGCGGCGTGCAGCGGCGCGTCGGGCCACAGCTTGTCCTGCCCCCGCTTGAGCAGCAGCGCCATGCAGCCGTGGGTGATGAGGTCAGCCACGCTCCACCAGCCTGCCGTCCTCGACGCGGAAGGCGCCGGGCAGCGTGAGCAGGGCGAGCACGACGCCCAGCACTCCGAGCGCCTGCTTGGCGCGGCGCCAGTGGTGGACCTCCTGCCAGACTGTCTCGACGTGCGGGCCGTCGGCGTGGAAGACGCCGGTGGCCGTGATGGTCTGGCCGGGCGCGAGGCCGGCGTTGTCGCCTTCGACGGTGACCGTCTCACCGTACTTCTCGGCGACCCAGGCGCCGGGCTCGACCGTGTGCACGGTCCACATCATCAGGAGGACCTCCTCCCCCTCGAAGGCGGGCGGGTCGCGAAGGGCGGCCCGGATCCCCACCTGTCGGGTCTCGGCGAAGCGGGTCGCCTCCCACCCCATCCAGGCCATGGCCAGGAGGCAGGCGGCGATGATGGGGACACGGTGGCGATCCAGCGACATGCGCCGCCAGGGTAGCCTGTGCGCTCGGGTCGCGGCGGATCGGGGCCACGGGGAGTACAGTCGACGCCCGTCGCCCGGAGCCGCCTTGTCGACCGATCTGCTCGCCGTGCTCGGCCTGAAGCTCCCCGTCGGGTCGCCCTATCCCTGGCAGCGGGGAGAAGACGCCGCGACCTGGCATGCCGCGGTTGTCCGGGCCGCTGGGCGCCTCGGACGCGGGCCGCTGGCGGATCCGCTGGCCCGGCTGGGGCCGGTCGAGGTGGCGGTGGGGCTGGACGAGACCGTCGGACGCGCCCGCCTGCTCGGCGAGATGTTGCTCACACTCGACGAGCCCGGGCGGATCTGCCAGGGCCTGAAGGGCACCTGCGCGGTCACATGTGCCGAGCTGCACCTCGCCGAGCGTCAACCGCAGCGCTACCTCGCCGCTGCGGCTGGCCTGCTGTCCCCGGGGGGCGAGGCGCCGCTACCGGGGGGCGAGATCCTCCGCCGCGACGAGGAACGGCTGACCTGGGATGTGGCCGAGGGCCAGCGCGGACCGCTGAGCCGCCTGTTCCAGGCCGCGGCCATGGAGCTGGCTGACCCCGACGACGACTACGACAACGACAGCGACGCGATGACCGCGCCCGACGGTCAGGTGCTCCCGGGCGCCGGCATCGACCTGCAGGCCTTCGACCGGCTCCTCGAAGCGCTCACCGGCCAGCCCTGGGCGGTGCTCACCGACCGCCACGCCGCCCTCGTCGCGGCGCTGGGGCTCGATCCGGCGACCATCGGCGATCTCGCCCGTGACGCGCGTGGCATCGTCGCCCGCACGGTCGCCGCCGGTGCCGTCTGCTTCGCGACGCTGGATGCGCCCACCTCGGCGTCGTCGGACCCCGCCCTGCGTGCCCTCCTCCGGCAGCCCCACAAGGTCCGCGTCTACGGCTTCGACGGTGCCTTGGTGTTCTACGACGACCCCGTCGACCCCAGCCACCCCTGGCTGGTCCACGGCCGCGGCCAGCCGATCGACACCTACGGACGCAGCCGGATGCCGGCCGACGCCTTCTTCGGCGCCCTGGTCGAGCTGTCCTACCGTCCGGGCTTCCTGCGCCTGAAAACAGGCGCGCCGGTCAGCAGCTCGGGTTGAGCTCGCCGGGTGACCCCAGGTCGCCGTCTCCGAAGCTGTCGGCGCCCAGGCACCAGCTCGCCGGGTCGTCGTTGTCGTCTGCGTCGGTGTGGGTGGGGTCGAGGCTCATGCTGGCGCCGGCATCGAGCGGCCACTCGTCCATGCTCCAGCTCACCTCGTCGACGATCGTCCGCCCCGCCCGCAGGGTGAGGTCGCCGCTCTCCTCGATGGACAGCCACAGCTCGGCATCGGCGTAGTCGACGGGCACGCCACCGTTGCGGTCGAGGTCCGCCTCCACGCCGAACACGACCCGATCGTCCGCCTCCACCACCAGCGCCGACGACACGTTGTGCCAGCCCTCCAGCGTGTCGATGCGCAGATCCTCCAGCAGCACCGCCTCGCCCGTGAGGTTCTCGACCTCGAACCAGGGGGCGTCCGGGACGGCTCCCGGCCAGGGCATCAGCTCGGTGATGACGAGGTCGCCGGCCGCGAGGTCATCCACCGTCAGCACGACGAAGCCGGTGGCGTCGCTGCCGTCGCAGTCCTGGTCGATGCCATCGTCGGGCAGGTCGAAGGCGTCGGGGCGAACGCTGTCGTCGGCGTCGTCGCAGTCGGTGCCGCCGTAGGCGTCGCTGTCCCACCCGTCGCCGTCGGCGTCGTAGTCGCTGTCGCCCAGGCAGTCGCTGTCGACGCCGTCGTACCAGGTCTCGGTCGCGCCGGGGTGGACGTCGGGGTCCTCGTCGTCGCAGTCGCTGCGGGTGTCGTAGCCATCGAGATCGAGGTCTTCGGGGCAGGTGTTCTCGGCCCCCGGCGTGCCGTGGTCACCCAAGCCGTAGGTGTCGACCGCGACACACCAGTTCGAAAGGTCGTCGTTGTCGGTGGCGTTGAGCATGTCGGGGCGTACCCCCAGGGCGGAGCCCCACTCCAGCTCGTAGTCGCCCTCGAACAGGACCTCGTCGATGGTGCTGCTGCCGTCCGTCACCGCCAGGCTCCCGTAGAGTTCGTCGAGGAACAGGCTGCTGCAGGCGATGTCCACGTCGACCCCCGTGCGGTCGGCGTCGTCAAGCCCGCCGAACAGGAACCAGCCCCCGGCTTCCACCACCGTCGAGGTGACCGCCTCGCAGCTCCCCCACTCGGTCCGAAGCACCACCCCGTCGAAGAGCACCGGGTCGCTGGCGGCCACGTACACCTCGACCCACCAGCCTTCGGGGTCCGCATGGGCCGGCCAGCCCATGACCTCGGAGAGCACGAGGTCGCCCGCAGACAGATCGGTGACGCCGAGGATGGGGTCGCCGGTGGCGTCGGCGCCATCGCAGTCGGCGTCGACGCCGTCGCCGGGGATGTCGGTGGCGTCGGGGCGGACGAAGCGGTCGGTGTCGTCGCAGTCGGCGCCGCCGTAGTCGTCGCTGTCGAAGCCGTCGCCGTCGGCGTCGTAGTCGCTGTCGCCGGCACAGTCGGCGTCGACGCCGTCGTAGGGGCTGTCGGCGGCGCCGGGGTAGACGGTCGGGTCCGCGTCATCGCAGTCGACGTCGTCGGTCCAGCCGTCGCCGTCGTCGTCGTCCGGGCAGTCGTCGTTGGCGGCCCCGGGGGTGCCCCGCAGCTCCCGGTCGCCGTAGCTGCTCGTCGCCGCGCACCAGCTCGTGGACAGGTCGTTGTCGTCGACGTCGACGTGGGCGGGGTCGAGGTTGTAGCTCGCGCCCCACTCGGTGCTCCACGACCAGTCCATCGCGACGGCGTCGATCAGGCTGCCCGCCGCCGAGAGCGACAGGGTCCAGGTCTCGTCCTCCCAGGCCAGGACGAAGTCGTCGCCCAGGGCGATGTCGACGGGGGTGCCGCCGGTGATCTCGGCACGGTCGGAGCCGCCGATCACGACGCGGTCGCCGTCGCCCAGGATGGTGCTGCCGTCGACGCGGCGACTGTCGGTGCCGCCGACGACGAGGCCGTCGAGGTCCACGTCGGCCCCGGCGGCGTTGACTACCTCGATCCACTGCCCGCCCTCGAAGGCCGTCTCGGTCCAGATCATGGCCTCGCTGATGACGAGGCCACCGGCGGGCAGATCGGCGAGGGCGAGGGCCCCGCCGTCGCCGCTGCCACCGTCGCTCGTCCCGCCGTCGCCGCTGCCGCCGTCGCTCGTCCCGCCGTCGGCGCTGCCGCCGTCGGCGCTGCCCCCGTCCGCCGTGCCCCCGTCGCCGCTCCCGCCATCGGCGCTGCCCCCGTCCGCCATCCCGCCGTCCGCGCCACCATCGGGGCTGCCGCCGTCCGTGGACCCGCCGTCCGGCGTGCCCCCGTCGCTGGCGCCGCCATCGGCGCTGCCCCCGTCCCCGGTCGGTGTTCCGCTGTCGCCCCCAAGGGAACCGCTGTCGCCGCAGGCGGACAACAGCATGACGGCCAGCATCGTGAGTGTGCCCTGCATGGCGGCCTCCTGTCCTTGCCGCGCGCCCTTGCTGGACAGGGTAGTCGAGACCCGCCGCCGTCGCTGCGCCCTGGAGACCCGTGCGCTTCATCCCCCCACCGCCGCCCCCTCGCGACGAGGCCGAGCTGCTCGCCCGGGCCCGCGATCTCGCCGGCCTGTCGCTGGGTCGCCTCGCGGCCGACCGCCGCATCGTCGTGCCGGCCGACCTTCGCCGGGCGAAGGGCTGGGCGGGCCAGGTCCTCGAGCAGGCGCTGGGGGCCACGGCCAGCAGCCGCGCGTTGCCGGACTTCCCCGACCTCGGCGTCGAGCTCAAGTCGATCCCCGTCGATCCAGCCGGGTGTCCAAGAGAGAGCACCTACGTCTGCACCGCTCCCCTCGACGGCAGCATGCCACGCCACTGGCCGGACTCCTGGGTGTGCAAGAAGCTCCGCCGGGTGCTGTGGATCCCCCTGGTGACCCCGGCGGGCAGCAGCCCCGCCGAGCGGCTCGTCGGCAGCCCGGTGCTCTGGACCCCGGACGCTGACGAGGCGGGGGTGCTGCAGGCCGACTACGAAGAGCTCACCGAGCTCATCGACATGGGCCAGATCTGGCAGCTCGACGCCCGCCGCGGTCGCGCCCTCCAGCTCCGCCCCAAGGGCGCCCACAGCGATCACCTCGTCTGGGCGCTCGACGAAGAGGGCGAGTGGGTGCGGACCAGCCCCCGGGGCTTCTACCTGCGGGCCCGCTTCACCGCCGATGTGCTGGCTCGCCGGCTGATCCTGCCCGGGCGTTGAACCCCTCGCCGGTGTGCCCCACCGGATTATCAGGCGCCTCGGAGGATCTCGCCGTGCCCCGCCGACTCGTCGCGCTCGGATGCCTGTTCGCCACCCTCTCGCTCGGCTGCGGCCTGTGGGACGAGGAACCACCGCAGCCCCCGCCGGAACCCATGGCGCTCATCCTGCCGACCTGGCTCATGGGGACCTGGGAGATGGTGAGCGTCGTCGACGACCACCAGGTCGTCGAGGTCCCCTGCGATGGCGCCCTGGTCACGGTCGAGGTCGGTGACGGCGGGCACATCTCCGTCGGGCAGGGGGCCGATCGCGATGACCTTCTCGGCACTGCGCTGAAGATCAACGAAGACGGCAGCCTGACGATCGCGCTGGACAAGGGGGGCCGCATCCAGATCGACTCGACGACCGAGCCGGGGGTCGTGCACATGAAGGGCGGCCACGTGCTCCTGTCGGAGGGGGTGCTGATGGCCAGCGTCGACGATGCCGTCGTCGAGCACCGCCACGCCCCGGCAGCCGAGTGCGGCTCCAGCGCCTTGCAGCTCTCCGGCCTCTCCCGCATCGCCGGCCACGCGTTCAACAGCGACGGCAACCCCTGCATGACCGCGGGCCTGCGCCTGTCGACCGGCGGTGCCCGCCCGCAGCTCACCCGGTCGGACATCGCCTACCGCGTCGTCGCTGCCCAGCCCGCCAGCGTGGGGACGTGGTTGACCGTCCAGGATCCCGACGGCGGTACGCACGGCATGCGGGTCGACCCCCTGGACGATGGCGGTGTCCGCATCTGGCAGCGGGTGGGGGAAGAGCTGGCCAACGAAGTGCTCCTCCCGGTCCGCGGGAACTGCGCGAAGTAGGTGCCGCAGGAGGTCAGGCGACGCCCTCCGGGTCTTCTAGTACCTGCGGCCCCAAGTTCCTACCTGGTAGCTCTGGCCCTCGCTGGGGTTACCCTCCGGAACCCGGGGCCTCCGGTACTATCAGTGTCGTTTGAGGGGGTCTCGCGACCCCCTTGCGCCTTCGGCGCACCCCCGCGGCGGCCGCTACGCGTCCGCAGTACGCGCGAACATGATGGCATTCATGGTCGGGAGGAACTACCGGTCGCGCGTACTAGCACCGCCCGTGCCGCCAGGGCCATCAGATCGGCGGCCTGCTCGGGGCTGACGAAGTCAGGGTCGTAGCGGCGCAGCACGCGCGCCCCGTATGAAACGGCGAGGAGCAGCAGCGCCTGCTGGTGGCGTGTGTCGTCGTCGTCGGCCGAGCCCTCCAGCGATGAGAGCAGGCCCTCCAGCTCTCCGACGGCGTTGCGGAGCTGGGGGCGGATCATCTGGAGGAGATCGCGCTGTCCGGCCAGCGCTTCTGCCCACACGTGGTCGAGGGCGCGCCAGCGGGCATCCCGGTGGTAGCGCAGCTCTCCATCGTGGAGCTGCTGCACGAGGGCATCGCGATCGGTGGCCGGGGCCAGCCAGGCGGAGTCAGCGTCGATGCGGCCCACGACTTCGCGGAAGAGCCCGGCCTTGTTCTTGAAGTGGAAGTAGACGAGGCCTTCGCTGTAGCCGGCGTCGCTGGCGACATCGGCCAGCCGCGTGCCGACGTAGCCATGCGCCGAGAAGCGCCGCAGGGCGGCGTCGAGCAACGCTTCGCGGGCGTGTTCGGCGTCGCGCGGCGGGCGCTTGCGCGGTCTGCGACGACCACTCTGCTCGTTGGCCATGGTGAATTCCGGTGCAGGGAGTTGTTGCTGAGTATAGACTCAGCAATACTGAGTACCACCTCAACAAGGGAGCTGACATGACCCGTTCCGCGATCCTCCTCGCCCTCCTCCCCCTCATGGCCTGCGGCGACAAGTCCACCGGCGACACCGGCGGTGGCGCCGACGGCGGCGCGGTCAGCGACGGCGGTACCGCCGACGGCGGCGCGGTCAGCGACGGCGGTACCACCGACGGCGGCAGCGCAGACGGCGGCAGCGCAGACGGCGGCAGCGCAGACGGCGGCA
>CAZRFD010000140.1:4050-18350 GCA_964599085.1 uncultured Enterobacterales bacterium | reverse complement strand
TCAGCGGCACCGTCGCCGAGTACAGCGGTGGCGGCACTGTCGGCAGCCTCACCGAGATCATGGTGGAGCGCAGCGCCGACCTGACCGTGCTCAGCGCGGACAACCCGCTGCCCGACCCCAACTACCTGTCGCTGGGGGCGTTCACCTCGGACAGCTCGCTGGAGCCCTACGAGAGCACCCTGGTGCGGGTCGAGGGCCTCACCGTCACCGATGACGACATCGGCTACGGGTCCTTCGAGTGCGACTCGATGGTGATCATCGACGACTACTACTACGCCGAGGCCGTCGCGCTGGGCGACACCTTCGACGCCATCCAGGGCCCGCTGACCTTCAGCTACGACGAGTTCCGGATCCTGCCGCGTGACGCCGATGACATCGAGGGGCACAGCACCGCCACCGGCTGTGAGGCCTCCCTCTGCGTGGACGATCTGACGGCCGGCGACCTCGTCATCACGGAAGTGATGATCAACCCCAACGCTGGCGCCGACGACGACAACGAGTGGATCGAGGTCTACAACGACGCCGGCGCCTCGGTGGACCTCTACGGCCTCATCCTCGGCGACTCCGGCACCTCCGCTGGCTCCATCTCGGAGTCCGTGGTCGTCGCGTCCGGGGGCTACGTGGTGCTGGCCCGCGGTGACGGCACCGGCTGGGCCTACCCGTTCACGCCGTCGGCCTACTGGGGCAGTAGCCCGGCGCTGGGCAACTCCGGCGACCTGGTCTCCGTGGCCAACAGCAGCGGCATCATCGACGAGACCGCGAGCTGGAGCGCCGGTGACGCCGACGCCGGCATCGCCTGGCAGCTCGCTCCCCGGTTCACCGACGCCACCAGCAACGACTCGGCCAAGTCCTGGTGCGGCGCGACCACGGCCATCGGCAGCAGCGGCGACTTCGGCACGCCGGGCAGCGTCAACTCGGGCTGCTGAGCGGGGCGCTCAGCGGCGCTTCGTGAGCAGCCAGAAGGTCATCCAGCCGAGCGGCACCAGCCCGAAGGCACCGAGCACGACCAGCACCAGGCCGAGCACGATGAGCTGGCCGAGGCCCTGCACGCCCTGGCTGCTGGCGAGGATGAGCGACGCAAAGGAGAACACCGTGGTCGCGGCGCTCATGATGGCTGCGACGCCCGTGGTGCGCAGCGCGTAGAAGACGCGGCCGGGGCCCTCCTCCTCGATCCGGTGGATGAGGTGGATGATCACGTCGATGCCGATCCCCATGAGGATGGGGATGCCGACGAAGTTGGCCATGGACAGCTTCAGCCCGGTCACGGCCATGCCGGCGCCGGCGACGCCCATGCCGGCGGTCAGCGCGATGACGGCGGCCAGGGCGCGCTTGAAGCGGCGCAGATCGAACCAGCTCGCCAGGAAGACCATCACCAGCGCGAAGCCGGCGACGCGGGGCGCGTCCCGCTTCATCAGGTCGAAGAGCACGGCGGTGGCGACGTACTCGCCAGCGGCGGGGTGACCCTCGACCTCGGCGAGGACCGCCTCGCGCAGCTTCGCCATCTCGCGGATGTCCCACATGTTGCCGGCCGAGAGCAGCATCAGGCGGTGGTGATCGCCGCTGGCGCCCACGAGCTGGCGGATGGACGCCGGCAGATCGTCCCGCGTCAGCACCCGGGGCGGCGTCTGGACGAGGCGGGCGAGGTTTTCCTGCACGGGCCGGGGCAGGTACCGGGCGCCGTCGGATGCCGCGATCCCGGCGATCTCCTGGAGCAGGGCGACGCGGTCGGCCTGGTCGGCGGGAAGCACCGAGGGTAGGCCCAGCACCCCGCGCAAGGCGGGGATCCGGTCGTCGTCGATGTCCCCCCCGATGCGGTCGAAGTCTGCGTAGAGCGCGGCTTCATCGGGGTAGCTGACGACCGTGGGGGTGTAGCTCTCCTCGGCGAGGTCCCGCTCGGCCTGGGTCAGGTCGGCGTAGGCCTTGCCCTCGCCCCGCAGCTCGCTGATGTCGTACTCGAACTGCACCTTCGGCAGGAAGCTGAGCGCGACCAGGGCGGCGGCGATCATGCCCACCAGCCCGATGGGTGCCAGGCGGTACGAGGGCCGCATGCCGCTGTTCTGTTCCCGCACCGGCACGGCGGGCACGTGGTCGTCGAAGCGCACCAGCAGCAGCGGCAGGAGGACCAGCTCGGCGAGCAGGCAGAGCAACACGCCACCGGACAGCAGGGTGCCAAGCTGCTGGAAGCCCTGGAAGCCAGCTATCCACAGGGCGCAGAAGCCGGCGGCGCTGGTGATCGCGGCCGTCAGGCAGGGCGGGCCCACGGCGTCCCAGGCGACGATGACGGCGTCTTGCGCCGAGTCCTGACGGCTGCGCTCCTCCCGGTAGCGGCTGTAGAGGTGGATGCCGAAGTCCACGCCGAGACCGATGAGGAGGGCCGTGAAGTAGGACGTGAAGGTGTTGAGCTTGCCGACGGTGGCGCCGGCGAGGCCGAGCGTCCAGATGTTGCCGACGACCAGCGGCAGGAAGATGATGGCCACGGCGCGGGGGCGCCGGAAGCCGGCACCCAGGAAGAGCACGACGAGCAGGACGGACACGCCCAGCGTCGCGAACAGGTCGTGGACGATGGTCTCCATGTCCTCGACCGAGTGGCGGTAGGGGCCGCCCACCCAGGTGATCTCCAGGCCCCGCGATGGCGCATCGAGCGTCGCCAGCAGGTCGTTGACCCGCGCCATGAAGGGGCGCGAGAAGGGCAGGTCGAAGGGGTTGCCGTGGGGGCGGACGAGCACGCGTTCGGTGCCGTCGGCGCCCGAGAGGACCTGGACCGAGCCCGGATCGTTGAGCTTGTCCGTCAGCGGCCCGAGGGCGAGCAGCCGGCTGGCGAGGATGGGGTTCTGGGCGGCCGGGCCCAGGGCCACAGCGCTCTGGAGCTTGGTCCGGATCTCGCGCAGCTCGTCGGTGGTGAGCTGCAGGGCGCCCAGGCGGGCGGCGGTGTCCTCGTCGATCTCGTAGAGCACCCACTCGACGTCGTCCCAGGCGTCGAGATCGGCGGCCAGCTCTCGGGCGAAGGCCTTGCGCGCGTCGGCGTCTTCGCCCGAGATGGCGATGGTGAGCAGGCCGGTGCCGCCCTCTTCGTCGTTGAGCTGGCGGATGGCCTGCGCGGTCGGGTCGCTGTCCGGCAGCATGTCGAGGATGTTCGGCTGCACGGAGAGCCGGCTTCCGAGCAGCACGCCGAGGACGCAGAGCAGGCCGGTGATCAGCAGCGCGCCGCGGGGGTGGCCGATCACGAGGGCGGCGAGGCGACCGAAGGGTCCCGGCTGGCGGGCGTCGTGCACCCTGGCTCCGCGGATGGGTGAGCCGGCGCCCTAGCACGCCGGCCGACCCCACGCTGCGCGGCGCGCCGGGGTGCACGAACTTGCCACAGGGGACCGCCCCGTCGCGGCGCGGTCCCGCGCTAGAGCATGTCTGTGTCGAGCAGGCCGCCGGTGTCGGCCTTGGCGCCGAACAGGCGCACCTGCACGCCGAGTGTCACGCCGGCGTAGATCGGCGACAGCGAGGGGGGCGAGAGGATGTCGCCGGGGTCGAGGCCGTCGCTACCGACGCGGGTCTTGTCCGAGGTGTTGCCGGCGATGACGGCGCCAAAGGGTAGGTGCAGGAAGACGTCGACCATGTCGGAGAGGCGGGCTTCGGCGCCCACCCGGCCGCCCACCGACCACAGCAGGGGGACGCTGAAGCCGTCCAGCAGCGAGTCTTCGGTCAGCAGGTAGCGGGAGGTGACCCGGGTGCCGATGGTCAGCCCGCCCTCGACCCCGACCACCGGACGGACGGTCGAGGTGGGCAGCAGGTTGCCGAGGACCTGCGGGCCCAGCGTGAGCACCTGGTTGCTGTGGTCTTCGGGGTCGCCGAGCGTGTGGTCGTCGCCGACCACGTAGGAGTCCATCAGCACGCCGTAGCGCCCCGACATGGTGCCGATGTGGACGCCGGCTTCGAGGAAGGGCAGCAGGCCGTAGCTGACCGAGCCCTGGGCGCCGAAGCCGCTTCCCGACGTGACCGCCTGGTAGCTGTAGGCGTCGACGACCGCCAGGGTCTGGTCGCTGCGGGCGTAGACGCCGTAGTATTCGCCGTGGGTGGGTCCCGTGCCGAGCTGCAGGCCGACCCGGAAGATCAGCTCGCCCTTGCGGCCGAGCGCGCGGTCGCGCCACTCGCCCAGGCTGAGCTTGGAGTTCTTGTAGCGGAGGTACTCCTTGGGGCCCATGTCCAGGCGCTCCCAGGGCTTGACCCCCTCGGAGTCCATCTGGTCGGCGAGGTCGTCGATGGTGACCTTGGGGCGCTCCACCTCGAGCTGCTCGCGGGTCGTCAGCGTCGACACGTCCCCGATCTCGCCAGCGAGGTCGTTGAGCTGCCGCTGGATCTCGGCGCGGCGGGCTGCGTCTTCAGCGGCGGCGCCGGGGTCGTCTTCGGGGCGGATGTCGTCCTGGCGGCCCACCTCTCCGCGGACGACGGCGGTCAGCACGCGCGCGACGCCCTCGGCGAAGACTTCGTCGTCGCCCAGCGCCAGGTCGGCCTGGAAGCGGATGACCTCGCGGCTGTCGAGCACGTCGATGATGACGACCTCTACCCGGCTGGCGTCGCCCACGCTGTCGACCGTGCCGGTCAGCGCGTACTCGGCGCGGGCCACCTCGGCCACGACGAAGGCGCAGCCGACCTCGTCGCCGGGCGGGCAGCTCGACAGGTACAGGTCGGCGCTGGTGTCGTAGACCAGGCCGACATCGTCAACACCCACCGGGTCCAGCTCCGGGAAGGACGACAGGTGCTGTTCCAGGAAGGAGGGCAGCAGCGAGGAGATCGACACGGCGTCGCGCGTCTGCGCCTGGAAGGGGGCGACGAAGACGCGCGTCGTGTCGTCTGCCTTCGCGGGCGCGCCGGCGGCCAGCAGCAGGGAGATCAGCAGGGGGGACGTCATCGCGCGGGACTCTACCAGCTTCGAGCGGCCGCCCCGCCCCCTGTGCTCAGCGCACCACCTTGCGGCGTGGGGCGGGGCGCCCCTCGGGCGCGGCGCTCGGCGGGTCGAGGATCGCGAGCACCTCGACGTGAGCCGTCTGCGGGAACATGTCGTAGGCCGTCAGCTCGCGTACCGTCCAGCCCTGGTCCGCGAGGATCGCGAGGTCCCGGGCCAGGGCGCGGGGGTTGCACGACAGGTAGGCGAGGCGCGCGGGCTGCGTGTCGAGGATGGCGTCGATGACGCCGTCGGCGAGGCCGCGCCGGGCGGGATCGACGACCACGACGGGGTGGCGACCGGCGAGGCGATCGCCGAGCTGGGGCAGCACGGTGCCCACGTCGCCGGCGAAGAACTCGGCCTGGACACGGTTGCGACGGGCGTTCTCTCGCGCGCGGAGGACTGCGCCGCCGACGACCTCGACGCCGGTGGCCCAGCCGTGGCTGCGGCCCAGCGCCAGCGTCAGCCCACCGACGCCGCAGTACAGATCCACGACGGGGCGCGCGCGGTCTCCGGCCAGCTTGTCCTGCAGATCGGTGGCGATGCGCGAGGCGATGGCCGGGTTGGCCTGGAAGAAGTCGCCCGGGCCGATCTCGAGGACGACGCCGGCGAGGTCCTCCTCGATGGTGGCCTTGCCGCGGAGCTTCATGGTCTGGACGACGCCGTCCTCGTCCCGCGCGAAGATGGCGTTGCCGGGGTCGCTGTTGAGGTGGAGGTGGATGCCGACGACCTCCGAGGCCGTGCGGGCGAGATCCTCGGCGAACTTCTGCAGCGTCCGGCTGTTGCGGCCGGCGACGATGGTGCAGAGCACCTCGCCGGTGGACCGCGACTGGCGGAGCACGATGTGGCGCAGCGTGCCGCGGTCGGCGTCGGGATCGTAGGGCCAGATGTCGTGCTCGATGACGTGGTGGGCGACCTGGGACATCACGCGCCGCAGCGCGGGTGTGGCCACCGTGCAGCCCGGGATCGTCACCACGCGATGGCTGTTGCGGCTGTAGGTGCCCACCCGCAGGTTCCCGCGGTCCGAGCGCCCGACCGTCAGCTTTACGGTGTGGCGGTAGCCCTCGGCGCCGTCGGGGGAGGCAACGATGGCGTCGGGCATGGGCACGTCGACGCCCTCTTCCCGCAGGGCGTCGCGGAGGATGGCCAGGCGGGCGCGCTGCTGCCAGTCCGGCGTCAGGTGCATCAGTGGGCAACCGCCGCAGAGGTCGTAGCGTTCACAGGGCGGCTCGCGCCGGCCCTCGTGTGGATGGTCGGAGGCGACCCAGCGCGCGGCGATGCGGTGCCGTCCCTCGAAGACCTTCTCGGCGTGGCCGGGCTCACCGGGAATGCCGGCCCAGACGTCGATGGGCTTGCCGTCGCAGCTTCCGTCGAGGGCTTCCGTGGTGGCTTCCCCGCGTGCGTGCCAGCGGACCGGCGTGATCTCGCGGGTCGGCCGGCCGGTGCGGCGCGGGCGGCGGGGGCGCTCCTCGTCTCGCGGCGGGCGGGCCGGGGGACCGCGTCGCCTGCCGCGGCGTGGCGCGACGGGCGGCATCTCCTTCTTGATCGGGTGGCGCTTGGACATCGATGGGCCCTCTCAGGCGGGAAGCAGCGGGGTGGCGGGGCGGGGGGCCCTCAGATGGGGGAGGGGACGCGGACCTCGGCCCCGTCACGGGTCCAGGTCCAGGCGTCGGCGGCGTCGAGGTCTTCGTAGACCAGCTCGTCGAGCCCGCGCAGGTAACCGACCCGGGTGCGCCCGAAGGGGGCGCCGAGTCCGCCGACGTTCATGCAGAGGCAGTCACCCAACCGGACCATGCCCGGGGCTTCGTGGATGTGACCGCAGACGAGCACGCCGTGGTGACGCTCGGCCAGCGCGCGGATCGTGGCGCTGCCGACGTGCTGGCCGCCGTGGGTGAGATCGATGGCCGTGCCGTGGGGCGGCGCGTGGCACAGCAGGACGTCGGCGTCGGGGATCCGGCGTTGGCGGAGCTGCTCGTCGGTCCACTCGTAGGCGAAGCCGAAGATGTCGGGTCCGGCGCCGCCGATGCCGGCGACGCGGAGGCCGGCAAGCTCGACGCAGCGTCCGTCGACGTTCTCGGGTTCGTCGACGACGGGGAGGTCGTGGTTGCCGGGCACGAAGGCAAACGGCAGGCCGCGCTCCCGCACCTGGGCGAGGACGCGCTGGACCCGCTTGCGGTAGCGGTGCAGGGTGACCGCGCTCCGCACGTTGGCGTGCCCGCAGCAGGCGAGGTCACCGACCAGGAGGATGCCCTGGGCGCCGGCGGCTTCGATGTGGTCGAGGACGACGGCCAGGCGGTCGTACCGGGCGTGCACGTCGCCGATGACCCCGATCACGGGGCGGTCGGCGGGGGGGCGCGCCATGTTGTTCACGGGCGCGCGGACATCAGCCCGAAGATGAGGACGACGGCGACGAGCTGGATCGCAGCGCCGGCGGCCATGCGGCCGGAGCCGGCACCACCGTCGGCGACGAGGCTGATCTCGGGCTTGAGCAGGCGGGCTGCGGCGCCCTCGACCGGCCCCCACAGCAACAGGCTGACCCAGGTCCACCAGGTCGTGACCGGGTAGTGCTCGGCCATCGCCCAGACCGCCAGGCCCACGAGCAGGTTGAGGCGGCCGGCGCCCAGCAGACCGATGCCGTGCAGGGTGCCGAGCACCCGGGCGAAGCGTTCGTCACTGCGGGCCTTGGTCATCACCAGCACGAGGTCGACAAGGGCCACGACGAAGACGACGTAGCCGAGCGTCCGGTGCAGGTGCAGCAGTCCGGTCTCCACGGGGCCTCCTCAGTGGGCTTCGGCGGGAGCAGCGCCCTCCGCAGGGGCCGGTGCGCCGTCTGCGGGGGGGGCGCCCTCTGCGGGCGCGGCACCCTCGGAGGGAGCCGGGCCGCCTTCGGCGGGGGCGGCACCCTCGGGGGCGGGCCCGTCGGCCGGTGCGGGGGTCGACTCCTGCGCCGGGGCGGCGTCGGGGTCGCCCACGGTGAGGTCCAGCTTGACCTTGACGACGTCGTCCACGGACTCGTGCTGGCACAGCTTGATGAGGGCGTCGAGCTGCTCGGTCATCTGCAGGTCGCTGATCTTCACGTCGAAGGGGTCGGGGGTGACGACCTTGTAGGCGTCGGCGTGGACGCGGTGCAGCTCGACGGGGACCTCCAGGGGCAGGGTGACGGCGCGCCAGGTGAGCTTGCCCTGGGCCTTTCCGGTCACCATGCCGCCGTTGTCCATCAGCGGCCCCGAGGCCTGGTGGATGCCCTGCAGCGCAAACGTCGCCGTGGGGTGGTCTGCGACCTGGAAGAAGGTGCCCTTGAGCCGCTCGTCGCGGGTCGGCTCGTCGCTGGCCCAGGACGACAGCGCGATCGTCAGCTCGCCGGTCGAGCGCGCGAGATCGCCCAGGTCCAGGGAGACGGTGCCCGTCACCTGCTCGAAGCGGCCGGGGACCTCGACGCTGCCGTTCTTGACCGTGACCATGTCGACGCGACCGGCGGTCACCGGGAGCTCGTGGATGTCGGGGGGCGCGGGGTCGGACGCGGGCTGCTGCTGGCTGGCATCCGTCCCAGGTGCCGGCGCACCGGGAGCAGTGGCGGTCGGCACCGTCGTCGGTTCGGGGGTGTCTCCGCATGCGGACAGCGCCGCTGCGGAGACCCCGGTGGCCAGCAGGAAGGTGAGGACGCGCGACGCTATCGCCATGATGACTCCTGTCGGGGCCGGTCCGCGGCCCGCTCGACCGGGGCCCCTATTGTGGCCAGCAGGCCGGTCAAGTCTCGCGCTCAGCGGGTGAGCCGCCGGTAGATGAGCGGCAGCCGCTGCGGCAGCGACTCGACGCGGTCGATGACCGTGTAGCCCGTCTCGCCGTACATGCGCTTGAGGTACTCGTGGCCCTGGGGGTCGACCGTGATGCAGAAGGGGTGCACGCCCTGCTGACGTGCTTCGAGGAGGGCGGCGCGGGTGTCTTCCTGCGCGTAGCAATCGCTGTAGTGGTCGCAGCCGCAGTCCAGCGGCTTGCCGTCGGAGAGGATGATCAGCAGCTTGATGCGGTTGCCGCGGTCGCGCAGCTTCCGCGTGGCGTGCCGGATGGCGGCGCCGTCGCGGTTCTCCATCTTCCAGGCGATGCGGCCGACGCGCTGCCGAGCCACGTCGTCCCAGCGGTCGTCGAAGTCCTTGGCGACGTAGAAGGCGACCTGGTCGCGGCCGTAGCCGGAGAAGCCCCAGATCGCCTGGTCGTCACCGATGGCGTCGACGGCTTCGGCGATGAGCACCAGGGCTTCCTTCTCGACGTCGATGACCCGCTTGCCCTGGGCGTTGGCGACTTCGTTGGTCGAGCTGCTCATGTCGACGAGGAAGGCGACGGCGACGTCGCGTTCGCGGGGCTGGTGCCGGGTGTAGAGGCGGTCGGAGGGAGAGCCGCCGGCCCTGCGTTCGACGACGGCGGCCACCCAGCGGTCCAGATCGATCTCGTCGCCGTCGGGCTGCCCGCGCAAGCGCCGGGCGCCGTCGGGGCGCAGCGCTTCGAAGGCGCGGCGGATGGCGCCGATGGTGTGGCCGTGCTCGTCGCGGACCCGCTCCACGAAGTCGGGGCTGCCCGGCACCAGGTCGTACTCGGTCAGCTTGACCCAGTTGGGCTTGTGGTCGTCGATGGCCGTGTCCCACTCCGGGTACAGCCAGCTCTTCTTGCGGGCGGCGATGTCGGGATCCAGCTCCAGGCCGCGTCCGGTCGCGCGGTCGTCGCGGGCGATGCGCTCGGGGTCCGTGCCCTCGGTGATCCCGCCGTCGGGGGCCTGCATGCGGTCGAGCATCGCGGCCATCTCTTCATAGGAGCTGTGCTCGGCCCGTGCCTGCTGGCGGCTCTGGGCGATGTCGCCCTCCTCTCCCTCGTCCTGCACGGCGCGGAGCAGCTCCAGCGCCCGCTCTTCCACTGCTCGCTCGTCCGGATCGAGCTGATCGAGCTGTACACCGGCGCCGAAGGGGTCGGGCTGCATGGCGGTGTACTGCAGGTCGTCGTCGTCGCTGCCGCCCCGATCCGCGGAGGTGCCTGCGTCCGGCGGTCCGCCCGGTGGCTCGCCGCCGTCCCGGTCGTCGTCGTCGCGTCGGCCCGAGCGCCCGCCGGAGCCGCTGCCGCCAGCGTCGGGGTCCGGCCGCTGGTCGCCCTCGTCGCTGCGCAACAGCAGGCCGTAGACCGTGGGGAAGGCCGCCTGGACCGCGGCGGCGCTGTCCAGCACGGTGGCGCCGGGGTGGCGGACCCGGGCGAGGGCTTCGCTGGCCTGTCGCGCGGCGGCGGCGGCCCGTTCGTCGGGGAGTGCCGGCGTGTCCATCCCGAGGGCGAGGCGCGCCAGCCACTCGATCGCCTGCTCGGCGGGGGCGAGGGTCGCCGGGTCGGGGCGCTCGTCCCGGAAGCTGCTGTCGTGGTCGGCCGCCAGGGCGTCCATGTCGCGGGCCACGCCCGGGTACTCGTCGCGGACCCGGGCTTCGACCCGGAGGTTCTCGAAGATCGTGAAGAGGTCGCGGGCGACCACGGGGTTGGCGAAGCTGCGGAGCATGCGCTCCAGCTCCAGCTCGCCGGGGCGGCGGTCGGCCCAGTCGCCCGCCAGCCGCGTCAGGTCGAGGTCCAGCGTGCCGAACTCGAGGTAGCCGGCGGCCCGGGCGGTCAGCACCTTGTAGGCGAGGCGGTCGCGGTCGTCGCCGAAGCGATCGAAGCGGTCGGGCAGGTAGAGGTGGCGGCCGTCGGTGAAGGCGCCCCCGCCCTCTCCCGCGGGGCGGACCTGGACGGACTCGCCGCAGTGGGCGCGGGCGTACAGGGTGAGGCTGCGCTGCAGCTCGGCCAGCCACACGCCGCGGGTCAGCTCTTCGGCTTCCTTGCGGCCCTCGCCGCTCTCCAGGCGCAGCCAGCTCTCGGCCTTGCGCGAGGAGTCGGCGTGCAGGGCGAGACCCCGCGACAGGAAGCGGGTCAGCGCGGCGTCGTCGAAGCGGTCCAGCAGGTCGGGCAGGGTGCGGATGATGAGCGGCAGCGCCACCGGCCGATCGGCCAGCACGGCGCGGAGCAGCTTGACGTAGCGGCCGCGCTGCTGTTCCGGCACGCGGGCGAGGTGGTCGGGCAGGGTGTAGGCCACCATCCGCGCAAGCTCGGGGTCGGCCTGGGCGGTCTCGACGACGACCCGGCTGTAGGCGCGGGCGGCGCCCTTCCCCAGGGTGTCTTCCACCGGGCGCACGTTGCGCGACCAGGCCCGCATGGCCTGGACGTCGAGGCGGGCGAGTTGGGAGGCGGGACCGGCGAGGTCGCGGACCACCCGGGCGGCCCGCTGGGCCGTGCCGGCGGGGCCGTCGGCGGTCACCGCCGAGGCCGCCCCCCGGGCCAGCTCCGAGAGGCGCTCTTCGGCGGCCTGGCGCGCGGCACTCACGCGGTCGCGCAGCCCGAGGAGGCCGGGCCGACGCGGGGGCTTTGGTGGGGAGGGCGGCACGGGCAGCGTCTATCTCCTCCAGGGCCGGGACCGAAAGGCCGGGTCTCCGCTGTCGCTGGATAGGGGGGTGCCATGACGCTCCTGCTGCTCCTCGCCAGCGGTGTGGCCCACGGCGCCGCCCCCTCCTTCGCCATCGTCAACGGCGACGTGGAGCCCGGCTTCCCCCACGTCGTGGCGCTGGGTCTGGATCTGAACGGCCAGCCCTTCACGGTCTGCTCGGGCAACCTCATCACCCCGCGGGTCGTGCTGAGCGCGGCCCACTGCAGCGGCGACTACCCGCTCGACGTGGTCGCCGAGTTCGGCGTGGCCTGGTTTGCCGACGGGTCCGGGCTGCCGGCGACGAGCGTCGAGCTGGACACGGGCGCCATCCACCCGGACTACGAGCCGCTGGAGAGCGGCGGGCCCACGGGCACCAGCTCCTATGGGCAGTTCGACCTCGCGGTGGTCAGCCTGGTCGAGGATGCGCCGGTCGCACCGGCGCGGCTGTATACCGGGGCGCTCACCGACGACATGGTCGGCATGGAGCTGTTCAGCGTCGGCTACGGGCTGACCGATGGCGGCGACGGCGACAGCGGTGGCGTGAAGCACTCGGTGCCGCTGCTGCTCTCCGACCTCTGGGACCAGTTCCTGATCAACCAGGCCGACGACAACCCCACAGAGGGGACGATCTGCAGCGGCGACTCCGGTGGGCCGCAGCTCGGCCGGGTCGACGACAGCCTGCCCGACGACCCGACCACCTGGCCGCAGGTTGGCGTGCACTCCTGGGGTCAGAGCGGCTGCGTGGGCCGGAGCGCGGCCACCCGTGTCGACAACGGCCTCGACTGGGTCCTCGACCAGGTAGAAGCGGTGCACGGCAGCCGCGACCTCTGCGAGATCAACGGCAACTACGATGACGGCGTCTGCGACGCCTGGTGTGACGGGCCCGACCCGGACTGCGAAGAGCCGGTCGTCACGACCGAACCCGCGGGGGGCTGCGCGACGGCGCCCGGGAGCATGCCGTGGTGGATGGCGCTGGTGGCGCTTGCCGGGCTGTGGATGCGGCGGTCCGACGCCGCCGCACGGCCGAGAACATCGGGTGTCTGACCGACACAATCGGTTCGCTGCTCCCATGTGTGCAGCAGTGGCGTGGAGCCTGCCCCGAGGAGTCCCGATGCCTGGTGCCCTGTCCCCTGCGCGCCTGCTGCCCCTGCCCGCACTGCTTGGCCTCTTCATCGCTCGCCCCGCGGCCGCGCTGTCCATCTCCGATGCGCGCTGCACGCAGCAGGCCGACAACGCCCTGCGCTTCGACTGCGTGGTGGAAGTCGATGAGCCGGCCGCCGTGTCCCTGCGCTTCTGCGACGCGACGGCGGAGGGGACCGGCTGCCTGCAGGCGCGCAACAGCGAGCGGGCGACGGCGGTGGCCAGCACCACCTGCAGCGGGCCCGGCGCCTGCTACGTCGCCGACCTGACCGTCTGGAACCTCATCAGCGGTCACGACTACGAGTGGTCGGCGGTGGCCGCCACCGGCCCCCTGCGGGTGGGCTTCACGGCGGATGCGCCCGACGACGTGTTCACCGCCGGGGCGCTGCCTTCGCCCGACCTCGCCTTGATGGAGCTGTCGGTGTCGGCGCCCTCACCGGGCGCATCCCGCGTTCGCTATGTCGGCTTCGACTTCGGCTGCAAGTCGAGCGGGGGCGGGCCGGGGGGCGGCGAGGTCGCGTACTTCGTCGTCGCCGACGCAGACGGCAACATCGTCTGGTACCAGGACCCGCGACAGCAGACAGGTCGCAGCAGCAGCCAGCTCGAGGGCGTGAACATCAGCCGCTTCGACAAGCACATCCTGCTCATCGACAGCGAAGAGACCGTGCTGGAGTACGACCTCGCCGGGCGGGTGTACGGTCAGATCGAGCTGGCCGACGGCGACTTCACCGACGTCGACGGGCTGGACCGCTACCCGCACCACGACCTGCAGCGTGTCGGCGACCACACCTACGTGCTGGTCGCCGGCGAGTACAACTACATCGACGTCAACGACTGCGACGCCGACGGCCGCACGGACGACCGGCTGACCTACGTGCTCGATGGCGTCTACGACTACGACGCCGACTGGGTGCTGCAGGGCGACCACCAGTGGAGCCTCGGCGACATCTACAGCCCCGATGACTGCATCGGACCCCAGCCGCCGGACTGCCGGGGGACCATCGGGGGCAGCTCGACGGCCTGCGACTGGTTCCACGGCAACAGCCTGGAGATCGGGCGCAGCGGCGACTGGCTGCTGTCCTCCCGGGTCCAGGACCGGGTGATCCAGGTGGACGGCACCACCGGCGACCTGCTCTGGGAGCTGGTCGGCGACAACGACAGCACGGGAGAGGGCGACTGGAGCATCGACATCGCCGGCAGCGTCGGCTCGACCCACTTCGACAAGCAGCACCACGTGCGCAGCGCCGGGCGCAACCGGCTGCGCATGTTCGACAACCACGACGACGACGCCACGCCGGTCCCCCGCGGCGTGGAGGTCCAGCTCGACCCCTTCTCGCGCAGCTTCGCCATCGTCGACGAGTGGCCCGTGGCGGGGGACCTGGCGTGCGAGACCACCGGCAGCCTCTACGATCTTCCGCTGTCCGACCACGTCCTGCTGACCTGCGGCCCGGGCGAGTCCATCCAGGAGTTCGACGGAGACGGCGCTGTCGTGTGGCAGCTCGACCTGAGCTGCCCCACCGGCACGCCCGCGGCCGTCACCTACCGGGGGGTGCCGATGGACCTCGATCCCTGAGGGGGGAGGGGCTCCGGGCGGCGGCGCTTTGGGGGGGGCGCGCGGCGGTGCGTGGGCGGCGGCGCGAGCCGGGCGCTTGGGGTGTGAGGCGGCGCGGTGCGGTCGGCGCGGGTGGGCGGCGGTGCGTGGGCGGCGGCGCGAGCCGGGCGCTTGGGGTGTGAGGCGGCGCG
>CAZRFD010000140.1:3812-3950 GCA_964599085.1 uncultured Enterobacterales bacterium | reverse complement strand
GTGCGGTCGGCGCGGGTGGGCGGCGGCGCGAGCCGGGCGCTTGGGGTGTGAGGCGGCCCGGTGCGGTCGGCACGGGTGGGCGGCGGCGCGGGTGGGCGGCGGCGCGAGCCGGGCGCTTGGGGTGTGAGGCGGCCCGGT
>CAZRFD010000140.1:0-3712 GCA_964599085.1 uncultured Enterobacterales bacterium | reverse complement strand
GCGGTCGGCGCAAACTGGCGTAACACATGACGTGTTGCGTATGTTTGCGCCGGTTGGGCGCACGATAGCGGCGTAAACCTATATGAGAGCACCAGAGAATTCGTTGATACGCGCCAAATCGTAAGGAATTGCGGCGTGAAACGGTTGCATATCTTGGGTCTGCCGCACTTGTGGCCGCCGTGGCGCCTGGGTCGAGGTCGAGCATGGGTGATGCCATGGGGTCGACGGTCGCCAACGCCGGGTCGATTCGCGTGTCGCGCGGCGCCGCCGGGTCGATGTGCGTGTCGCGCGGCGCCGCCCACCACACCCCCGCGGACTACACTGCCGCGGCCATGCAGCCTGCGACCTCCACCGACACCGCCACCACGCTGAAGCTCGTCGTCGTCTGGCTGACCGTGGGGGCGGTCGAGCTGGTGTTCGCGTGGCAGGCGCTCAGCCGGCCGCTGCCCTGGCAGGTCTCCCTGGAGCTGGTGGCGCTGGTCGTCCTCGGCCTGAGCCAGGCGAGACTGGCGCCGCCGGGCTGGGGACGGTCGACGCTGTGGGCCGGGCTGTGCGCCACCGCCAGCATGGCCGTCTTTCTGGGGCCGGCCGGTTGGGGGCGGCTGTTCTACACGGTGGGGCTGGTCGGTGTGCTGGTGGTCGCGGTCCGGGCCGTCCACAAGCTCGCGACGCCGGGGCTGCTCGTGGGGATCGTGGTCGCGGCCCTGGGCAGCGTGCACGCCCGGGTCCAGATGCTGGCACACACGGGCGGCACGGAGGGGATGGTGGCTGCGGGCGCCGACGACCCGCTGCGCCGCGCGCTGACCGAGCTGAGGGCTCCGCTGACCCGTCCGTCGCTGCCCCGTCCCGCGTTTCCACCGGGCTCCGATGGGCCTCCGCTGGTCATCATCTCGGTCGACACCCTGCGCGCCGACGCGGCCCTGTCCATGGACAGCACCCGCCGTCTGGCCGCTCGCGGCGCCCTGTGGCCCGACGTCATGTCCACCAGCTCGTGGACGGTCCCGGCGGTCGCGTCGCTGCTCACCGGCCAGACGGTGCAGCAGCACGGCGCCGCCATCAACGCCGACAATCGCTACCAGGGGCTGTCCAAGCGGGCGACACCGCTGGCCGTCGACCTCGCTGGCGCCGGCTACCGGACCGCCGCCTTCGTGTCCAACGCCTGGCTGACGCCATCACTCGGCTTCGACCGTGGCTTTCAGCGCTACCTCCATGCTGACCGGAACTTCCAGCACCGCCTGCTCATCGCCGGCGTCCCGCGGCGCCTGCCGGCGGCCGACGCCGAGACCCTGGTCGACCGGGCCATTGACTGGCTGGACGGTGCCCCAGCGCGGGGCTTCTTCCTCTGGGTTCACCTCGTTGATCCCCACCTGCCCTACACCCACGCAGAGCCGGGCAGCTTCGCGTCGACGCTGAGCGACCAGCGCCTGCGCTCCGGACTTCCGATGACGGACTCCGGCAAGCAGAAGGTGCGTGACGCCTACGCCGCAGAGGTCGCGTGGGCCGACCAGCACATCGGCCGCCTGCTGGATGCGCTGCAGGACCACGGCATCCTGGACTCGGGCGCGGTCGCGCTCACCGCCGACCACGGCGAGGAGCTCTGGGAGCATGGCTTCACCGGCCACGGTCACCAGCACCACGGCGAGCTCACCGACGTCGCCCTCGCCATGGTGGGGCCCGGCCTGGCGCCGGGCCTGCGCAGCGACCCGGTGAGCCTCGCCGACATCGCACCCACCCTGCGCCACCTGGCCGGGCTGCCCACCGACGGCGTCGACCTGCGGCAGCCACAGCCGGCGGATCGCGTGCGGACGGCCTGGGGCAACGCCTTCTACGCGGCCCACCACCGGTCGGGACGCCAAGGCTCGCTTCGGCTGATCGACGAGGGGACCGGCCCGCGGTGCTACGACCTCGCTGCCGACCCGGGGGAACAGGTGGCCCTGCCCTGTGCGCCGGGGCCGCTGGTCGACGCGGTGGCGGGCCTGGCGCCGCCAGCGTCCGGCGACATCGCCGAGCTCGACGTCCAGCGCCTCGAAGCGCTCGGCTACATCACCGAGTAGGTCGCCCATGACCGGCCCGCTCTGCTTCAGCCTGGACCTGTCTGGCAGCGCGACCCTGGCTGAGCTTCGGGGGATCGCTGGGGCGGTCGTCGACGCCTTCACTGGGGAGAGCGGAGGAGGGGAGGGGTGGAGAGACGAGGTGCGGCAGGCCGCTGATCCGGATGGGGGGGCGGCGGCCCACCGTGCGACCTGGGTCCGCCCGGGTGCGCGGCTCTCCGAGGAGGTGGCTGCGGTGCAGGGGAACCCCCGCAGCGGCTTCGTCTACGCCCTGGCCTGGCGCCTGGAGATCGCCGAACCCCGGGTCGTGATGGACCTGCAGGGGGCAGGGCACGCGCGGCGGCACGCGCCGCTTCGCTGGGAGGTGCGCGTGCCGACGCCCGGCGACTTCGACGCCGTGCGGAGGGCCGTGGTCGCCGTGGTCGGACCGCGGCGGGACCGGACCGGGCGGGGGGCGGTCGCCGCCCACAACGTGACCGTCGCCAGGTCGGTCGACCCCGACCGGGCGCGACGGTGGCTGGCCGAGGCGATGGACCGGGGGCCGCGCGCCGCGCAGGGCGCCTGGCCGGCCCTGCTCACGCTCCACGAGGACCTGCATGGAACCGACGCCCGCAGCCTGCCGCGTCGCCTGCGCACCGTGCCCCAGGACATCGACGCGTGGGAGCGGGCTGCGACGGAGGGCGTGCGCGGCTTCTCGGCTGCCCGCGTCGCCGCCGTCCTCGCGCGCTTGCGCCCCTACGATCCCGCGGTCATCGACCCGACCGCAGCCGACTGGTCACGGGCGCCGGCGCCCACCCTGGGCTGGCTGCGTCTCGACGTGGGTGGAGCGGGTCCGGTTGGGGCTGCTGCGGTCCTGGAGCTGCCTGGCGTCGTCGAGCAATTGTGGTCCCGCGTGCTGCGGGTGCCGCTGCGGGTGTTCGACCGTCACGCGAAGCCGGGAGGCGACCGCGTGCTGTGGACGTCGCTGCACGCGGCCTGGATCGGACGCGGTGGCCTGCCGCAGGTCGTGGTCGAGCGGTGGAGCACCGCGATCGAGCTGCCGCCACCGGGGGTGTTCGGCTGTCCGGGGGCGATCACGTACAGGCACCACACCTGGTGCTTCGGTCCGGGGGCCGACGACTGCCTGCAGCTCGTCGCATGCGGTCGCCAGCGGGGCGCGGTCGTGGCCGACGTCGAGCTGGCCCTCGGCGCCTCAGGCAGTCCCGCCTTCATCGCGCGCATCCAGGCGGCGACCGAGCCGCTGGCTGTGCGGCCGGGCCCGTCGCGTCCCGGCCCTTGATTCGCGCGACCGCGTGCTTCCGACCGAAGGGCGGCGTGGTAGCCGATCCCGCTGTTGGCGCCCGTGACGATGACGGTCTTGCCGTGTTGGTCGGGGATGGAGGCGCGGGACCAGGGGGGCATGGATGGGGCTCCCGGGTGGCGCGATGAGGTGCTAGCACGCGGGGGGAGACTGACACTCGAACCGGATCGGGTGAGCCTGCCTTCCCGGCAGGCTCGGCGACGGGAGGGTTCCCCGCGGCCTGCTACACCTTGATCCGATCCAGGGTCCAGAAGACAGTTCCCCGCACTCCCAGTGCATTGCTCCAGCCGGAACCGGACTCTCCACCTGTATTGCTCCAGCCGGAACCGGACTCTCCACCCAGCCGCTTAAGGAGCGGCAG
>CAZRFD010000139.1:0-18544 GCA_964599085.1 uncultured Enterobacterales bacterium | reverse complement strand
GCGGGGAGGGGGGAGCGCGCGTGTCGCGCGCGATGCGGGGGGAGGGTTGGCCCTCACCCCGCCAGCCAGGGCGCACCGACATTGTCGGAGACAATGGTCGGTGCCGGGGCAGCTCAGCCTCGCCGTCCGGAAGGGCTCGGCGGGCGACGCCAATTCCCGGGCGATCTTCCACATCATCCCCGCGATCACCCAGGCATGACCACCTCCGCACTGTCCGTGTCGACCTTCCCGGTGGAGGACCACCTCCGCCGGGTGGCGGCGGCGCGTCGTCGTCAGCAGCGGGACATCCGGCGGGCTGCCCAGCTCTTCGGCGGTGGTCGGCCGGTGGGCGGCTTATCGTCGTCGAGCTGGGGCCAGGACGGTGTGGCGTCCTGGCCGCCGATGGGTGAGGCCCTCGTCGCCCCAGCCAAGGCGGAGGGCGGTCCCTTCGAACCCCGCACCGACTACGACACCTGGACGGATCTCGGCGGTGTGCGCGAACCGGACACGGGCGGCGGGCGGCCGGTGCCGGGAACCGGCGGCGGTGTCTACACACCGGTCACGTACCTTGTGGCGCCCGAAGACATGACCACCACCTGCGTTGGCTGCGAGAGAGGCACCGAGTGCTGTCATCGACCCATCAAGGGCGACGACGCCACCTGTGCCGAGCTGGCCCCCGTCGACACCCCGGCGTCCCTGGACGACTTCGTGTCGGCGTCGTCGGCGGACGCAGCGGGTCGGGTCGACATCGACCCGGCCTTCTCGGCCACAGAAACCGACCTGCTGCTGAAGGCCTGGGCGATCCTGGTGCAGAACACCGACCTCGTGAAGTGGGCGGTGTGCTGGATTACCGGCAACCCCGGTGCGGGCGACTGCATTGTCCACCGGATCCTGGGCAAGGGGTACAAGGTCTCCATCAAGGCCAAGGAGGGGGAGGGGAGCTTTCACACAACCTGGTTCCGCGAGATCCAGATCCTCGTGGAGGGAGCGCACTGGGTGGACTACGTGGACATCTGGTCCTGCGGCGATGGTGCCTCGGCCGAACAGATCTGCAGCGCCGTGGACCTGTCGGCGACCCTGCTGCACGAGATCACGCACGTCTGCAACCGGGCGTGGTGGGATGGTGACGGAGCGGGCAAGTGCTACACCAGCTACCTGGTGGAGAACGCCTACCGCTGGGCGGTGTTTCACCGGTACCGGGACCTGGCGGGGTCGGGGTGTTGTGACGAGGTCCGCAAGCCCGACGTGTTTGGCGATTCGTATGCGCACTATCCCGACGATGGCTGTCTGCCGTGTGCGAGGTCGGGTGGAATGGCCGACTCCGTTGGCACCAGCTTGTCAGACCTCACGGCTGAGCCCACCGGAGGCTCCCTCACCCTCACCGTCGACTGGCCCGGCTGGGAATACGCACCTGAAGGCAGGGGATGATGCGACGGCGAAACCTTGTCGCGGCGGTGGTGGTTGGTCTGTTCTTGGGCGTTGGAGTGGCCTGGGCCAAGTGCTCTGCAAGCTATTACAACATCGACCTTTTGTCCGTCCGCGTGCTGGATGGAGTGGATGAGGAGGTCGCGGCCGAGGAACTGCGATGGTCTGTGTCGGGGCAATTCTACCAGCAGGACGACGCACCGTTCCTCCGATACGTCTACGAGATCCCCGACACCGCAGCCCCCTCCTACCTCGACTATCGCCTCGTCCTGGAACGAGTCGAGCGATGAAGCATGTCCTTCTCAACGGCGTGGCGTCCCTCGTCGCCATGGCAGTCGCGGCCGTCGCGGGCGCGGGTTGCCTGGAGGGCAAGTGCCCCCCACCCCTCACCGTGCCCGAACCGGCCACCTACCGGGTCGTGTCGGCCTACGACCCGGCGCTCATCGACGCCACCGTCATCGTCAACCGCGACACGGTGCAGATCCGCTACCAGCGCGACGGGCACGACGTGGTCGTCACCTACGACGTCGACCAGCACCACCTCGACCCCAAGGACAGCGGGTCGTGATGCGGCGGCTCGGCGGCGAAGCTCACCCCGACGTCGCCAGCTTCCCCTACCGCCGCAGCCAGTCGCCGCTCTCGATGCGCGGGCCGTCCAGCGCCCGCGCCAGGCACCATGCCCAGGCCCGCACGGTCTGTCCGTCCCGCAGCCGCACCTGCACCAGCGTGCGCCGGAACAGGTTGTGCGGCGCGTTCCAGCCCGAGAAGCCCTCGTAGCTGTCGAGGGTGGGGAGGACCTGCGCGAGGTCGTCGAAGCGGACCAGCTCGCCCCGCACGAGCCCCGGTTGCTCGGTGCGCTCCGGCGGCAGGATGGCGGGCCAGGCGCCCATGTCGAGCAGCTCGGCGACGATGGTGGCGGGCTCGATGGACACAGGCCCGGCAGCGGCGACCCGGTGGCCCTGGTCGGCGTCGCTGCGCAGGCTGCCGTACACAAAGATCCCAGCGACGGCCGGAGGCGGCGGCTGGTCGATGGCCGCGGCTGCGAGCTGGCCCTCGTCCTCCACGCCGAGCGCGGCCCGGCCGCGCAACACGACGTCGAGGTAGCCGTCGGCCGGGACGTGGAAGCCGCTTCGCCAGGCCGCGGTGACTTCGTAGGTCACGCAGGGCCGGGTGTGACCGTCCGGCAGCAGCGCGACGGTGTCGACCCGCCGGTAGCGCTGTGGTGCGCCCTCCTTGTGGTCCAGCGCCCGCCAGGTGGCGTCCTCCGCATCGAAGAGCGCGCCTGCGACGAGCTGGCCCGGCCAGGGGAGGGGGTCGAGGCAGCCGCCGCGGCGCACCGGCGAGCGGTAGTCGAAGCGCAGCACCCGGTCGGGCAGCCAGCCCCGCAGCCCGGTGTCGGACAGACCCCCCGGATCTTCGCCGCAGCGGGCACACCAGGCCCGCCAGTCGTCGAGATCGAGGTTGCTTCCGTAGGCGAAGTACAGCAGCATGGCTGTATGGTGCCACGGTGCTCCTCCTCCTCGCCCTCTGCTGCACCTCTGCCGGGCCGCCGGGCGGCGCCGACAGCGCGTCGGACTCCGGCCTGTCGTCGACCGCCTGCAATGGCCACGACGAGCTGTGCGATCGCCCGCTGGACACGGTGACCTTCGCCGGCACCCACAACAGCATGTCCAACGCCGACGCTGGCTGGAAGATCCCCAACCAGCAGCACGGCCTGACCCGCCAGCTCGAAGACGGCGTCCGGGCGCTCATGCTCGACACCCACGACTACAACGGCGAGCCCTACCTCTGCCACGTCTACTGCGAGCTGGGCGCCCAGCCCCTGGCCGAGGGCCTCGGCGAGATCGCCGCCTTCCTCGACACCCACCCGCGCGAGGTCGTGCTCATCATCTTCGAGGACTACATCTCGGTCGACGACACCGTCGCCGTCTTCGGCGAGGCCGGCCTGACCGACCGCTCCTGGGCCTGGGACGGTGGCGCCATGCCCACGCTCGGCGCGCTCATCGATGCCGACCGCCGCCTCGTGGTCGCCGCTCAGAACTCCGGCCCGCCACCGGACTGGTACCACGCCGCCTGGAGCCTGTTCTTCGACACGCCCTACGACTTCTGGGACGAGACCGAGTTCTCCTGCGCGCTGAACCGCGGCAGCGCCGACAACCCGCTCTTCCTGGTCAACCACTGGATCAGCGATCCGCTCTCCCAGGAGAGCAGTGCCGAGCGGGTCAACCAGGCCGACGTGCTGGAGACCCGCGCCCGCCAGTGCGCCGAAGAGCAGGGCCACGCCGTCAACTACCTGGCGGTGGACCACTACGCCGTCGGCGACCTCTTCGAGGTCGTCGACCGGCTCAACGGCTTCTGATCACCGCCGGGGTGACGCCCGTCGAAGAAGCAACCAGGACTTGCATATTGCGGATCTAAGAGTCGTTGTATATTCGTTATCCTGTGGTTCAGGACGTCTCCATGTATGGCGTTTGATGAGAGTGGTCACGGCGTGGGGAGCGGGCGGCTGAACGCGTCCAAGATCCGCGCGTGCGCGGTTGCGCGGTCGCGCGGTTTCGCGGGTCCATGCAACCGCGAGCCGCGAGCCCACAAGCCACGTCTTCACGGGCCGCCAGCCGCATCGCGACGTCACAAGTCCGGGGGCTGCGACAGCCCCCCGAGAAGTGTCGCCGACGTCGGGCTGTGGGCGTCGCGACCCCGCGACCCCGCGACCCCGCGACCCCGCGACCCCGCGACCCCGCGACCCCGCGATCCCGCGACCTCGATCTCAACTCGGGCCGCGGCCCTCACGGCCGCCGTCCCCGCCGCCCGAACGCGAACAGTGGCAGCAGCGCCAGCGGCGCGAGTCCCCGCCAGCGCAGCCCCTTGCCGCCGACGGACCGCACCGGGCCGTCGGTGAGCGCGGCGTCCACCGGCAGTGCGTCGCTGCACAGGCCCGCGCCGCCGGTGCACTCGCCGGCGTCGACGTAGCGGATCTGGCTGTTGTCGGTGATGCCACTGGCGTACAGCGTCAGATCCTGGTCGACGGCTTCTGGGGCGTAGCGCAGGTGCAGGCGCGTCAGCCAGGCGCCGTGTCCTTCGAAGCCCAGATCCTGCAGATCCTGGGAGGTCGGCGGTTCTCGTGTGCAGGGGTCGCAGCCGTCGGTGTTCCACGAGTACTCGACGAGCCAGGCGGCCCGCGCTTCGCTCGCCATGGCTTCCGCGAAGCGGTCTTCGTACCAGCCGCCGAAGTCGTCGTCGGCGGTGCCCCAGACGCACTCGTCCTCGACCGTGACCTCGGGGTAGTTGGCCACGCCGGCGGCGCCATCGCCGGGGTCGGTCAGCGTGTAGACGATGAGATCCTGGCTGCCCGGGGAGTTCACCGTGCCCAGCCGCACCGGCAGGGACCACACGTCGCTGTCGTAGCGGAGCTGCAGCGGCCGCAGCCACACGCCGTCGGCGTCCGCCTGGGCGTCCAGCGACACCTTCGCGGCCAGGAAGTAGCTGCCGCCATCGATGTACTCGGTCAGCAGGTCTTCGGCTTCGAGGGGGACCTGGTAGCCGTTGCCGGACAGCCAGCCGATGAGGTCGCCGGACTCGGTCGCCGACAGGATGACGATCTCGAAGTTGCCAACCGAGAAGTGGTCTTCCACCTGCACGGTGGCGTCTTCGCCGGAGCTGCCGGTGTCGGCCGCGTCGGCCGTCAGCGCGTATTCCTTGTTCCCGCAGCCCCAGAAGCCGCCGCCGCCGTCTTCGTAGGCCCACCCCGAGTCACAGGAGTAGGCCACCCGCCGCGGCGCGCTGTACTGGTCCAGCACCTGGAACAGCTCGCTGTCGACGACGTCGACGTCAGCTTCCGACAGGACGGTGGGAACGGGGATCACCAGCGCGAAGTCGGTGAGGTCGCCCTCGTAGTCGTTGGCCAGGGTCAGCGTCGTGTGCTTCCCCTGGCGCACCATGGCCACCTGGCTGGCGCCGCTGAACAGCTGGGAGTCGGCGCTCCCCATGTAGGTGCCGCAGAAGGCGTGGGCGGGGTTGGCCAGCAGGCTGGCCATCAGGACGATGCTCATCGGTCTCCTCTCGGCGGCGGCACGCCCCGGTGAAGCGAGCCGTGCCAGATGTCGTGCCCGACGACAGTGTAGCCCCGGTCGGCGGGCATCGCCGCTGCGAGCCGGAGCGAACCACTCGCCGGATGGTGTCGTGGGGGATGCCCCGTTACCCACCCGGGTCCCGTGACCGGTCCCCGTGGCCGGAGCGGTGCGGTCCCCCCTCCTGCCCGACCCCCACTGGCACTCCTGGTGCCCGGAGTCCCCATGCCCGTGTCCCGCTCCTCCTCGGCCGTCCTCGCGGTCTGCCTCATCGCGGTGCTCGCCGCCTGTTCCGACAAGGACAACGCCGACTCCGGTCAGACGCCGGACGGCGGTGCCACCGACGGCGGCACGACCGACGGCGGCAGCGCTGACGGGGGGACCACCGACGGCGGCAGCGCTGACGGCGGGACCACCGACGGCGGCAGCGCCGACGGCGGGACCACCGACGGCGGCAGTCCGGACGGCGGCGCCGGCGACGGCGGCACCGACGAAGCCCACTGGAGCTACGACGGCAAGACGGGCCCCGCCTACTGGGGAGAGCTGAGCGAAGACTGGGCGACCTGCGGCGACGGCGTCGAGCAGTCGCCCATCGACCTCCCCTCGGGTGTCGGCAACGAAGCCAACCTCTCGATCAGCTACCACGAGACACCCCTGGCCATCTTCAACAACGGGCACACGGTCGAGGTCGAGTACGCCGCTGGCGGGACCATCGACGTCCACGACACCCGCTACGAGCTGGAGCAGTTCCACTTCCACGCGCTGTCCGAGCACACCGTCGACGGCGAGCACGCCGACCTCGAGCTGCACCTCGTCCACAAGGCCGAAGATGGTGCCTACGCCGTCATGGCCATCCTCATCGACGAAGGCGCCGAGAACGAAGCCCTGGCCGATGTCTGGGCCCACCTGCCGACCGAGCTGAGCGACGTGGCCGAGGAGGTGAAGGGGGTCTCGCTCAACATCATCGACGCCCTGCCGCCGACCCTCGACTACTACGAGTACCAGGGCTCGTTGACGACGCCGCCCTGCACCGAGGGGGTCACCTGGCTGGTGGTCAAGGACCACATCACCATGTCGCCCGACCAGATCGCGGCCTTCCAGGCGCTGTACGACCACAATTACCGGCCGGTCCAGCCGCTGGGCGACCGCCAGATCCAGTACGGCGACTTCACCTACTCCGGCGCCCACGGCCCCGAACACTGGGCGGAGCTGAGCGACGAGTACGTGCTCTGCGGCAGTGGCACCGAGCAGTCGCCCATCGACATCACGACCTCCATCCCCCACGCCGACGACCTCGAGTTCGCCTACACCGAACTGCCTGTGGCCGTCTGGAACAACGGCCACACTGTGGAGGTGCCCTACGACAAGGGCGGTGCGCTGCTGGTCGGAGGCGTGGAGTACCCCGTCGAGCAATTCCACTTCCACTCGCTGTCGGAGCACACCCTCGACGGTGCCCACGACGAGATCGAGATGCACATCGTCCACAAGACGGAGCACGGTGAGACCGCCGTCGTGGCGGTGATGATCGAGCAGGGCGCCGACAACGAGGCCTTCCGCCCGGTGTGGGACGCGCTGCCGACGGAGGAGACGGACGCGCCCGTCGACGTGAAGGGCCAGGTCATCGACGTCACCGACCTGCTGCCTGGCGATCGCAGCTACTACACCTACGACGGATCGCTCACCACGCCGCCGTGCACCGAGGGTGTGGCCTGGTACGTGCTGAGCACCCCGATCGAGCTGTCGGCCAGCCAGATCGATGCCTTCCAGGCAATCTACGACCACAACTACCGGCCCCTGCAGGACCTCAATGGTCGCACGGTGACCGGGGGTGGGTTCTGAGCGCGCCTTCTGGGTGCAGCGCCGCCTCCGAGCGGCACGCTCACGCCACGTCGTTCGCCCGGAGCTGCCGCCGCAGCTCCAGGTACTCCCGCAGCGGGCAGGTGTCGGCGTCGCAGTGGCCGCTGTCGTAGTCGGGGCCGTCGAGGAAGCGCAGGCCCTGCTCGATGGCGTGGTCCATGGCGACGAACCAGCCGGGCTCCGTCGGGAAGAGGTGATCGTCGCCGATGGCGTCGGCGATGCCGAAGGCCCGCAGGCGGGCCATGACCGGCGGGCGCATGCCGACCAGGATGAGGTGGCGCTGCGTGCGCCGTAGCAGCTCGGCGCTGCTTCGCAGGACCTCGGCGGCCGTGACGTCGAGGCCCTGGCAGCGCTTCAGCCGCACGATGAGCACCCGCAGGTCGGGGTCGCTGGCGGCGACGTCGAGGACGTGCTGCAGCTCGCTGGCGGCGCCGAAGAACAGGCTGCCCTCGACGTGCAGGATCCGGAGCTGGGGGCAGGGCCGGAAGCCGTCGGACAGCTCGGGCAGCTCGTCGTCGTCGGGGGCCAGCCCGCTGGCGGCCTCGCGCAGGCGACCGCGAGGGTCGACGGCCAGCTCACGGACGGTCAGCAGCCGGGCGCGGCGCAGGAACAGCGCGATGGAGATGAGCACGCCCAGGTAGATGGCCTTGTCCAGGTCGAGCACCCAGGTGCCCACCAGGGTGACGAGGAAGGCGGCGCTGTCGCCGATGCCACTGTTCAGGGTGACCCGGATCCGCTTGCGATCGACGAGGTCCCAGGCGAGCACCATCAGCAGGCCGGCGAGGCTGGCGACGGGGGTGTGGTCGACGAGCGGCCCGGCGACCAGCAGCACGGCGAGCACCAGCAGACCGGCGAGGATGCCGCCCATGCGGGTCTTGCCGCCCGCCTGCCACATCAGCATCGACCGGGAGAGGCTGCCGGAGACGGGGTAGCCGCCGGTGAAGGCGGCGGCGATGTTGGCGAGGCCCTGGCCGGCGAAGTCGACGCTGGTGTCGAGGCGTTCGCCGGTGTTGCTGGCGATGGCCCGGGCCAGGGAGCTGCTCTCCACCAGGGACAGCACCGTCGCGGCGGCGGCCAGCGGCACGAGGGCGGGCAGGTGGGACAGCTCGGGCAGCGTCAGCGGCGGCAGTGAAGCCGGAATGGGCGCGAGGTCGGCGACGACCTTGACACCCCGGCCCTGCAGGTCGAAGGCCATGCTGGCGCCGATTCCGGCGACCATGGCGGCGACCGCCCCGGGGATCCGCCGGTCGATGACCCGCAGCAGCAGCACGAGCGCTGTGGTGCCCAGTCCGAGCCCGAGCGTGAGCGTGTCGAGGCCGCCGAGGCCGCCGACCCACGACGCCAGCCGCGTGAAGATGTCGCCCCGGGCCATGGGCGTGTGGGTGAGGTTGGGGAGCTGGCCGACTCCGATGAGCACGCCGGCACCCGTGATGTAGCCGAGCACGACGGGGTTGCTGATGTAGTCGACCAGGGCGCCGAGCCGCAGCAGGCCGGCGGCGACCTGCATCACCCCGACCATCAGCGCCACCGACACGGCGATCTGCATGGGGGTGGCGCCGGTGCTGGCGGCCAGCATCGCGACACCGCCGCCGACGAGCAGCGACAGGGCGTTGCTCGGGCCGGCGACGACGTAGCGAGAGGAGCGGAACAGGGCGCCGATGATGGCCGGGATGGCGGCGGCGTACAGCCCGGCGGCCGGCGGCAGGCCGGCGATCAGCGCGTAGGCGACGCCCTGGGGCACGGACAACACGGCGACGGCGACCGCCGCCACCAGGTCCTTGGGCAGGTCGGCGGGCCGCCAGTCCCGCAGCTCGGTCAGCGGGAGGTATCGTTGCAGGCCGTGGGTCATGTCAGGGAGTTCAGCAAGAGCCGTGCCGAGAGTCTACGCCCTGTTGCTGCTGCTGACCGGCCCGCTGCGGGCCGGCCTGCCCGTCGTCTCACCGGTGGACACCGGCTGGCAGGAGTCTCCCGATCCCGTCACCGCGCGCCTCACCGCGATGTACGGCGCCGTCATGCTGACCCGCGGGCAGCCGCCGCCGACGATCCGCTTCCGCGATGAAGCCGAGCTGGCCGCCTTCCAGGCCTCGCTGGACACCGCCACCCTCACCCTGGCGGGGCGGCGCCTCACCCTGCAGGCGCCCGCCGCCGCCGAGCTGGTCGCGGCCCGCGACGAGCTGGCCGCCATGGGGATCCGCCTGCAGGCCCGAGGCAGCGGTCCCGCAGGTCGCAGCTACGCAACAAGCGTCGCCAACTGGCGCAGCCGCCTGCTCCCCGCCCTCCGTCACTGGGTGGCTGCGGGCAAGCTGCCGTCCGCTGAGGCCGCCCGGATCCGCGCCCTGCCCGACGACAAGCAGATCGCCGCCGTCCTGTCGCTGGAGGAGCGCGGCCTGTGGTGTGGCACCCGGCTCGACGCCACCATCCTGGCCTCCGTCGCCGCCCCTGGCAGCAGCCAGCACCACAGCCTCCTCGCCATCGACCTGGTCACCGGTGATCGGCGTCTGCCCGGCGTCCTCGCCCGCCACGGCTGGCACCGCACGGTGCTGGGCGACACCCCCCACTTCACCTGGCTCGGCGTCGACGCCGACGAGCTGCCGGCCCTCGGCCTCGTGCCCCGCCGGCACAACGGGATCACCTACGAGATCCTCCCGCCAGCCGATGGGGATGGCGCAGAATGATTCACCCGTCAGATACATTCTGCTCGTTTTCAACCTGCGACGGATCGCCACTCCTGCCCCATGCCCGCCAAAAGCTGGCTCGCTTGTTGCATCCTCTCCCGCGACCCGCGCCCAACCTCCCCCGCAGAGCACCATGAACTACGGCTTCGTCATCGACACCCGGTCCTGCATCGGTTGCCACGCCTGCTCGACCGCCTGCAAGAGCGAGAACCAGGTGCCCCTCGGGGTGAACCGCACCTGGGTCAAGTACGTGGAGTCCGGCAGCTACCCCGACACCGGGCGCAGCTTCCAGGTGACGCGCTGCAACCACTGCAGCAACCCGCCCTGCGTGCGGATCTGCCCGGTCACGGCGATGTACCAGCGCGCCGATGGCATCGTCGAGTTCGACGGCGACCAGTGCATCGGCTGCAAGGGCTGCATGCAGGCCTGCCCCTACGACGCCATCTACATCGACCCCGACACGAAGACGGCGGCCAAGTGCCACTACTGCGGGCACCGCGTGGAGAACGGCGTCGAGCCCGCCTGTGTCGTGGTCTGCCCCACCCACAGCATCATCGCCGGTGATCTCGACGACCCGGGCAGCGAGATCAGCCGGGTGCTCGCCCGGACGCCGACCACGGTGCGCAAGCCCGAACAGGGCACTGCCCCCAAGCTGTTCTACGTGGAGGGCAACGACATCGCCATGCACCCGACCGCGCTGCCGCGGCAGCCGCAGGGCCTGGCCTTCTCCGACGTGCTCGACCCCCACGGCGACAACCCCGACCCCGGCTACGGCGAAGCCCGCCAGTACGCCGTGCACCTCGACCTCGGCGGCCACGGGCCGCAGGCGCGCAAGATCGCCGGCGCCGCCCCCAAGGGCGCCGCCATCCGCGTGCCCGACACCCAGGGTGACCCCGGCGGCGGCCCCATCCAGATCGCACCGGGCCGCGTCGCCGGCCAGATGGTCCAGGCCAGCCACACCGTCTTCCACAAGGTGCCCTGGCACTGGCAGGTCCCCGCCTACCTCGTGACCAAGGGCATCGGCGCCGGCGTCTTCATGCTGCTGTCGCTCGGCGTGCTCTTCGGGCTGTTCCCGGTGGGTGACGGGGCGCTGGTCTTCGGCGGCCTGCAGGGACTGGTCGGCCTGCTCGTCACCACCGGCCTGCTGGTCGCCGATCTGGAGCGGCCGGAACGCTTCCTTCGCATCGTCTTTCGCCCCCAGTGGAAGAGCTGGCTGACCCGCGGCGCCTTCATCCTCATCGCCTTTTCGAACCTCGCCGGGCTGTGGTGGGCGCTCGAAGCGGGCCAGGCGCTGGGCTTCGTCGACCTGGGCGGGACGCGCACCCTGCTGGCGGCCCTGACCCTGCCGCTCGCACTCGGTGGTGCCGTCTACACGGCCTTCCTGTTCGGCCAGTGCGAGGGCCGCGACCTCTGGCAGAGCCCCATGCTGCCGCTCCACCTCGTGGTGCAGGCGTTCATGGTGGGGGCCGCGGCGCTGCTCGGCCTCGACGTCATCCTGTCGCTGGATCCGGCGTTTGGCGACGCCATGCGCGCGGTGTTCCTCGGCAGCGTCCTCGTCGATCTGTTCATCCTCATCTTCGGCGAGGTGGGCATGACCCACGGCAGCGAGGTCGCCGCCCGCGCCGCCCACGAGATCTCCCGCGGCCGCTACCGCAAGCAGTTCTGGCTGGGTGCTGTGGTCGTCGGGCACGTCCTGCCGGCGCTGGTGCTGCTGGCCGGTGTCGGCCTGCTCGACCTCGTCGCCGCCGGTGCTGCGGTCGTCGGCCTGTACCTCTACGAACACGCCTTCGTCATGGCCCCCCAGGAAGTCCCGAACTCCTGAGCCCCCGATCCTCTGAGCCGCGCGCACCCCTCCCTCGGAAACACCATGTCCAACACCCGCCTCGAGAGCTTCCTGGCCTCCATGCTCGGCCTGCAGCGGCCCGAACCCCCCGCGCCGGCGACCGGCCCGACAAACGTCGCCGGCACGGCCATGCCCACCTTCGGCGAGGCCTCCGACCGCCCGGTCGACATGACCGAGGTGCGGCACCCCGACGGTCGCATGTCCCGCTACCCGCCCCCCGAACACTGGGAGGACTGGGTCGAGTACGACGGCCGCGCCTGGCCGCGGAAGGTCCCGCGGCGCTACACGCTGGTGCCGACCATCTGCTTCAACTGCGAGAGCGCCTGCGGGCTGATGGCCTACGTCGACAAGGACAGCTTCGAGATCCGCAAGCTCGAGGGCAACCCGGTGCACCCGGGTTCTCGGGGCCGCAACTGTGCCAAGGGGCCGGCGACCCACAACCAGATCTACGACCCCGAGCGCATCCTGTACCCGCTCAAGCGGGTGGGCGAGCGGGGGGCCGGCAAGTGGAAGCGCATCACCTGGGAGGAAGCGCTCACCGAGATCTCCGAGAAGATGCGCGAGAGCCGCCAGCGCCGCCGCGACGGCATCATGTACCACGTGGGTCGCCCCGGCGAAGACCACTACACCAACCGCGTGATCAGTGGCTGGGGCGTGGACGGTCACAACTCCCACACCAACATCTGCTCGGCGGGGGCCCGCTCCGGCTACTTCCTGTGGGCCGCCGGTGATCGCCCCAGCCCCGATCACGCCAAGGCCCGGGTGATCCTGCTGGTCAGCAGCCACCTCGAGACCGGCCACTACTTCAACCCGCACGCCCAGCGCATCATGGAAGCCAAGATGGGCGGCGCCAAGGTCATCACGCTGGACCCGCGGCTGTCCAACACGGCTGCCAAGAGCGACGTGTGGTTGCCGACCTGGCCGGGCAGCGAGACCACGGTCCTGCTGGCCATCTGCAGCTACCTGCTGCGCACCGGCCGCTACGACCGCGACTTCGTGCGGCGCTGGGTCAACTGGCGCAGCTTCCTCACGCAGGTGGGCGACGCCGTCGACAACAGCGATCTGCCGGATGAACAGAAGCAGGCGGTGCTCTCGCACCTCCCCAAGGAGGGCGAGGAGCTGAGCTTCGACGCCTTCGAGCAGGCGCTGATCGCGCTGTACAGTGGCTTCAGCTTCGAGCGCGCCGCCGAAGAGAGCCAGGTCCCCATCGACCGGATCCAGGCCACCGCGCAAGCCGTGGCCAACGCCGGCAACCGCGTCGCCGCGCATGTCTGGCGCAGCGCCAGCATGGGCAACAAGGGCGGCTGGCAGGTGGCCCGCTGTCTGTTCTTCATCAACGTGCTCACCGGCAGCGTCGGCACCGAGGGCGGCACCTCGCTGAACTCCTGGAACAAGTTCGTGCCCAAGCCCTACAAGCAGCCGCCAGCTTTCGAAGCCTGGAACGAGCTGCACCTGCCGCACGAGTGGCCGTTCGCGATGTACGAGATGTCGTTCCTGCTGCCGCACTTCCTCGACGAGGGACGCGGCGAGATCGACGTGTACTTCACCCGGGTCTACAACCCGATGTGGATCAACCCCGACGGCTTCATGTGGCTCAAGGCCCTGCGTGACACGGACAAGATGAAGCTGCACGTCGCGCTCACGCCGACCTGGAACGAGAGCGCCTGGTTCGCCGACTACGTGCTGCCCATGGGCCACAGCGCCGAACGCCACGACCTGATGAGCCAGGAGACCCACGCCGGCCGCTGGGTCGGCTTCCGGCAGCCGGTGCGCCGCGTGGCCATGGAGCGGGCCGGTCAGAAGGTGCAGTACACCTACGAAGCCAACCCCGGCGAGGTCTGGGAGGAGAACGAGTTCTGGGTCGAGCTGACCTGGCGCATGGACCCCGACGGCAGCCTGGGGATCCGCCAGTGGGTCGAGAGCCGCGAGCACCCCGGCCAGCCCGTCACCCAGGACGAGTACTGGTCGTGGATCTTCGAGCACAGCCTGCCCGGCCTGCCGGACAAGGCCGCCGCCGAGGGCCTCACGCCGCTGCAGTACATGCGTAAGTACGGCTGCTACGAGGTCGCCGAGAGCAACTACGTGCCCTACGAAGCCACCGTGCAGGGCGAGGTCGCCGATGTCTCGGTGGAGGGGCTCGCCGTCGACGCCGACGGAAAGCGGCTCGGCGTCATGGTGGACGGAGAGCTGAGGGCCGGCTTCGGCACGCCCTCGGGCAAGCTGGAGCTGTTCAGCGACACGCTGCGCGACTGGGGCTGGCCGGAGCTGGACCGGGTCGTGCCCTGGTGGCTCAAGAGCCACGTGCACCCCGACGAGATCGACCGTGGACACGGCCAGATGGTGCTGCTGCCCAACTTCCGCCTGCCGACGCTGATCCACACCCGGTCTGCCAACTGCAAGTGGCTCTACGAGATCAGCCACAGCAACCCGATCTGGATGAACCCCGACGATGCGCTGCGCATCGGCGTGCGCACCGGCGAGCTGGTCCGGGTCGAGACCGAGATCGGCTGGTTCATCGACAAGGTCTGGGTGACCGAGGGAATCAAGCCCGGCATCATCGCCATGAGCCACCACCTCGGCCGCTGGCGCCTGCAGGACAGTGCCGGTGGAAACCGCGGCACGACGGCCCTGGCGTCGCTCGAAGAGGACGGCAAGGGTCGCCACCGCCTGCACATGCTGGAGGGGGCCAAGGCCTGGGAGGGTCCCGACCCCGACACGGCGCGGATCTGGTGGAAGGACGTGGGCGTGCACCAGAACCTCACCCACGCCGTGCAGCCCGATCCCGTCGCCGGGCACCACTGCTGGCTGCAGAAGGTGGTCGACATCCGCAAGGCGCGGCCCGACGAACGGCACGGCGACGTCTACGTCGACACCGAGAAGAGCCGCGAGCTGTACCGGCGCTGGGTGGCCCTGGCCCGGTCCGCCGTGGACCACAGCCCCAACGGCGAGCGGCGACCCTACTGGCTCAAGCGCCCGCTGAAGCCGCTGCGCGCCGCCTACAAGCTGCCCGAGAAGCCCTTTGGCCGCTGACCCGACGCCGGTCGAGGTCCGCGGTCCCGTCGGGGCCGACCGGGCACGGGCGAGGGGCCGGGCGCTTGCGCTCATCGCCGAGCTGTGGGCCCGGGGGCTGACCGGCGACACGCTGTCGGCGCTGCGGCAGGTGCCGGGCCTGCCGGTGGCGCTGCCCGACCGGATCGACGCCGACGAAGCCGGCGCGGCCCACGTGCGCATCGCCCAGACCGAGCTGTTCCCCTACGAGGGGGTGTTCCTGCACGAGGGCGGGCTGCTCGGGGGCGACGCCGCGGCGGCGCTGCGCGACCGGCGGGCGGGTGTGGGCCTCGGGACACCGCGCGAACTGGAGCCCGACCACCTCGCCGAGGAGCTGCGCCTGCTGGCCTGGCTGTGCGGCGCAGAAGCCGAGGGGCTGACCGACGGTGCCGACGTCGCCCACGTCCGCGCCGAGCAGCGGGCCGTCCTCGACCAGCACCTGCTGCGCTGGCTGCCCGCCTTCGTCGCGGCGGTGCAGGGGCTGTCGCTGGCGGGGACCGAGGCGCTGTATGCCTGGAGTGCGGGCATGCTGCTCGATCTTGTGCTGGCCTGGCGGGCCGAGCTGCCGGGAACGGCAAGCACCTGGTCGCTGCCGGACCTGCGGCCGGGGCTGCTCGACGACGAGCGGACCGGGCTGGCGCGCATCGCCCGGCGGCTGTGTACGCCGGCGCTGTGCGGGGCCTTCCTCAGCCAGGCGGCCATCCGCAGGGTCGGGCGTCGACACGACCTGCCCGGCGGCTTCGGCAAGCGCTGGCAGGTCCTGGAGAGCGTGCTGGCGGCGGGTGCGCACTACGAGTCCGTCCCCGCCGTGCTCGACGGCCTGGACGCCGAGCTCGCCCACGCCGCGGCCCTCTACGACCGGGTGGCCGACACTGCGCCGGTGGCGGTCGCCCCGTGGCAGGCGCGGGTGGGCGAGGGGAGGGCGCTCATCGCCGCGCTGCGCGAGGGGGTCGGCGCCCAGGTCGGCGTTTCGTAGCGAAACCGTGGCGTGCCACCCGGAAACGCCGCCGTAGCAAAGAGGGCGCTGGGGAGGCGATCTCGGCTGGCACGCGCTGTGCACCACTGCAGGGCGCTTCCCCCGAGGTCGCCGTGCACCATCGTCACGACCCCCACCTCCTCTCCGCCCCCGCGCGCGGCTCGACCGCGACGCCGCAGCCTGCCGACCCTGCCGGATCGGGTGGCTGGCGCTTCATCGCCCGGCTCTTCGAACCCCGTCCCGTGGCCAACGACGGGCCGTCCATGGGCGCCTCGCCACCCGACCCGGCTTCGGCCGACCCCTCTGACGACGCCCTGTTCGATGCCGTCTTCGGAGCACTGCCGGCGCTGCCCTCGCCCGGTCGCCTGCGGCGCCTCGTGGCCTCGGCGAGCCCCCCCAAGGCCCTGCAGGCATCGTGGCTCCACCTCACCGACGCCCTCGCCGCGTACCTCGACCGGCGGGACCACCTCGGCACCGACCGGGCCGGCTGCTTCCTGCCGCATCCGGAAGTGGACTGTAGCGACCTCTCCGCCATGGTCCACGCCATCGACGACCTGGAGCTGCAAGCCGACGGCGTCAGTCACCTGATCCGCGGGGCTGCCGCCGGGGGCTCGGACCTCGCCATGTCGGCCCTGGGCATCGCCCTGGGCGATGTCTCCCGCGCGCTGGAAGAGGAGGGGCTGCGGATGCGCTCGGCGCGCGCGCTGCTCTGCTGAGGCGGACCCGATAGGGGCGGCTCCATGGCCCTCCCCGTCACCGCCGACGCCGCCCTCCAGCTCGCCCTCGACCACCTGGGCGCGGGGCGGCTGGACGCCGCCCTCACCGCGCTGGATCAGGCCCTGCGCCTCGACCCTGCGCTGCCCCAGGGCGACGCGACGGCCGTGCTGCTGCGCTGCCTCGTCCACCTTCAGCGGGGCGACTTCGCCGCCGCCCTCGCCGACGCGCTGGCCCACCTCGCCCTGCGACCGGACGACCCGGCGGGCTGGCTGGCCATGGGGCGGGCGCGGGCCGGCCTCCAGGACTTCGGGCGGGCCGACCAGGCTTTCGGTCAGGCGCTGGCGCGCCGACCGGGCTGGGGCGACGCCCACTGGCACCGCGCCGCCACCCGGGCGGCGCTGCACGACCTCGGGGGGGCGGTCGAAGACCTCGACCAGGCGCTGCTGCACCTCGCCCCCCACGCCGCCGGCACGGCCCGCGAAGCCCGCATCTGCGAGATGCGCGCCCAGCTCCGGCTGCTGGCCGATGACCACGAGGGCGCCCGCGGCGACTTCGTCCGGGCCGCCGCCGTGTGGGACAGCCGCGGCCGGGTCGACCAGCGGGATCGGCTGATCGCCATGGCGAGGGATCTGGGGTTGTAGGGTCGGGTCGGGGCCCCCTCCAAGGGCTCATCCGCGTCGCACAGTCACTCGTCGGCGAAGTAGTCCGAGTCCAGACGCTTCACGCTGAAGGTCGACACGGCAGACACCCCGACATTGTGGTCGATCATCAGCCGCACGAGGCGCTGGCCGTCGATCAGCACGAGGGTGTCGGAGAGCGTCGTGGCCGCGGCCATCGCCGGCTTCGAAAGGGCTGACGTGGTGATGAACACTCCGTACGTCGCCCGTCGTTCGGCCAGAGCACCGTAGAACGCCTGAATCTCCGGCCGCCCAACGGTGTTCCCGCCGTTCCAGCGCTTCGCCTGCACATAGACCTTCTGGAGCCCGAGTTGGTCCAGGTTCACGATCCCGTCAATCCCACCGTCTCCACTCTGGCCGACCTGACTGAGGGCCTGGCGGCTCACGCCGTACCCCATCGCGTGAAGTAGATCGAGAACGAGCTTCTCGAAGAACGAGGGGTCGGTTGCCCTCACCTGCTCCAGCAACTCGTCGACAAGTTGGTCGATCAGGTCCCCGTGCGCGGCCTCGAGCCGCTCCCGAGGGCTCTTCGTGAGTACCTCGTCTGGGACCGCCGTGGTGTTCGACTTGGTCGTGCGCTGCTCTGTTCGTACGGTCGCAGCCGCATGCCTCACGGCATCCGGGACCTTCGACGCGGAACCCACCCGGGAGATCTCGGCCAGAACCTCCTCGGGGAAGGCATCCGGGAACCGAGCCAGCATCGACCGACCATCCTCCGTCAATTGCCAGAAACCCCGGCGCGCGCTCCGGGACAATGACGCCCTCTTGAGCCGGTCATGTGCCCACCCAGTACGGTTGTCGAAGACGCTCTGCGCGCCGCTTGGGAGCATCGCAGCCCTCACTTCCGGCGAGAGCTGCATGTGGTCAGCCAGCTCTGTCCGAGCCTGGCGGGCCTTCACGGGCTCATCATGTCGGCCAAGGATGACGAGCAGGGGGTGGATGAGCTGGTCGTAGGTAGGCACTTCCATGTCGGACCTCCACGCAGACGGCAGGCTGCCTCCGGTACTCCGAACTGAGGTGTGGTGCACGCATCGTCTTCAGCGGAGAGCCGCAAGCGGGCGCCATGAACGGACCGTGGCATCGGTGGCAGGGCGCAGCGCAGGACACGCCTGGCTACGAATGAGGACCGAATGCGCCCTTCGGCTACTCGCCTGTCTCGAAACGGTGAGGATCCGGTCGGGTGTCCCAGATGCGCCCGACGAAGACGACATCCCTGGCCGCATCGATCCTGTAGGTGACCCGGTAGCGAACGTGTATCCGGTGTCGATACCGGCCGAGCG
>CAZRFD010000138.1:0-18597 GCA_964599085.1 uncultured Enterobacterales bacterium | reverse complement strand
GGGGGGGGGGGGGGGGGGGGAGGAGCGGGGGGGGGGCGGGGGGTGGGCGGCGGGGGGGGGGGCGGGGGCGGGCGGGGGGGGGGGGGCGGGGGGGGGGGGGGGGGGGGGGGGGGGCGAACTTCATCATCATGACTCCATGGGTTGGCCGACTCCGCCGTGCCGTCGTCTACAGGAACCCAACGCGGCATCATCGACGCCCGGGAGTATAGCACATGGGGCGACCGCGCTCCCGCCGACCACCACCAGTGGAGTTCCGGTGCCAGCCCCCCGCTCACCCTGCCCGCAGCACCCGCCCGCCCTCCGGCCCGCCGCCCGGCCCCGCCGCTACCACGAAGTCGGCGGCGGCGACGAGGCGCTCGCGGTGGCTGGTGATGATCACCAGATCCCCTTGGTCGGCGAGGGCGTCGAAGACGTCGACGAGGCCGTCCAGCTCGCCTTCGTGCAGGCCGCGGTCGGGCTCGTCGAGGAGGTGCAGGGTGGGGTGAGGGCCGCGCAGCAGAGCCTGGGCGAGGAGCAGGCGGCGGGCCTCGCCCCCCGACAGGCTGCGGCTGCGGCGCCCGAGGCTGAGGTGGCCGAGGCCGACGCGGCAGAGCGCGTCGATGCCGGCAGCCAGGGCGCCGGGGGGGAGCCGCTGCCGGAGCGAGGCGACGGGAGTGTCGAGCAGGGCGGCGACGTCCATGCCGTCGACCTGTACGGCGAGCACCTCGGGGCGGTAGCGCCGGCCCTCGCAGGTGGGGCAGGGCAGGGCGAGGTCGGCGAGGAAGTCCATGGCGATCTGTTCACGACCGCTGCCCTTGCAGGTGGGGCAGCGTCCGGCCGGGCTGCGGAAGGAGAAGGCGCGGCGGGGAAGCTCGCTGGCGGCGGCGTAGCGGTCCTGCAGCGGCTTCATGAGCTGCAAGGCGTCCAGCGGGGTGCTGGCCAGGGAGCGCGGCGAGGACACGGCCGCGAAGCGCTCCAGGCCCTCGATCGCCCGGCAGCCCACCGGCGCGCCCGCCTGGACCGTGGCGTCGATCACCCCGAACAGCAGGCTGCTCTTGCCGCTGCCCGAGGGGCCGGTCACCGCGACCACGCCCGACCCGGGGAGCGCCAGGTCGAAGCCGGCGAGGTTGTGGAGGTCTGCCGCTGAGATCCGCAGCGTCCCCTCGGCGGGGCGCGGGCTCCGTGCACGGCGCGGCGCCCGCAGGGCGGTCGCGGTCGGCCCGTCGCCAGCCAGCACCTCGCCGGCGGGGCCCTCGGCGACGATGCGCCCGCCGTCGTCGCCGGCACCGGGCCCCAGCTCGACGATGTGGTCGGCGGCGGCGATCAGCTCGCGGCGATGGTCCACGACGATGACGGTGGCGCCAGCGTCGCGGAGCTGCCGCAGGCGACGGGCGAGCGCCCGGGCCGTCGCGGCGTCCAGCCCCGCCGCGGGCTCGTCCAGGACCAGGGTGGTGTGGGCGAGGTTGGCCTGGAGCACCGCGGCGAGGCGCAGCCGCTGCAGCTCGCCATCCGACAGGGTGTCGGTGCGCCGGCAGAGTGAGAGGTGGCCCAGGCCGAGGTCGCAGAGGGCGTCCAGCCCCGCGAGCAGATCGGGCCGCAGGGCCGCGACCACCGGGTGATCGCCAGCCATCCCCGCCAGCGCTGCGCGGGCCGCCGTCAGCGGCATCGCCAGCAGCTCGGGCAGGCGCAGCCCACCCACCTCGACAGCTCGCGCCGCCGGGGCGAGCCGCTCACCGGCGCAGTCGGGGCAGGGACGCTCCGACAGCGGCGCCGCCCAGGCCGCCTCGTCCTTGCGCCGCCCCCGGACACGGGCCTCCTTCTCCACCAGCGCGCAGAGCCCCGGCCAGGTGCCCCCGAAGTGGTGCTCGCCGGTGCGCTTGCCCCGCGAAAAGCGCCAGCTCACCGACACCTCGCGGTCGCCGGCCCCGTCGAGGGCCAGCCGCTGCACGGACTCTGGCAGCGAACACCAGGGCTGGTCGAGCAGCGCCGGATCGAGGCCCTCGGCCACCAGCACGGCGGCCAGGGTGGCCATGTACTGCCCGTCCCGCTCCGAGAAGAAGCGCCCCGGGCGGGTGCCGGCCAGCGCGCCGTCGAGCAGGCTGCGCTCCGGGTCCGTGACCAGGCGGGCCGGGTCGCAGCGCTGGACCGTGCCGAGCCCGCTGCACGCCGGGCAGGCCCCCTCGACTTGATCGGGCGAAAAGCCCGACGCGGGCCGGCCGCAGGGCTGATCGTCGCGCCGCCCGGCCCGGGACCACAGCAGGCGCAGCGTGGGCCCCAGCTCGGACTGGGTGGCGACGGTGGAGCGGGGTCCGACCCTGTCCCGGCGGGCCTGGCGGAGTGCCAGGGTCGGCGTCAGGCCGGCGGCGCCGTCGAGCACGGGGCGGGGCTGCCGACGGATGTGGCGGCGGACCTCGAAGGGCAGGCTCTCGGCGAAGCGGGCACCGGCCTCGGCGGCCAGGGTGTCGAAGGCCAGGGCGCTCTTGCCGCTGCCCGAGGGCCCGACGATCACCGTCAGCGCCCGGTGGGGCAGGCGGACATCGATCCCGGCGAGGTTGTGGGTGCGCACGCCGCGCAGCTCGATCTCCGCGGGTGGTGCGGCCGGGGTGCGGTCGCGGTGGTGGACTGCGGCGGCCGTGATCGGCGCCGGTTCCACCCGCCGGCCGTCGCGCAGGGCCACGCGGTGGTCGGCGGCCGCCCAGACGTGGCGGTGGTGGCTGATGGCCAGCACGGTGTGGCCGGCGTCGACCAGGCGGTCCAGCGCCGACAGCAGGCGGACGAGGTCATCGGGGTGCAGCCCACGATCCGGTTCGTCGAGGAGCAACAGCGCGGGATCCGACCTCGTGGTGCTGCGATCGGCGGCGGCCAGCAGCGTGGCCAGCTTGACGCGCTGGGCCTCGCCGCGGCTGAGGGTGGTCGAGGGCTGGCCCAGCCGGAGGTAGCCGAGCCCCAGGTCGAGGAGCGCCCGGCAGGTGCCGGCCAGCAGCGGCTCGTCGGCGAAGCCCGCCCCGGCGAAGACCGGGACGGCCTCGGCCACCCGCAGGTCGAGGACCTCGGCGATGGAGCGCCCCGCGATCCGCACCTGCAGCACGGCGGGGGCGTAGCGGGCGCCCCCACAGGCGGGGCAGCGGCGCTCGACGTCGGCGAGCAGGTGCAGGCCGATGCGCTGCCAGCCGAGCCCCTCGCACTGTTCACAGCGGCCCGCCTTGTTGTTGTAGGAGAAGGCCCCGGCCTTGAGCCCGCGGGCACGGGCCGCGTCGGTGGCGGCGTAGCAGGCGCGCACCCGGTCGAAGAGCCCCGTCCAGGTGGCCGGCGTGCTGCGGGGGGTGCGGCCGATGGGGGTGGCGTCGACGGCCTGCACGCGCAGGCCGGCCGGCACGCCGCGCAGGGCGTCGAAGGGGCCGCCGCGCCGGTCCTTCAGTGCTGGCAGCAGGGTGCCGAAGACGAGCGAGCTCTTGCCAGCCCCCGAGGGACCGCTGACGACGTTGAAGCAGCCGAGCTGCACGTCGAGGTCGACGCCGTCGAGGTTGTGCAGGCGCGCGCCCGTCAGGCGCAGCACCCCCGCCGCCTCGCGACGTTGTGGGCGAGGGGAGGGCGGCGGGCCGAGCGGGACGGATCCCGGCGGCCCGGCCGACAGCAGGCGCCCGCCCTCGGCGCCACCCCCAGGACCCAGCACCACGAGCTGGTCGGCCTGCTTCACCATCTCGGGGTCGTGCTCGACGACGAGCAGGGTGTTGCCCTGGCGGCGCAGCGCGTCGAGCACCTCGACCATGCCGGGCAGGCGCTCGGGGTGCAGCCCCAGCGTCGGCTCGTCGAGCGCCACCAGCATCCCGCCGAGGCCGGTGGAGAGCGTCGCCGCCAGCCGGACCCGCTGGGCCTCTCCCCCCGACAAGGACGTGCTCGGTCGCGCCAGGCTGAGGTGGCCGAGGCCCAGGCGCTGAAGCAGCGCCAGCCGCCGGCGCAGCTCCGGCGCGATGGCCTCCCACGCCGGCGACGGCGGCAGCGCCTCCAGGGCCGGGCCCAGCGCCGCGACGGGCAGCGCCAGCAGGGCCGGCAGCGTCGCCTCGCCCAGCCGCGCCTGCCGGCCAGGGCGGGACAGCCGGCTGCCGCCGCAGGTCGAGCAGGGCACCGAGCGGACGTAGCGCAGCACGTTGTCGTTGCGGTTGCGCTGCAGCGTCTCCTCGATGACCGGGACCAGCCCGCGGTAGTAGCCCTCCTGGCGGGGGCGGGCGGTGATCCCCTCCCAGCGCATGCGCGACTCGATGGAGTGCTTGCCGAAGGGCACCTTCAGCCGCCTGCTGCCGTACAGCACCATGTGGCGCTGATCATGGGTGAGCGCGTGCCACGGCGTGTCCACGTCGAAGCCGTGCGCCCGGCAGAGCTGGTCCATGACCTGCAGCGTGACCTGGCTGTAGACCGTGTAGCCGTTCTTCAGCGTCGGCCGCAGCGCCCCGTCGCGGATGCTCCGGGTCTCGTCGGCGACCAGCAGGTAGGGGTCCACCCGATCCTCGACGCCGAGCCCCTGGCAGGCGGGGCAGGCGCCGACGGGGTGGTTGAAGCTGAAGTGGCTGCGGGTCAGGGCCACGCCCTCCGGGTCGACCGCAGTCCGGGCGTACAGCAGGCGCAGCAGGTCCAGCCCGCCGGTCAGGGTGCCGACCGTCGACCGCGGGTTGGCGGTGATCGCCCGCTGGCCGACGGCGAGGGGGACCGGCAGGCCGGTGATGGCGTCGGCGTCGGCGTGCCCGAGCTTTCCGAGCACCTGGCGGGCCCGTGGCGACAGGCCGCCGAGGTGGCGGCGCTGGCCCTCGCGGACCAGCGTGTCGAAGACCAGCGAGGTCTTGCCCGAGCCCGAGGGGCCCACGACGGAGATCCAGCAGCCGTGCGGCAGATCGAGGTCGATGGACCGGAGGTTGTGGGCGCGGGCGGCGCGGAGGTGGATGCCAGACATGCCGCGTCGATACCGTCGCGGGCGCGGTGGTGCCACGTGCCCGGTGATGGGGACCGGACCTGCGACATCTGCACGGCGGGCCCCCTGCCGGCGCGCGATAGGCCCGTCGCAGGCTGTCCCACCATGGCCCGCTCCCCGCTCCGCCGCCTCCTCGTCGCCGTGCTCGTCGTCTTCGCCGTGCTGGCGTCCGCTCGGGCGCAGGCCGCCGACCGCCGGTACCGCGTGCTGGACAGCGGCGACGGCCTCCCGGTGAGCCACGTCGACTCGCTGGCCGAGGACGCCGAGGGCTTCATCTGGGTGGGGACCGCGGCGGGCCTCGCGCGCATGGACGGCGCGCGCATCGTCCCCTGGGGCACCGATCGCCTGCGGGTGCCTGTGTACCGGGTCGCGACGGGCCCCAGGCCCGGCCAGGTCGCGCTCGACGCCAACGGCGAGGCCTGGGAGGTCCGGGGCGACAGCGTCGAGCGGATCGGTCCGGAGGGCGCCCCGCTCTCCTCGGTGTTCGACCTCGGCTTCGCGCCCGACGGGGCGCTGTGGGTGGCCGACGCGAGCGGGCTCTGGCGGCGCGGCGTCGGCGGCGACTGGACGCGGCCGCTGCGCGCCCACCCCGTCGAGGCCCAGGTCCGCCGCCTGCAGCGCGACGGCGACCGGCTGCTGCTGATGACGGACCGCGAGATCTGGTCGCTTGCGTCGGATGGACGCCCGTTCCACCTCGTCGACGCCGATCGCGCCCACAGCCTCGTCCACCTCCCCGGCGGTGATCTCCTGGTCCAGCAGCGCATGGGCCACCTGCTCCGCGTCTCGCCGCAGGGCTCGCGCCGCACCCTGCCCTTCGGTCCGCTCGCCCGCGGGATGGACATGGTCCGCCGCGGCGACACCGTCTGGGTCGCCGTGGACCGCGGACTCTACGCCTGGCGGGAGGGGCAGGAGCCCGAGCTGCTCGGACCCGACCAGGGCGTCTGGAGCGGCGGCCCGCTGCTGGTCGACCACGAGGGCAGCCTGTGGCTGGGGACCTTTCGCGGGCTCCTGGTCATGCCCGAGCCCGACACCGAGACCTGGACGGAGCGCGACGGCCTCCCCCTGTCGCACACGCGCTCGGTGGCACTCACCGGCGACCGCTTGTGGGTCACGACCTGGGCAGGGCTCGGCTGGGTGCGCTTCGGTCGGGACCCGGCGGCCGGGACCTGGACCGAGCTGCTCATCAAGTCGCGCATCTGCAGCGACGGCTTCGGACGGGCCTGGGGGATGGGCCGGCGCGCTGACGACGAGTCGATGGAGGGCGTCGCCGAGCTGAGTCAGGACGGGGCCGTCTTCCACGTGCTGCCGGGCGCCCGCCCCTGGACGACGAGCTGCGCCCAGCGACCGGACGGCACGCTGTGGCTCGTCGCCGACATCGGGGTGTTCCGGACGCGACCGGAGGGTGGGCCGCTGGTGCGGGTCGCCCCCCTGCCGGGCACCCACCGTGGGGGCCCCCACGCGGTCGTCGAGGGCGTCGACGGGCGGCTGTGGCTGTCCACGGGCAGCGAGGTCTGCCGGACGGAGGGCGCCGTCGCCGACCTCGACCTCACCGAGCCCGCGGCCTGGACCTGTGAAGAGGTCGGCAGCCAGCGCGTGGACGGCCTCGCCGAGCTGCCGGGCGGCGCCATCTGGGCGGCCTCGCGGCACGACGGCCTGTTTCGGAGCACGCCGTCGGGCGGCTGGGAGCGGCTCCCCGGCGCCGACGCGCTGAAGAGCTGGTGGTACGAGGACCTCGTGCCCTCGCCGCGCGGCGGCGTCTGGATCACCACCCAGGAGGGGCTCGTCCGCGCCGTGGAGCGGACCGAGCTGGCGGCGGGCTGGCAGATCCTGGAGCGCCTGCCGGGGCGGGAGGGGGCTATCATCAGCAACGCCGTCGATGTGGTGGAGGAGCCCGAGGGCACGCTGTGGGTGGCCAGCAACGCTGGCGTGACCCGCGTGCCGGCGCGGGTCCGGAACGCCCGCGCGCCGGAGCCCGCCCTCCGGCTGGTCTCCGCTCGTCTCGACGGCAGGGAGGTCGCGGTCCGCGGTGTCGTCACCGCGTCGCGGCCGGGCTGCTCGCTCGACCTCGATCTCGCGGCGCTCTCCCACCAGGATCCCCAGCACATCGCCTACCGCATGCGCGTCGGGCCCGGCGATGCCTGGTTGCAGACCGGTCGGGAGGGCACCTTCCACCTCGTCTCGCTCCCGCCGGGGCGGCACCGCCTGGAGCTGGCGGCCTCCCTGGACGGTGCCCACTGGTCCGAGACCGCCGCGCCGCTCGTCGTGGTCGTGCCCCGGCCCTGGTACGCGCGCGCCTGGGTCCAGCTCGGTGCCGTGCTCCTCGTGTCGGTGATCGGCGTGGTCGTCCACCAGGTCCGGGTGCGCTCCCTGCTGCGCCTCGAACAGCTCCGCACCCGGGTCGCCATGGACCTGCACGACGAGCTGGGGTCGGGGCTCGGCAGCATCGGTCTGCTCGCCGGGCTCGCCCGCTCCGGAGGGCTGCCGGGCGACGCGGTCGCCGATGTCGCCGGCCGGATCTCCTCGGTCGCCGGAGAGCTGTCGGCGTCGCTGTCGGGCATCGTCTGGTCGCTGGGCGACCACGCCGAGTCGCTGGACGGGCTGGCCCGCCACCTCACCGAGCGCGGAGAGCGCCTGTTCCCCGGGGCGCCGGGGCAGGCCGAGCTGGTGACCCGCTTCCCCTCGCCGCTTCCGACCGGTGCGCTGTCGCTGCCGGTCGCCCGCGCCGTGCAGCGCATCGCGGTGGAGGCGCTGCACAACGCCGCGCGCCACGCCGGCGCGTCGCGCGTCGAGCTGGGCCTGGCGCCGGAGGGGCGGCGGTGGCGACTGTGGGTCGTCGACGACGGCCGGGGGCCGGGGGCGGGAGAGCGACCCGGGAGCCTGGGGCGGAGGAGCATGCGGGGCCGGGCAGACGAGATCGGCGCGACCCTGCACTGGGGAGAGGCCCCCGGCGGTGGCACCCGCGTCGAGGTCATCTTCACACCGCGGATCGGATGATCATGCGATTGCCGATGCTCGGCCGGTGGGTGAGGCTGCGAGCAGCGAGGTCTGCGTGGACATCCGAGTAGCCATCGTCGAGGACGACCCGACCTACCGGGCGACCCTGGAGATGGTGCTGACCACGGCGCCGGGCTTCCAGGTAGTCAAGAGCTGTGCGTCGGCCGAGGAAGCCGTCCGAGCCTTCGGCGGCCGCGTCGCGCCGATCCCCCGGCCCCAGCTCGCCCTCGTCGACATCGATCTGCCGGGCATGGATGGCATCGAGCTGGTGCGGTGGCTCAAGGAGCGCTTCGACGACGTCGACGCCGTCATGCTCACCGCCTTCGAGCAGCCGGCGACCATCCTTGCGGCGATCCAGGCCGGCGCCGACGGCTACATCCTCAAGAGCACGCCCTTCGACGAGTTCTTCGCCCTGCTGCGGGCCGTGGCCTCGGGGGGCTCGCCGCTGTCGGCGGCGGTCGCGCGGACCGTGCTCGATGTCGTGCGGCGCGACCAGGTCTCGGCCCGCCGCTCCTCGGCCGCCAGCCTCGGCCTGACGACACGGGAGCTGGACGTGCTGCGCTCCCTGGTCGACGGCAACTCCTACAAGCAGGTCGCCGACGACCTGGGGATCTCCATCCACACCGTGCGCACACACGTTCGCGGTCTGTATCGGAAGCTGCAGGTGCACAGCGTCGGAGAGGCCGTCAGCCGTGCGCTGCGTGAGGGGGTCGTGTGATGCGCGCTCTCGCCTCATGTGTTCATGCGATTGCGGGGAGAAGGGCGTGATGTGACGGTTCCGGCACAGCCCGGAGGTCCCCGTGAATGCCCTGTCGCAGCAGTCGGACGTCCAGCCAGCAGGCCCGCCGCTCTGCCCGGACGCCCGTGGCGTCTTCCACCCCGGCACGGAAGACGACATCGTCGCCCTCGTGCGGCACGCCAGCAACCGGCACATGCAGGTACGGGTGGTGGGTGCTGACCGCTCGGAAGCCGCGTCCGTACACACCGACGCCTTCCTGCAGGGAGCACCAGACGGTGCTGTGGAGCTCTGCCTCGACCGGATGCGGCGCGTCCGCTTCGATGATCTGCGCCGGGAGGTACACGTCCAGGCCGGCTGCTCGATCCACCGCGATCCCCACGCACCGGCGGGGACACGTCCCGCGGAGCAGGGGCTGGTGTGGCAGCTCGACCAGCACGGCTGGGCCCTGCCCATCCTGACCGGCGGCAACTGCCAGACCGTCGGCGGCTACCTGGCCACGGGATCCGACGGGGGGTCGCTGTCGCATGCCATCGGCGACAGCGTCGTCGGCCTGCGCCTGGTCGACGGGACCGGGCGGGTGCACGTGCTCCGGCGCGAGGACGGAGACGCGCGCTTCCTCGCCGCCGGTGTGTCCATGGGGCTGCTGGGCATCGTCACCGAGGTGAGCTTCCGCTGTGTCGAGCGCTTCGACATCATCGGCTGGGAACAGACGCTGCCGGCCGCAGACGAGCGCCTGGGGCTGTCGCAGGGCGACCCGGAGGCGACGCTGTCGCTCCTGCGGACCAGCCCCTACGCCCGCATCATGTGGTGGGCCCAGCCGGGGGTGGACAAGGCGGTGGTCTGGCGGGCGCGCCCGCTGCGCGACGACGAGCGCGAGGGAGCGTTGGACGACGAGGGCAAGCTCTTCCGACGGCCCTACGAAGAGGTCCCGGCCGTGTTCGGCAGCACCCTGCCCGTGCAGGCGGCCGGCGGCGTGGCCCTGGCGGCGCTGGCCAACGCCGGGCCGTCGCTGCAGCGCCTCGCGGGTGGTGGAGCGGCGGGGCGCAAGCTCGTCACCTCGCTGCGCCGCTTTGGCCGGCGTTCCGTCAGCCACCGGCTCTACAACGCCTTCGTCGACGCCCCGGCCACGGAGAGGCGCTACTTCCGGGACTCGTGGTGGCAGGGCCTGTCCATGGACTCCGACGTGGACGAGCGGCTGATGCCCGTGCACTTCACCGAGCTGTGGGTGCCCTGGGAACGGGCTGCAGAGGCCATCCGGCGGCTGCGCGCGCTGTTCGCCCGGGACGGCTACGACGCCGCGGGGCACTTCGTCACCGAGCTGTACGGAGGGCGCGCCAGCCCCTTCTGGATGAGCCCCGGGCACGGCGCGGACCACCTCCGCATCAACGTGTTCTGGCTGAAGTACGCACTGGAGGATCCCAGCGACGACTTCTACCCCCGCTATTGGGAGGCGCTCGACGACCTCGGCTTCCGCTTCCACTGGGGCAAGCGCATGGCGCGCGAGCGGTACCTCGGGCGCGCGTGGATGGGGGCCCGCTACCCGCACCTCGACGACTTCCTCGCCCTGCGGGACCGCCTCGATCCCGACCAGCTCTTCGTCACCGATCACTGGCGGCGGCAGCTCGGGATCGGGGAGCCGGCGGTCCGCGCCCTCCGCGAGCTGCCCGCGGCACGCGTCGAGCACGTCCGACCCATGCGGGGGCCTCGCCCGTGGCCCCTCCTGTTCGAGCTGACCCCGACAGATCGGCGCACACCGCAGCGGGTCATCGAGAACGTTGCGGTCATCGAAGCCCCCATCGAGCAGGTCTTTGCGACCGCCACCCAGCCCATCCGACCCCGGGAGTGGGTGGCCTGGTACCGGGGCATCGAGTGGCTGGGCACGCCCCACCTCGTCGGCAGCTCCAGCATCGAGACCTTCCTGTTCATGAGCATCCAGGTGCGCATCGTCGAGACGGAGCCCCCGACCCGCTGGGTCGCCACGGTCGACACCTGCAGCCTGCCGATGGTCGCCGAGATGGGGCAGGAGTTCCGCCTCGCCCGGCTGCCCGGCGGGGCGACCGAGCTGCGCTGGTGGATCCGCTATACGCCGGCCCCCGCCTTCCGCTGGCTGGAGCCACTGCTGCGGCCCTTCTTCGTGCACATGTTCTGGAAGTCGACCCGGTCGCTGAAGCGCCTGCTCGAAGCCGAGCCCCGGGTGAGATGAGCCTGCAGCGGGCCGCGGCGCGCCGTGGCCTCGCGGTGGCCGGATCCGACCCGGTTGTGTCGGGATCGGACACACCCCGTACCGCGCGGCTGGCTAAGGTCCGAGCTGGTGATCCCGGTCTCTGCCCTCGCTGTCCCGCTCGTCACCGGCGTGTTGCTGGTCCCGCCAGCGTCCGCCCTGCAGACGACGGTGCACGACGTCGGCGGGGTGGTGGAGCAGCGGTGGACCGTCGACGATGGCCTGCCGCTGGATCACATCAACGATCTCGACCTGGGGCCCGATGGGCGGTTGTGGATGGCGACGGTCGAGGGGCTGTGGACCTTCGACGGGGCGCGGATCGAGCGGGTGGCGCTGGATCTTCCCTCGGTGCGGATCTACCAGGCGCGCCGGGACCCCCGCTCGGGGACGCTGTGGTTGATCACCGAGTCCGGCCTGGTCTCGGTCGACGGTGACCGCGCGCACGCCTGGAACGCCAGCGGGGACCTGGACGAGCAGCCCTTCGGCTTCGTGACGGCCTGGGGGCGGCTGCTGATGTCCACGAACCAGGGGCTCCTCGATCTGTCCGACCGGCCGCGCCCCCACCTCCGCGCCGTGCTCTCCGGTGACGTGCGCAGCCTCGCCGTAGATGGCGACGACGCGCTCTGGATCGACTTCGCGGACGGGCGCTTGTTGATCGAGGACATCGGCGGTCACGTGACCCCCGCGCCGCCGGGCGCGCCCGCAGTCCCTCGGATGCTGTTCGGGCTGCGCGATGGTGGCGTGTGGGTCGGGAACATCCAGGGTGACCCGGCGACGGCTGTGTGGGATGAGCGGGGTTGGCACCGGGGCCCACCGGGCTCCTACGAGGGCCCGCTGGCCTGCACGACGAACCCGCTCGCATGGCGGGTGCCGTGTGCGCCGACGGGGGGAAGCGACGGGCCGTGGACGGTCGGGGGCCGAGTGGTTCGCTGGCGCGGCGAGTTGATCCGCGAGCTTGACCTCGACCCGCGTGCCGCGGTCCAGGACGCCGGCGGCGACCTGTGGGTCGCGACCCGAGGCGAGGGGCTGCTGCGCTTTCGTGAACCAGCCGTGCAGGTGGCCTGGCCGGGTGTGCCCGATCGACGGGTCACGGGGACCTTCGGCGACGCTGGTGTCCTGTGGCTGAGCAGCCCGGAGCACGGGTGGTGGCGCGCCGGACCGGACGGGCTCCAGGCGCTGGCGCTGGCGCCGTCGGCTGATGGGTGGACGCAGGTCGACTACGTCGCCCGTCGGGCGGACGGGGTGCTGGTCGGGGACCAGGCCGGTTCGCGCATCGTCGAGCTGCCGGAGGGACTCGGCGTCGATGCTGACACGCCGGTACGCCCGGTGACGCAGTGGGCCCACGGCGTCGTCACCGCCAGCGCCCGGACCGACGACGGCGCGCTGTGGCTCGGCGCCGACACCGGCCTGCTCATCGGGACCGAGACCGGCTGGAGCGAGCACGAAGCAAGCCGCGGCCGGCCCATATCGGCGTTGATGCCGCTGCCTGACGGCGGCGTGCTGGCGGCGATCCACGGCGAGGGCCTGGCGCGGGCCAGCGCCGACGGCGACCTCGAGCTGCTCGACCCTCGCCCGGAGCTGCGCGAGGTGCGGGACCTGCGGGTCGACCGCGATCGCACCTGGGTGAGCACCACCAGCCACGGCCTGTGCGCCTGGACGGGTGCCGACGCCCCGCTGCGCTGCGTGGACGCCGACGCCGGGCTGCCGGCGGCGGGCGCCCACGCCAGCGTCGTCGACGGTCGCGGGCGGACCTGGATCTCCACGAACCGGGGGCTGGTCGTGACCACTGCGAGCGCCCTGGCCGCCTTCGCGGACGGAGACGCCGGCCCGCCCACGCTGTTCGTGCTGGGTGTCGCCGAGGGGCTGCCGGTGGCCGAGTGCAACGGCGGCACCGACCTCGCCCTGCGCCTGGACGGCAGCCTGCTGCGGGTGGCCACGCAGGGCGGGGCAGTGACCGTCGACACGGCGGCCTTTTCACTGCCGCCACCGCCGCCGGTGTCGCTCGCGCCGCCTGTGGTCGATGGCGAGGTGCTGGATGGCCCGCTCCCGCCGGAGCACGGGCAGGTGGTCCTGTCGTGGTCGGCCCCCGGCCTGGACTGGGGCTCCCAGGTGCGGTTCCGGTCTCGTGTGGCCGGCGGACCGTGGAGCCCTCCCTCTTCCCGCCGCTCGCTGACGCTGCCGCACCTCCCCCCGGGGCGCTCGCTCATCGAGGTCCAGGCCGGCCTCGCCGGGACCTGGGGCCCCATCGCCAGCACCTCCATCGCGCGCAGCCCCCGCCTCCGCGAGCGCCCGGCCTTCTACCAGGCCCTCGGCATCCTGGCGGTGCTGGCCGTCGTCGGCATCGCTCGTGTCCGCCAGCGCCGGATCCGCCGGCTCGCCGACGCCCTGGCGGCTGAAGTGGACGCCAAGACCCGGGAGATCTCCACTCAACGCGACCAGATCGCCACCCAGGCCCGGGACCTGGAGGGCCTCGCCGAGCTGCGCACCCGGATGATCGTCAACCTGCACCACGAGCTGCGGACCCCGCTGGCGCTCATCTTGGGCGCCCTCGACGTCGGCGACGCCGACCACCTGGACCTCGCGCGCAAGACCGGGCGGCGCCTCGGCGAGCTGGTCGATCAGCTCGACGACATCGCCCACCTCGACGCCGGCGATGTCCACGTGGTGGCGCGCAACCTCGACCTGGGCGCCACCGTGCGACGCATCGCCGAGCGCTTCGTCCTGCTCGCCCGGGAGCGTCACATCACGCTCGATGTCTCGCAGCCGGTCGACGTGGTCGCGGTCTTCGCAGACCCGGACCTGCTCGACAAGGCCGTCGGCAACCTCATCCACAACGCCCTGAAGTTCACGCCCGAAGGCGGATCCGTGCGCGTGGCGCTGCACGCCCTCGACGACCGGGTGCGGGTCGAGGTCGACGACAGCGGCGTGGGGGTGCCGCCAGCGGAGCGGGAGCGGATCTTCGAGCGCCTGTACCAGGTCGATCGTGGCGACGAGCGGGCATTTGAGGGGTCCGGGCTCGGCCTCGCCATGGTCCGGGAGATCGTCGGCCTGCACGGAGGTGATGTCGGCTGCATCGACAGCGAGCTGGGCGGGAGCCGCTTCTTCATCGAGCTGCCGCTGGGGACCGGGCACCTCGAGCCGGACGATGTCGCCTTCGACGAGGGGGTGGCGGACTGGGAGGTGCACACCCTGCCCGAGGTGGCGGTCGTCGGTGACGCTCCCCTCGTCCTTGTCGTCGAGGACCACCCCGACATGCGGGCCTTCCTCGCCCAGTCGCTCATCGAGGGCTGCCGCGTGCAGACCGCGAGTGACGGGGCGCAGGCCCTGACCTTGATGCGCCAGGAGCGCCCGGCGGTCGTGGTCTCCGACGTGATGATGGCCGGCATGGACGGGCTGTCGATGTTGCGGGAGCTGCGCGCCGACCCGGCGCTGGCCGACATCCCGGTGCTCGTGGTGACTGCGCGGTCCCGGCCCGTGGACCGAACGGAGGCACTGCAGCTCGCCGACGTCGTGCTGGCCAAGCCCTTCTACCTGCCCGAGCTGCGCGCCCAGGTCCGCCGGCTGCTGGCGCGCCCGCCCGCCGGCCCTGTCGCGGAGCCGCCAGGACAGGAGCTGCCGGCCGCGGATCGCGACGTGTTGCAGCGGCTGGAGGACACACTGGAGGCGCGCCTCGGCGACGCCGCCCTCAAGGTCGACGATCTCGCCTACGGCGTCGGCATGTCGCAGCGCACCCTGCAGCGCGAGCTGTCGCGCATCCTGGGCGTGTCCCCCTCGACCTGGATCCGGGAGCGCCGGCTGCTGCGCGCCCAGCAGATGATGCGGGCGGGGGAGTTCCGCACCGTCTCGGAGGTGGCTGCGGCCGTGGGCATGAGCCGGTCCTACTTCACCAAGGCCTACCGGGCCTGGTCGGGGCGGGCGCCGAGCGACGAGCTGGGCTGACTCCTGCTCGATGGGGCCGGCCCGACGCACGGGGGGCACGAGGGGACGGGCTACGCTGTCCTCGTCCCCGCTCCGGAGCTGCCCGATGCCCCTCCCCGCTGGCGTCGTCGCCGATGAACACGGCACCCCGCGCTGCGCCTGGGGTGCCAGCCACCCCCTCTACGTGCCCTACCACGACACCGAGTGGGGCTTCCCGGTCGCCGACGACCGGCGGCTGTTCGAGAAGATCTGCCTGGAGGGCTTCCAGGCCGGGCTGTCGTGGCTGACCATCCTCAAGAAGCGGCCCGCCTTCCGCGCGGCCTTCGCGGACTTCGACATCGACGCGGTCGCGGCCATGGGGGACGCCGACGTCGCGCGCCTGCTGGGCGACGCTGGCATCGTTCGACACCGCGGCAAGATCGAGGCGACCATCAACAACGCCCGCCGGGCCCGGGCCCTGCGGGACGAGCACGGGTCGCTGGCGGCCTGGTTCTGGCGCTTCGAGCCGCCGCGTCGGACGACGCCCCTCGACCTCGCGACCCTGCAGACGCTGAGCAAGACGGCGGAGAGCATCGCCTTGTCCCGGGACCTCAAGAAGCGCGGCTGGCGCTTCGTCGGGCCCACCACGGTCTACGCCTTCATGCAGGCCATGGGGCTGGTGAACGACCACCTCGCGGGCTGTGCCTGCTACGAGCGTGTCGAGGCGGCGGTGGCGGCGTTCTCGCGGCCCGGCTGACCCGGGACCGCGCGAGACGGGGACCCGGCGCTCCAGCCTGCGACCTGCTGGCTCAGGCCACGGGGACGCGAGTGCCTATGCTCGCAACAGGAGGTACCCATGCTCTCCTCGCTGATCCTGGCCGCGGTGCTCACCAGCGGCGCGCTGGCCGCCGAGGGGAACGGTCGCGCGAGCCTCGTCCTGCCCGGTGCCGGTGCCACTGAGGCCATCGACCTCGAGCTCTCGGTCGGCACAGGCATCGCCATCCCCACCGGCGGCATGGATGACCCGGCCCTGACCTTCGGCGACCCCGTGTGGTCCAGCTCGGCCGATGTGCTCTGGGCTCCCGCGGATCGCTTCGCCCTCGAAGCCCAGGCCCTGTTCGGGCCGGACCACCTGCTGTCCATGGCCAGCGCGCGCTATGTCGCGGCGCGCAACGAGCACTGGGGCTTCGCGCCTTGGGTCGGCTCGATGGTCTTGGGCCCCGACCCTGAGACCGGCTGGGATCTGCTGCCCATGGTCGGCGCCGCCGTGGACTATCGCGCCCCGCGCTGGGGCTTCGACGCCACCTGGGCGCTGGTGACGGCGCGGATCGACCTGGACGGTCAAGACAATCCGGTCGTGATGCCCGGCCTGCCCGAGATCGGCCTGAGCTGGCATCCCACCGAGGACACGATGCTGCGCGGTGGCGTGGTCTTCTACATGCCGAGCCTGCGCTGGCGCCACGAGCTGGGCAGCTTCTTCTACGAGCTGGAGGCCATCGGCGTCGTCGGTGGTGCCTACCAGGCGCGTGGGGGCTGGCGGTTCTGACCGCGCCGGCCCGGCCACATCGATCGCTGGGATGGGACCGAGGGGGCGTGGGCCTGCGGCGCGGGGGGTCACGCCCATGGGGGATGTCTGCTGCGTGCAAGTGATCCGTCAACCCGCTGCAAAGCGGTGAACTCGGGGCGCCGCCGGTGGTCGGGTGCATCGCGACGAGGGCCGATGGGTCGGGATCGCCGTCGTGCCGCTTCCTCGGTCGTGGAGGAGGCGACCGTCCACCCGGCGAGGGACCGCCATGTCACGTCACCGCAAGACCCCGGGCGAGCTGGAGCTGCTGCCGGTCATGAACCTGGTCACCATCTTGATCCCCATGCTCCTGCTCGGTGCCGAACTGGCACACCTGGGCATGGTCGAGACCGAGGCACCGCAGATCGGGGATCACAGCGACCCCGTGCTGTCGCTGACGGTCGCCATCACCGGCGGGGGCTTCTCCGTGCAGGGTGCAGACGCCGTGCTGCGCCCGGACTCGGACGCCGCCGTCGGAGCCCCGGGCGTGTCGGTACCCTGTGCGGCGAGCTGCCGGACATCGCAGGGCTACGACTACGCCGAGCTGAGCCGCCTGCTGTCCGTGGTCAAGGACGAGTACCCCGACGAAGACAGCCTCGTGCTCACGAGCGAGCCCGCCGTCGCCTACGAGGTGCTCATCCACACGATGGACGCGGCCCGCTCGCTGGACGGCCGCCCGCTGTTCCCCCACGTGAGCATCGCCGGTGGAGTGCCGCCAGGAGACGCTGTGGCAGGCGGCTGAGCGAGGGTCTTGACGTCGGGAGGATCGAGCGGCAGCGCCCGCGCCGGCAGCGCTCCTCGTGGCAGCGCTCCTCGTGGCAGCGCCCCTCGCGGCCGCTACGTTCGGGCCACCGCCTCCCGCCTGCGAGCCTCCCCATGCCTCCCGCGACCCGCGCCGACTGGAAGACCCTGCCGCTGCCGGACCGCCACGCGGTCCTCGACGTCCACCTGCGTTGCACGGACAGCCAGGCCGCGCAGATCCGCGCTGGCCTGATCCCCGAGCGCATGGAGGACAAGTGGTTCATCTACGTGGAGGGGGAGCGGCTCTTCCTCCACCGGAGCTGGACCGGCTTCTGCGTGTTCACGGCCCGCCTGCACCGGGACGAGGAGGGCCACGTCATCGACGACGTGCGCGCCAACCGCGATCCGGACCAGTACCGGGAGACCGACGACGGCCGGGACGCGGCGCTGTTCGCCTGGCTGGTCGACACCCTGCTGCTGGGCGGCTCTGCGGCGTTCCCGGGGACGAGCCGGTCGGGCGAGGAGGGGCTGCTGGCGGAGTGGAGCATGGTGGGCCGGGCCATGTTCGGTCAGGGACCCGGGCAGGACGACGAGTCGGACGACCGGTAGAGGGCGGCGCCACTGGCGCTGCGGCCGCGGTAGAGGTCGGCATGTCCCTCGACGACACGCGCGCAAGCTGGAACGCCGCCACGGCCCGCCACAACACCCACAAGGGCGACCAGGCGGCCTTCCTCCGGGCGGGCGGCGACGTGCTCTTCCCAGAAGAGCTGGCGCTGCTCGGCGCCGTCGACGGCCTCGACCTCGTCCACCTGCAGTGCAACGCCGGCCAGGACAGCCTGTGCCTGGCGCGGCGCGGCGCACGCGTCACCGGCGTCGACCTCAGCGACGTGGCCATCGACTTCGCCCGCCGGCTCTCCGCCGACGCCGGCATTCCGGCCCGCTTCCACCAGGCCGAGATCGTGGCGTGGATGCAGCAGACCGACCAGCGCTTCGACGTGGCCTTCGCCAGCTACGGCGCGCTGCCCTGGAACCGGGACATCGCCGCGTGGATGGCGGGCGCCCACCGCGTGCTGCGCCCGGGCGGCCGGCTGGTGGTCGTCGAGTTCCACCCCGTGGCATGGTCGCTGGGGGACGCCCTCGACCTGCGGGGTGACGACTACTTCGACCTCGGACCCTTCGTCGATCCGGTCTCCGACTACGTCGCTGAGACGCTGGGCGTGGACACCGGCGGCCCTCCCCTCGACATCCCCGCCACCGCCTGGCAGCACACCCTGGCGGCCCTGCTGCAGGCCGTCATCGACAGCGGGCTGCGGCTGGTCCGCATCGAGGAGTACCCCCACAGCAACTACGCGCGCTTGTCGGCGGGCTTGGTCCGTGGGCCGGGCCGCACCTGGGTGCTGCCCGAGGGCCGGGCTCGCGTGCCGCTGATGGTGGGCTTCGTCGCGGAGCGGACGGCGGAGGGGTGAGGGAGACAGGGTCTCCGGCGTCACGGCAGCGTG
>CAZRFD010000137.1:0-18674 GCA_964599085.1 uncultured Enterobacterales bacterium | reverse complement strand
CGGCGGCGGCCTTGTCGGCGGCGGCCTTGTCGGCGGCGGCCTTGTCGGCGGCGGCCTTGTCGGCGGCGGCCTTGTCGGCGGCGGCCTTGTCGGCGGCGGCCTTGTCGGCGGCGGCCTGCCCGGCGGCGGCAGGAGGCTCGTCCGGCGCTGCGGGCGGAGCGTCCGCTCCACCCACCCCCGCCGAGGATGGCCCCGCTTCGCCGTGCGTCGCCGCAGGCACAGCCCGCTCCGCAGGCCCGCCGGGCGGGACCGAGCGCTGGCTGTTGAGGTACAAGCCCACCATGCCCACGCCGATGAGCAGGGCTGCGGCGATCATCCAACGCCCACCTGCGGGTCTCGGGCGATCGAGGTCGCCGTAGGGGTCGCTGCCGATGGGATGGTCGAGGTAGCGATCGAGGCGCTCTTCGGCACCGGGGTCGAGCGAGCTGAGCGCGCTGTCCTGCGCGTCGTCGATGCGGACCGGGACCACCCCACCGGTGGGGTCGACCTCTTCGTCCGCCGCCGAGCCCGCGCTCTCCGGGTCTGCGGTCCGCTCGGACGCCGCGAGGTTGGGCACCGCCGGCACCGGCAGGCCGGCGTCGCCGGCTTCGGTAAAGAAGGAGTCCGCGTCCCCCTGGCTCTCCAGTGGATCGGCGACGTCCCGGTGCCACGACTCCGGCGGCAGATCGTCGATGGGCAGGCCGGCGTCCACACCGTCGTCTTCCAGCTCGGCGTCGAGCGACTCCTGCCCGGACAGCGGCAGCGCCGAACCAGAGGCCGGTCCCGCGGTCTCCCAAGGTGCCGCGCCCTGAAGCGCTACGCCCTCGGCGCCGGTGTCGACCGGCGGCCCGGCCACCGGCACCCCCGAAGTCGCGCTGCGCTCGACGTCGTCGACGAGGTGGAAGAAGACCTGCAGGTCACGGCGGCTGCCCACCGGCTCCCACTTGAGCCCACCGATGCTGATCATGTCCTCACGAAGGACGCGCCGCTCGACGATCCACCGCTGCAGCGTCGCGACATCTTCGACCTGGTAGACCTTGCCCTCCTGCTTCAGCAGCATCGGCGGAGCTTCCGCCGGAGCTTCCGCCACCGAGCCCGGATCCGACAGCGAGGCCGTCCCCGAAGGGGTGGCGTCGTCACCGATGGCGAAGGTGTGCCCACAGGCGCTGCAGCGGAAGCGGAGCCCACGCCGAGGATGGCTGCTCAGGCCATCCTCTTCGTCGTCGATCTCGTACTCGGCGCCGCAGTTGTCGCAGACGATCAGCATGGTGCTCGGGCCAGCCCGCCAGGATCAGCGGCGGAGGGGTCGACCCCCCTAATTCGTCAGCCCGTTGATCTTCGACTGAACGTCCGTGTCGTTGGGCTTGTGCTTCAAGTACTCGGTCCAGGCCGCGATGGCGCCCGCGTCGTCCCCCTGAGCGGCGAGGATGTCGCCGAGGTAGTTCCAGGCGTTCACGGCACCGCGCGAGGTCGCGGTTCGAAGCTCGCGGACCGCGCTGTTGGCGTCGCCGGACTGGTAGTAGGCCAGCCCGAGCTTCTCGTGGTACAGCGCGTTGCCGGGATCGCCAGCCACCGCGGCCTGCAGTGCCTTGACGGCCGTGGTGTAGTCCGCCCGGCTCAGGGCGCTGACACCGGCGTCGTAGTGATCCTGTGGCGTCGTCGCCGAGGTGGTCATGGTGCCACCCGCGACCGCAGCCGTGACGGTGTTGGCGGAGCCACCGCGCGAGGCCGTCCCGCCGGTGGGGCCGACGGGGATGAGCACGTCTTCGTCGTCTTCACCGAAGTCGATGGGGTCCGTCTCCTCCAGACCCTCTGCGATACCCGTCTTGATGTCGTTCTCGAGGTTTTCCTTGACCGATTCGTCAATGAGCTTCTTCTGTGCGGCCAGCGCCGCTTCCCGCGCGGCTTCGGCCCGCTGAACCTCGAGCGCGGCCTGCTGCTGCTGCTGGCTGAACGCCACCCAGGCCCCCACCCCGACCACACCGAGCACTGCACCGATGGCGATGACGCCCAGCAGTCGACGCCCGCCACCGGGCGTGGCCGGCGCCGGCCGGGCCGGTTCCGCGCGACGCTGTCGCCGCGCGCCCGAGGACCGTTCTGCACGGGCCCGCGCGAAGGGATCGTGGAACCGAGGTCCCGCCGGTTCCTTCGGCGAGCTGGCCCCGATGACGACTTCCCCCTGGTCGTCGGCCGCTTCCTGCATGGCCGCCGCGATACCGAGCGCACCGGTGTCGGCTTCCACCGCCGGGGCTGCCCGCTGCCCCAGATTCGCCGTGTTGCCGAGCGTGCCCGCCAGCGACGCCGCACCGACGATCATCGTCGGGCTGTCTTCGTTGAAGGAGTCGTCGTCGAACGCGTCTTCGCCTTCGTCGGACCTGGCCTTGGCTTGCTCGTAGACCTGGTGGAAGTGCTCTTCGAGGTCTGGGATCTCCCCGAGGACGGTCCAGGTCTTGCCGTCGTGGCTGATCCGGTCGCCCTCTCCGACGCGGCCGTCCTTGATGTAGCGGGCCAGCGTCTTGTAGTCCGAGAAGTCGTACACGAGGCCGATGGCGACCTTGACCTTCCAAGCCTGGATCCCCACCGACGCGAAGTCCAGTTCCGACACGTCAGGGCGATCAGTCGCTGCCGGCTGCCTGGCCGCCGCCGGCTGGGGGACCGACTGGGCGGGATCCGGTGGAGCGGCGGCCGCTTCGGCGGGATCTTCAGGCGCGCCGGCTTCATCGGGCTGACGGTAAACCGCAAAGACGTTCTTGCAGCGTGGGCAGGTGATGCGCACGCCTCGGCCGGTGATCCGCGCGGGGTCCAGCTTGTAGCGGGCTCCGCAGTGCTCGCAGGTGACGATCATCGGTTGTCTTTGCCCTCCGGGGCCTCACCACAGGCTGGCCGAGGCTACCACCGCGCGCGGGCTGACAGCAACCAGCAGCGTGCGGCGGGCACTTCGACCCGCGAACCGGGCGAGAGGTTCCAGGCCTTGCCTGAATGCATCATGGCACGCCCTCCAGGTAACCGCGCAGCCCGACCTGCAACCCCTCGTCACCAGGCGCCAGCTCGATCGCCTGCCGCTGCCGCGCGACCGCCGTGTCCGCGTCCCCGACCAGCCAGGCCGCAAGGGCCAGCACGGACAGGGCGTCGATCCGCACGCCACGCTCTTCTTCGTCACCGCCGTCTCCATCGAGCACGGCGCGGGCGATCGTCCGGGCGCGGGCGATCTCGTCGGGCTGCCCACCGTCGGGAGCGAGGAGGAAGGCCGCGAAGGCGAGCTGCAGCCCGTCGTCCCCTGGAGCCGCGGCCAGGGCGGCTTCGTAGGCTTCGGCCGCGTCGGCGCGCTGTCCCAGCGCAGCCAGCGCCGCGGCTCGCGCACCCATGATCGACGCCTGCACCTTTGCGTCGCGACGGCTCAGCTCGATGTCGCTCCAGGCGATGACCAGCGCGGGCCGGTCGAGCTGGACCGCCGCTTCCACCGCCGCCGCCGACACGTCGGCCGGCGGCCGAACGCCGACGAGCGTGGCGAGCGCTCGCCACCGCTCTGCCGCGTCGAGCACGGCCGCGGCTTCGCCGAGGGTCCGCGCCGCGCCGAAGCGGCTTCGCACGAGCTCGAAGTCCCAGGGCAGCCGCGCCGCGCCGGTGACGAGAGCGGCGTGGGCTTCTTGGGCGAGGTCCAGGCGGGTGGCCGCGTCCGCCAGCGACAGGAAGAGCAGCGACGAGTCCCGCCCCGCATCGAGTGCGAGGCGCAGGTCGTCGATGGCGCCGTCAGGGTCATCGACCAGCAGGCGCAGCTCTCCGCGGAGCTCGCGCAGCGCGGCACGATCCGGTTCGGCGTCGACCCAGGCATCCAGGGTGCTGCCCACACCCCCATCCCGCGCGCACTGGACGGTGCGAGCCGCGAGCCGCTGGTCCCAGGGGAAGCGCTCCATGCCCTGCAGACCCGCCCGGACCGCGTCGGCGTGGTCACCGAGCTGGCAGCGCAGGTCGACGAGGGTCGCGAAGTGCACCGGGCTGACGCCGTCGCTGCGCGTCGCTCGATCGAGATCGGCAAGCGCGTCGATGTCGCCGAGGTCGTAGTACAGCTCGGCGGACTCCAGCCAGGTCCAGGCGTCGGCCACGCCGCTGTCGACCGCGGTGTCTCGGGCGCGCAGCGCCTTGCGCTTGCCCCCCTCGTACCGCCAGGTCCGGATCCGCAGCAGGTCCAGGGCCGCCCGGTCCGCTCCGGGATCGGCGATCGTCGCCAGCAGGTCCCGCGCTCCGCGCTCGTCGCCGCTGTCCGCCGCCAGCCAGGCCGACGCCAGCGTCACGCGCACATCGCGGGGGTCTCTCGCCTGCCCCGCTGCGGCGGCGACGCGGGCCCGCTCCGGCTGTTCGGCCCACGCCAGGCTCACGATCTCCCAGGCCGTCGACAGGCCGCTGTCCGCGCCCAGCCGGCGCGCCTCTGCCCAGGCCGCCGCGGCCTGGCCCCACGCGCCGAGCGCCACGAGCCTGCGCGCCCGCTGCTCCGCGTCCCCGTCGCCCACCCGCTCGCCGCGACCGACCACCCCCGCCGTCAGCTCCAACAGGGTCGGGCCGATGAAGCCGGCCGCGCTGCCGCCATCGCCGTGCACCGCGTCCACCGCGGCAAGACCTGCCGCGTCTTGGACCGTGGATGCAGCGGGGGCCGCCAGGGCGGCCGCGCCACACAGCAGGGACATCAGGACGACGCTCACCCCACGAGGATCTCCAGGTTCGCGTACTTCAGCAAGAGCTTCTTGCGGCCATGCGTGCGGAACTGCACCACCAGCTTGGCGTTGGCCGGCGAACCCTCGCGGGCCTGGATGACACCCCGCCCCCACGTCGGGTGGAGCACCTCCGTGCCCGGCGACAGCTCGGAGGCATCCTGGGGCGTGACCGTCCGAAGGGAGGAGGGGCCGCCCTCGCCCTCGCCCTGCCCGGCCGCCCCCCCGCCGGGTCCCACGGGTGCCGGCGGTCGCGGACGCGGCGCCCCGCGTCCTCCGGGGCCACGGCTCCGGGTCAGCCCCGCGGGTGCACGGTAGCCGCCCCCTCCTCGCGCGCCGCTCCGCCGGCCCGCCAGACCGGCCGTGCTCCACGAGCGCATCGCCCCGCCCCCCGAGAACTCCACCCCCTCGTCGGGCAGGTCCGACAAGAACCGCGAGGGCCGCACGTCGCGGTAGCCCTCACCCACGACCAGGTTGCGCCGGCAGCGCGACAGCACCAGCCGCTCCTGGGCCCGCGTCATGGCGACATAGACCAGCCGGCGCTCCTCCTCGATGTCCTCCTCCCGATCCAGCGACCGGAAGTGGGGGAAGCCCCCCTCGAACATGCCGGCGACGTAGACCTGCGGGAACTCCAGCCCCTTGGCGAGGTGCGCCGTGAGCAGGGTCACCTGGCCCGCGTCTTCGGCGTCCGGCAGGTCGTCGTCCTGCCCCGCGAGGCTGACCCGGTCGCAGAAGAGCTGCAGGCGCACCAGCGGGTCTTCGAGGTCGACCTCGGCCCCGCCCTCGAAGCGATCGTCGAACAGCAGCGCGTCGTCGAAGGGCTCGTCCACCGCCCGGGCCAGCGCCTCGATGTTCTCGATGCGGCCGCGGGCTTCCTCGCTGTCTTCGTTCTTGAGGCCGTCGAGGTAGCCGGTCTCGGTGGCGATGCGCTCCACCAGGCGGCCCGGGTCGAGGGTGGCGGCCAGCTCGGTGAAGTGGTCGATCTGCTCGATGAAGCGCGCGGCCCCCGCCTGGGCCCGCCCCTTGCCCTGCGACCAGCTCCGCGCCGCCGCCAGCAGCGGAACCCCCTGCTGGGCGGCGTGCTGGCGCAGCGCGTCCAGCGACTTCGCGCCGATCCCCCGCCGCGGCACGTTGATCACCCGCAGCACCGCCATGTCGTCGGCCGGGTTCAGCACCAGCTTGAGGTAGGAGAGCAGGTCGCGCACCTCGCGCCGCTCGTAGAACTTGCGGGCGCCGACCAGCACGTGGGGCACGCCGGTGCGCACCATCGCCTGCTCGAAGCTGCGGCTCTGGGAGTTGGTCCGGTAGATGATCGCCGTGTCGCCGAAGCGCCGCTTCCCGGTGTCGACCTGCCGCCGAAGCTCGGCGACGATGGTCTCTGCTTCATCGGCGGGGTCGTCGAAGGCCCGCACCACCACCGGGGCGCCGTCCCCCTTGTCGGTCCACAGCTTCTTGTCCATGCGGCCGGCGTTGTGCCGGACGACGGCGTGGGCCGCCGCCAGGATGTGGCCGGTCGACCGGTAGTTCTGCTCCAGGCGGACCACCGTGGCGTCGGGGAAGTCGCGCTCGAAGTCGAGGATGTTGCGGATGTCGGCGCCGCGGAAGGCGTAGATGCTCTGGTCGTCGTCGCCGACCACAGCGATGTTGCGCGGCTCGCCGGCCGGCCGTGCCATCAGCAGGCGGATCAGCTCGTACTGGGCACGGTTGGTGTCCTGGTACTCGTCGACCATCACGTAGCGGAAGCGGCGCTGGTAGCGCGCCCGCACGTCGGGGTGCTCCCGCCAGAGCTTGACGACGAGGTTGAGCAGGTCGTTGAAGTCGACGGCGCCGGCGGCCTTGAGTTCTTCCTGGTAGCGGAGGTAGAGCCGGGCGCTGGGGTCGCCGGGGCTGTGCCGGAGCCGCTCGGCCAGCTCCTGCGGCGTCTGCAGCTTGTTCTTGGCGCGGTCGATCACCCCGCGCAGCCGCGCCGGCGTCCACTCCTTGGACTTGATCCGTTCTTCCGCCAGCAACCGCTTGAGCAGGCGGTTCTGGTCGTCGGTGTCGTAGATGGTGAAGCTGCGCGGGTAGCCCAGCACCTCGATGTCGCTGCGCAGGAAGCGCACGCAGGCCGAGTGGAAGGTCGACACAAGGATGCGCTTGCCGCGGTCGCCGACGAGCCCACGGACCCGCTCCTTCATCTCGCCCGCAGCCTTGTTCGTGAAGGTGACGGCGAGGATGTTCCGCGGATCGATGCCCAGGTCGAGCATGTGGGCGATGCGGTGGGTCAGCACACGGGTCTTGCCCGAGCCCGCCCCCGCCAGGATGAGGAGCGGGCCCTCGATCTGGCCGGCCGCCTGCCGCTGGGGCGGGTTGAGGCCGGCGAGCAGATCCGCCGGAGCGGGTCGCGGGCCGAAGAGGTCGAGGGTGCTCACGGCTTGTCGTCTCCCACGTCGCGCTGCTGCGCCCGACGCTCGTTGCTGAGGCGGATCCGCCGCGCCATCCCCGGCTTGTTCGCCTGACGGCCGCGCGCCAGCGTCAGGGCGTCGGCGGGCACGTCTTCGACCACCACGGAGCCGGCCCCGACGATGGCGCCATCGCCGACCGAGACCGGCGCCACCAGCGCGACGTTGCTGCCGATGAAGGCGCCGGCGCCGATGTCGGTGTGGTGCTTGGCGTAGCCGTCGTAGTTGCAGGTGATGGTGCCGGCGCCCAGGTTGGCGCCGGCACCCACCCGGGCGTCGCCGACGTAGGTCAGGTGGTTGACCTTGGCCCCCCGCTCGATGACGGCGTTCTTGACCTCGACGAAATTGCCGAGGCGCGCCCCCTCCTCGACGACCGCCCCGGGGCGCATGCGGCTGAAGGGACCGACGCTGGCCCCGCCGTCGACCCGCCCGGCCTCGATGAGGGAGAAGGCCCGGATCCGCGCGCCGCTGGCGATGCGCGCGCCGCCCCCGATGACGCAGTGCGGCCCGATCTCGACGTCGTCGCCGATCTCGGCCCCGCGGCGGATCACGCATCCGGCCCCCACGCTGACGTCCCGGCCCATGCGCACGCCCACCTCGACCACCGTGCTGCCCGGCTGCTCGAAGCTGACCCCCGAGAGGCCGTGCCGGACGAGGATGCGCGCCCCGAGCACATCGCCTGCCCGCGCCAGGGCGACCCGGTCGTTGACGCCCAGCAGCTCCTCGGCGTCGCCGTCGTGGACGAGGACCTCGGCGCCGCCACGCTCGGCGGCGAGCTGCACGATGTCCGTCAGGTAGATCTCGTCCTTGGGAGGATGGGGGGACAGCGTCGGCAGCACCTGCCGCAGGAAGGCCAGGTCGACGGCGTAGATGCCGGAGTTGACCTCGTGCAGGACCGCCCGCTGCGCATCCGACAGCTCAGCGGCTTCGACGATGCGCAGCGGGCCGTCGTCCCGGAGGATCCGCCCGTAGGCGCCGGCGTCGTCGAGCACCATCGACAGGCAGGTCACCAGCCGGCCGGCGTGGGCGTCGAGCAGTCGGGACAGCGTCTGTGCGCGGATCAGCGGCGCGTCCCCGGGCAGGATCACCACGACGCCGGACGCCGGCAGGTCCGGCAGGGCCGCCGTCACCGCGTCGCCGGTTCCGCGGGGGCTGTGCTGGCGCGAGAAGCCGACGTCGAGGTCGGCCAGCGCCGCGCGGACGGCGTCTTCCTGGTGGTGGACGACGAGGTGGGGTCGCATCCCTGCCGCTTCGCAGGCCGCGACGCCGTGGCGGACCAGCGGCCAGCCGCGGACCGGGTGCAGGACCTTGCCTAGGCTGGACCGCATGCGCGTGCCGAGCCCGGCGGCCAGGATCAGGGCCGTCGCTGCCATGGGGGCGTACCTCCGACTTGCGCCACCGTCGGGCGCCGCCGCCCCGTATCGCGTCCATGGGGGGCCGAGGGGCCCCGACCGGACCGCCTAGTCCATCGTCAGCGTGTAGGGGCCACCCGGCCCCGACGACCCCGCGATCCGCACGATGTACCAGCTGCTGGACGACAAGGCCTGGTCGAACTCCCGCGTCGGCGGGCCGCCGGACTCATCGTAGTTGACGACGTTCCAGGCCGAGTCGAACAGCGCCAGCTCGTACTCGGCACCCGTGGTGTCCCAGTCGAGCGTGAAATGGTACGAACCCGAGGTCGAGGGCTTGAAGCGCACGAAGTCGAGGTCGCCGGTGTAGGTGCTGCCGGTCAGGCCCGTAGAGTGCATGTCGCCGCAGAGCACCGAGCCCCGGGTCAGCGAGGACACCGTCTGGTAGGTCCCGTCGTCGCCGAGCTCGGAGATGGTGATGGCGCTGCCGGAGAGCACCACGCTGTCGCTGCGGGTGGCGCTGCTGTGCCCGGCGGCGTCGAAGGCCTGGAGCTGGAAGTCGAAGCGCGAGCCGCGGTCGCAGTCGTCGAAGGTCACGTACTGCCGCGAGGTGCCCGACGGCCGCCAGTCCGAGATCTGCGCGGGGATGTTGTAGGTGGACGCCGTCCCGTTGACCGACATCCACAGGTAGCCACCCTCGATGTCGCCGTCGGTGTCCGTGAGCTCGAAGCTCACCTCGATGCGCGACCCGACTTCGGCTGCGCTGACCGAGGTCAGGCTGGGCGGGCTGCTGCCGCCGCCGCTGCCGCCATCACCCGAGCCACCGCCGCCGTCGCCCCCGGTCCCGCCACCGTCACCACCGAAGCCGCCGTCGCCGCCGCCCGCGTCACCGCCGCCTGCGTCACCGCCACCCGCGTCGCCGCCGCCTCCATCCGCGCCACCGTCGACCAGCGACCCACCGTCGCCGCCGCTGAGCCCGGTGTCGTCCAGAGTCGTCGGGAAGCCGTCGCCACCCGTGTCCACCCCCCAGAGCTCGAGGCCATAGCCGCAGGCCCCCAGGGGCAGCAGCAGCAGCGGGAGGAGACGATGGGTCACAGCCGGCCTCAGCGGGAATTGGCGTTGTCGAAGCACTGGCATAGCGGATCCGAAGCCACGCGGCACCAGACCGCGCACGCGCCCCGATCATGGCACGTCGCGGGGCCATGTGCCCGCCCGCCCCCCCTCGATCCCGACCAAAGCATCCAGGAGCACGTCATGTCCCACCTCTCCGGCAGCGCACAAGGTCCCCGGGTGGCCGTCATCCTCTCGGGCTGCGGCTACCTCGACGGCGCCGAGATCAACGAAGCCGTCATCTCCCTGCTGGCGCTCAACCGCGCCGGCGCCCAGGTCCAGTGCTACGCGCCGGACAAGCCGCAGATGCACGTCGTCGACCACCTCACCGGCCAGCCCCGCGCCGACGAGTCGCGCAACGTGCTGCACGAGAGCGCCCGCATCGCCCGTGGCCAGGTCGCGCCCCTCTCTGAGCTGTCGCACCGTGGCTTCGACGCCCTGTTCATGCCGGGCGGCTTCGGCGTGGCCAAGAACCTGTCCACCTTCGCCGTCGACGGCCCCACGGGCAGCGTCGACCCCGACCTCGCCCGCGTGCTCAAGGAGTTCCGCGCCGCCGGCAAGCCCATCGGCGCCGTCTGCATCTCCCCGGCGGTCCTCGTGCTGGCCCTGGGAGAGGGCGAGGTCACCATCGGCAGCGACACCGGCACGGCCGGCGCCATCGAGACGCTGGGCGGCGTCCACCACGTCTGCCCGGTCGACGACATCCACGTCGACGGCGACCGGCGCATCGTCACCGCCCCGGCCTTCATGGAGGACGTCCAGCTCGCCACCGTCGCCGACGGCATCGAGAAGGCCGTCGGCGCCACGCTCGAGCTGGCGAGCGGCAAGTGAGCCTCCGCCCGCTCAGCGGCCAGGTCGTCTGCATCACCGGCGCTGGCCGCGGCCTGGGAGCGGCGCTGGCCCGCGGCTTCGCCGCCGAGGGCTGCCGCCTGGTGCTGGCCGCGCGCACGGCGGTCGAGGTGGAGACCCTCGCCGCCGAGCTGCGTGACCTGCATGGCGTCGACGCCCTCGCCGTGCCCACCGACGTCCGCATCGCAAGCCAGGTCCGCGCCCTCGTCGACCTCACCGTCGACTCCATGGGCCACCTCGACGTCATGATCAACAACGCCGGCCTGGCGGTCTACGGCCCGGTGGAGTCCATCGCCCAAGCCGACCTCGACCGCATGTGGCGCACCAACGTCGGCGGCGTCATCTTCGGCAGCCAGGCGGCGCTCGCCGCCATGAAGCCGCGCGGCCGCGGGCTGATCATCAACATCAGCAGCGTCGCCGGCAAGCTTCACCTCCCTGGAGAGAGCGCCTACAACGCCACCAAGTGGGCGGTCAACGGCTTCACCGGGACCCTGCGCCTGGAAGCGGCGCACCACGGTGTGCGCGTCACCTGCGTCTGCCCCGGCGGCATCGACACCCCGTTCTGGGAGGGCATGGACTTCTACCCCTTCCCCACCGACCGCATCCGCCCCGACCGCGACTTCATGAAGCCCGGCGAAGTCGCCGAGACCATCATCCAGCTCGCACGCACCGGCGATCGCTACGTCGTACCGGAAGTCGTGATGCAGCCCCTGATCTGAGCGCGGCGACCCCAGGGCGCCCGCCACCCCCTCACTGCTGCGGCCGCCCCACCGCCATCAGCCGGATCCGCCAGCCAGGCTTGACCGCGCTGATCAGCAGCGGGTCCTGCGCATCATCGGCGATGACGTAGGTGGCGCCGGTGTCGGAAACGACGGCGGCGCGTGCCGGCACCGTCCACAGCACGTCGTCGGCCTGCAGCGTGACCGACAGCTCGCCGGCGGCTTCCAGCAGGCCGTTGCCGGGGGCGTCGCGGTCCTGCCAGGCGGCCGCGCCCATGCTGGCCAGGGTCCGCGCGGCCTGGCGCGGGATGAAGAAGCTGGTGGCGTCGGCGTCGAGGTCGCCCTCGGGCGGTCGATCGCTGTGCGCGGGGCCCTCTTCGGCGACCGCTGCCGGCACGTGCACCCGCCCCTTGCGGGTGCGGATCGAGGTGTCGTCGACCTGGGCGTTGGGGTCGACGTCGGCCTGCCAGGCCAGCAGGCGTTCGCCGTCGGGCGCGTCCAGCACCGTCACCATCAACCCCATGGGGACCAGCCGGGTGATGGGCTTGTCGTCGAAGCTCAGGCCGTAGAACAGCCGTGTGCCAGGAGCGAGCCAGTCCCGCGGCGGGGCCTGCGGTGCCGGGGCGGTCCGGGCGACGGCGACGATGTCTTCCTGGGAGCCGTCGGCCCAGGCGCGCTTGAGGCTGATCAGCAGCCGGTCTTCCAGGCGCAGGAAGCTGCCGCTGTCGCTGAAGCGGTCGCCCATGGGCTTGCCGAAGACCACGGGGTTCTCCTGCTCGACCACGATCTCCAGCGGCTCGGCGAGGGCGAAGTCTTCGAGCAGCAGGTGCAGCGGCAGCTCGGACTTGACCTCGAGCCGGGCGGGCCCGGCGTAGGTCCGCAGGTCGCCGCTGACCTCGAGGTGGGCCGCCATGGTCGGCGCATCCGACAAGCCGAGGTCGAGGGAGGCGAGGTCCACGCCGGGCGTCGCCGTCGGGCGCGCGCAGCCGCCGACCAGGGCGAGACCCAGGCAGAGCAGGCAGGAGGTGGCGACGAGGGAGCGCATGGCGGCGGCACGACTAGCGCAACGGCCCCGTGCTGGCCAGCAAGGTCCAGCCACGGGGCCGTGATGGGTCGCGGCGCCGACTACTTGTCGTCGCCGTCGCTGTCGTCGTCGCCCGAGGGCAGGGCCCCGTTGGGTTCCGCTTCGGGCTCGGGCAGCGCGCCGCTGGGTTCCGCCGGAGGAGCCGGCAGGGCGCCCTCGGCCGGCGCCGGGGCGTTGGGGTCGGGCAGCGCACCCTCGGCCGGTTCAGCGGGCGCAGCGGCGGGGGCCGGTTCGGCAGCGGCGGCTTCCGGGGCCTTCTTGTTGCCGCAGGCGATGGTGAGGACGGGCAGGAGCAGCAGGACAGGCGTCATGAGAGCCTCTGGGAGGTCAGGGGGAGCAGGTGCGCGCGCGGCCCTTGCGCGCGCGCGTGTCAGCAGGTGCCGGCGCCAGCCTACCAGCGGCGGGACCTGCGCACACGCAACGATCGCGCTGCGTTGTCGACGCGACGTCGACGCGCCGACATCAACCCATGGGGCGATAGGCAGCATCCATGACGCCCTCCACCGTCCCCCTCGTCACCGCCACCCTGCTCGCCAGCACCCCGGCCGCCCTGCCCGGCGACAGCGTGTGGCTCGGCGTGCGCTACGACGTCGCACCGGGCTGGCACATCTACTGGACCAACCCCGGGGACAGCGGCATGGCGACCTCGCTGTCGCTGCAGGCCGACCAGGGCGAGACCGGCCCCGTCGCCTGGCCAGGGCCCGAGCGCATCGACGTTGCCGGCGGCCTCGTCAACTACGGCTACACCGGCAGCGTCACCGCGCTGCAGCCGGTCCGCATCGCCCCCGACGCGAGCGGCCGCCTCCACGTCGAGGGCCACACCCGCTGGCTGGTCTGCAAGGACGACATCTGCCAGCCCGGCGACGCCCCCCTCGCCCTCGATCTGCAGCTCGGACGCCACGCCGGCGGCGACCGCTTCTCCGCCGAGCGCGCCCGCCTCCCCGGCCCGCTGCCCAAGGGCGCGCACAGCACGCGCACCGACACCGGCCGGACCCTGCTGCTGCCCGACCCCGCGACGCTCACCCTCTTCCCGGACCCCACCCTCGAAGACGTGCTGGCCGGCTGGACCGCCGACAGCAACGCCCACGGCTCGGTCCTGGAGCTGACGCTGTCGGCACCCCTGACGGCCCCCGCCCACGCCGTCGTCGCGCAACACAGCGACCAGGGCACCACCTGGCTGGACTGGGTGGTCGAGCCCTGATCTCGTGCCTACTTCCAGCGACGCGCCCCTTCCCTTGGCGAGTCGCCCGCCGGAGTCCTCGATGCCGCGCCTGTACACCTCTCCCCTCGCCCTCGGCATGCTGCTGCTGGCCTGCAACGCCGACGCCGAGACGCCGGCCGCCCCGACCGCGGCCGCCTCCGTCGCCACCAGCGCAGCGCCTCCCGTGGAAGCCGGCCCGGTGGTGCAGGTCGGCCAGGTCGCGCCCGACTTCATCCTGCCCGACACGGCGGGCGAGACCCACCGCCTGTCGGAACACCGCGGTGAGACCGTCGTGCTCGAGTGGTTCAACCCCGGCTGCCCCTTCGTCAAGTACGCCTACGGTGAGGGCATCCTCCCTGCCCTCAGCAAGCGCTGGACCGACGCGGGTGTCACCTGGCTCTCCATCAACTCCGGCGCCCCCGGCAAGCAGGGCTACGGCGTCGACGTCAACGACAAGGCCCGCGACCGCTGGCAGATGGACCGCCCGGTCCTGATGGACGACACCGGCGCGGTGGGCCAACGCTACGGTGCGGCCACCACGCCACAGATCTTCATCATCGACCCCACGGGCGTCGTCCGCTACGCCGGGGCCCTGGACAACGCTCCCCTGGGTGTGGTCGACGAGGGCGACCGCATCGACTTCGTCGACCGGGCGCTGCAGCAGCTCGCCAACGGCCAGGACGTCGATCCCGATCACAGCAAGCCCTACGGCTGCTCCGTGAAGTACGCCGGCTGACCATCGGGTTCCGCCCCCCGGTCCGAACCGGGTGGCCGGCCGCGACCTCCGACGCCGCCGCGCACCGTGGTCGCGCTGCGACACGAAAGCGTCACGGCCCGCTGTTTGCGACAACTCGCCGCCACGATTACCCGCGCGCCCTCTGTCATGGCCTGCCTCCGGCAGCCCGGCCAACCCTCGCTGTCCCCTGGAGGACAAGGTGTCCACGCCTCCCCTCGACAAGCTCCGCAACATCGGCATCAGCGCCCACATCGACTCGGGCAAGACCACGCTGACCGAGCGCATCCTCTACTTCACCGGTCGGATCCACGCGATCCACGACGTCCGCGGCAAGGACGGCGTGGGCGCCAAGATGGACTCCATGGAGCTGGAGAAGGAGCGGGGGATCACGATCCAGTCCGCTGCCACCCACTGCCAGTGGCACGACCTGCACATCAACATCATCGACACTCCCGGGCACGTCGACTTCACCATCGAGGTGGAACGGGCGCTGCGGGTGCTCGACGGCGCGGTGCTGGTGCTCTGCTCGGTGGCCGGCGTGCAGAGCCAGTCCATCACCGTCGACCGCCAGATGCGCCGCTACAACGTCCCGCGCATCGCCTTCGTCAACAAGTGCGACCGCCAGGGCGCCAACCCGGTGCGCGTGCGCGACCAGCTCCGCGAGAAGCTCGGGCTGAACGCCGTGCTGATGCAGATCCCCATCGGACTGGAGGAGAAGCACGAGGGCGTGGTCGACCTCGTCACGATGAAGGCCATCTACTTCGACGGCGACAACGGCGAGAACATCCGGGTGGAGGAGATCCCCGCCGATCTGCAGGAGCAGGCCGAGGAGTTCCGCGAGCAGATGCTCGACGACGTCAGCATGTTCAGCGATGAGCTGACCGAGGCCATCCTCGAAGAAGAGGTGACCGAGGACATCATCCACGAAGCCGTGCGCGCCGCCACCCTCAGCCTCCAGCTCACCCCGGTGCTGCTGGGCTCGGCCTACAAGAACAAGGGCGTGCAGCCCCTGCTCGACGCCGTCGGCCGCTGGCTGCCCTCGCCCACCGACATCGACAACGAAGCCATCGACCTGTCGAAGTCCGACGAGACCCACGAAGAGCGCTACGTCCTGCCCTGCGACGCCGAGGGCCCGCTGTCGGCGCTCGCCTTCAAGCTCGAAGACGGGCGCTACGGCCAGCTCACCTACCTGCGGCTGTACAGCGGGCGCATCAACAAGGGTGACTTCATCTACAACAGCCGGTCCCGCGACAAGGTCAAGGTCGGTCGGCTGGTGCGCATGCACAGCAACGAGATGGAGGACATCGACACCGCCAGCGCCGGCGACATCGTCGCGCTGTTCGGGGTGGACTGCTACTCCGGCGACACCTTTACGGGTCCCGAGACCAACATCGCCATGAGCAGCATCCACGTCCCGGCGGCGGTGATCAGCCTCACGATCACCCCCAAGGACAGCAAGTCGCAGAACAACATGAGCAAGGCGCTGCGCCGCTTCACCAAGGAAGACCCGACCTTCCGGGTGAGCGCCGACCCCGAGACCGGCGAGACGGTCATCGCCGGCATGGGCGAGCTGCACCTCGACGTCTACATCGAGCGCATGAAGCGCGAGTACAGCGCCATCGTCGAGACCTCGCCGCCGCGGGTCGCCTACCGCGAGACCATCACCCGGCGGGCCGAGTTCAACTACACGCACAAGAAGCAGACCGGTGGCTCGGGCCAGTACGGCAAGATCATCGGCTACGTCGAGCCCCTGGAAGAGGGCGAGTACGAGTACATCGACGAGGTCAAGGGCGGCAACGTCCCCCGGGAGTTCATCCCCTCGGTCGACAAGGGCTTCCGGTCGATGCTGGCCAAGGGACGCCTCATCGGCGCTCCGGTCACCGGCATCCGGGTCTGCCTGCAGGACGGCGCCTCCCACAGCGTCGACAGCAGCGACAACGCCTTCCAGGAAGCCGCCCGCGGCGCCTGGCGCGAGACCTACGGCAAGGCCCGCCCGGCCATCCTCGAGCCGATCATGAAGGTCAGCGTCGAGGGCCCCGCCGAATTCCACGGCGGCATCATCGCGACGATCAACCAGCGGCGCGGCATGGTGCTGGGCGCCAGCGAACAGGACGGCTTCTGCCAGGTGGACGCCGAGGTCCCGCTGTCCGAGATGTTCGGCTACGCGACCACCCTGCGCTCCAGCACCCAGGGCAAGGCCGAGTTCACGATGGAGTTCAGCGCCTACAAGGAGGCGCCCAAGAGCATCCAGGAAGAGCTGATCAAGAAGGCCGAGGAAGACAAGAAGGCCAGCTAGACCGCACCCGCCGGGTCGCGGCCGACCCGCCGCGGCCCGGGACGCTCCCCCCTCCTCCCCCTCCCTTCGACCACGCATCCAACGCACCCGGGATCCCATGGCAGGCCCGACGCCCCATGCCGACCGCCTCGCCCCGGTGATCCCCCTCCGCCAGAGGTCCCTCATGCCCTACGATCAGCTCCTCGCCCGCAGCCCCATGCAGGCGGTGGCCAGCTTCACCCGCGGTGGCCTGCAGCCCGGCCAGCTCGGCGCCGTCTTCTCGCGGGCCGGCGTCGGCAAGACCGCCTTCATGACGCAGCTCTCCATCTACAAGCTGCTGCGCGGCACCGACGTGCTGCACGTCTCCGTCAAGGACGTCGCCGCCCACGTGCGCAGCTACTACGACGAGCTGTTCAACGCGCTCAGCTCCGGCGTGAGCCGCGACGAGCGCCACGAAGCCGCCGTCGCCATCGAGCGCCACCGGGTCATCCACTCCGCCCTCGACAAGCAGTTCAACGCCGACAGCCTCGAGCGGCTGCTGAGCACGCTGGACGAGGTCATGGGCTTCTCGCCGGCCAACGTCCTGGTCGACGGTCTGGACCAGGCCGACTTCCTCGCCAGCCTGGATGGCTGGCGGAAGCTCGCCGAGCGCAGCTCGCTGCGCATGTGGTTCACGGTCCGCACGCACCGCAGCGACAACACCGACCACGGCGCCCTGGCCCGCAAGGTCGACACCGCCGTGATGCTGTCGCCGGACAACAACCACGTCCACCTGCAGCTCATGCGGGCGGCCGGCGCCGACATCGACATGGACGAGCTGCTCGCGCTCGACCCGGTGACCATGCTGCTCCGCCCCGAAGACGTCGGGGACAGCATCACCGCGCCCCCCTCGCCGGCGGCGGCCTCCTGCACGCTGCACAGCGGCGGCGCCACCGGCGCCGAAGCCCGCTTCGGCGAGGCGGCGGCTCGCTGGGGCGTGGCCGAGCGCAACTACAGCTTCGACGGCCACGAGCCCGCCCGCACCGAGGGCCGCGTCGTCCTCGACGAGTCCGAGCTGGAGAAGGGTGGCGTCTCCCTGGTCTACGTGGCCAACCGCCTGCACCGGAGCTGGAAGCACCGCCCCGCCCTGCGCAAGGTGCTGCAGCTCCAGTGGCACGTCGTCAGCCACGCTCGCCAGGTCTTCGTCGTCGGCGCCATCCAGCCCGACGGAACCGTCCACGGCGGCACCGGCTGGTCGGTCGAGCTGGGCCGCCGCTGGAACAAGCGGGTGTGGGTCTTCGATCAGCCCCACGAGAAGTGGTTCACCTGGAAGAACGGCGCCTGGACCGCCGGTGAACCGGTCATCGAGGCCCGCGACTTCGCCGGCACCGGCACGCGCTTCCTGACCGACTCGGGCGCCGCCGCCATCGACGCCCTGTTCGAGCGCAGCTTCGCCGGCCACGGCGCCTGATCAGCAGTCAGCCTGCCTGGGAGCCCCGGTCCGCCGGGGCTCTGGTCGTTGGGGGGTCGCGCCCGTGCGCGGAAGCCCCCGGGGGCATCGCTCACCCTGCGGCGAGCATGTCGGCCAGCGCGTCGCGTGCCCGGGCGAGGACCTGGCCCCGGGGGATCCCGGCGACGGCCAGCGGCGCTCCGAAGCGCAGGCGGACGACCACCGGCGCGAGCTGCTCGGCGTCGACCGGAAACACCTGCTCGCTGCCGGACAGCGCCACGGGCACCACCGACAGCCCGTCGAGGCGCGCGTAGCGGTCGGCGGCCCGCAGGAAGGGTCCCAGGTCGCCGCTGCGGGAGCGGGTGCCCTCCGGGTAGAGGAGCACCGGCCGTCCGGAAGCCATCAGCGCGTGGGCCTGCCGCACCGTGTCGAGCGCGATGCGCGCGACCTCGCGCGGCGACAGCCCGGCGTCGTTGGTGGCGAGCTGCGAGGACTGGGCGGTCTTGAGCGTGGCCAGGCCCAGCGACGCGAAGCGGCGGAAGCTGGTGGCGTAGACCTTGGGGCCAGCCACCGTGACCAGGCGGTCGGCGAGGTCGGGTCGCACGCGCGCAAGCAGGGCGTCGGTGAGCTGGGTGTCGACGTAGGATCGATGGTTGCCGACGAAGAGCACCGGCCCGGCGGCGAGCGCCGCGGCGACGTGTTCGGTCCCATCGCTGTCCGAGCCCGGCAGCAGAAGCGGGGAGATGTAGGCCCGCGACACGCGCCGGGCGAAGGGGTCGGCTTCGTAGAGCCGGTA
>CAZRFD010000136.1:0-18829 GCA_964599085.1 uncultured Enterobacterales bacterium | reverse complement strand
CACGGCGAGCGCTGCGCACGGCGCCGCCGGATGACCTGAGAGAGGAGACTCCATGCCCCGGCTCGCCCTGCTGTCCCTGCTGACTGCGACCCTGACCGCCTGCACCGCTGAAGCGGACTCGCCGTTCGGCAACGGCGGGAGCCAGGCCGACCCGCCCACCGACGGCGACGACACCGGTGACACCGGCAGCACCGGCGGTGGCGACCCCGACGGCCCCACCATCACGAACCTGACGGCGGAATTCTACACGCCGCCCCAGCTCTCCACCGTCATCGAGATCTACGCCTACTACACCGACCCGCAGGACGACGTCGACGGCGGCAAGCTCGACCTCACCATCACGGCCAGCGACGGCAGCAAGCTGGCCGACACGGTCGACATCGACGGCAAGTACGCACGCCTCGACACCGACATCGACGGCAACCCCGTCTGGATGTGGCTGAGCGGCACCGACGGCGGCTCCATCGACACGTCGCTGAGCTACGACCTGACGGTCACCCTCGAAGATGCGGCCGGCAACCGCTCGGCCCCGGCCTCGACCAGCCTCTGAACCGCCACCCGACCGGCGACGGCCGCCCGCCACCGGTGACGGCGCTGTGGACAGACCGCGGCGGCACCTTCACCGACATCGTGCGGCGCAGGGCCGACGGCTCCGTGACCGTCGACAAGGTGCTGAGCGACCGTGGGTCGGTCGCGACCGATGCCGGCGAGATCCGGCGGGGCACGACGGTGGCGACGAACGCCCTGCTGGAGCGCACCGGCGTGCCGGTGCTGCTGCTGACGACCCGCGGCTTCGGTGACGCGCCATGGATCGGCGACCAGGTGCGTCCCGCTCTCTTCGGCCTGCGGCAGGATCGCCCGCCGCCGCCATGCCAGCGGGTGATCGAGGTGGACGGTCGCATCGCGGCCCCCGTGGGCGACGGACAGGCGACGCTGCTGGAGCCCCACGCCGTCGACCGCGACGCGCTGGTCGCCGCGCGGGCGGCCGGCATCGACGCCGTGGCCATCGTGCTGGTCCACGGTGCACTCCTGCCTGCTGAGGAGGACCGCCTCGCCACGCTCTGCCGGGAGGCTGGCTTCGCCCACGTCTCCGTCGGGCACGAGGTCGCGCCGTCCCGCGGCTACCTCTCCCGGCTGCACACGACGCTCGCGGACGCCGCGCTGACGCCGCTGCTCCCGCGGCAGCGGGGCGAGTACATGAAGAGTGACGGCGGGCTCGCGCCCGTGGATGCCGAGGGTCGAGGTGCGGAGTGGCGCGGCAGCCACGCTGTGCTCTCCGGGCCCGCGGGCGGCGTGGTGGCCACGGCACGGCTTGCCACACTGGCCGGCATCGGCGCCGCCTTCGGCCTGGACATGGGCGGCACCTCCACCGACGTCTGCCGGGTCGCAGGGCGCCCCGACCGAGTGGACCACGTCGAGATCGCCGGCGTGCGCCTGCGCGTCCCCGCCGTCGCCGCCGAGACCGTGGCCGCCGGCGGCGGCTCGGTGCTCGCGCGCCGCGGTGGCGCCTACGTCTCCGGGCCCGCCAGCGCTGGCGCGGACCCCGGCCCCGCCTGCTACGGGCGCGGTGGCCCCGCCACGGTCACCGACTGCGCCGCCGTCCTGGGCCTGCTCCCGGACTTCCCACCCATCGCCGGGCCCGACCGGGATCAGCCGCTGGACCAGGCCGCTGCCCGCGATGCGCTGGCCGCGCTCGACCCGACAGCCCCCCCGGAGGTCGTCGCCGAGGGCTTCCAGCGCGTGGCGGTGGAGGAGATGGCCCGCGCCGTGCGCCGCCTGGCCGCCGCCCGCGGGGTCGATCCGGCGACCCACGCCCTCGTCGCCTTCGGCGGGGCGGGCCCCGGACACGCCTGCGCCGTCGCGCGGGCGCTCGGGATCCGAACCATCCTCGTCCCCCACCTCGCCGGCGTCTTCTCCGCGGTCGGGATCGGCCTGGCGCGACAGCGGGCCGCGCGCACCGTGCCCGTCCGCACCACCCTCGGCGCTGCCCACGCAGAGCTGTTGGTCGCGCTGCAGGCCAGCGGGATCCAGGGGGAGGACGAGGTCCACGCCGTCCTGCGCTACCGCGGAACCAGCGAGGGCATCCCAGTGCCCCTCGCCCAGCTCCCGGACGACGCCGAGGTCGCGGCGAGCACCTCGACCCGACCGGCCACGACCCTCGTCGACACCTTCCACGCCGCGCACGCCGAGCTGTTCGGCTTCCACCGTCCCGGGCTGCCCGTCGAACTGGTCGAGCTGCGCGGCGCCCGCACACAGACCGCGCGCACGCGGGAGCTGCCGGCCGTGCCGCTGCCCGGTCATGCCCCCGCGACGACGCGCGCCTTCGTCGAGGGGGAGTGGCGAGACATCCCCCTGCTCGAAGGCACCGACGCCCATGGGCTCGTCGGCCCGGCCATCCTCCGGGTCCACGGTGCGACCGTGGTCGTGGCCGCCGGCTTCTCGGTGTCGGTCCACGGTGCGTACCTCCGCCTCGACGACCTCCGTCCCACCGCTGCCGGCCTCGCGGCGGCCCGGCACCCGGTCCACACCGCGGTGTTCGGAACGCGCCTGATGGCCGTCGCCGAGCAGATGGGCGAGCGGCTCGCCCGCCTCGCACGCTCGGTGAACATCCGGCAGCGTCGGGACTTCTCCTGCGCCGTCTTCGACGCGGCCGGGCAGCTCGTGGCCAACGCCCCCCACGTGCCCGTCCACCTCGGAGCCATGGGGGCGACGGTGCGTGCGCTGCTGGCCGCTCGCGGCGCCGACGTGGCGGCCGGCACGGCCTGGGCCAGCAACGACCCCTACGCCGGGGGCTCCCACCTGCCCGACATCACCGTGATCATGCCGGTGGTGCACGCCGGGCGGCGGATCGCCCTGGTCGCGTGCCGGGGACACCACGTCGACGTCGGCGGCATCACCCCCGGGTCGATGCCACCGCACGCCACCGACATCGCAGAAGAGGGCTTCTGCATCCGCCACGAGCCTGTCCTCCGCGGGGGACGGCTCCTGCGGCCGGCTGCACTCGCCCGGGATGCGACGGACGGCGGCAGCCGTCAGCCCGACGATGTCGTGGCCGACCTCGCCGCCCAGGTCGCCGCCTGCACCATGGGTGCGGCAGCCCTGGTAGCCCTCGCCGAAGAGCTGGGGGCCGACACCTTCTCCGCCCAGCTCGGCCACCTCCAGGACCTCGCCGACGACGCTGTCTCCGAGCTGCTCCCCGCACTCCCCGCCGCCGGTCGCGCGACCGGCTTCCTCGACGCCGGCCCCCAGCCCCCGCACCCCTTCTCGCTGTCGTGGTCCTGTGATGGGAGGGCGGCCACCTTGGCGCTGGCGGGCGCCCCGCACCGGGGCAACCTCAACGCGCCGCGGGCCGTCGCGACGGCCTGCCTGCTCTACGTCATGCGCTGCCTGCTGCAGCGTGCCGATCCGCAGGGTGCAGCACTCCCGCTGAACGAAGGCGCCCTGCGGCGCATCCGCCTCGAAGTCGACGCCGGCGGACTGTTCGACCCTCGCCCTCCCGCCGCGGTCGCCGGCGGCAACGTCGAGACCAGCCAGCGTCTCGTCGACGCCCTGCTCGCCAGCGTGGGCGCCCTCGCGGGCAGCCAGGGCACGATGAACAACCTCACCATCGGCACGGACGCCGGTGCCTTCTACGAGACCATCGGCGGCGGCATGGGCGCCGGGCCCGGGCACGACGGCGCCGACGCCATCCAGGTCCACATGACGAACACCCGCGCCACCGACGTCGAGGAGCTGGAGGCCCGCTACCCCATGCGCCTGCTCCGCGTGGAGCGGCGACGCGGCAGCGGCGGCGCCGGCCGCTGGCGCGGCGGCGACGGGGTCGTCAAGGAGTGGCTGTTCCTGTCGCCCGCCACGATCTCCCTGCTCGCCGGTCGCCGCCACATCCCCGCTCCCGGCGCAGAGGGGGGCGCGCCCGGGGCGCTGGGCGCAGACGCCATCGACGTCGGCGGCGGCTGGCGACCGATCCCTCCCACCGTGCAGGTGCCCGCCGGCAGCCGCCTGCGGATCGCGACCCCGGGCGGCGGCGGCTGGGGGCCACCGGACGGCGGCACGGGGCACTGACCCCGCCGCGGGTGCCGGCCCGCCACTCCCCTTGCGTCGGAAGGATCCGCGCGCCGCAGCACCTGACGTCGCCCACGCCGGGCGCGCGCGTGGCCGGCTCAGGCCGGAGGCAGCGGTGGCACCGGCTCTCCCAGCAACTTCGCCCGGATCAGCGCGATCGGGATCTGCCCCTCCGCCAGGATCGCGTCGTTGATACGACGGTCGGTCCAGCCGCGCGCGCGCAGCTCGTCCCGCAGCGCCATGATCTGCGCCTTGCCGGTGAAGTAGCCGATGAGCTGGGTCGGCCAGTTGATGGCGCGCAGCACGTCGCGGTCGACCGGAACGCCCTCGGCTCCGGCGCGCCAGTCGGCGGCTTCCTGCAGCGTCCACGCTTCGGTCTCGACGTTGACGTCGTAGAAGATGCGCCGGATGCGCGCCCGGTAGGACCGCAGCATGTTGCGGTGGGCGTCGACGCCGTCGCCGAAGCCGCAGGGCTCTCCCAACGCCGCCGTGCAGCGCAGGCCCCCCTCGTAGAAGGCCTGCTCGGCGTAGAGCGCCCAGCCCTCGACCGCGGGCGTGTCGGTGAGCAGCGTGCGGACCGGGTTGCCGATGCGCCGAGCAAGGGCGAGCTGCAGGTGGTGCCCTGGGACGCCCTCGTGGACGGCGTAGTAACCGAACCAGGAGTGGGCCTGCCCGCGTGCCGTGGCGATGAGGCCGAACGCCGTGTCCGCCGTCCAGTCGGGTCGCCAGGTCTGGACGTTCCAGTGCCCGGGCTGGGGCGGGCCGTACGGCGGTGGTGGGTTCATGCTGCCGCCGTCGCCCGACAACGGGATCGCGGGCGGCGGCGTCTCGCGGGCGAGGATCGCTGGCAGATCGTCGGGGACGGTGACGATGTCCATGCGCCGGAGCGCGGCCAGGTTGTCAGCGACGGCGTCGTCGTAGAGGGCGAGCAGATCGTCTCGGGAGAAGTCCTCGGCGTCTGCGCGCCACTCCTCAGGTGCCTGCCAGCCCTCGCCCGCGGGCAGCGCGGCCAGCTCGGCGTCCACGCGGTCCAGCTCGGCCTGGGCGACGGACAGCAGGCCGGCCGGATCCCAAGGCAGCAGCATCGCGTGATCGAGGCGCCAGGCGTAGGCGTCCGCGCCGATCACCGTGTACTCCGGCAGATCGTGGAGCTGGCCGAGCATCTCAGCGTAGCCCTGCAGGGCGTCCACGGCGGCAGCGCTCGCGGCGGTGGGCGGCCCGGCCTGCAGCACCCCCACGATGCCCGCGACGATCTCGGTGGCCGCAGTGACGTCGCGTGCCGTCGGCTGGATGACGAGGGCGCGCATCTCCTCGACCATCGCCGGGATCTGCTCGACCACGGGGGGGAGGCGATCGGGCGCGGCGACGGAGAGGGCCACGAGGGCGTAGCCCAGCGGCTCCAACCACTCCGCGGGCCGGTGCTCCCAGGGGCGCTCGACGCGCAGGCGCTGCTGCAGCAGCTCCCCCTGGGCGAACAGCCACCGGACGTCGATCTGCTGGTCGACGGATAGATCATCCCAGGGCAGGGCGCGTAGCGCAGACAGGTCGTGGTCGACGCGGGAGAGCAGCCCATCGACCCGCGCAGGATCGTAGGAGGGCACCGCGGTGGCGTCGGCGTACAGCCCGGCTTCGGCGGCGAGGGAGGGCTCGAGCGCGACGCGCAAGGCGATGATGTCGCGCGCGACGTCGGCGTAGGGGGGATCGCCGGGCAGGGGCAGGGTCGCGACCGTCACCGGTGCCGCCGCGGCGGGCTCGGCCGGTGCGGGCTCGACCACCAGGGCGCCCAGCTGGGAGTCGACCGGCGCGGCCGGCGGGCGGCAGGCGAGGATCAGGGGGAGGAGGAGGCGCATCAGCAGACCGTAGCACCGGCACCATGCGCCGAGAGGGGGGAGGGGTTGCAGGAGAGGGGTGACGAAAACGCTCCACCTGTCGACGGCTTCGTCGGACAGTTTCGTCACCCCCCTCAGCGATACCACGCACTTGCGATGGCACACCCCGTGCTTGGTGGTCCCGTGGAGGACCGCAGCCATGGAACAACCCGCCGCCGTGCTGGGAGCCGCGGTCGCAGCCGGCGCCGCCGCCTGGCCCTGGCTCCGAGCCGGACCCGTCGAGAGCCTGACGGCGACCGTCGTGCTGGCGCTGCTGGCGCTGGCCGGCCGTGGGCACCGAGCGGCGTGGCTGGCGGTGGCGGCCTGCGGCTTCACGCTGGGCCTGGGGGCTGTCGCTCTCCGGGCACCGGCGCCCACCACAACCCCGGGTCCCCTGCGCCACCTCCAGGGCCGGGTGACGCGGGTCAGCGGGCGAGAGCTGCTCGTCGACTCCACCCTCGGCCCGGTGCGCCTGTGCTGCGCGGACGGCATCCACGTCGGAGACGAGATCGCCGCTGTCACCCGAACGTGGCGGCGCCCCGCCGTGCTGCCCGGTGGCGCCGACCCACGCGCCGACGATCTACGGGCCGGCCGTCATCCGCTGCGGGCCGCGAGCGTCCTGGTGCTCGGCCCAGCAGCGCCCCGCGCGGATCCCTTCGCGACGAGCCGGCACCGTGCGCTGCTCCGCGCGTTGGCCCTCGGCGACCGCAGCGACGTCTCCGATGCCACGCGGGGCCTCCTGCGCCGGACGGGGACCTCCCACCTCCTCGCCATCAGCGGGCTGCACGTGGGCCTGCTGGCGTCGGCCGTGGGGGGAGCGACGTGGCTGCTCACCCGCCCGCTGGCGCTCGGCCGCCACTGGCGCCTCGCCCGTGTCATCCCCGCGGTCGCCGCCGCGGTCGCCGCCACGGCCTACGCCGTCGATGTCGGGGCGCCCGCCTCGGCGCGCCGCGCCGCCGTCATGGTCATCGCCGCGGTCGGGGTCGTCCTCCTCGGCCGGCGACCCAGGGGCGGCACCCTGCTGGGCGTCGCCGCGACGGGCCTCGTCCTCACCGACCCCGGCACCGTCGGCGACCTCGGCTTCCAGCTCTCCTTCTCCGCCGTGATCGGCATCCTCCTCGTCGTCCCGCGGTTCACGCGCCTGCTGCCCCCCGACGGCCCTGCCGCCCTGGGCTGGGTGGTCCGCTCGGTGGCGACCACCTGTGGCGCCACCGCCGGTACCCTGCCCGTCGTCGCATGGCGCTTCCAGCAACTCGCACCCCTCGCGCCCCTCGCCAACCTCCTGGCCGCCCCCCTCGTGGGCAGCTTCGTCGTTCCCGCCGCGCTCCTCGCCGCACGGCTCCCCGCGCCGCTGGCCGCGCTCCCGCTGTGGCTCGCCGAACACGCGCTCGACCTCGTGCTCGGCGGGCTCCACCTGCTGGACCGCGATCCCTGGTCACCCGCAGTCGGGCCCGTCGGCGCCTGGCTGCTGGCCGCCGCCCTACTCGCCCGCAGGCGGGCCGCCGCCGCCGCCCTGTTCTCCGTGCTCGCGCTCGGCCTGCGCGCCCTCCCTGCGCACCGCCTCACCGTCACCATCCTCGGCGTCGGCCAGGGCGACGCCGCCCTCATCGAGTGGCCGGACGGCCGCCGCTGGCTGGTCGATGGCGGCCCCGGCCGTACAGCAGTCGCGGAGTACCTCCGGCGCCGCGGGATCCGCCACCTCGACGCCCTCGCCCTGAGCCACCCCCACCCCGACCACAGCACCGGGCTCCTCGGTGTGGCCGACGCCCTGCCCTTCGACAGCCTGTGGCTGCCGCGACGCCCCCGTTCGCCCGACGCCGACGACTGGGAGCTATGGCTGCGGGCAGCCGAGCGGGGCGCGCCCGTCCACCTCGCCGACGACGAGGCGCCCGCGGGGGTCCGGGTCGAACACCCGCTGTCGGGCTGGCACGCCGTGGGCCGGGACGCCGTCAACGAAGAGAGCCTCGTGCTCGCCGTCGGCCTGGGTCGCTGCTCGGCGCTGCTGGCCGGCGACATCGAAGAAGACGCCGAGCGCACGCTCGCCCGGACCTTGCCACCCGCGACCCTCGTCAAGGTCCCCCACCACGGCAGCCGCAGCAGCTCCAGCGCTGGCTTCGTCCGTGCCACGCGGCCCGCCGTGGCCGTGATCTCCGTCGGTGCCGGCAACCCCTATGGCCACCCCCACGCCGACGCGCTGGCCCGCTGGCTGTTCCCTCCTCACCCCGCCGCGAGGAGCGGAGGTATCGACGGGACATCCGCCCGCGCACCGCCGGCCCCACGCTGCGGACCGACCGACGCCCACGCCGGCCAGGGCTGCCGCACGCGCCTGATGCGCACCGACCAGGTCGGCACCGTCGAGTGGTCGACGGACGGCGAGCGCTGGTGGCTGCGCTCCTGGCGCGCCGACCGCGGCTGGCGGACCGAGGTCGGGGCCGACACCCCCTCGTGACGCAAATCCGCACCGGCCGCGCCGCGTCGGGGTAGCGTCTGCGGACAGCCCCGGAGACCGCATGAAGCTCGCCCGTCGCCTCGCCGCCATCGCCGCGACCTGCACCACGCTCTTCGCCGCCAGGCCCGCACTGGCACAGGAGATCTCGTTCGACATCAACGACGACATCGCTGCCAAGCTCGGGCTGGACCCGGCGGCGGTGGAGTCCGAGCTGCAGGCCAACGCCACCGACAGCCTGCGGCTGGATGAAGTGACCGACTTCCTCGGCCAGATGGCGCAGGCCAACCAGATGGCGACCAAGGGCATGGGCGTGGACTACGCCAGCAACCCGCAGCGCTTCGTCGTCGGCGGCAGCCTGGGCACCGCGGTCAACGCCCACGGCGTCAGCTTCCAGCGCGGCAGCGACAACCTGCCGACGGGCGGCTTCGCCTTCCAGGCCGCCGTCATGGGCGGCCTCAACCTCGGCGCCTTCACCGACAACGACAAGAGCGCCCTGCGCCGGTTCATCGTCTACGTCCACGGCATGGCCGCCGAGACCGCGCTGGACCCCTTCAAGGCCTCCTTCACCAACTACGGCGCCAACCTCCAGATCCAGCTCATCGGTGTCGCCGGCGGCAGCGGCAAGCCCGTCGAGTGGGGCGGGCTCGCCCTGACCGGTGGCTACGAGTCCTCGCGCTACAAGCTGACCCTGGCGTCGCCCATCCCCATCACGACGCCGGATGTCCGCTGGGACGCCGACGGCGCGCTGAGCATCTCCACGGACGCCGCGGCCATCCCCGTCGAGCTGTCGACCAACGTCCGCATCCTGGTGGCCACCGTCTACGGCGGCGTCGCCTACGACACGAACCTCACGGCGACGAGCGCGCTCAGCGCCGAGCTGGTGGGGCCCGTCAGCAGCGTGGCCCTCGACCAGGACATCGGCACCGGCCTCATCAAGTACCAGGCCAGCGGCGCTCACGCCGACAACGCCATGCGCGCCTTCGTTGGCGCCCAGGGCAACATCTTCCTCGTCAAGGTCTACGGGCAGCTCAACGTCGCGCTCGACAACAGCTTCGGCGGCCACGTGGGGCTGCGGGTGGCGATGTAGCCCCACCGACCGCGCAGTCGCCCGGCGCTCAGCGCTGGGCCACCGGCAGGAGCAGGTCTTCGAGGAAGAAGGCCGACAGCTCGGCGCGGCCAGAGAGTCCCGCCTTCCGGTAGACCGCCCGCGCCTGGTCCCGCGTCGTGCGCTCGCTGGTCTGCCGGGTGTTGGCGATCTCCTTGAGTGCGAGGCCCTTCAGGAGGAGCAGCCCGACCTCGCGCTCGGCGCTGGTGAGGCCCCAGCGGTCGAACTGCTGGTCGATGGCCTGGCCGAGGCCCTGCAGGGCGTCTTGGGCCTCGGAGCGCCACCGCGTTGCTTCGGCTTCCCAGGACCGAGCACGGGCCCTCTCGACCTCCGCGGCGTGCCGGGCGACGAGGGCCTGCTGGCGCTCGCGCTGCCAGAACACGACCAGGGTCACCGCGGTCGCACCGGCGGCCACCATCGCCACCAGCTCCATCAGCACGTGTTCGAGGCTGGCGCCGTCCTGCCGGTCCATCCACACATCGCCCGCCAGGAGCGCAGCGACGGCGATCAGCACGGCCACGGGCAGGAAGACCCGCACCCGTCGCCCGACGGACGCTTGACCATCCTCCACATCAGATGCAGGTTCTCGCTCGTCCGCCGCGTGACGCATGGTGGTTGCTCCTCGATGGGGCGAGGCTGACAGCGTCCACCAAGGAGTAGCCAGATGCCGACCGACCTGCCGCTTCACCCTGCCCTCGTCCACCTCCCGCTGGGCATCGCGTTCATCATCCCCCTGCTGGCCATCGGACTGCTGGTCGCGGTGTGGCAGCAGTGGCTGTCGCGGCGGGTGCTGTGGATCCTCGCGGGGCTGCAGGCGGTCGTGTTGGTCACCGCACTGCTGGCACAGGAGACCGGCGAACAGGTGGAAGAACTGGTCGAGGACCAGGTCCCACACGAAGCCATCCACGACCACGAAGAGGATGCGGAGGCCTTCACCGCAGGCGCGGGTGTGCTGCTGTTCATCTTCATCGCCGGCGCGGCGCTCCCCTCGCGCAAGGTCTCGCTGGGTCTGACGACAGCGGCGACCGTGCTGTCGCTGGGCGTCGCGGGCATGGGCGCCGAGACCGGGCATGAGGGCGGCAAGCTGGTCTACCAGCAGGGCGCCGCCGACGCCTGGAACCAGGCGACCGATGGCGGCAAGCTGGGCGGCGGCTGGTCGCTCTTCGGTGACGAAGAGGACGAGGAGGACGGGGACTCCGACGACTGAGCCCGGCCCTGCTCTCCGCTGCGAGCCGGTCGTGCGCCCCTCGGGGCCGCAGCCAGCGACAGGCTGGCGCGGTCGGTCCCACGGGTGTGTTGGTTAGGACGCTTCGCCGCTCACGCGCGAGGATCCCGTCATGGCCGACTTCCAGTACCAGGCAATGTTCCCCCACGCCCACCCCGTCGACACGCCCTGGCGCAAGCTCGACATCGAGGGTGTCACCGTCGGCGAGTACAAGGGCCGACGGGTGCTCGAGGTGAGCCCGTCCGCGCTCGCCGAGCTGGCGGAAGCCGCGATGCTCGACGTCAGCCACCTGCTGCGTCCCGGCCACCTCCAGCAGCTCCGGGACATCCTCGACGACCCCGAAGCCAGCGCCAACGACCGCTTCGTGGCCGAAGCCCTGCTGCGTAACGCCGCCGTCGCCGCCGGCTTCGTGCTGCCCTCCTGCCAGGACACCGGCACGGCCATCGTCATGGGCAAGAAGGGCCAGTGGGTCTTCACCGAGGGCGACGACGCCGAAGCACTGTCCCGCGGGATCTTCAAGACCTACACCGAAGACAACCTGCGCTACTCCCAGCTCGCCCCACAGTCGGTCTACGAAGAGAAGAACACCGGCACCAACCTGCCCGCGCAGATCGACCTCCTGCACGTCCCCGGCGACAGCTACGAGTTCCTCTTCATGGCCAAGGGCGGCGGCAGCGCCAACAAGACCTACCTCTACCAGGAGACCAAGGCGCTGCTGAACCCCGACAGCATGATGGCCTTCCTGCGACGCGAGCTGCCGAAGCTGGGGACGGCGGCCTGCCCGCCCTACCACCTCGCCATCGTCATCGGCGGGACCTCGGCCGAGACCACGCTGAAGACCGTGAAGCTGGCCAGCGCCCGCTACCTCGACGACCTCCCGACCCGCGGCAACGACCTGGGGCACGCGGTCCGCGATCTCGATCTGGAACAGCAGGTGCTGGAGCTGACCCGCGAATTCGGCATCGGCGCCCAGTTCGGCGGCAAGTACTTCTGCCACGACGTGCGCGTCGTCCGCCTGCCCCGCCACGGCGCGAGCTGCCCGGTCGGCATCGGCGTGTCCTGCTCGGCCGACCGCCAGATCAAGGCGAAGATCACGGCGGACGGCGTCTTCCTCGAAGCGCTCGAACGCAACCCGGCCCGCTTCCTGCCGCCGGTCGACGAAGCCCAGCTCTCCGATGAAGTCGTCCGCATCGACCTGAACCGGCCCATGGACGAGATCCGCGCCGAGCTGACGAAGTACCCCATCAAGACCCGGCTGAGCCTGTCGGGCCCGATGATCGTGGCCCGCGACATCGCCCACGCGCGCCTCAAGGAGCGGCTGGACAGCGGCGAGGGCCTGCCCGACTACTTCCTGAAGTACCCGGTCTACTACGCCGGCCCCGCCAAGAAGCCCGAGGGCATGGCCAGCGGCAGCTTCGGACCCACCACCGCCAGCCGCATGGACCCCTACGTGCCCATCTTCCAGGCCGAAGGCGGCAGCATGGTGATGATCGCCAAGGGCAACCGGTCCAGGGTCGTGACCGACTCCTGTGAGAAGCACGGCGGCTTCTACCTGGGCAGCATCGGCGGCCAGGCCGCGGTGCTCGCCCAGGACAACATCCGCAAGGTCGAGGTCCTCGACTACCCCGAGCTGGGCATGGAAGCCGTGTGGAAGATCGAGGTCGAGGACTTCCCGGCCTTCATCGTGGTCGACGACAAGGGCAACGACTTCTTCGCCTGAGGGACCGGGTGGCCTCCGCCTGGCGGCCGCTGAACCGCTGAAGCCGCGCGCACCCGCCGCCCCGCCCACCCTCCACCGACGGGAGCGGGGCGGTCTTGCGTCGCCGCGACCCCGCCCCGCACCCCACTCCCCTCCCCGGCGCGCTACCTTGCGGGCCGATGCGTCCCCCCCATCCCCATGCCATCGCCGCCACCCTGCTCTGGGTGCTGGGCCCCGCCTGCAAGCAGGTGCCCGACGACCTCTGTGCGTCTGACAGCCCCGAGGTCCAGGCCTTCTGCACGCTGGATCGGGTCGTCGAGAGCGTGCATGGCGGGCGTGGGGCCGACGCCGCACGGGAGTGCGACGCCCTGCCAGAGGGTACCTGGCGGGATGAGTGCCGCTTCCAGGTTGCGGAAGCGCTGGCCATGCGCGGCGACCTGAACCCCGCGCTGACCGTCTGCAGTGAGATCGGCCGCTTCGCCCAGATGTGCTTCGGCCACGCCATGTGGCTGCGCAGCACCGAGCTGGTGGACGCCACGCCGCCCGACGGCGACGCCCAGGACAAGGTCGACGAGTTCATCCAGAGCCTGCCCGACACCGGCCTGCAGGGGGCCCACCTCACCGAGATCGCCCGGGCCGCCGCCTGGCACGGCGTCTATGCCGGCTCCGGCAGCGCCGACCCAACCGCCGCCCGTGCGGCCACCGGACGCCACGCCCGCCACGCCCGCAGCGCCTTTGCCTGGGAAGCCGTCCGCCTGCTCGGCAACACCGGCCGTTCCAAGGACGTCGTGGACACCGTCCTGGCCATCTGGAACGGCACCCTGCCCGCGCCCGGCGGAGACCCTGTGCCCCCGGCCTGCTGGGACGTCCGCCTGGTGCCACGCATGGACCTGCTCTCGCCGCTGTACTCCGGCACGATCCGCACATACGGCGGCGGCATCCGCTTCAACGACCCCGACCCGGCCACCGACCTGCGCATCGCCACGCTGTCGGCCATCTGGACCCACGGCCGGGCCATCGACGCCCTGTACCTGGCCGAGCTGGCCAAGGACGACTCCGCCGCCGTTCAGCTCACCGCCGCCCGACTGATGGGTGCGGACACGCACGGCTACCCCCAGCCCGAGAGCTTCTTCGTCGACCACAGCACGGCCTGGAAGCTCGCACGCGCCACCCGAAAGGCCGCCGAGAAGGAGAGCGTCCCCACACCGTATGCGCCCCGTACCGACGAGGTGTGCCCGTGAAGCGCGTACTCGGCGTGGGGCTCATCCTGGCGGCCGTCGTCGCCGGCATCGCGTCGGCCGTGTACGCCCTCGGCCTCGACGACGACATGGCTGCAGCCGTCTCGGACGAGAGCGCCGTCGCTCGCTGCGCGAATTTCCCCGACGAGGCCCGCCGCGAGCGCTGCGAAGAGAAGATCCTCGCCTCCACCGCGAAGACCGCCGACATCGAGCGGGCCATCGCCGCGTCCAGCGATCCCCAGGAACGCGACCTGCTGCGCCTGCAGCTCCTCTACCTCAAGCCGGTCGAAGCACGCCGCCTCTGCGCCGAGATGGAGGGCGACCAGGCCCGCGAGATCTGCGAGCGCTTCGAGGGGCGCGGCCACCTGTGGCGCGACGGCAAGGGCGGCAGCAACGCCCGGAAGAAGAGCCGGAAGCGCTGAACGACCGGTGGGTCAGCGGCCCTCCCCCGCCGGTACCGCGCCGTCCAGGCCGTACATCTCGATCACCGTGTCGGCGACGTGCTCTGCCACGAGGTGCGCGCCCTCCTGGGTGTAGTGGGTGAAGGACTGGGGGAAGGTCGGCTCGAAGAAGTAGCGATCCGGGTCCGACGCGAAGATGTCCTGGTTGTCGATGTAGGTGATGTTGTCCCCGGGGGGCGCGTAGGCCTTCAGCGCATCGATCGAGAAGCCGGGGTACTGCATGACGACGAGGCGGATCCCCTCGCGCTCAGCGATCTCGTAGAGCCGCGCGTAGTTCTGCTTCAGGCTCGGGATCTGCTCGACGGCTTCGGCGAGCACTTCGGGCACCCGCTCGGGGTGGCCGGTCAGGCGGAACAGCCTGGCCAGCTCCATGTACTCGGCCATGCGGCCCGTCGTCTTCAGGAGCTGGCGGCGGATCTCCTCTTCCTTGGCGGTCTGGCCCGTCTGCCGGTACACCTGGCTGAGCAGCCACATGTTCACGTGCAGGCGCGGATCGGCCTCCAGCGCGGCGAGGAGCTGCTCTTCGGCCTCTTCCCACTGCTCCGTCGCGATGGCCGCCCGGCCCAGGGCGGCGGCGCGCAGCATCTTGAGCGAGGGGACGACCCGCTGCAGGCGCAGCGGCGTGTCGCCCAGCATCTGACGCGCGGCATCGGCGGCGGCGTCCGGCCTTCCCCGGGTGAGCAACAGGTCGGCCTGGACGGCGAGGGCGTAGCTGCGCGCGGCTTCGGCGCTCCCGCCGGCCTGGGGCGTGGCCAGTGTGGCGTCGAGCACGGCCTGGGCTTCGTCGTAGCGCTGGTCACGCACCAGCAGCTCGGCGAGCACGGCCGGGTACATGCCCTCGTCGGGGTGGCGGGCCATGGCGTCCCGCAGGATCTGTTTGCCCTCGTCGCGCCGGCCGGCGCTGTGGACGAGCTGGGCGAGCACGCTCCAGCCGACGTCCCGGTCGTCGACGAGCTTGCGGGCGAGCACCTCGGCCTGCTCCAGGCGGCCGACGTACCACAGGTAGATCACGACCCGGACCTGGTCGATGGCGTCCTGGTCACCGGCGAGGCGGATCTCCTTGGCGAGGTTGCCGACAGCTCCCATCTTGTCGCGGTCCGCTTCCGGCAGATCGTCGATGGAGTCGATGTCGGTGATCGCCGCCTGCTGCCGCAGCCGCCAGCTCTCCAGCAGCCAGCAGGCGAGCTGCACCGTCTTGAGGTGGGCGACGGCCGGGGGCAGGCCGGTCAACCCCGGCATGCGCTCGTCCGGCGTGTCCTTGATGCCCATCATGACGATGATGACCTGGGGCTTCAGGACGGGCAGGGTGATGTCGAGCAGGTCGAGGATCTCGCTGCTGGTCCCCCCCATGATGCCGTTGTTCAGCACGCGGAAGTCGACCGCCGACTGCCGCTGTGCCAGCACGTCCTGGAGCTGTGCGGGCCAGGAGGTCCGCGGCACCAGCATCGTACCCTTCTCGTCCCCGGCCACCGCCGTGGTGGACTCGCCCAGCGCCAGGATGCGGACCTCGTCGGCTCCGGCGGTCAGGTCCACCTGGTTGCGTTGCATCTGCCACGCGACGAAGCCGCGGTAGCCCAGCGACAGCAGCACCTCGAGCAGCACCAGGCACAGCAGCGCCCCGAGCCCCAGCGCCACGAGGCGGCCGAGCACCCCACGCTTGCCGGTCCTGCTGACTCCTGGGGAGCGGCGTGCCATCGAAGTGGACCCAGGGAGGGGAGGAGGGGCCGAGGATGCCACCGGACGCGGCGGGTCGCGCGTCCGAGACGAGGTCAGGCAGGCGCCGCCTGGAAGCCCTCCGGCCCCACGCGCAGGCGCACGGCGCCGCGATCGGCGTGGACCCGGTAGCCGTCGCCGTCGGCGGTGACCGACACGCCCTCTCCCTCGCCCCGGGGAAGGACGGCCCGCAGGTCAACGTCGCGGGGCAGATCGGCGCGGATGTCGGCGAGCGCGGCGTCCGCTCCCTGTCCAGCGACCACCACGACGATCGGCGGGCCGCGGCGGTCGGCCAGGACGTCGAAGACGTCGCCGACCTCCTGGGGGTCGAGCCCCCCGGCCCGCCCGGCCGAGGTGCGGAACACCGGGCCGCCAAAGCACGGTGGCACGGTCAGGGAGGGGGGTGCAGCGAGGATCACGCGGTGTTGCCGCGCAAGGGTCGCCACGAGCCCGCCGGTCAGCGCGGCGAGGTCGGCGGCGTCCACCACCAGCACGTCGCCGCCCGGCCAGGCGGTGCGCGACTGCGCACCGAAGACGCCCGTCCGCGGCAGGGCATCCGGCAACCTGCCAGCGGATCCACCACCGAAGACCACCCACGCCCAGCCGAGGGCGATGAGCAGGACGAGGCCGATGCCGAGTGCCAGGAAGATCACGGCGCCATCCTACTGCGCGGGCGCGGCCAGCGCGGCCTGCACCACGTGACCCTGGACGTGCTCGGGCACCGGTACGCCCATGAGCGTGAGGATCGTGGGGAGCTGGTCGACGTGGTGGATGGGTTCCTTCAGCTCGACGCCCTCTGCAACCCCGGGGCCGGCGATGACGAAGGGCGTCCAGATGGCCTTCGTCGAACCCGGCTCGATGGACTGTTTGTAGCCAGTGACCTCAGGCACCACGAAGACGTCGTGGTCGGCGGTGACGTCTTCGCTCCAGCCGTAGCCGGGGTGGTTGGACAGGATGAGGTCGCCGACCCGGTCGGCGGGGAGGTCGAGGCTGCTGGCGTCCTCCCACCGGCGGACCGAGGCCACGGGCGCCTGGCCGGCGTCGTCCCGCAGGTCCGATAGCGTGGCGATCACCTCGTCGCGAAGGGCGTCATAGGCGGGGCCGCTGGCGCGATGCCAGTCGCCGCCCAGGCCCTCGGGGTCGACGTAGATGCTGTACATCTTGAGGAAGACGACTTTGCTGTGCTCCCAGTCGACCACCTGTGCGCCGGTCGCCGGGTCCGTCTTGCTGACCAGCCAGCCCTTCTCTGCGAACACGTTGTTGAGCCGCACCGACTGGTCCTGCGGTGCGGCACCGTGATCGGCGCTCAGCACGATGAGTGCGTCGTCGCCCGCTTCGGCCATGGCGCGCCCGATGACCTCGTCGAGGGCGAGGTACATGTCGCGCACCTCCTGCCAACGCGCCGCGTGCTCTTCTTCGCTGTAGTCGTCGTAGCGGGCGCTGTTCGGGTCGACCGCCCCCATCCACCAGCGGCTCGTGAGCATCTGGTTGGGGGTGTAGATGCAGTGCACGACGACATCGGGGTGGTAGCGCTGGTACGCCGCCGTCACCGCGTCGGCGTGCCAGGCCAGCGACTGGCCGGCTTCGTCGAGGAAGGTCTGGCGGTCCTCGGGGTAGTGGATGAGCTGGGCCGGGAAGCTGTCGACGTAGTCGACCATCGGGCCGACGTCCTGGCGCAGCGCGTCGGCCACCTCGGGGGGGTCGGTCACGAAGCGGTTGAGCGCGTCGATCTGCATGCGCACACGGAAGAAGCGGTCGCCGTCGAGGCGGATCACGTGGAGGCGGAAGTTGGTCTGCACCGGCGTCCCCTTCCAGTCCAGCGTCGCCGGCTGCCAGTCGCTCCACTCGCCCTCGGCCAGGCTGGCGAAGGGCGCGCCGCGATCCATGGAGAAGGCGATCCGGTCGGGGTTGTCCACCCCGTCATCGGTGCCGTCGACCGACAGGCCGTACAGGGTGAGACCGTAGGCCGACAGGCTCAGCTCGTAGGCGGGTGAGAAGCTGGCGGGCGCGTCCGTCCAACCCGCGGGTTCCGCCGGGGTCACGAAGCGGGTCAGCTCCTCGGCGAGCATGAACAGACGGGCGTTGCGACCCAGATCCGCCTTCCGCTCGGCGGCGTCGGTCTCGAAGATGACGTTGGCGAAGTCCGCGCCCCAGCCGCCCCAGCGGCCGCGCACGGTCATGCCACCGAGCTGCAGCTCTGGTGGCGTCGATGACGGGACGCTCAGCAGGAAGACCTTGCGCCCGGCCTGCTCCAGCAGCGACCAGACAGCCGGCACCTTGCGGCCCGTCGAGCTGAAGCCGGCGACGGAGGGGCGCGCCAGCGGGTGCCCCTCGACCCGCATGGGGCCGTCGGCCACGCCATGGGTCTCCGGGAAGGAGCCCGTCAGCAGCGTCGAGAAGTTCGTGGGGGTGTGCGAGGGGAAGGTAGGGATCGAGTAGCCCCAGGTGCCCCGGTCCATCAGCGCCTTGATGTGCGGCAGCCGCCCCTCCTGCGCCCAGGTGAAGACGTCGAAGGTGTCCGGATCGGCGCGCATGCCGTCGGGGATGAACCAGTGCAGGCCGCGGGCCTTGCCGGCGGGCACAGCGCGGGCGGCGCCAGCCGGCGCCGGTGACGCCCCACCGGCGGGAGCGGAGGTGGCAGGGGCAGAGGTGGCGGAGGTGGAGTCCGGCGATGCCGAGGGCGCGACATCACCCGTCGAGCCGCATCCGGCGAGGCTCAAGACCAGTGCCGCGGCCGCAGCCGGACACGACGACAGAGAGGGGGTGGGACCGTGCATGGCGCACCCTACCCGCGGGCGAGCAAGCGGAGCAAGCGGACCAGGCAGCCCTGTACCCGGCGAGCAGGGGAGGGCCGCATCAGCCCCCCGCGGCGACCCGTTGTGCCGCGGCTGCGGCCGGTACCACGGCCCTTCCCGCTCGTTCGGCTGAGAGGAACGAACGCCCAGGGTCGTGGCCCCTGGGTTGATCGGCGCGACGAGCGAGAAGGCTCGTACTAGCCGCAGAACCGTG
>CAZRFD010000135.1:0-18878 GCA_964599085.1 uncultured Enterobacterales bacterium | reverse complement strand
CCGGCCAGGGCCAGCGCCGTGCGGCCAGCCCCCAGCCGGTCCCGCAGCGCCAGCAGCAGCGCGACACCGAAGACCATGCCGACCGGCCACAGCACCCGCGGCGACCAGGGGGTCGTGCTGCGGGCGAGGTCGGAGACGATCAAGTCGACCTTGGCGGGGATCCTGGCGGGGTCCTCTGGCTCCGGGCCGGGGAAGAGCACGTCACGCAGCGGGTGGTTGGCGATCTCGGGGGGTGGAGGCGGCGCGTCCAGGTCTCGCTCGAAGTGCCCGGTCAGCGCCTGGCGCAGGGGCTGCTCGACCACCGACAGCCCGACGCGGGCGGCGGAGAAGCCGACCAGCAGGAGTACGCCGAGGGCGGCGAAGAGCCTGACGTGGCGCTTCAGGCGGTCCGCGGGGAGCGAGACCAGGGCGTGGGTGCCCGAGGCCGCCAGCACGCTGAAGGCCACCGTCAGGAGCAGGCTGAAGCGCACCGGGAAGCGGAAGCCCCCAAGCCCCGGCAGCTTGCGCAGCAGCGGCCAGGCCGGGGTCAGGAAGCCGAGCATGAGCACGGCGCTGCCCACCACCACCAGCCACCAGAACCACTGCTTGCGCAGCGAGCTTCCGAGCGCCAGCAGGATGGCGGGCAGGCCCAGGAAGAAGCACATCTCCCAGTGGTTGAGGCCCTGTCCCCAGTAGCCGGGCCCGCGGTGGTAGTAGGTCTCCGGGACGAGGTAGGGCGCGTCGTGCCCGAAGATGTCGGGGAGGGCCGCGCCGAGCAGCTCCAGCGGCGGCAGCGCCCCGATGTTGGCGAAGAGCGCGTCGACGCCACCGTCCCGGAGTCCCTGGTGGGCCAGCTCCAGCGTCCCGACGAGCTGCGGGCTGGCCGCGAGCAGGCCCAGGCCCACCGCCAGCACGAAGGGCATGAGCTGTCGCCGCCAGAGCGCCGTGGCGCCGCAGAGCATCAGGCCGAAGGCCGCCGCCTGCGGGTGACCGGCGGTCGCCATCATGAAGGTGGCCACGCCGAGCCAGGCCCAGCGCCCGGCGACGATGGCCCACAGCGCCCAGGGCAGCCAGGCCAGGGCGTTCTGCATGCCGAGGTAGACCGTGTGCGAGGCCATCACCCCCGAGAACGCGAAGGCCACGCCGCCGACCAGGGCGGCTTCAGGGCGCAGCTTGAGGCTGCGGGCGAGCTGGTACACCCCCAGCCCGGCCCACCAGGTGTGGAGCAGCACCGACCAGTTCAGCGCCAGCGCCGGCGGCAGGGCGATGAACAGCAGCATGGTCGGCGGGTAGAAGACGCCGGCCTGGCCGTCCGCCATCATGGGGAAGCCGTTGCCGACCGCCGGGTTCCACAGCGGCACCCGCCCGGCGGTCCACTCACCGGCGGCCCACACCCGCCAGGGCATGTGGTGGTGGCGCAGATCGTGCGCCCAGAACACGCCGCTGCCGACGACGGCGTCCACCGCCCACAGCACCGTCAGGAGGGCCAGGGCAGCCGCGGCCCACATCAGCCAGCGCCGACCGCCGGAGGACGCGCCGTCGGCCGTGGCGGCAGCGGCCGGAGACGGCGCTGCGGAGGATGGCGATGCGGGCGGGTCGACGAGGGACCGGGACTCGGACATTCCCGCGGCCTATTCCGATCCCGCAGGGGGCGCGGCATCCGAACCCGCCACCTCTCCACAGCTCTGGGCCTTCCGCTCGCGCAGGGTCTCCACCAGCGCCGGGTGCCGATGGGCCCGCAGCACCTGCTCGACCTGGGGCGTCATGTCGTCGAGGCGGCACAGGTCGTAGCCGGACGCCCGCAGGTCCATGTCCACCCGCTGGGCGAAGAGCCGCTGGGCAGCGTCCACACAGCGCTCCGCGTCCTCGGGCGGGAGCGGATCGCAACGCAGCAGCGAGATCCAGCCGCGGCGCTCGAAGCCGTTCTGGTAGAAGCGCCGCCAGAAGCGGTACGGCATGTCGGTGTCTTCGGCCAGCAGGGGCGCCCAGCGGTCGTAGATCCGCCGCGCCCGCGGCAGGGCCTCTTCGAAGGTCGGCACCGGCGTGCCCGGCCGCCGGGGCGCGATGGCCGCGCGGACCTCGCTCTGCCACAGGTGCTGGCCGCAGTCATTGACGAAGCGTCCGCTCCGCAGGCACAGCCCGGCGGCGTCCTCGCGGCGCCCGGCGCGCGCGGCCCCCTCGGCCGCCAGGAACCAGCACTCGTCGGCCCACACCCCCTCCGGCACCTCGACGCAGAGCGTGTCCAGCCCCGTCTCCCCTCGCCTGCCGACCGCGCTGACCACCGCCAGCATGCACTCCCCGGCCAGCTCGGCGTCGGACAGCGACAGGCAGAGATCCTGGCCCTCCTGAAGCGTGATCTCCGGGTTGTCGACAGCGGCGAGGTAGCGCTCGGGCTCGGTCAGCTGCGACCGCCGGGAGCATCCCGTCACCGCCAGCCACATCAGCCAGGCCACGGCCGACCGCGGGAGGGTGGAGACGGCCTCGGTACGCGTGAGCATCATCGGGCCAGGCTAACCGAGGGGTCTCGACGACCGCGCTCCAGGCACCCGTCGGCCGCAGGTGCGTAAACAGATTCGCACCCCACGCACCACTCGCGCAGTCACATTCGCGGGCGCGAAGGTGGATTCGCACCCGCGTGAGGTCGTTTCGCACGATCATCGCGAGCGGATCGCCAACGAACCTGCACCTGGCCCCAATGGTCGACAGTAATCCAGCCTGCCCGCGCACTTGGACAAACCTACCGACCGGTCGGAAGCCGGCCCACCGGAAAACCGACCGGTCAGTCGAAACAAGGCCCGGATTCCATTGAGAAATTCGCGTGTCAAGGGCATTGCGGAGCCGCCACCGCCGCCCTACTGTGGGCTCGTCTGTGGGTCCCGCCCACGCCCCCCACCCGCTCTCTCACCGATGCCGTTCCCCACGGCTGTCACATCCGCCCCGCTCCAGGAGTGTGATCATGAAGTCGAAGTTCTCCACCGTCGCCGAGGCCATCGCACAGGCCGGCACGCACTGGCCGGACAACGGCTTCACCTTCCAGGATGACGCGGGCGCCGAGAGCACCTACAGCTTCCCCGACATCGAGCGGGCCACCGCCGAGCGCGTCGCTGGCCTGCAGTCGCTCGGCCTGCGCAAGGGCGACCGGGTCGGCATCATCATCGTCGAGCCCGAGCAGTTCGTCCTGACCTTCATGGCGGCGCTGCGGGCCGGGGTGGTCCCCGTGCCGCTGTACCCGCCGCTGAGCCTGGGCAACCTCGACGCCTACGCCGAGCGGACCAGCCGCATCCTGACCAGCGCGGGAGCCCGCCTCCTCGTGGCGAGCAGCCGCCTGCAGAACCTGCTGTGGGGGCAGGTCGACGCGGTGCCGAGCCTGGAACGGCTGATCAAGGCAGAAGACCTGCCCACGACAGACGTGGCCGCGAGCTTCCCGGTCATCGAGCCCGACGACCTCGCCTTCCTGCAGTACACCTCCGGCTCGACCAGCGACCCCAAGGGCGTCATGGTCAGCCACCGGAACCTCGTGGCAAACGCCAACGGGATCATGAGCCACATGGACATGCACCCCGACCGCGACAAGGGGGTGAGCTGGCTGCCGCTGTACCACGACATGGGGCTCATCGGCTTCGTGATCAGCCCCATCCTGTGGGGCGTCTCCATCGTCTTCATCCCGACGATGCGCTTCATCAAGCGCCCGACCTCGTGGCTGCAGACCATCCACGACCACCGCGGCACGGTCAGCTTCGCGCCGAACTTCGCCTACGCCCTGGTCGCGCGGAAGTCCCGGCCGGCACAGCTCGACAAGTGGGACCTGTCCTGTGTGAAGGCCTTCGGCTGCGGCGCCGAGCCCATCAACCCGGAGACGATGCGTGCCTTCACCGAGGTCATGTCGACCCGCTGCAAGATGCCCCGCAACGCGATGCTGTCGGCATACGGCATGGCCGAGGCCACACTGGCCATCAGCCTCAAGCCCCTGCAGGACGTGCTGCGCACGCACCGCGTCGACGCCGAGGTCTTCCAGGCCGAGGGCCGGGTGAGCACGCTGGACGAGGGCGTCGAGGGCCCCACCTTCGAGCACGTGAGCTGCGGCGTCAGCTTCCCCGAGCACGAGGTCGCCGTGTTGAGCGAGGCCGGCGAGCTGCTGGCCGAGGGCCTGGAGGGCGAGCTCTGCGTGCGCGGCGCCTCGGTCACGCCAGGCTACTTCGAGAACCCCGAGGCCACCGCGGAGGCCTTCAAGGGTGGCTGGCTGCACACCGGCGACCTCGGCTACGTCCTGGACGGCGAGGTCTACGTCACCGGCCGCATCAAGGACCTCGTCATCCTCAACGGCCGCAACATCCACCCGCAGAGCATCGAGTGGGTGGCCGCCCAGGTCGAGGGCGTGCGCAAGGGCAACGTCGTCGCCTTCAGCCGGCCGGGGGCGGCCAGCGAAGAGCTGGTGGTCGTCTGCGAGAGCCGCGACGCCCGCACCGACGAGGCCCGCACCGAGATGGCCCGCCAGGTCAAGTCGGCGATCCAGAAGGAGCTGTCCATCACCGCCGCCGACATCGTCATCGTCGAGCAGGGCATGCTGCCCAAGACCTCTTCGGGCAAGCTGCAGCGGCGCAAGACCCGCCAGCAGTACCTGACCCACGGGGTCGGCCACGAGGGCAGCCGCTCGGCCGGCTCCTCGGCCGACACGCTGACGCTGGCCCGCCACATGGCCCGCGGCGTGTGGACCCGGACCAAGAACGCGCTGCTGCGCTGATCCTCTGCGCGGCTGCCGACGGCGTGACCCGGTCCCGGGTCGCGCCGTCGCCGTTTCCCGAGGCAGGCATCCAGGCAGGCCCCTCCGCTCGCCTGCGCGCCCGCACCATCGACAAAGCGTCCAGGACGCGACAACGACGCGAAAATCTGGCGACCGCGGCCGCCCCGCGGGCCCCGGCAGGCTAATCAGCAGCCCTTGTCTCCCCCCTCCCCGCATCCCTTTCCGGCCCGCCCCTCCCCGCCGGCCACACACTCCCGCACCCTCGGAGCACACCGTGAACGACGCTGAAGTCCTCGCCCTCATCAAGGAAGCCCTCAACGACGTGGCCCCCGGCCGCGAGGCAGACTTCGCCAAGGTGACCCTGACCAGCTCGATCGAGGACCTCGGCCTCGACTCCATCGCCACGATGGAGATGGTCGGCTACCTCGAAGAGAAGGTCGACACGACCTTTCCCGACGAAGAGCTGGCCAAGGTGGCGTCCGTCGCCGACCTGTCGAAGCTGATCCGCGACGGCTCGCTGTAGCAGCGGCGACCCCCGCACCGGCCCGGCTGATCGCGGGCGGTGCGGGCACCGCTGGGGAGCCCCCTCCCCCGCACCCCATCCCCCCTCCTCGCCGCCCCGACGCCGACGCGGACGCGCCCGGGCGGTGAGCCGCGTGCACACGCAACCATCGGCATGGAGGCGGCCCATGACCGCGCCCCACACCCCCATCGCAATCGTCGGCATGGGCTGCCGCTTCGGGAACGCCCGGGACCTCCACGAGTTCTGGCAGATGTGCCGCCAGGGCACGGACGCCTTCGGTCCCGTCCCCGACAACCGCTGGGACATGGACGTCTTCTTCGACACCAGCCGGCGGGCGACCGACAAGTCCTACGCTCCGACGGGCGGCTTCATCCAGGACGTCCGGAGCTTCCCGGCCATCGCGATGGGGCTGCCTCCGCGGCGGGTCGAGGTCATGGACCCGCAGCAGCGCCTCGCGCTGGAGTGCGCGCTGCAGGCGATCGAAGACGCGGGAGCGCGGGACCGCATGCCGCCGCGCACCGGCGTGTACATGGGGGTCACGGCGCAGGAGTGGCGCAACATCATCAACGCCCGTCTCAACGCCCTGATGATGGCCAGCGGCCGGTACGGCAAGGCGCCCCAAGACCCGACCGCCCTGCTCGAAGCGGTCGAGAACATCGTGCCCTCGCGCCCCTTCAGCGCCATCGGGGTGCTGGGCAACATGATGGCCGCGGCCATCGCCCAGACCTTCGACCTGCAGGGGCCAGCGTTCACCACGGACGCGGCCTGTGCCTCGGCCATGGTCGCCATCGACGCCGCCATCACCCAGCTCCGCGCCGGCACCATCGACGCGGCCCTGGCCGGCGGTGTCTACATCTGCCTGTCCCCCGACCACCACGTCGCCTTCAGCCGCATCGGCGCCATGAGCCGGTCGGGGCGCTGCCTGCCCTTCGACCACCGCGCCGACGGCTTCGTCCAGGGAGACGGCGGCGGCGTCGTCGTGCTCAAGCGGCTCGCCGACGCCCAGCGGGACGGCGACCGCATCTACGCCGTGATCCACGGGAGCTGGGCGAACAACGACGGCAAGGGCGATGGCCCCATGGCGCCCCTGGCCAGCGGCCAGGCCGACGCCATCCGCGCCGCCTGGCAGGACGCCGGCATCGACCCGGCGCGCCTCGGCTACATGGAGACCCACGGGACCGGCACCGAAGTCGGCGACCAGACCGAGCTGACCGGCCTGCGCATGGCCTTCGACGACCGCGTGGCGCGCGTGGCGCTGGGAAGCAGCAAGGCCAACGTCGGCCACACCATGTCCGCCGCCGCCCTGGCGGGGCTGGTGCGCACCGCCCTGGCCATCCACCACCGCGAGATCCCGCCCATGGCGGGCTTCGAAGCCCCCAAGCCGGCACTCCAGCTCGACGCGGGACCCTGGTGGGTGCCGACGGGCCCCACACCCTGGGAAGACGACGATCGCGTCGCCGGCGTCAGCAGCTTCGGCTTCGGCGGTACCAACGGCCACCTCGTGGTCGCCGCGCCGCCCACCCACAGCGCCACCCCGCTGCTGCCCACCGCCGCCCCCCAGCTCGAGCTGGTGACCATGTCGGCGGGCGACACCGACGCCCTGCGCACCCTGGCCGGGCTCACCGCCGACGCCATCGATGCCGACCCCACGATCACGGTCGCCGGCGTGGCCCGGGCCTGGGCCGGTCGCCTGCCCCAGGCGGCGCGCCTCGCCATCGTCGCCGCGACCCGGCAGGACCTCGTGGCCGCGCTGCGCGGCGTCGCCGCCGGAGACCGCGTCAAGACCGCCACCCTCGGCACCGCCGACGACCCACCCGCCGTCGCCTTCCTGTACCCGGGCCAGGGCTCGCAGCGGACCGGCATGCTCGCCGACATCCGGCGGCGCTTCCCCGTCGTCCAGCGGACGCTGGACCGCATGGAGCGGGCCCTGGTCGACGACCTGCCGCTGCCGCTGTCGCACCTGCTCTACCCCGAGCAGCGCCGGCACCCGGTCGACGCCGACCAGGCCGAAGCCGAGCTGACCGACACCGCCAACTGCCAGCCCGTGCTGCTGAGCGTGGCCACCGCGCTCACGGCCCTGCTCGACGAGGTGGGCGTCCGCCCGCACGTGGTGACCGGCCACAGCCTCGGCGAGTTCACCGCCGCCTCCGTCGCCGGCGTGCTCAGCCCCGAAGACGCCGCCCGCTTCGTCGCCCGCCGCGGCAAGGCCATGGCCGCGCTGCCGGGCGACCACGGCGCCATGGCTGCCGTCATGGCCCCGCCCGAAGAGATCGAGCCGCTGCTGGTCGAGGGCGCCGTCATCGCCAACGTCAACCACCCCCGGCAGCTCGTGCTCTCCGGGACGACGGAAGCCATCGACGATGTCGTCGCCCGGGCCGACGCCGCCGACCTGCGCGTCAAGAAGCTCCAGGTCTCCCACGCCTTCCACTCCCCGGTGCTTCAGACCCTGGACGCCGCCGCGCTCGTCGATCCCCTCGACCTGCACGACCCCGAGATCACCGTCGCCAGCGGCATCGCCGACCGGCCCTACGCCGACGCCCACGACGCCCGCGACGTCTTCCTGCGGCACGCGATCTCGCCTGTGCGCTTCACGGGTGCGCTGGAGCAGTGCCGCCAGGCGGGCGCCAACCTCTACCTGCAGGTGGGTGCGGGCGGTCCCCTCGCCTCCTTCGCCCGCGGCAGCCTCCCCCGCGACCACAAGGGCGTGCTGACCCTCGCCAACCTCGACGACCACGACGGCGGGCGCTCGCTCCTCGACACCCTGGGCAAGCTGTGGACGCTGGGCGTGCCCGTCGATGTCCGCGCCATCACCGCACCCGCCCCGGTCGCCAGCCTGCCCGCCAGCGTGCTGGCCCGCGAAGACTACTGGCCCATCAAGGACGAAGCCCAGCTCGCCCTGAAGATGCCCGGGCTGAAGCGCAAGCCTGCCCAGAAGACCGCGACGGCCACCGCCGCCGCCCCGGCCGCTGCGCCCGCGCCCTCGACCGCCGACGCTGCCGCCGACGCTGCCGCCGAGACCCTCGACGACGCCGTGCTCAAGGTGATCGCCAAGGTCAGCGCCTACCCGCTGACGGCGCTGAAGCCGGCGATGGGCCTGGTCGACGACCTCGGCTTCGACTCGCTGATGGTCAACGATCTCGTCGTCGGCCTCCAGGACGCCTTCCCCTCGGTGCAGGGCATCCCCCAGGAGCTGCTGGTCAACCGCCCCTCGGTGCAGGACATCATCGACTTCGTCCGCAGCACCGGCGGCGACGCCGCCGCCGAGGTGGACGACGACGCCCCTCTCTTCCCCTACGCGCCCACCTGGGTGGCCGCCCCGCTGCCGCTGGCCGGCCGCCAGGCACCCCGTGCCGGCCTCCGCGTGCTGCTGGTCGATGCCGGGGCCGGGGCGAGCGCCCTCGCCGACCGCCTGCCCGACGCCTCCATCGACGCCCGCAGCGCAGCCGACGCCGCCCAGGCCGGGCCCGCCGACCTCGTCCTGTGGACCGCCGCGCCCACGGGCCGCAGCGTGGCCGACGCCGTCGCCTCCGGCGAGTGGCCCGATCTCGCCAGCCCGCTGGTCGCCGCCCTCGATCGCCAGGCCCAGCTCGGCCGCAGCCCGGACCTGCTGGTCCTGCGGACCGACGATGCGTGGCACGAGGCCCTCTCCGGCGTCGCCCGCGCCACCGCCGCCGAGTGGCCCGACGCCCGCGTCAAGTGCGTCCAGCTCGACGCTGACGTGCCGCGCGTCGGAGAGCGGCTCCTCGCCGAGCTGACCGGCGCCGACCGCACCGTCGACGTGCGGCTGCAGGGTGGCGACCGCCAGGTCATGGGGCTGGAGCGCCGCCCGGTCACCGACCTGACCGACTTCACCCCCGACGCAACCCTCGTCATCACCGGCGGCACGCGGGGCATCGGCGCCCGCCTCGCCGCCCGGCTGGGCGAGGAGTGCCGCAGCCACCTGCTGCTGGTCGGTCGCAGCGCCCCAGTGGAACCCGCCGCCGGCCTCGTGCTGGCCGGCCGCGCCACCCACGTGGCCGCCGACGTCACCGACCGCGACGCCTTCCTGTCCGCCATGGCCGACGCCCTGCCCGCCACCGGCCCCGTCTTCCTGGTCCACGGCGCCGGCCTGCTGGCCGACGGCCCCCTGGGCGGGGTCGACGCCGACCGCGGGCGCCTCGCCGTCCGCGTCAAGGTGGAGGGCTGGCTCAACGCCGTGGCCGCCATCGGCGACCGCCTCGTCGCCGGCGTGTCGCTGGGCTCCTGGGCCGGCCGCTTCGGCAACCGCCACCAGGCCTGGTACGCCGCTGGCAACGCGCTGCTGGCGTCGATCTCCGGCGATGCGGCGGGCGCTCCCTGCGCCGTCGCCGAGTACGGCCCCTGGACCGGCACCGAGATGGTGGACAGCATCCCCGCCGCCGTGCAGGGCGCCATACGCGCCGAGGGCATCGACTTCGTCGGTCCGACCGCCGGCCTCGACGCGCTGCTCGCGGCGCTGGGCCACCGCGGCGCGCTGACCATGGGTCGCGACCTGCCGGGCACCACGCGCAAGGTGTCCTGGACAGAGACCCTGTCGACCGACACCCACCCCTACCTGCTCGACCACGCCATCGAGACCGTGCCGGTCCTGCCGCTGGCCGCCGCCGCCGACCTGCTGGCCACCGTCGCCCTGCCCGACGCCGCCGCCGGCCGCAGCGCCGGCCCCTTCGAGCTGCGCGACCTGCGGCTCTACCAGGGGATCACGGTGCGCGAGCCCGTCCGCCTGCAGCTCTCGGTGCGCGGTGACAGGGCTGAGATCCGCCAGGGCGAGCGCAAGTCGCTGGCCTACACCGCCCGCGTCCGTCCGCTCCACGCCGACGTGGACGTCCCGGCGGCGCCGGCCGGCGGCGACCCCTCGCCGCTCAGCCTCCACGACTTCTACAGCGGGATCACCTTCCACGGTCCGCTGCTGCAGGGACTCACCGCCATCGAGGGCGTCGGCACCGACTTCGCCCGGGGTCGGGTGAAGACCGGGACACCGGCACAGTGGATCACCGAGCCCACGCGCACCCGCTGGACCATCGACCCGCTGGCGCTGGACAGCGCCATGCAGCTCTCAGCCACGGTGGCCTGGAGCCGCTACCACCGCGCCGGCACCCCCATCGGCATCGACCGCTACGTGCAGCTCGCCCCGCTGCCCGACGGCGAGCTGGCGGCAGAGGTGCACTTCGGCGAGCAGGAGCAGGGCGACCGCTTCGAGGGGACGCTGGTCCTGCGCGACGTCGAGGGCCGCCCCGTGGTGCTGGCCGAGGGCGTCGCCGCCGAGCTGCGCGAGGTCGAAGAGGCCGGCGACGACGCTGGCTACAAGGCCGAGCCGCGGCAGGTCGACTTCGCCGCCTGGCCCGAGATCAAGACCCTGTCGGACCGCCTGCTGGCGGCCGAAGCCATCGGGATCCGCAACCCCTACTTCCACGTCCACGAGGGGACGGCCCGCAACACCTCGGTCATCGAGGGGCGCGAGTTCGTCAACTACAGCTCCTACAACTACATCGGCCTGTCCGGCGATCCACGGGTGCTGGCCCGGGTGCGCGACGCCGTCGACCAGTACGGCACCAGCGTGTCGGCGTCGCGGGTGGCGTCCGGCGAGCGCCCCTTCCACAGCGAGCTGGAGAAGCTGCTCGCGCGCTGCCAGGGCAGCGAAGACGCCATCCTCTACACGGCCGGCCACGCCACCAACGTCAGCACCATCGGCCACCTCATGGGGCCCGATGACCTCATCCTGCACGACGAGCTGATCCACGACAGCGCCCTGCAGGGCATCAAGCTGTCGGGGGCGACGCGGCGCGGCTTCAAGCACGACGACATGGGCGATCTGGAACGCCAGCTCCGGACGCTGCGGGCCAACTTCGACCGCTGCCTCGTCATCCTCGAGGGCGTCTACAGCATGGACGGGGACATCTGCGACCTGCCCGGGGCGCTGGCGCTCAAGGACCGCTTCGGCTTCCTGCTGATGGTCGACGAAGCCCACAGCTTCGGCATCGTCGGCGAGACCGGCCGCGGCGTCTCCGAACACTATGGCATCGACGGCAGCAAGGTCGACATCTGGATGGGCACGCTGTCGAAGTCGCTGGCGAGCTGCGGCGGCTGGATCGCCGGCCGCAAGGCGCTCATCGACTACCTCAAGTACACCTCGCCCGGATTCGTGTACTCGGCGGGTCTGACGCCAGCCAACGGTGTCGCCGCCCTCGCCTCGCTGCAGCTCATGCTGGAAGAGCCCTGGCGGGTGAAGACCCTGCAGGACAACGCCCGCTTCTTCCACGACGAGCTGCAGCGCCGCGGCCTGGACACCGGCCCGGCCGACGGCGAGTCCGGCGTGATCCCGGTCGTCACCGGCAACTCGGTCCACGCCCTGTGGCTGTCCCAGGGGCTCGTCGACCAGGGCATCAACGTCCAGCCCATCGTGTACCCGGCGGTCGCCGACGACGCGGCCCGGCTGCGCTTCTTCCTGTCCAGCACCCACACCCGCGAGCAGCTCGCCTGGACCGCAGAGACGGTCGAGAAGACCCTTGCGAAGGTGCGGGCGGACTTCCCGATGGACTGAGGCGCTCGCATGATGGCGTCGGGCCGTCGCGCCACCCGCGCGACGCCCCGCCCTACCCGTCCGGCAGCACCAGCAGGTCGTCTCCGTCGGTGTCTCCGAGCGGCACGGTGACGACGACGCCGGCCAGCTCGTCGACCACGGCGAGGCGGCGGCTGCGCCCGTCGTGCTCGACCGTCACCAGCCGACCCTCGCCGAGCCCCAGGACGCGGTCGACGACGTAGCCATCCTCGACCACGCGGGGGCGGGTCACGGTCGGGCTGTCGCCGGTCACCAGGGCGTCCACGCCCCCCTCCACCGGGACGAGCAGTCGCCGGTTGGCAGCATCCCAGGACGCACCCTGTCGCGGGCGGGGGCGACGCAGCGTGTCCATCGTGGTGGTCCAGACGTGCTCGCCGTCCCGCCAGCGCTCCACGCCCGGGCGCCAGGTGTCGATGACGAAGAGGTCGCGCCCGTCGGGAGTCGCCACCAGGATCTCGCGATCGACGCAGCCCGCAGACGGACAGGGCAGCGCTGTCGGTGCATCGGCGGGCGGCGGCTCTCGGTCGAGCGCGGGCAGCGGCAGGATCGAGGTCCGGTTGCTGGCCAGCCAGGTGCGGCCGAAGGCCCGAGCGGCGAGGCGCAGGCCGCCGCGGTCGAGCTCGACGGGACGGACACCCGCCGGGTTCGCCACCACGAGCCCCTCGGGGTTGTCCGTGTGGGCCACGACGCGGTCGTCCAACACCGCCGGCCAGGTCAGCGCCTGGGTCAGTCGCTGCTCGGCGAGGACCCGCCCCGCACCGTCCAGCCAGCGCAGCACCTGGCGTCCGTCGGCGCGCTGCCCCTGCACAGCGACGCCGTCGCCGACGCGCAGCGCCCAGCCGAGCGCAGCGAGATCGTCGAGGGGCGCCCACGGCTTCGCGCGGAAGGGGCGCTGCCCGAGGTCGACGACCACCCGCCCGGCCAGCAGGCGCGGCCCCTCGGCGATGTCCCGGCGTGTGTCCAGGCGCCACCGTCCTGGCCCCTCGACCTTCAGCTCCCCAGCGTCCCAGCGGCTCACCACGCCGTCGGCACCGGTCAGCACCACCCGGTCCGGCTCCTGCGCCCCCAGGCCGAGCACGAGCACGGCCTGCCCGCTGTCCAGGCGTACCCGCTGGCGGTGGCCTCCGGCCTGTACCGCCACGTCGACCGGCCCTGCCAGGGTCTCGTCGAGGCGCAGCCGGAGCTGCCCGCGCACGGGCGTGTCGTTGTGCACGACCACCAGGCCCGCCCGGGACTCGGGGACTCCGACGAGGTCGAGGTCGCCGTCGCCATCGAGGTCCACCGGCAGGACCTGGAGGAGGCGCTGGCCGAGGTCGAGCGCCCGCCAGCCGTGATCCCGCCGCAGCAGCACCGTCGCCGGCCGCGCCCCGACGAGGTCTGTCCGGCCGTCACCGTCCATGTCGGCGCCGATCCAGGAGAGCTGCTCGCCGCCACCGGCTTCGTCGACCACCTCGGCCTCCACCACTTCGTCCTCCACGACGAGGGGCCGCCCGGGGAGCTGCCGCAGGATGTGCGCGGCGTCGCGGGCATTGTCCGGCACGACCAGCGCAAAGCCCGGCCCCCCGTCGTCGAACAAGGCGACGCCGCTGCCCGCCCCCTGCACCCGCCCGACGAGCACCTGCGCCCAGCCCCCGTCCAGGTTCAGCCATCCGTCGATGCGCCCGTCGTCCATGGTCAGCAGGTCCAGCCGGGGATCGGCGTCCAGCCGCAGGGCCACCGGGGCGCTGAGCCGCGCGCCGAGCGGCTGCAGGACGCCGTCGTCCTCGACGACGGTGCTGCCGATGCGGAGCAGCACCCGCTCGGCCGCCCCGTCCCCGTCGAGATCGAGCTGGCGCGGCGCTTCGGCGTGGATCCCGTCGGGCGGATCGACCCCCACGCAGGCCAACGGCCCGGCAGCGGGGTCGCCCACGACGCCACGGACGTAGCAGACGCCACCCTCGAGCGCCTCGGGCCGGCCACCCGATGGAGCGTCGTCGAGGCCGAGTCGCTCCGAGCGGTCCTCCAGGCCTGCAGCGGTCGCAACCAGGTACCGGGGGTGGTCGCCATCGCCGCGGCAGCCCACAAAGATCTCGGGCCGGGCGTCGTCGGGGTCCAGCTCGACCCGGGCGAGGCCCTCCGGGACGTCGCAGTCGATGGGGAGGGTGTCGACTCGAAAGGTCGGAGTGACCGGCGCCTCGGCGACGGTGGGGCGCAGCCAGTCGGCCTCCAGCGCTGGGGCGTCCGAAGCGACCGCCGGCAGGAGCAGCACATCGCCGGGTTCGAGGTCGCGGCGGCGGGTCGTCCCCGGCACCATCCGCCCGTCGCGCGCCAGGTGCAGCTCGTGCGGCCCCGGTCCCAGCGACGCGCTGCCGTGGAGATCGAGGGGCGCGCCGTCGAGCACCACCTCGACACCGGTGCCGGCCAGCCCGCGGCTGAGCCCGTCGACGAGCAGTGGCGGGTCCGTGGCGGCAGCCGCGGCGTCGAGCACCACCTCTCCCCGGGCCGCCCCCGGCAGCAGTGTGGGGTGCTGGTCGAAGGGCCGCCCGCGGTGGAGTGGGGGGTGTTCGTGGAGCTGTGCGGCCGCGAGCTCATGGGCCGCGACGAGCCCGCCTCGCTCCGCCAGCGCATCGACCAGGGCCGCCGTGTAGGCGCCCCCGCTCTCAGCGAGCGCCACCGCAGGCTCGTCCGGCGAGGCGGCGGCGAGCAGGTGGGCACGGTGCGGCTGCGTGGCCATCCACGGCGCGCTGGCCGGCTCGCCGACGAGGCAGGCGTCGAGCACGACGGCGTCGCCCTGCACCGCGTCCACCTCTTCCATCAGCTCGTCGAGGGGCAGCACCGAGTCCCCGGCGAGGTGGAGCACGGGGCGGGCGTGGCGCGCGGCGTCCACCTCGTAGCCACCATGGCCGATCACGTAGACGAGGAGCCGATCGTCGTCGCCGATCTCCCGCAGGTCGGCGCGGCTGCCCCGGATCGTCGCCCGTACCGCCCCGACAGTGGCCGCCTCGCCCTCCAGCTCGTCGATGACGAAGCCGCGCTGGCGCAGGGCGCTCGCCATGCGCACGACGCTGACCGCCGCCCCCAGCTCGGGCGCGTCGAGATCGGGCGCCACCAGCAGGGCGCGGCGGGTCGAGGCGCGCGCGTCGATCACGCCCGTGTCCCAGGCGCCAGGCGACGGCGGGGCGCACCCGGCCAGGGCCAGCAGCAACAACGCCAGCGCCCTCACCGCCGCTCCACGTCGACCACCGCCGACCACGACCGCTCGTGGTCGCGCAGCCAGTCCTGCAGCTCGCCCTCTGACAGCGCCCGACCGAGCAGCCCGTCGACATCCGGGGCGACGACGACCAGGAGCTGACCGTCCGCCCGTGGCAGCGCCCGGCGACGGGGCGCCGGATCGCCTCGCTGTCCTGCGGGGATCGTCGCGTCGTAGACCAGGGCTGCCTGCCCTCGGGCCACGAAGAAGCCGACCACACGCAGCGCGCCCACTCCATCCTCGCGGTCCACGAGGACGTCGAGGGTGGTGGGTGCGCCCCCAAGCTCCAAGCCCCCCCCACCGTCGGGCCACGGCTGCGGCACACCGTCGACGACCACGCTCGGCCAGGCCACCCATGGGACAGGCTGCGGTGCCAGCAGGCTGGAGTCGTCGCCGGACCCCGGCAGCGTGCGGTAGACCGCGACGCCCACACCCAGCAGCAAAGCGGCGGCCAGGGCGAGGATGGCGCCGTTGCGGGTGCCGCGCCCCGGTGCGGGCACCGCGATCTCCACCGGCGGCGGGCCACCCAGCTCGTCGATGACGTCGTCCAGCTCAGGCTCGGTGTCGATGCTCGCCTCGCCCTGCTCGATGACCTGCAGCACCAGGCGCCACAGCCGCGCCCGCTGCGTGTTGCGCCTGCGTCGACCGCCCACCAGGGACCGCCCGCCGCTCGCGACGGAGGCACCGCGACCGTCGCGATCCTCCCCGCTCGGCGGCGGTTCCGGGCTCCAGTGGAAGCGCAGCGCCGCCCCCACGGCCCGCGCCGCCTCGATGTAGGCAGAGAGCTGCGCTCCGCGCCGCGGCTCGGTGGCGCTGTAGTACTGGTGGCCGTTCACGATCACCGCGTGGAGCCCGGGTGCGTCGCTCGCACCGCCGTCCTGCACCGTCCCGGCGACCGCATCGACCAGCGCGTCGTGCAGCCCCGCACCCATGAGGTCCAGCCAGGAGCTGGCCGCCTCGTCGAGCAGATCGCGGGTCCGCTCCTCGGCGCCCGCCAGCTCCTGGTCGGGCTCGGCGAGCAGCAGCGGCACCGACCGGGCCCAGTCGCCGGGCTTCGTCCACTGTTCGTAGATGATCGCCGCGCGCACCTGGGCGTCCATGCGGATCCGCGACCGGGCCTGCTCTTCTGCGTGGCCGCTGGGCCCCTCGGGCTTCACCAGCACCGACACCACCGCGTCTTCGCGCGAGCGACCGCGCGGCCGCGTCCGCGCCGCCGCCGCCGACCAGGTCAGCGCCAGCCGGGCGATCTGGCGGGCCTGGCGGTGCCGGGCCTCACGCAGGCCGGCCGGCCCCTGCCGCTGCAGGGCGTCGGGGTCGTCGAGGCTCTCGATGCGTCGATCCCGCAGGCGGTAGCGCGCCGTCTGCTGGACCAGGGCGTGGATGTTCTGCAGCTCGAAGTTCGACCGTCCCCGCAGGGGGGCGCCGGCCTGCCAGATCCGCGATCGCCGCGACCGCTCCAGCGCCGACAGGGTCTCCTCCACCACCGAGCAGGCCAGCGACTCGTCGACCACGAGCCCCCGGGTCCGCCCGCGCGAGGCGGCCACAAGCTGGGTGACGTGGTCGCGTTGGGGCGCGAGCAGGACGTCCCACACATCCCGGGTGACCACCCACAGGGTCGAGAGCTGCAGGAGCCCCTCGGGATCGTCGTGGAGCGCGGCCCGATGCTCGGCCACAGCGACGATGCGCTCGGCCAGGGTCTCGCGGTGACGCTCGAGCTGCTCGAGGAGGGCGGGGCGGAGCCGCTCGACCTCACTCCACATCCTGGCCGCCGGAGACTCGGGCAGCAGGGCGATGGCGGTGGGCGGCCGGAGGCGCTCCCAACGGCGGGCGAAGGTCTGCAGGTGGAGGGTGGGATCGAACACGGCGCCTGTCCTGGGTGGGGCCCGCCGGTCCGGCGATTGTCCGCCGGGGCGGGCCGGGTTCACAAGGCGATGCCCCGCCGGGCACGGGCCCGGCGGGGGGACTGCGGACCTACAGGTCGGCGATGAAGCTCATGCTGACGGCGCGGGTCCCGATGTTGTCGCCGGTCGTGTCGTCGTCGTAGTACAGCTCGAGATCGACCGCGCCCCCGGCGGACACCGGCACCGCCAGCCGGCTGGGGCGCGTCTCCGCCGGATCGCCGACGCCGTACTCGACGTACTCCAGGCCGTCGATGGCCAGGATGATTGCGCCGCCACCGTAGGCCGTGTCGTCGGACTGGTTGCCCAGCACGAGGTAGCCGTCGTAGGGGAAGTCGACGGTGGTGGAGGTCGAAGCGCCGACCTCGCTGGGACCGGCCACGAGGCTCAGCAGCTCCGTCGATCCGGTCGTGATCCGGGCGGCGGGCTGGAACCAGGCGGTGCAGTTGACGTCGCTGCCCGACGCCGCCGAGTAGCCGGCGTCATACGACACCGTCACCGTCGCCCGACCCCAGGCGCGGTCGGTGGGGAAGACCAGCTCGCTGCCGATCCGGCCGACCGCGTCGCCCGGGGTCGTGTGGTAGATGCCCGAGCCCTCCGACAGGGGCAGGGTCTGGCTGGGGCCGCCGGAGACCGCGACGTTGCAGCGGCCCGCGACGACGCCGTCGGCGTTCAGCCCCACGACCCGGATGACGCCCGGGGTCGAGAAGGACATGCTGCCGCTGCTGGAGTCGGAGGTCCCCGCGTCGGTGGTGACCGAGGCGATCTCGACGGGCTCGGGGGCGCCGAAGCCACCGCCGGGGGCACCGAAGCCGGGTTCAGCGGCGAGCGCGGAGGGGGAGGACAGCAGGATGAGGGAGAGGATGTGCACGAGGTGCTCCGTGGGGTGGGGTTCAAGCGCGGCCGTCCATCGACCGCACCTGTCCACGCTCACGCGGGGGGGCGCTCACACTCAAACGAAGAAAAATCGGCGGCGGCGATGCGCCCAGCCAAGCAGTCCCACGACCGCCAGCCAGAGCCCGCCCTGCGACCCGCCGGCCGCACAGCCACAGCCTGTGTCCCCGGCGCCGCCCCCGGTGTCGGCTCGCCCACCATCACCGCCGTCGGCGTCCTGGCCACCGTCCGCGGCGCCAGCGTCGCCCCCACCGCCATCGCCGGTCGCATTGAACCAGCGTGAACCGGACTCCGATGGTTGTGAGACAACGAGTCGGTTGAGGGCGGGCGAGGCGCTGTTGTGGCGGTCTGGCGTCCCCGGCGGCCGGCGGCCGAGGCGGGGCGAGACCACCGCCCGCCGGAGACAACTGCCAGGGGGCCGCTGGTGGAGGATTCGTGCCATCACGCGACGGCCTGGGCGGGGAACTGCTGTGTTCGATCACCCCGCCCTGGCGGCGCAGGACCCGGGACACCCTCGTCGAGACAGTCGTCGCCTCGGTGGAGCCGAACGATGTCGCAGAATGACAAGCCGCGGCGACCAAGCCGCAGAGCGGCGCACAACCTGTGCCCTGCGCACCGAGAACACCGCCTGCGTGGATCCACGCAGGCGGTGAAGAGTCAGGGAGTCGGCCACCGGCCAACGGGGACGTCCAGTGACGCGCTACCAGCAGGAGAAGTCAGCCAGCCACTTGTAGCTGCCGTCGTCGATGTTCCACTCACCGGAGAGGCCCGCGCCATCCGAATCCAGCTCGAAGTACAGCTCGTTGAGGTCCCAGGACTCCCCCGCGAGCGAACACCCACCGAGCTTCTGGTCCGCCTCCAGGCGAACATCCGGATCGCCCGAGAGGGCGATCGTCTCGTCGCAGAACCAGTCGACGCCGTTCGCGCGGATGTCGATTGGTTCGTCGAAGGTGAAGGAGTCGATGTACTGGCTGCGGTACACAAGCTTGAGCCCCCCGTAAAAAGTCCGTCCACGCCAGCATCGAGCGCGGCAGGTT
>CAZRFD010000134.1:4001-19023 GCA_964599085.1 uncultured Enterobacterales bacterium | reverse complement strand
ATGTCACACCTCCGGTTCCCAGCGGAGCTGTTCCGGGGACAGGTACAGCTTGGGACCGAGGGTGTCGATACGGCTGCCCAGCGAGAAGTGCAGGTCGGTACCCGACTTGTCCAGGCTGATGACGACATCGTCGTGAAAGGGCGCGCTGTCGTGGGTGAACACCCAGAAGGGAAGTGGATCGCAGGGTCCCAGGCCCGCCGGCGTCTTGCGGGCCACGCTGGACAGGGACGCCAGGCAGTCGACCCGGGTGACGGACAGAGCGGTCCCCGACGCCGGGGAGACGTGGACGGTGGCGGTCCCGTCGAGGGCGTGGCCGACCTCCGGTGACCTGACCGGGTCATGCTTCGTGTCCCCCTCAAGCAGGAACTCCAGGTACACCGGCTCCACGAAGACGAGGTAGGCGTAGCTCCACGTGGGGTCGTCCAGGACGTACTCGAACACGACCAGGGTCGCGCTGTTGGTCCAGGTACCGCCCAGCGGCGCAGGGCTGCCCAGGTAGTCCACCAGGTCGTCGCGGGTGGCGACAGCGGGCAGGACCATCTGCCCGCTGACCACGCCGCCCGCCAGGCGATCGGCCAGACGCTGGTAGGCATACCAGGCCAGGCGCCGGGTGGAACCCGATGTCTCGGCGGTGTTGGCGATGGGGGCCCACTCTTCGCCGCCCGCGCCCGTGGCGACCGATTCCGCGTCCCGGCGCAGCCCCATGCCCTGGAAGTTCACCGATTCCCCCGACATCCACGAGTGCCAGCCGGCGGCGTCGGCCGCCCCCGCCAGGGCCGCGCCCAGCCGGCGCCACACTTCGAAGCCCTTCCAGGCGATGGCGTCGTCCTGGAAGGCGGCGGGGATGAAGTCAGTCGGGTGGATCAGATCTTCGTCTCCCACCGCGGACGAGGAGGGATAGTGCCAGTTCACCAGCGACGCGCTCATCCCCGTCTCGAACACCGAGATGCTGGCGTCGGTCAGCCCGTAGCGGTCGCTGTCGAACAGGGCGCGCAGCTCGGCCAGGTCGAAGTACATGAAGCCGATGTGGGTGTAGCCCGTGAGCGGGTACTCAATGCCGTCCGGCGCCGTGTCGCCGGACAGCGTGTGCGGCTGCTCCTTGTGGTACCAGTGCAGGTCGACCCCGCCCACCAGGACGCGGAAGGCGTCCACCGGGCCGTCGTCGGCTTCCCAGGCTTCGGCGCGGTCGCGGATCTCGTTGAGCATGCCCCCCATGAAGTCCAGCTTCTTGGACCACGACCGCGGGAAGTAGTCGTTGTCGCCGTACCACCAGGAGTCGATGCCTGGCAGGTGCAGGGGCACCCGGTCGGCGTAGGCGCCCGCTTCGTTGAACGCCTTGTGCATGGCCCGCGCCACCCGGAACCAGGTCGCGCCCCAGGCCTGTCCCGCCAGTTCCATGTTGACGGTGGCGCCTGTGGGATCGGACCTGTCGGCGTTGACGTGCAGCCAGCTCACCTGCGTGACTTCGTTGAAGATCTCGATGGCGCTGACGATGTCGCCCAGCACCGCGTCCGGGATCGCCCGACGGACCCGCCGCATGGCCGCCACCAGCAGGCGCACCGCCCGGTCGCCGATGGCCCCGAGCACCCGCCGCTTGTAGACGTTGAACGGGTCCAGCGTCGCGATGTCGTAGGCGAGGCCATCGCAGGTGACGTCGGGGTAGGCGTCGAACGGGGCGTCCCCATCTTCGGCGTCGCCGTCCTTGCGCGCGGGCGGCAGGGTCTTGCCGACGTGGTCGGCGTCCCACAGCAGTCGCGCCGGGCTGCGCACAGCATATTCGGTGCCACCGATGTCCTGCGTGACCGTACACGACAGCGTGGTGCCCCCCGACCCCAGCGTCAGGAAGGTCAGGATCACCTTGCGCTGCCGCTGTGCCAGGGCGATGAAGAAGTTGGCGAAGCGCGCAATGTTGGCGTCCGACAGGATGAGCGCATCGAGCAGCGGACCCGGAACGTAGTGGTCGCTGGGTTCACCAGCGACGTCACCGGACTCGAAGGGGATGGGCACGGTCTCGGTCACATCCGCGATCAAGCCCTCGGACAGCGCGACGTCGGCGTCGGCCATCATCCCCCACAGCAGGTCGATGGGCCCCACCTGCCGCCCCACCGAAGCCCCGAGGTGCTGCCAGTCGCGGAGCTGGCTGTCGCCGGCCCCGAACTTGTCGAGACCCTCCAGGTTGCAGGCGTAGGCCTGGGTCACGTTCAGCCCCAGCCCCTTCACCGCCGACGACTGCCCGTTGATGGGCGGCCCGGCCGGGCGCAGGATGTCCGGGCCCCGCCGGAGCTGGCGCCGGAAGCGCCACCGGCGCCGCTCCAGCTTCTCGAGATGGGCCACTTCGTCAGGCGACAGCAGGATGTTGCGGGCGCGAAGCTCTTCGGCGATGCCGCCGGAGCGTTGTTCGTGGGCGGCCCGCAGAAACGCGACGCGGTCCGCGGGCAGGCCCGGGTCCATGGGAACCGGGTGGCCCTTGCACACCTGACGTTGTCCCGCAGCGAAACTGCAGCCGCAGGGCCACGCTTCGGTGCAGCCCTGTGCCGACGACGAAGTGGCAGCCATCGTTCAGTCCTTGGCCACAACGGCGGCGCCGGCCACCGGGGAGCCAGCCACCGTGCCCGTCACCCGGGCGCTGACGTAGCGCAGGAAGCCGGTCACTTCCACGAAGGTCGACTGCCCGGTGCTGTCGAGCAGGACGCTGGCGCCCGGGATGGGAAGGTACTCCCCGTCGATGGTGGCGCTGTGGATCAGCTCCAGCTTCTCTCCACCGGTGCCGGTACCCGGCGTCAGCACCTGGAACTGGACGCCCAGCGACTTGTAGGCGCCGAGGTCGGCGGCTTCGGACTGGGCCAGCGCCCATCCGGTGGTGAGCTTGTTGACGGGGACGAGCTGAATGACGGTGCTGGCCATGTTGGCCTCCAATGTAGCACGCAGACTCGAGACCGGGGACTCCCCCCAGATCGTCGTGCCAGGTCGTTGTTTGCGAACCCGGGACCTCTTCCCAGGGTCCTGCATGATGGCTACCCCCCCCCCATGTTCCCTGTCAAGAAAAAAGTTCAAGATTCTCGCGGCGCGCTCTTTCACAAGCTTACACCAGAACTATCGAGACGGCACCAGAACGACGCACGAGGTCTCGACGTCGCCGCGCGCGGGACTGAGGCGGACCCCGCCGGAGTGTTTCCAACCAAGAGGACGGAGAGCGCCGATCTCTGCCAGAGCCTGACGTGGACAGGGCCTGGCGTGGACAGAGCCTGGCGTGGACAGAGCCCGCGCTCTACCCCCACCCGCTGAGTCCTGTGGCCACAGGCGGCGATCTCAGATGCGACACGGTGAGACCCTGGCACCAGGGGCTCGCGCGGCGGCTACACTCCCCCCATGCTCCCGCTCACCGCCGCCGCCCTCGTCGCCCTCTCCCTCACCCCCGCCCAGGCCCGCACCATCTGGTGGGCCGGCCGGAGCTGGTCGGTCAAGTCGGGTGACGGTGGACCCGGTCCCAACCACTGGTCGGACAGCACCGACAGCGTCTGGGTCGACGACGACGGCGCGCTCCACCTCGCCCTCCGCCGGGAGGGCACCCGCTGGCTCGCGGCAGAGGTCACCTCCGCGGCCTGCACTGGCTTCGGGGTGCACCGCTTCTACGTCGACGCCGCGCTGGACACCCTCGACGAAAACGTCATCTTCGCCCCCTTCCTCTACGCCGACGACGACCACGAGATCGACATCGAGTTCGCCCGCTGGGGAGATCCCTTCTCCCCCGACAACGCCCAGTACGTGGTCCAGCCGCCGGATCCGTGGACCCTGCGCCGGTTCACGGCACGCCTCGACGGCACCTACACGACCCACAGCATCGACTGGCAGGAGGGCGTCGTCCGCTTCCAGTCACTGCACGGCCACCACGACGCGCCCCCCGACGACGGCTACGTCATCGCCGGCGCCCGCATCGCCGGCGGTGCCGTCCCCGACGAAGCCGCCGGCCTGCACGTCCACATCAACCTGTGGCTCATGGCAGGAGAAGCGCCCGCCGACGGCCGCGAGGTCGAGGTCGTGGTCACCGACGCCGATCTCCCACCCCCTGCCCACTGCTGGGGGCCGGGGCCGGGCTGAGCCGGCGCCTCTGCGAGGGGATACGCAGGGACCATGTTCCCTCTCCTCGCCCTCCTCGCCTGCTCCGGCAGCGTCCCCACCTTCCCGCACGACACCGGCGACGGTCTGGAGGGGCAGCTCGACGCCGGCAGCGCCAGCGACGACGACAACGACGGGTACAACGACACCTTCGACTGCGACGACACCGACGCCAGCATCCACCCCGACGCCGACGAGATCTGCGACGGGATCGACCAGGACTGCGACGGCGCCATCGACGAAGACGTCCCCGGCGACGGCGCCGGCTGCCAGGATCCGGGGATGCCCCCCGCCTCCGACACCGTGGACACCCTGCACCTCGGCCTGCGCACCGGCAGCGGCACCACCGATGGGACCAACGACGGTGGCATCGAGATCTGTCTGGGCGCGGACCCGCTGGGCAACGAACACTGCCTGGACCCCTACAAGCCCGACTGGGACGACCTGGAGCCCGGCGTCGTGGACGTCGTCGCCTACGAAGGGCTGGCCTGGCCGCGGGCCGAGCTGGACCGCTTCGAGGTCCGGGCCTCCGACGGCGGGGACAAGTGGGTGCCCGTGGGCTTCGAGCTGGCCCTGGACGGGGACCCGGTCTACTGCCGGCAAGTCGACCTCGAGATCGGCGACGGTGGCGGCGAGGTGCTGACCTGGACGGATCCGGAGGGGCTGACCAGCGGCTGCGACACGATCTTCGACAGTCCCCTCACCCACGGCCCCCTGGTCGGCGCCGTCGGCCCCGACAGCGCCCGCATCTGGTACCGCACCCACGCCACCCGGCAGGTCCTGCTGCGCGTGGCCGAAGACGAAGCGTCGCTCTCCAAGGCGGCCCCCGTCCACTACGGCTACCCCACCGCCGACCACGACTTCACCGAGACCGTCAAGGTCGTCGGCCTGCAGCCCGACCGGCGCTACGTCTACTCGCTGGAGATCCTCGGGCAGACCTACGGCCCCTGGGAACTGTTCACCGCGCCCGAAGACAGCAGCCCCACCACCCTGCGCCTGGCCTTCGGTTCGTGCAGCAAGGAAGACGACCAGCCGGTCTTCGGCCCCATCCTGGCCTGGGACCCGGACATCTTCCTGTTCGACGGCGACAACCACTACGGCAACACCGACGATCTGTCCGCGCTGCGCCAGCACTACCGCTGGGCCCACGAGCGCCCCCTGCGCTCGACCCTGCTGGCAGAGACCAGCATCCTGGCGACCTGGGACGACCACGACTACGTCGGCAACAACACCGACGGCACCGAACCCGGCAAGGACGTCGCCCTGCGGGTGTTCTCCGAGTACTGGGCCAACCCCGGGGCGGGGCTCTCGGACACCCCCGGCGTGTTCTTTTCGCACCGCTGGGGCGACATCGATCTGTTCGTCCTCGACGACCGCTACTACCGCGGTCTGGACGGCACCCTGCTCGGCCAGGCCCAGCAGGACTGGTTGATCGAGGGGCTGGACGCCAGCACCGCCACCTTCAAGCTGGTCGCCGGCGGCAGTCAGTTCACGCCGTATGGCAGCGCCGACTCCTGGGGCGAGTTCCCCGACGCCTGGGACGATCTGCGGCAGGAGCTGGCCACCCGTGGCATCGGCGGCGTCGTGTTCCTCTCCGGCGACGTCCACCGCATGGAGCTGCGCTCGCTCACCCCCTGGGATGGCGGCGCCATGCTCCCAGAACTGACCAGCAGCTCCCTGGCCTACCCGGTCCCCAGCACCTGTGGCAGCGACAGCTCCGAACCGGACCGCATCTACTGTGAAGAGATCCGCGGCTTCATGGGGCTGGACATCGACACCACGCTGAGCGACCCCAGCCTCACCGTCCACGTCATCGACGAGACCGGCGTCGAACGTCACACCTTGACCCTGCTCGCCAGCGACCTGCAGCCCTGAGCGGGCCGCCGCAGGCCGCAGCAGCGCCGCAGCCGGGCCGCCAGCCCGATAGGGGCCCGCCCATGCCCGGCATCCTCGTCAGCCAGACCCTGCGCAAGCTCATCGCCAAGGGCGCCGTGCAGGCCCTGCGCCCGCTGCAGCCCGACCAGGTGCAGCCCTCCAGCCTGGACCTGCGCCTGGGGGCCCGGGTGTGGCAGCTCCAGTGCAGCTTCCTGCCCGGCGGCCAGGGGATCCAGCGCAAGCTCGGGCGCCTCGCCACGGCGAGCTGGCGGCTCGACCGCGACGAGCCACTGGTCCTACACGCCGGCGGCGTCTACCTCGCCGAGATCGAGGAAGTGCTGGAGTTGCCCGCCGACGTGCTGGGCCGCACCAACCCCAAGTCCAGCACCGGGCGGCTCGATGTCTTCGTGCGGGTGTTGACCGAACAGGGCGCGGCCTTCGACACCATCCCCCGGGGCTACCGCGGGCGGCTGTACCTGGAGATCACGCCCCAGAGCTTCCACGTCGCCGTCCGGCGCGGCGACTGCCTCAGCCAGCTCCGCCTGTCGCGCGGCCGCGCCGGCCTGGACTTCACGGCGCTCTCCGCCCGGCAGGAGCTGTCGGGGCTGTGCGTGTATGCCGACGGCAGCCCGGCCCCGGTCGCCGACGAGGTCCCCCCCGGCATCCTCCTCTCGGTCGACCTGCAAGGATCCAACGGCAGCGAAGCCGTCGGCTACGTCGCCCGGCGCCACCAGCCGCCCATCGACCTGTCCCGCCGCGACCTGCCGGTCGACCGCTACTGGACCCCGCTGCCGGCCGCGGGGGTCGAGGGACACGTCCTCGAACCCGAACAGTTCTACATCTTCGCCACCCGCGAGCGCCTGCGGATCCCGCCGGACCTCTGCGCCGAGCTTGTGGCCTTCGACGCCACCCGCGGCGAGCTGCGCACCCACTACGCCGGCTTCATCGACTCCGGCTTCGGCTGGGCAGAGGGTGCCGGGGGCCCCGGCGCCCGCCTGGTCCTCGAGATCCGCACCCACGACGTGCCCTTCCTGCTGGAGCACGGCCAGGCCCTGTTCCGCGTCGAGTTCATGGCCAACGAAGAGACCCCCGACCTGCTGTACGGGACCCCCGGCAGCAACTACCAGATGCAGGGACTCAAGCTGGCCAAGCAGTTCGGCTGATCGATCGTCGCAGGTCCAAGCTTTGGACCCGAGGTCCGGCCTGTGGGAGGATCGGGCATCTCACTCCACCGAACGGAGCTTGCGATGCCTCTTCTCGCCCTTTCCCTGCTCGCCGCCTGCGCCCCCGAACCCACGGCCCACCTGTCCGCGGGCGACGCCGCGCCAGCCATCCGCGCCGACGCTCCACCCTCCATCGGGTCCAGCCCCACCACCCTGGACATCGATCTGGAGGGCGCCTACGACATCGTCGGTGACGTCAACGGCGACGGCCGCGACGACCTCGTGGCCATGTCCGGCGGCATCGCCTCCGTCTTCATGGGCCGTCCCTTCGGCATCGGCCGCATCGCCACGCGCTCGCTCGTCCCTCGCTTCGACTCCGGCTCGGTCATCGCCGGCGTGGGGGACGTGGACGGCGACGGCTACGACGACGTCGCCGTCGGCTTCCCCGCCGCCCGCGGCGGCCGCGGCCGCGTCCAGGTCTTTCACGGGACCCGCCGGGGGCTGGAGACCCGCCCGCGCATCACGCTGACCATCACCACGGCCGACGGCTTCGGGTCGGAAGTGGCCGGCGCCGGCGACCTCAACGGCGACGGCTACGCCGACATGGCCGTCTACGTCCCGGGACGCGACCGCGTGCGGGTCTACTACGGCAGCGCCGATGGCATCAGCAGCGGCGACTTCACCGCGATCAACGCCGCCTGGCACGATGTGACGGACTCGGTCTTCGCCGACGGTGCGGCGACCGGCTCGGGCATGGCCGCGGGCGACATCGACGCCGACGGCTACGACGACCTCATCGTCAGCTACCCCGGGTGGAACTCCTTCGACGGCGGCTTCTACGTCTTCAGCGGCAGCAGCGCGGGGGTCTCCCGGACCGGCGCGTTCACCGGCTACCCGTGGGCCGGTGGGTCTTCGAGCTACTGCGAGAGCACACCGGCCATGGGCTGGGCCGTGGCCAGCGGCGTGGACATGGACGGCGACGGCTACGAAAACGTCGTGGCTGGCGCCCCCTTCGACAACTGCGAGGGCTGGGTCTACGCCTTCTCCGGCAGCGCCAGCGGCATCGACGACAGCACCTGGGTCGAATTCTACGCCTACGACTACACCGACTACGTCGTCAGCCTCGGAGAGACGCTGGACGCCGGCGACTTCAACGGCGACGGGGTCGGCGACTTCACCTTCGGGGGCTCGCTGGCCACCTACGCAGAGGGCCCCTTCGACACCTCGACCTCTTCGTCGGAGACCTGGACCGACCCCACCGACATCACGGACCTGTCGACGTGGTCGTCCACCTACACCCCGCAGCAGGTCCGCGCCGGCGACGTCGATGGTGACGGCTACGACGACGTGGCGGTCGCCCGGTACACGACAAAGGGGACCTGGACCATCGAGGTCTATTACGGCGCGCCCTGAGGGCTCCCCCCCCAGGCGAGGTCGATCAGCCTTCGCTCCGCGCGCCCGGTGGGCTAATCACCCCCGCGACGGAGCCCTCATGCCACTGACCGACTGGACCATCGACTCCTGGAAGCGCTACCCCGCCGCCCAGCAGGCCGAGTACGACGATCCCGCCCACCTCGACGTCGTCCTCGACCAGCTCCGGCGCTTCCCCCCCATCGTCACGAGCTGGGAGGTCGAACAGCTCAAGCAGCAGATCGCCGAGGTCGGCCGCGGCGAGCGCTTCCTGCTCCAGGGCGGCGACTGCAGCGAACGCTTCGCCGACTGCCAGGCCAACATCATCGACGCCAAGCTCAAGGTGCTGTTGATGATGAGCGCCGTGCTCGTCTACGGCGGCGGCAAGCAGGTGGCGCGCGTCGGCCGCATCGCCGGCCAGTACGCCAAGCCCCGGTCCAGCAACGTCGAGACCCGCGACGGCGTCAGCCTGCCGAGCTACCGCGGCGACCTCGTCAACCGCATCGAGTTCGCGCCCGACGCCCGGCGCCCCGACCCCAACCGGCTGCTGGAAGCCTACAGCCGCTCGTCGATCACGCTGAACTTCATCCGCAGCCTGCTGGCTGGCGGCTTCGGTGACATCCACCACCCCGAGGTCTGGGATCTCGACTTCGTGACCCACGCGCAGCGTCCACAGGAATACCTCGAGCTGGTCGACAACCTCCGCTCCTCGCTGCGCTTCCTCGACGCCATGGTCGGCCGCCCCATGTCCGAGCTGGCTCGGGTGGACTTCTTCACCTGCCACGAGGGACTGCACCTGCCCTACGAGTCCGCGGTCAGCGAGTTGCCGCCGCTGCGCGACCGCTGGTACCTGCTCAGCACGCACTTCCCGTGGATCGGAGACCGCACGCGCTCGCTGGACGGCGCCCACGTCGAGTTCTTCCGCGGCCTGGCCAACCCCATGGGGGTCAAGGTCGGCCCGACCATGCAGCCCGACGAGCTGGTCGCGTTGATCGATCGCCTGAACCCCGAAGACGAACCGGGCCGGCTCACGCTCATCTGCCGCTTCGGCGCCGACAAGGTCGCCACCCTGCTGCCGCCCCTCATCGACGCCGTGCAGCGCTCCGGCCGCTTCGTCACCTGGTGCAGCGACCCGATGCACGGCAACACCTACAAGACCGCCGACGGCACCAAGACGCGGCACTTCGACCGGATCCTGTCGGAGCTGGACCAGAGCTTCGAGATCCACGCCGACGCCGGCACGATCCTCGGCGGGGTGCACTTCGAGATGACCGGCCAGAAGGTGACCGAGGTCGTCGGCGGCGCCCGTGGCCTGACGGAAGCCGATCTGGCCGCGCACTACGACAGCGACGTGGACCCTCGGCTCAACTATGAACAGGCCCTGGAGATGGCCTTCCTCATCGCCCGGCGGATGGCCGGGCGACGCTGACGCCCGCTCACGGCACCAGCCGCACCTCGTTCCACTTCTTGAAGGCCTTGACCCGGTCCTTGTCGAGCTGGCCGGCGGGCCGCAGCGCCGGCCCCACGGGTTCGAGCGCCACCCACTTGCGGTCCAGGGCCTTGAGCCGGACGTCGCCCTTGACGGGGTCGAGGTCGGCCAGCGCGAAGGCGTGGCCCTCGATGAGGGCGACGGCCAGGGGGAGGTCGGGCCAGGCCTGGCGCATCAGGGCGAGGAAGAGCACGGTCTTGCTGTCGCAGTCGCCCTTGTTGCGGCCGAGCACCGACAGTGGGCGGCGGTAGCCGTCAGCGAGGCGCATGCGGCGTTCGTAGGGGATGCTCTGGACGAAGCCCAGCGCGGTGTCGGCGAAGTCGCGTGGCGAGCGCCCCGCTCCGCCAAGCGCGTGGACCACCGGGGCGAGGTCGGCGGCGTAGTCCGCGGCATGCCGGGCGAGGTCGGGGGCGACCGCGTCGCCGATGCGGGTGTAGCCCTCGCGCGCCAGCACGCGATCCCAGGCCGCGTCCCGCTCGGCCTCCAGGTCTGCCAGCGCCTGCTGGATGTCGACGTCGGCCCGCGCCGTCACGTGGATCTCGATCTCCGCCCCGCGCGCGCTGACCGTCGCCTGCACCCCGGGCTGGCGCGCGGCCGCGCGGCGCACGCTGGCGGCCACCTCGGCGGTGGCACCGGCGAGGTCCAGCCGCATGGGCTCCTGCAGGTCGGCGCGGACATCCGCCGTCGGCAGGTCGAAGAGCGCGTGGTGCGCGTGGCGGTCCGCGTCCCGCCAGTCGACGACGATGCGCCAACGCTCCGGGCCGCGGCGGACCTGAAAGCTCTTCTGCTCGGCGTGGGCCAGCGAGACGATCAGCAGGAGGGCGAGGGGCGACACGACGACTCCCGAGCGACCTGCCTTCGACGGCCACCCGCACCGCGCATTCTGCCCCGCGCGGAGGTCAGCGCGGAACCGAAGCTTCCCGCCGCCGCAGCCCGAGGCCCAGCAGCGCCCACAGCAGCCCGCCGAGCGCCGGCGCCGCCTGGCAGCCGCCGCTCACCTCATCGAGGGCCACCGCCGAGCCCGGAGGCGCGCCCGGGGCGGGGTCACCGGCCGGCGGCACGGTGGGGTCATCGCTGGCGCCGGTCGTTCCACTGTCCACGGCGCCGGTGTCGACACTGTCCGCGGAGTCGTCGCTGCCGCCCGGGTCTTCGCTGCCGCCTGGATCGTCGCCACTGCCCGGGTCATCGCTGCCGCCCGGATCGTCGCTCCCGCCGCTCCCCAGGGTCCCCGAAAAGGTCGCCGTCAGGATGTAGGGGCCGGGGTACTCGTAGCTGCCCACCCAGGTGTCGGCGGCGATCCAGTACTCGCCGGGGTCGAGGTAGAGGCTGAGATCGGTGTCATCCCGCGCCAGGCAGGCATCGCCCGACGGGCCGCTGAGCACGTGGATGTCGATGTCCACGCCGCTGTCATCGCTCACCCGCAGGTCCAGCGTGCCGCCGGTGGCCACTTCGAAGTGGTAGAGCTGCTCTGGGCCAGACTCGTCGGTGCTGCTGGCGCAGGCGTAGCTGTCGATGACGTCGCTGGCCGCGCCCGCCGTCCAGCGCAGATCCTCGAACGGAAAGGCCGTGATCTCGTGGGGGTTCTCGACCGTCCCGGTCTCGCTGCCGTCGGTGATCGACTCGAAGCGGATGGGCGTGTAGCTGGAGAAGGCCGACCAGCCCTGGTCACTGTCCACGAAGACCAGCTCGCCGTTGGCTTCGTAGTGGACCGGGATCCCGGCGGCCGTCTCGTAGGTGAACAGCACGATGTGGCTGCCGGCGTTGTTCAGCGCGTCGGCCCGGGTCAGCGACGACAGGGAGATCTCGTCGGTCACCTCGTAGAAGGTCGAGGTGCCGTACTTGTGGTCGGTCTCCCAGGCCTGGCTCACGAATCCCGAACAGTCCACGCCCACCGTGCAGGAGAGCACGCCGTCCGACGAGTGGCTGCCCGCCCCGTAGCCGGCGGCGATGTAGCTGTCGTACTCATCGGCGGTGACCCAGCCGCCCCAGTCGTAGGGGATCCCGCGGTAGGTCACGCCGGGCGTCCAGTCGCTGACGTAGCTGCTCGAACAGGACGCGTACTTGTTGTCCTCGCCCATGGTCCACTCGTGGGTGGCGAAGATCGCGGCGTTGTCCAGCGTCTTCTCGCGGGTGATGGCCGAGGCCGGCGGGCAGAGCAGCGTGGCGAGGAGCAGCGTCACGGCCGCACCTCCAGCAGCTCGAGGGCGTCGGGCCAGGGCACCAGCACCAGCAGTCCGCCGTCCGGCAGGGCCGCGAGGTCGCCGCGCGGCGCGTACAGTCGACCGTCCACCGGCAGCGCCGCCGACTGCCCAGAGGGCAGGTGCCAGGCGGTGCGGGTCACCTGGACCGGGCCGGCGTCACTGGTCACCGCATCGACCACGAGCCAGTCGCCCACGCGCTGGCCGCTGGCCTTGACCGCGCCGGGCACGTCGACGCGCTGCTGGCCGCTGTGCATGGCGTGGCCGTCCCACAGCACCGGGTCGACGGGCGCTCGCAGGCCGGTCAGCGCCGACGGCGCGAAGCCGCCCGCCACCACCCGAGCCACCGGGTGCCCGTTGCCGAAGGCGTCGACCGCCAGGATCTCGTCCCCGTGGGCGCCCAGGAGCACGCCGCTGGGGACGAGATCAGGCAGGCGGGTCGAAGCAAGCTCCGCCCCGTCGGTCGACCAGAGGGTGAGCGTCCGCGCGGCACCGTCCAGCACCACGACGCCGGCATCGACCACCAGCAGGTCGGTGCCGGAGCGCACCGGAAAGCTCAGGGCGGGCTGGCCCTGGTCGATGACATCGACCTCGCGCAACACCGAGTCGTACAAGACCACGGTGCCGTCCGCCCCGACCGCGAGCTGTGCGGGGCCGCGGGGGGCGGCGTCGAGGGCGCCGGCTTCCACCCCCAGCTCCGACCAGGAGATGCGCGAGGAGGAGAAGTCGGCGGCGTGTGCCGGCGGCGACAGCAGGGCGAGGAGCAGCGGGACCATGGTGGTCAAGCATGCAAGATCCACGCCGCCGCAGACACACGAAAACACCGCTCCGAGCGAGGAGAAGTGGGGCATGCGTGCCCCGGTGGGGCGTGCGGGGGGCGGCGGGGGACGGCGGCGGGGGGGCGAGTCGCGCGGCACCAGGCCGCACGCCGCCCCAAGCTGGACCGGCGCTGGGATAGCACCGCTTGACCCTACAGGATGGAGGATGAACGTGTTGATCATCCACGGAGTGTTCGCGCTCGCCCTCGCAACCGTCGACAGGGGCCACGCCCAGGAAGCGGCGGCCACATCGCCTCAACCCACTGCGGAAGCATCGGCCGTCGCTGAGCCCCCGACGGAAGCGGCGTGCTTCCCGCCGTGCAGTCCGGGCTACCTCTGCGACGAGGGCGTCTGCATCCAGGCCTGCAACCCCGCCTGCAGCGACAACGAGCGCTGCTCGGCGGAGCGCATCTGCGTCGCCCGCACGTCGCCCGCGGCCGCGACCACACCCGCTCCAACCGGCGAAGGCACTCTCTGTGTGTTCCGCAAGTACAACTTCAGCGGCTCGGCGGTGGCCTGGACGATCACGATCGACGACTCCCCGGTCTCTGATGTCCGGGCAGGCAAGGAGTCCTGCTTCGACGTGTCCGCCGGCGAACACGCCCTCGGCATCTTGCGCGTAGGCTTCGAGAGCATCCGCGCCTTCTCTACGAAGGTCACCGTCGCGGACGAAGAGACCAGCACGCTGAAGCTCCGTCTCCACCATGGACAGGTCGAGGTGTGGACCGAGTAGCGCGCCCCGGGCAACCCCTGGCGGCAATTCGCCGAGGTCGTGTCCGGTGACCCACACCTGCCCCAGGCCATCGACCCCGAGAGCTTCGCGTGGGACGACTCCAGCACCCTGCGCCGGGATCGCGGCCTGCTGGACACGACGCTCAACCCCACGGCCATGGGCCAGACGCTGATGAAGCAGTAGCTGTGGGCCCAGGACATGCTCAGCGCCTACCACGACGCCGACGACAACGGCATCGATCCCACCGCCAGCGTCAGCCCCGACCTGCCAGACAGCGCGGCCTTCGACCCCGACAACGACGTCTACTTCGGCGGCGACTCCCTCGACGGCTTCGTCGGGCTGGTGCTCACGGCCGAAGCCATCAACAAGGTCGCATTCCTCACAGGCGCGCTGCTGAGCGGCGCGCTGCGCGAGCACGACCTCGAGGGAGGCAACCCCGACGCCGCCGGCATCTACGTCGCCTTCTTCCAGCGGGGCGCCGAGTCGTTGCAGAACTCGGAGGGCGCCAACACCGGCGACTCGGGAAGCGACTCCGACGGCGACAGCATCGTAAGCTCCACCCCACCCCCAGCCGCAGCCGAAGAGCCCCCTCAGCGGCGACGGCGAGGGGGCAGCGGCCACAGTTCGTCGAGCACCCCGTGGCTGCGCAGGCCGACCGCTTCACGGTGGACGCGCATCTCCCAGCGGCTGCGGGTCGCCGCCTGTCGAGCGTGCTCGTAGGCCGCCCAGGCGGCGTCCGTGTCGATGTGGAGCGCCGCCTCGGCGTCGGCGAGGGCCGCCATCGCTGCGTCGAGCTTGCGGCCGGCCCGACCGAGGGCACCGGCGCGCTCGCGGTCCAGCTCAGCCTGCAGCGCCTCTTCCCGCTCCCGGGTGCTGGCGCTGCGACGGGCCGCCCGGCTGCCCCCCGCCGCGCCCGCTCCCGCGATCTGCCGAACCAGTCCCAGGCGCTCGACGTCCGCCACCGTTCCTCCTGCCCTCGCTGCGGGGCGTCCGGGAGCCTACCGTCGCCGGGGGAGCCCGTCGACCGGGCGGGCGCCAGGCCGGCGCGAGGCCGGCGCCAGGCACAACCGCATGCCAAGCCCTCAGACCGCGGCTTCGCGGCTTCGCGGCCTCGTGGACTCGCTGCACCGCGGCTTCGCGGCTTCGCGGCCTCGCGGGCGCGGCGGGCGCTCATAAGTGGCCCGAGGTCGCCGACCTACCCCACGTTGTGAGCGCCTCAG
>CAZRFD010000134.1:0-3901 GCA_964599085.1 uncultured Enterobacterales bacterium | reverse complement strand
CGACCTACCCCACGTTGTGAGCGCCTCAGAGGAGGAGGAGCGGCGCGAGGCGCTCGTAAGTGGCCCGAGGTCTCCGACCTACCCCACGTTGTGAGCGCGCGCGCGGCGCGAGGCGCTCATAAGTGGCCCGAGGTCGCCGACCTACCCCACGTTGTGAGCGCCTCAGAGGAGGAGGAGCGTCGCGAGGCGCTCGTAAGTGGCCCGAGGTCGCCGACCTACCCCACGTTGTGAGCGCCACGCTGCTCGCTATCCCCCTCGGACCGCCAGGCCGCGCCTGCTGGCGCCGGGACGAAGGCCACGTCCGCCTCCCTTCCAGCCCGCAGGCGGAGCTGGCCCTCGACCGCCCGCACGACGCGTGGGTCTGGTGTCGAGACCGCGAGTCCTGGCACCGGAAGTCGTCGCACCGGAAGGTCAGCAGACAGAAGGGCTGCAGCACGGTCAGAAGGGACCGGGCGAGACGACGCAGGCCGGCCGGTTCGCCGACGATGACCCGGCTGTCCGCCAGACGAACGCTCACCAAGTCCAGGAGGAGCCATGGGGTCTCGTCACGCGAGCGCTCCCCGCGCGCCAGAGGGGGTGCTGCGGTCAGTGCCCGGTTGTTGACAAAGACACCGCCCTCTCGCGCCCTCGTGGCTCGTGCCCTCGCGGCTCGTGCCCTCGAGGACTCTCGCCCTCGCCTCTTCGCTCCCTGCACCACACGCCACAGTGGTGCACCTCGCCCCTCTCACCAACAAGGATCGTCCACCCTCGGCTTTCGTGGCGCTACCCGATCATCGACGTTCGATCCGCCGCCGCGGCGGACCGACCCGCCCCCCGAACACCGCCGCCCGCTCAGCTCAGCCGCTCGACCAGCCCCATGACCAGCAGGGTCCCCACGTAGACCGGCACGATGAGCACGGGGCTGCTGAGGACGGCCGCCAGCACCAGCGGCCAGCGCCGACCCCCACGAACGGTCTGGAAGGTGTACGGGAACCACCACAGTCCGAGCTGGCAGGCTCCCGCGATGCCGCCGGAGATGAGTCCCAGCAGCGCGGCGCTGCGGTCGCTCGCCAGGCCGGCGACGGCTCCGGCGGCGCCTCCCCAGGCCGCACCCACCATCGGGGCCAGCAGCAGCAGCCAGCGGATGGCCACTCGGCCCCGCAGCATGTCCAGCACCGCCGGCATCGCCAACCCCAGCAGCAGGCCGCCTACGGCGCCTGCGACGCCGGCCCGGGCCGCAAAGCCCGACGGCACGACGGGGCCCATGAGGCTCGGCAGGACGAAGCTGGTCACGGCGCCGATCAGCGCAAGGTCTCGGCCCCACGCGGCAGGAGATCCGGTCGGGCGGGGAGCGGGGACGGTGGGCATCAACACCTCGGGGATGCTGTTGTGGACCACGCTCCCGGGTGCGAGGTTCGCGCCGCCCCACCCGAGCGGTCGCATCACGGCCGTGAGCGGTCGCTGGCCAGGGGGGGCGTCGCCAGCCTCCCCCTCACCCCCCCTCGACCACCCGCACCAGCCCGATCCCGCAGAAGTCGACCTCGGCCTCCAGATCGTCGGCACCGTCCCACCACGCCCGGCTGGCCATCTGCGGGTCGGCACCCTCGGCGTCGATGCCCAGGTCGGTGCAGTCGGTGGTCTCCACCTGACCGTCGACGCTGCGCTCGCAGTCGGCACCCGTCGGCATGACCGTCAGCTCGAGCTCCTGCTCCCCGTGGGCCTTGTCGGCCACGACCTCCCAGGCGCTGCGAAGCTCCAGCCAGGCCGACCACTGCTGGTCTTCGACGGCCCAGTCGGCCGACCAGCGCTGGACCGCCTGGCCGCCGTAGGTGCCCGCGTCGACGCGCTCCAGCGCCACGTCGACGTCCATCACCAGGCTGTTGGCGCACTCCCAGCTCCCGGACCAGGCGCCGTCCAGGGCGGGCTTGCAGCCGACGAGCAGTCCGAGGGGCAGGATCCGCGCCACCTCTCGGCGCATGGGCATGGCTTCCTCCACGGTTGCCAACCACCGTAGAGCCAACACCCCCTGCCCGCGCTGTCACTTCATGCAACGCCGGCTTGCGCCGACACCGGCGCCCCTCGCTCAGGAGAAGCCGAGCAGCCGTCCCACCTGGTACACCACGAGGCTGGCCACCCACGCCGTCGCCGTCATGTAGACGAACAGGAAGGTCGGCCAGCGGTAGCCGCCCGACTCGCGCTTCACCGCGGCCAGCGTGCTCATGCACTGGGCGGCCAGGGCGATGAAGACCATGAGCGACAGGCCGGTGAGCGGCGTGTAGACCGGGCTACCGTCGGCGTGCTGCGACTGCTTCATGCGGTCCCGCAGCGACGTGCTTGACTCGTCGACGTCACCACCCACCCCGTAGACCAGCCCCATGGTGCTGACGAAGACCTCGCGGGCAGCGAAGGCCCCGATGAGGCCCACGCCGATCTTCCAGTCGAAGCCCAGCGGCCGGATCGCGGGCTCGATGGTCTTGCCGAGCTGGCCGGCGTAGCTGGCTTCCAGCGAGTCGGCCTGGAAGGCGACGAGGTCCGCGGGGGTCGCGTCTGCGCCCGGATCGGGCAGCTTGGGGAAGCTGAGCAGCCCCCACAGCAGCACGGTGCAGGCCAGGATGACGGTGCCGGCGTCGGTGAGGAAGACCTTGCCCCGCGACATCATCAGCCGCCCCACGCTGGCCAGGGAGGGCACGCGGATCGGCGGCAGCTCCAACAGGAGCGGGACGCGCTGCCCCTTCAGCACGGTCCGGCCGAGCACCGCCGCGGCGACCAGCGCCACCAGCGTCCCGAACAGGTACATCGCCATCATCATCAGCCCCTGCAGGGGCAGGACGCCGAACACGCGCCGGGGCGGGAAGAGCGCCGCGATGATGAGGGTGTAGACCGGCAGCCGGGCCGAGCAGGTCATGAAGGGGATGACCATCATGGTCAGCAGCCGGTCGCGCTGCCGCTCCATGGTGCGCGTGGCCATGATCGCCGGGACGGCGCAGGCGTAGCCCGACAGCATGGGCACAAAGGCCCGCCCGTGCAGCCCGATGGCCTTCATCACCCGGTCCATCAGGTAGGCGGCGCGGGCCATGTAGCCGGAGTCTTCCATGACCCCGACGAAGAAGAAGAGCAGCAGGATCTGGGGGAGGAAGACGACGACGTTGCCGACCCCACCGATGAGGCCCTCGACGAACAGGTCGGTGAGCACCGAGGCCGGCAGCACCGCGCGGGCCTGGCCGGCCAGCAGCTCAAACAGCTTCTCGATGACCGTGATGAAGGGGTCCGACCAGGAGAAGAGCGACTGGAAGACCACCAGCATCGTCAGCAGGAACACACCGAAGCCTGCGACGGGGTGCAGCAGCACGCTGTCCACGCGATCGGTCAGGGTGCGCCGGGCCTGCCCGCCCGCCAGCCCCGCGCCGTGCTCGTCGAGCCAGGCGTAGCGGGTGCCGATGATCTCCTGGTCGACGTCGCGGTTCGCCGCCGCGGCACGTCGCTGCAGCACCACCTGGCGAACCTCGGCGGGGATGTCGACCAGCTCGTCGTCTTCGTCGAGGCTGGTCAGCGCCCACAGCGACATCGCCCGGGCCTGCCCGGGGCGGAGCTGCCAGGCCGCCTGCAGCAGCGGCGACAGCGCCGCGACATCGGCTTCGACCGCCGGCGGGTAGGCCAACCGGAAGGGCGCGGGCGGCTGGGCCTGCAGCGTGTGGGCCACTTCGGCGCGGAGCGTGTCGATGCCCTGCCGGGTCCGGGCGCTCACCGCGACGCAGGGCACACCGAAGAGCGCCTGGATGGCCCGCACGTCGGGCGGCGGGCCCTCCACCTCGTCGATCATGTTGAGCGCGACGACACAGGGCAGGCCAAGCTCGCGTACCTGGAGCACCAGGTACAGGTTCCGGAGGAGCTGCGTGGCGTCCACGACCAGCACCACGAGGTC
>CAZRFD010000133.1:0-19436 GCA_964599085.1 uncultured Enterobacterales bacterium | reverse complement strand
CGTGCCGCCGCCGTCGCCCGTGCCGCCGCCGTCGCCCGTGCCGCCGCCGTCGCCGCCGCCGTCGCCGCCGCCGTCGCCGCCGCCGTCGCCGCTGGAACCGCCGTCGGCTCCGGCGCAGTCCGGCGACCCGGCACAGTCGCTGTCGCTGCAGTCGAAGTCGCCGTCGCCGTCGTTGTCGGCGCCGTCGCTGCACTCGCCGGGGTTCATCCCCTCCGGATCGGTGGTGTCCTTGTCGCCGCATGCGGACAGCGCGATGAGCGACAGGACGAGGGTCGGGCCGAGCAGTCTCAGGTTCATGGGTCCTCCGAGATGGAGAGAGGGTCCACCGAAACGGGCCTGAGCGCAAGAGGGGGGAACGGATGGCTGTCTTCGTGCCTGGATGGAGGGTGGGGCCGGCCGGGGGCCACGTGCGGGATCCGCCAGACCTGGATAGGGCCCGGACCCCGCTTCATCGGAGAGTTCCCATGGGCAGCAAGTCCGCGCGGCATCGCGCTCGTCTCAAGGCCAAGTTCCGTCGCCGCCGCCTGATCAAGGCCGGCTTCATGAAGAAGCGCAAGGCCGGCGGCCGCATGAAGATGCTGAAGCGCCACGGGCGTCGCCAGCTTCCCTGACCTCGGCGACGCCCTGGCGTCCCGACCCGCCCTCTCCTCCCCGATCGGCTCACCGGTCGGGGTTGTCGTGCGTGGGGGGGGATCAGGTGTCGAGCCGGACCCACGGCCGCGGGCCGGCCTCGCTCCGCGCGATCAGCCCGCGCGCGGCCCCGTTGCGGCCCGTGTCCTCGAAGGACACGGCGGCGCCGGGTTCTGCCTGGCGCATCGCCCACAGGATCGTCGAAGCCACCTGGTGGGGCAGGACGCGGCACGAGCAGGCCCAGGCCAGCAGCCGGCGCTGATCGGTGGGACCGTCGAAGCAGCCGGCGGCGACCACGCCGTGGTCGGCGAGGCGGTCGCGCGCAGCGGCCACCCACAGACCCGCCGGGTCGCGTGGCCGGGGGCGCGCCGACGTCAGGACGAGCTGGTGGCTGCGTGCGAACAGCTCGCGCACGCGAGGCAGATCGGCGGCGGTGGCCGGTCGCACCACGCAGTGGATGTCGAGGTCGGCGAGGAAGGCTTCGAGTCGATCGGTGGGGGTGTCCGTCACCAGCGCGCGGCTTCGGTAGGATGCGGCTCGCAGCGGCACTGCGGCCGAGATCTCCCAGGTCTGCAGTTCCGGGTGACAGAGCAGTCGCTCGACGAGCAGCGGGTCGGTGGCGTCGAAGCACAGCGCGTCGGGGAGGTTCTGCGCCAGCTCGGCGCGTTCCACCGCGCGATCATCGACCACGACGAGGCTGTCCAGCCCGATGCCCAGGCGCTCGGCGACGCGTCGGCACATCCCGCTCTTGGGGCCGAAGCCGGCCTCCACCGCGACGAAGTCGTCGTGGTCCAGGCAGAGGGAGAGGGCCCGGGCGGCGGGTTCCGAGGTGCAGCGGCGGCGTCGGAAGCGCCGCTGTACGAGGGCGAGGTCGTTGCGAGTGGCCAGCGCCAGCAGGATGCCGCGGCGCTGCAGCTCCCGGAGCGCGAGGTGCAGGCCGCGGCGGACTCGCCACCAGGCCTGCTCGGCCTGCTCGGCAGGGAGGGGGCCGGGATCCTCGCCCCAGGCCGGGTTGAACAGCGAGAAGCCATCATCGACGAGCTTGCCGTGGATGAGCGTGTCGTCGAGGTCGACCACCACGCACTTGCGGGGGCCGCGCGTCGCGGCCCACCACAGACCGTGCAGGGCGTGCGCTTCGACCTCGGCGGCGGAGTCCCCGGTCAGGCGGCTCTGCCCCAGCTCGGCGAGCTCGGCTTCGCCGTGTCCCGGGCCGAAGCGGACGGCGTCCTGGAGGATCCCGTGGCGCGCCCACAGGCCGGCGACGTCGAGCTGGCGCTGGTCGGCGATGAGGTCGGTAAGCTGCCGCAGCGCCCGGTCGAGGACGGGGTCCGGTGGCGAGAGGCTGCCCTGGGGCGGCGGGCGCAGGCCCCGGTAGACGACGGGCTGGCCCTCGAGTGCTGCGACGATGGCGGAGAGCTCCGGGCTCGGCGCGGGTAGCGATCGGCCGCGCAGGGCCGCGGCGACCCGGGGCAGCAGCCGGCTCCAGTCGAAGAGGTCGACGTAGACCAGCGTGGGACGCTCTCGGACGACGAGGTCGACGTCGTTGTAGGCGGTGACCACGACCTCGGCCCCGGTCCGCCGCCGCAGCGGTTCGGCCAGGCGCTCCAGCCCGCAGCGCCCCAGCAGCGCGATCACGTCGTCTGGTCCGCGTCGGGCTGCACCCACCAGCCGGTCACGGTGCGCCGGGTGCGAGCCGGGGGCTCCACGAGGTGCCAGCTCGTCGCGTGTGGCACGAAGACGCAGACGTCGCCATCGTGCGGCAGCCACCGCTGCTGGACCTCGAAGCGGCCGTCCTCGCGTGGCTGACCAAAGGCGATGGCGCCGCCGTCGGACGCGCGCCAGCCGCGGTTCAGGCCGACGGCGAAGGTCGCCTGGTAGCGCGGTCCGTCGGGGTGGACGGCCATGTGGTCGCCCGGCTCCAGCGTCCAGGCGTTGATGATCATCGTGGTGGGGAGGGACACGCCGAGGACGGCGCCCAGCAGGTCGCGCGTGATGGCGTCGCCGAACAGCTCCCGCAGCGCGGGCAGCCCGTCGCCCACGAGGGCCCGGGCGGCGTGCACCGTCTCTGTCTGGATGCGCTCGGAGGGCAGCGCGCGCGCTTCCTGGGCCAGGACCTCGCAGAAGGCCGGGGCCAGGAAGCGGTGCAGCGTGAGCACTGTCGCCCCGGCGGCGCGCGCTTCGGCCAGGCGGCGCAGGGACTCGCCGTCCCGCCAGCGGGGCGACACCCCGTCGGGCAGGTCGGCGGCGCGATCCCAGGCCACGTCGGGCACGCTGGGGAGTGCGGGGGCGCGTGGCGGACGGGCGCGGCGGGCCGCGACCACGGAGTGGCGCAGGCCGTCTGCAAGGGGGCCCTCCAGCAACATCGCGGCGGCCATGCGCGCCGACAAGGCCGCGTCGGGGCTGTCGAGGTGGCGCGCGTCCTGCGGGTCGAAGTGGTGCAGGCGGTCGAGGAGGGGGTCGAAGACATCGACGCCGCCGTCATCGGTTGGGATCAGGACCAGCTCGGTGCGCAGCGCCATGGGCCGATCCTATGTCGGCGGTGGTGGCCCGGCTGCTACAGTGCCGTGGTGTTCCTGCTGCTTCTCGCTCTCGCGTGTGCGCCCGACGGCGTCCCCGACACGGGGGGCGGCGGTGCTGTCACCGATGGTGGGGCCGCGTCCACTGGCGGCGACAGCGGGGGAGATGGCGGGGCCTCCGGGGACACGGGCGCCGACGCCTGCGCGGACGCCCAGACCGTGACCTGGGCGAGCTGGGGGCAGGGCTTCCTGCTCGAAGCCTGCCAGGGCTGCCACGCCTCGACGTCGACGAATCGCTACGATGCACCTGAAGACGTGGTCTTCGACACGGTCGACGATGCCTGGAACCACGCGGCCCGCATCCTCGCCCGGGCTGCCGCGGATCCGCCCACGATGCCGCCCATGGGGGGCACGACCGAAGACGACCGCACGCGGCTGCAGTGGTGGCTCCTGTGCGGGACGCCGGGCACTTGAGCGGGCGCCCCCCTGCGGTATGATGCCGCAGGCCCGAGGTGTACGTGTTCATAGTCTCGATGCTGGTGCTGGCCTGCAGCACCGCGGACCCGTCTGGCAGCGACTCTCCCCCGGGCCCGCAGGACGGCGCTGGATCCGGCGATGCCGGGGCCACCGACGGCGGTGATGCCGGCACGACGGGGGGCGACGGCGGTGCTGCGGACGGCGGTGCTGCGGACGGTGGCGCTGCGGACGGCGGTGCGGGGGACGGCGGCACCGACGAACCCTCCGACTACATCTACGACGAAGACCCGGTCCAGCCGGACCTGACCCTGGACGAGGTCGGTCTCGCGGTCAGTGAAGCGGTGTCCGCCTTCGTCGAGGTCGACCCTGCCGACTGGTTCGCCGCCTACCAGGAAGCCGCTTCGTGGCAGGACGACGACTGTCCCTACTACATCCCCGACTACCAGGACACCTACGGCTACTGGTACTGGTACGACGCCTGTACGTCGGGGTCGGGGGCAAGCTACTCGGGCTACGCCTACGGCGTGATCTACGACCCCCTCTGGTCGGGGGACTACTACTACCACGACTATGGGTGGATCTACGGGGACTTCGCGTCCGACCTCCCCGACGGTCAGTCGCTCGACTTCTCGGGGTACAGCTATAACTACCGTCGGGACCACACCAGCGGTCAACGCTATTGGTACGCCAGCATGACGGGAGATGTGGTGTGGACGGGGCCGGACTTCGCCGGCACCTGGCTGTCCGAGACCTGGTCGCTGGACTTCACCATCGACGCCGTCGGCTACGAGCAGTACCCCGACTACTCGGCCCGCGGCCTCTCGGGCGGCATCTCTGGGCTGGATGGCACCGCCAACGCCATCTACTTCAGCGACGTCTGGTTCGGCACCGAGACCGCGGGCAGCACCTGTCCCGATGAACCCTCCGGCCTCGTGCGGATCCGCGACGACGCCGGAGAGTGGTACGAGCTGCTCTTCCACGGCCCCGCAGAGAGCGGCGGCAGCTCCTTCCCCGAAGACTGCGACGGCTGCGGAGAGGTCTGGTTCCGTGGGACCTACCTCGGTGACGCCTGCCCCTCCTTCACCCCGCTGCACGACTGGAACGGAGGCCTGCCGTGACCCTGCTGCTCCTGATGCTGGCCTGCGGCTCCGACCCCGGCCCGGCCGCCGATGACCCCAGCACGGGTGGCGCCGCCGATCCAGGCGGGACCGCCGACGGCGGCAGCGACGCGGGCGCGCAGGAAGCGCCTGCATCCTCGCTCGATGCCGTCCAGCTCCTGGCACGGGCCAGCCTCGACCTGCGGGGGGTACGCCCCTCGGTCGAAGAGATCGAAGCGGTGGAAGCCGATGCGGACGCCTATGCGCGGCTGGTCGACGATTTCCTGGCCGACGATCGCTTCGGCGACAGCGTCCGCCGGGCCTGGGGAGAAGTGCTGCTCACCCGCCAGGACTACTACTACGTCACCGCCGCCGACTTCGGCCTCAGCGACGAGGTCGGCTTCGTGGAATCGGTGGGGGATGAACCGCTGCGCATCATCGAGCGGGTCGCCACCGAAGACCTGCCGTGGACCGACGTGGTGACCGCCGACTGGACCATGGCCAACGAGCTGCTCGGCAGCTTCTACCCGGTCGACTACCCCGCCGACGGCCAGGGCTGGCTGCCCGTGTCCTACAACGACGGTCGCCCGGCCGCTGGGATCCTGTCCACCAACGGCATGTGGTGGCGCTACCTGACGACCGACAGCAACGCCAACCGCGGCCGCGCCAACGCCGTCAGCCGCAGCCTGCTGTGCAGCGACTACCTGTCCCGGCCCATCGAATTCGACCGCAACGTCAACCTGCTCGACGGCGACGCCCTGCAGGACGCGCTGGTCAACAACCCCGGCTGCGTGGCCTGCCACAGCACCCTCGACCCGCTGGCGTCGTACTTCTACGGCTTCTACTACTACCAGTACGACAGCGTGCTCGAGCTCAACAGCTACCACGCCGAGCGGGAGTGGGACTGGGAGAGCGGCACCGGCGTCGCCCCCGGCTACTATGGACAACCGGGGTACACGCTCCAAGACCTCGGCCAGCAGATCGCGGGCGACCCGCGCTTCGTCGAGTGCGCAACGGAGCGCACATTCCAGTCGCTGCTGCAGCGGGACGCTGTGCTGGAAGACACCGACGCCCTGGTCGACTACCGCGAAGCCTTCCTCGACGGGGGCCTCACCCTGCGCTCGCTGTACCGCGCCGTGCTGAACGGTCCCGAGTACACGGGCACGGCCGGTGATCGCAGCGTCCCGCTGAAGATGGTGAGCCCCGACCAGCTCGCCAGCCAGCTCGAGGCGCTGACCGGCTTCCGGTTCACCTGGTACGGCTACGACGTGATCGAGAGCGACAGCTACGGGGTCCGGACCCTCGCCGGCGGCGTCGACGGGGTCTACTCGACCAGCCCCGCCACGGAACCGACGGCGACCATGGTGCTCACCTGGGAGCGCTTCGCCGAAGCGGCCGCCGACTACGTGGTGCGCCAGGACCGGGCCGACCCCGACAACGCGCGCCTGTTCACCGAGATCGACTTCAGCGAACACCCCGACTGGGATCGGGACGCCATGGCCCGCCAGATCCAGCGCCTGCACCTGTTGGTGACCAGCAAGCGCGTCGACCTGGACGGGCCAGAAGTCGACGCCAACCTGCAGCTCTGGGAACAGCTCTACGCCATCTCCGGCGACACGCAGCAGGCCTGGATCGGCGTGCTCAGCGTGCTCTTCCGCGACCCCGACTTCCTCTTCTACTAGGGCGGACCATGCACATCGACCGACGCAGGTTCATCGAGCTGAGTGGTGCCGGCGCAGCGCTGGCTTCCTCGGGGTTGTGGGTGCCGCGCACGGCGCGGGCCGAGCTGGCGGACCCCTCGGGCCTCAAGTTCATCTTCGTCGTCAACTACGGCGGCTGGGACATCACCCGGGTCTTCGCCAACGAGTTCGACAACCCGCTCGTCGACATGGAGAGCGACGCCGGCACCTCTTCCGTCGGTGACCTCAGCTTCGTCGACCACGACGCCCGCCCCAGCGTCGCCGACTTCTTCGACCGCAACGGCGACCGCAGCCTCATCCTCAACGGCATCCTCGTGCAGAGCATCGCCCACGAGAACTGCATGCGGATCTGCCTGACGGGGTCGACGGCCCAGGACGCGCCGGGCTGGCCGGCCATCCTCGCGGGCAACCTCGCCACCGCCTTCCCGCTGCCCCACCTCGTGGTCGCCGGCCCCAGCTACCCCGGCCAGTTCGGGGCCTTCGTGACCCGCACGGGCAGCTCGGGCCAGCTCGAGGGGCTGCTGTCGGGCAGCATCCTCGACTGGTCCGACACGCCGGTGAGCGCGCCGGAGTGGCGCGCCGAAGACATCATGGACAGCTACATGTCCCGCCGCGCGGCGGCCTTCGCCGACGGCAAGCTCGCGGCCGGCGGGCACGCGGCCGACCTCGCGGACGCCTTCGCTCGGGCGTCGGAACGGGGGCGCTCGCTCAAGGACCTGCTCGGCGTGGTGGAGTGGGCGGGTGGCACCAGCTTCAGCCAGCAGCTCGACCTCGCCGTCGACCTGCTCCAGCTCCAGGTCTCGCGCTGCGTGACCGTGGCCACTGGCTACTCCTGGGACACGCACACCAACAACGACGCCACCCAGTCGAGCAACTTCGAGAACCTCTTCGGCGGCCTCGTCGACCTGATGGACAAGCTCCGGGCGACGCCGGGCACCGGCACGGGCAACAGCCTCGCCGACGAGACCGTGCTCGTCGTCTGCTCCGAGATGGGCCGCACGCCGGCGCTCAACTCCAGCAGTGGCAAGGACCACTGGCCCTACACCAGCGCGCTGATCTGCGGTCCGGGCGTCACCGGCGGCCGGGTCGTCGGGGGCTTCGACAGCTACTTCTACGGGCGCAGCGTCGATCTGGCGACCGGCGACATCGACGATGACGGCACGCTGCTGTCGGCGGACGTCTTCGGCGCCACCCTGCTGCAGCTCGCCGGCATCGACCCGCAGGACTACCGCAGCGGCGTGAGCCCGATGACGGGTGTGCTGACCTGACCTGGTGCGCGTACAGACGACGAAGCCCGCGCCGGGGCGCGGGCTCATCTTTCGACCTTGACGGTGGCGTCAGGCGGCGTTGTCGCCTGCGTCGTCGGGATCTTCTTCTTGGACGAAGGGTGCGAGCACTTCCGCCAGTCCCTTGACGAATTCGTCGGCGTTGTCGATGAGCGCCTTCATCTGTTCGCGCGTGAAGCGTTCCGGGCCGCCCATGCTCAGCCCTTCGAAGGCGCGCATGCCGGGGCTGGAGCGGCGACGGTAGCGGGACTCGTCGATCAACACGGGATCCTCCACCGGAGATTCGGTCGGGGGCGACAGCTTGTTGCCGTCGACTTCATCGGTGGTTGCCGTCTCGTCGGGGTCGGCAGAGGGCTTGGGCATGGCTGCCTCAGGTTCTGGGGAGCATAGCGTGCCCGCATGAGGGCGCGACCGGTGGCCGGCACAAATGACATCTGCACGGGAAGTGAGGGGGCAAGCCGATCATGTCTGGCGCACCTGCTTGAGGATCTCCTCGGTATAGGCGTGCAGCCGATCCGCGGCGGCGCGGATCCGTGATCCGTCGCGGTCGTCGAGTACAGCGACGGCTTCGTCGTACAGGCTGCCGTGGAGGAGGGCGAGGATGAGCAGCGCGAGGTCGCCGATGTCGGCGCGGGCCCCGCGGCGAACGAGGGTGACGAGGTCATGCCCCTGTGCCCATGCGTCGCAGACGCCAGCCACCGTCGCCGACGGTGGCTTGCCGTGGACGTCCATGCTGCGCATGGCGGCGACGACGTTGGCGGCGCGGATTGCGCGGACGCGCTGGTGGGCGAGATCGGCGGTGGCCGCGGTGTTGCTGAGGAGGCCGCCAAGCCGCGCGAGCAGCTTGTCTCCCGCGTCTTCCGGTCGCTCGCCACGCACGCCGACGATGGAGGCCACCCAGGGGCTCTCGGTCGCCAGGCGGTCGAGGTGGCGGCGCCAGGCCTCGCGCAGGCGCTGCTCGGCTTCCATCGTCCGGGGGTGTTCGGGGCCGACGAGGTGGACGATGAGCGAGAAGCGCCGCAGGCCACCGATCCAGTCGCGTGCGCTCGGCGAGCTGGGCTCCAGGTTGGGATCGATGGCCAGCTCGGGCCAGGGGCGGCGATCCCAGGGCTGGTGAGGGAGACGCAACAGCATCTGCTCGACGGCACCGGGCTGCTCCATGCTGTCGATCAGCTCCTCTCCGCCGATGCCCAGCGCGTCATGGCGGTAGAGGCTGGCGATGAAAAGCACCGTGGAGACGACCTGGGCGCGGGGGCGGGTGGCGTCGAGCGGATGCGCGCGCAGCCGCACGTCCAGCCAGCGGAGCAGGCGCTTGATCTGGCGGGGCGAGGCCTGGCCGTGCTCGGCGCACCACCGGCCGAGCGCGTGGGCGACTTCGTCGGCGTGGGGCAGGTCGACGCTGTCGCACCACGCCCGGACCAGTGCGTGGCGGTGACTCCAGGTGATGGCCGGCACGCGCTGGCGCAGGTCGATGGTCTTGGTCAGCCGACCCTCGCCGCTCTCCAGCCCCCGCTCGACCAGCACGCGGTCGGCGATCCGGCGGTCGAGGCAGAGCAGCACCAGCACGCCTTGGAGGTGCCGCAGGTAGGCCAGCGCTTCGAGGAAGCTGGCCAGGCCATCATCGTCCAGGCGGGCGACGTCCTCGACCACCAGGATGGCGCGCCAGCCCCGGGCGTCGGGGCGCAGCATGCGCATCAAGGTGCCGAGGTGGGCGACGAATTCGTCGGACTCGGCCGCAGCGGGGGCGCCGTTGTCGCTGTAGGCACCGACGAGGCTGCCCGCCGCGGCCAGGGCTGCCCCGGCCGCGCCCACCTGGTCCGACTTCAGGCTGCTCTCCAGGACCCTCGTCGCGAGTCGACCGAGGCTGCGGCCGGCCTCTCGGCCGGAGAAGCCACGCCCGGGCAGCTTGCTCGGCGCGTCGCCGAACAGGGCGAGGCAGGGGTGCCAGCGGGTCGCGGGGACCGCCTCGGAGAGCTGCCAGGCGATGTCGGTCCAGCCGCTCTGCCGATGGAGCACCTGCTCGCGGTCGGTGACCCGTGCCGTAATGCGGGCCCCAGGCTCGGTCGGGTGACCCAGCTCCAGGGCGATCGGGCCGTCGGCATCGGCGGCGCGGATGAGCTGGTCGTGGACCTCGGTGTAGAGCGCGTGCCCGATGCGCAGGGCGATGGCGGACCAGTGACTGCCGTTGCTGGGGCCGGACAGCCAGGCGTTGTAGGGCACGACCATCGGGACTGCCCGCGTGCCGCGGTTGCCGTCGCTGCGGAGGCTCCGCTGGATGGCGGCGACCAGCAGGTTGGCGAAGGACGTCTTCCCCCAGCCCCACTCGGCTTCGATGGAGACCACCGTGTTCAGCTCGGCCACGGTGCCCGGCGCTGGGAGCAGGTGTTCGGCGAGCTGCTGGACCGCATCGCTGAACGAAAAGGCGTCCTCGCCCAGGTCCCTGCGGGTCTGGGGGATGTCGTCGAGGCTGCGGGGCCAGGCGGACGTCATGGTGGCGATGCGGTGGAGTGGGACCCAGGCGTCGATGGTACCGGAACCGCCGCCCAGGTGGGGCGTGCGAACACGTCGGGCAGCGCCCGCAGCAGCGCGGTCGAGGGAAGCTTCAGGCCGAACCGCGTGGTGTCGGCGTGGGGGATCGCGGTCACCGGGACCCACAACACGAAGCGGTCGGCCTCGTCTTCCAGGCGCGCGCCGTCGTGGAGGTGGGCGGCGGCGGTGGCGGCCTGGCGCGACGACAGCGGGACGGCGAGCTCCAGCGGCCCCGGGGGCGGGGTGCCGAGGCAGCCGACAGCGATCGGCGAGCTGTCGCACAGGGGTACACTGAGGGGGCCCTCGGGCCCGCTGAGCCGCGCCCGGCGGTCGCCGTCGAGTGCGGTCCGCGGGAAGTCGCGGGCGTGGCCCAGGAAGCGTCGCAGGCTGCCGGCCCGTACCCGCCAGCCCAGCGCGCCGAGCGCGGTCAGCGCAGCGGCCTGCACCTGGACGTGGCGGGCGCGGGCGGCCCGCCCCACCAGGAAGAGGCGCCCGCGGTGGTCCGCCCAGGCGCCGGGCTCCAGCGTGGTGCCGCCGCCGGGGCCGCGGCTGCGGTTGGCCGCGTCGCGGCGGATCCCCAACGAGGCACCCGCCGGGCGACTGTCCGGGCCGACCATCGCGTCGACGGCGGTGGTCAGGACGCGTCGCGCCCACAGGAAGGCGTGCAGCGAGGGCGTCTCGCGGTCGGCGTCGACGCAGCTCCAGGGTGGGGAGGTGCCGGGCCGACCACCGGAGATCTCACTGGCGAGGGCCTGGTAGTCGCTGCCGGACAGCTCGGTCTCGGCCTGCGCCAGCTTCTCCTCCAGACCGGCCAGCGCGTCGAGGCAGGCGGTGGCGCGGCGTGTGACTGCGGCTCCGGTGGTAGACGCCCAGATCGTCAGCAGGGTGGCGTGGTCGCACGCGAGCATGCGCAGCGACTCGGTGACGGTCGCTGCGGTCGGTGGCTCGGCTTCACCGGGATCCGGCTGGGTCAGCTCCGCCGACCATGCGTGTTCGTGGGCACGTGCCCACTCCCGCCACGCGTCGCGGTCCATGACCGCGCGTGCGGTGGCGATGAGCGCACGGCCGAGGTGCTCGCCGTTGTCTTCCAGCTCTCGCTGCAGCCGCAGGTGGACGAGAGTCTCCGCCCATGCTTCCTCTGCCTGGGAGCGGCGCTCGCGGAGGTTGTCGTCGCGCATGCCCATGGCTTGGGCGAGTTCGAGGTGGCGTTCGAACTGGTCGATGGACTCGCAGCCGAGCCGGCGCCAGGTGGCGTTGGCCAGGACATCACCCAGCATGCTGATGAAGCGGGGGAGCAGCAGCTCGGGACGTGGTGCGGCGACGCCATCCTGGACCACCCTGAGCCGTGCCTGGACGGCTGTGCGCGCCAGGGCGCGGACGTCGGTGTCCCAGGCGCCCAGCTCGTCTTCGAACAGCCGTCGGAACAGGATGTGGCCCAGCTCGTGGAACAGCACGACGAGGTGGGGGACCGAGGTCGCGGCGGCGGCGCCGACCCGGAAGATGGGTACGCCGCCGGAGAGCTTGACCTGCACCGAGTCGTCGGAGGTGAGGACGACGATCGCCGGTCGATGGCGCTCGGGGTCGAAGCTGCCTGGCCGCTGCGGCAGCGCGTGGTCGACGAGCCCGTGCAGCGCGCCGGCGAGGCCGCCCAGCATCGTGACGAGCTGGGTGATCCCGTAGGGGAGCTGCCCCTGCAGGCGGGGCCCGCCCCGAAGTGCTGCGGACTGCTCGATGCGCTGGTGCCAGGCCGCCGTTCCGAAGGCGACCCAGTCGTCGACATCCCGGGCCATGCAGAGCCAGGGCAGGCGCTCGTCGGTGAGCCGGTGCAGGACGTACCTGCGCAGATCGACGAGGTCGAGCATCGCCCCGAACATGTCGTGGCGGCCGGCGGATGCGCGGATCGTGCCCAGCAGGTTGTGCAGGGAGCGCGCACTGGTCGCCCCAAGCCGTGCCAGCCCGGCGCGCTCGTGGAACCACGCGATGTGCTCGGGGCCCCAGGTGGCGTCGAGCAGGGCGTAGCCCCCGGGCCCCGGCGCGGCGTGGGCGGCGGCGTGTAGCGGTGGCTGGTCGAGCAGCGCAGTGCTGACGTCGAGGAGGTGCGGGCCGGCCCGGTCGTCGTGGCGCAGCCACAGGCCGGTGGCCAGGGCTTCGGCGAGGCCATCGACCGTCGGAGGGATCGGCAGGTCCAGCGACAGCGTCGTGCGGCGGCCGTTGCGGGCCTGGTGCAGGCGGGGCTCTGGTGCGCGCAGTGGCCACGTGTCTCGGAGCGCGTCGGCGTGCCGGGCGACATCGCCCTGGTGGCCGGGCTTGGCCGCCAGGCGGATCCGGGCGATCAGCGGGTGCGTGGCGGAGTCCGCGACGATGGCGGCGCCCGGGAGGAAGCCGTCGGCCGCGTCTGTACGGGGCTGCGCGGCCTCGCCGTCGAGGGCGACGGCCTGGACCGCCCAGGCGCTGTCCACCGCCACCTGTGCGGCGGGCAGCAGGCCGAGCTGACAGCGCTCCACCACCGCGAGATCGCGCTGGCCCAGGCTGGCGACGTCGAGGGCGCCGGCGTGCTGGCGTCCGTGCACCCACGTGCGGAGGAGGGCGTCGGGCACGGCGTGCCCCTGTGGCGATGCCAGCGTCGCCACAAGGGGAGGCTCCCCCTGGAGCGCGTCGATGGGGCGATGCTCGAGGTGCGCCGCCAGCGCGCGCAGCGCTGCGAGGTCCGGGCTCGCTGCAAGCACCAGGAGCTCGGGCCAGGACCAGCAGCGCAGGACCAGCAGGTCGAGGGAGGGCGTGACCTGGAGCAGCACGTCCCGCCGCAGCGCCGCGACGACCGCCTCGCTGTCGAGTGCCAGCAGGTGGTCGCCGAGCTTGAGGCTCGCCACCAGCAGCCCGGCCGCCGGTGCGTCCTCGGACGGGGCCAGCAGCCGGTGCAGCAGCCGCTGCTCGGTCGCCGTGAGGTCGGCGTGCAGGGGCCCGAACAAGGTCTCCTGGGCGACCGTGCCGTGCTGTGCTGCGAGCTGGTCGATGCAGGCGACGTCGTCGCTCAGGTAGAGCGTGGCGAAGTCGTAGCCACCGGCCAGGGCGGCGACGGTCGGCTCGAAGAGCCGCAGCCCGCCGAGCCCCTGGACTGGCGCGTCGAACTCCGACCGGTCTGCGCACACGCCAGCGAGGCGATCCCGGTACCGGCGGACCCCCTCGACCACTGTCGGACCGCTGCGGCCGTCGGCGGCGGGGTGCTGCTGATGAAGCACCACGACGAGGTGTGCGGGCAGGAAGGCGCTTTCGCTCGGAGCAGTCGCTGGCGGAGCTGCACGGTTGTCGCGGCGTGGACCCAACGCAAACCTCGTGTTCGCGTCAGGTTAGCCGACTCGGCCTTGACATCGCAAGACCCATGGGTCGCCTGGCTGGCCACGATCCGCACCCGGGAGGGATCTGCGGGCGTGCGAACGCGCAACCCGCAGATCCGCCTTCATCAGAACGGCAGCGCCGACTCCGCGACCACCCGGGCCACGAATTCGTCGACCGGGATCGATCCCAGGTCGCCCTCGTCGCGGGCGCGGATGGACACCGTGCCCTGCTCCTGCTCCTTCTCACCGATGATGGCCATGTACGGCACCTTCATACCGTGGCACATCTTGATCTTGTAGCCGATCTTGTCGTCGCCATCGTCGAACTGCACCCGGCAGCCCGCGGCCCGCAGCGCGTCGGTCACCGCGTGGCCGTGGGCCAGGCTCTTCTCGGAGACGGTCATCACGCGGACCTGTTCGGGCGCCAGCCAGGTCGGGAAGTTGCCGCCGTAGTGCTCGATCAGGATGGCGATGAAGCGCTCGAAGGATCCGAAGATCGCCCGGTGGATGACGACCGGCACGTGTGGCTGGTTGTCTGCACCGACGTACGACAGCTCGAAGCGTCGCGGCAGGTTGAAGTCGAGCTGGACGGTGGCGCACTGGTGCGCGCGGCCGAGGGCGTCGTAGACGTCGAAGTCGATCTTGGGTCCGTAGAAGGCGCCGTCGCCCTCGTGGATCCCGTAGGGCTTGCCGGACGCGTCCAGGGCCTCGCGCAGCGCCCCCTCGGCCCGGTCCCACAGCGCGTCGTCGCCGAGCATCTTCTCCGGTCGCGTCGCGAGGTTCACCTCGACCTTCATGTCGAAGGCCGCGTAGATCCGGTCGACCAGGCCGAGCAGCGTGCCCACCTCCTCGGCGATCTGGTCCTCGGCCACGAACAGGTGGGCGTCGTCCTGCTGGAACTGCCGCACGCGAGTCAGGCCCGACAGTGTGCCGCGCAGCTCGTTGCGGTGCAGGACCCCCTGGTCGTGGATGCGCAGCGGCAGGTCGCGGTAGCTGCGCTTCTTCGACCGGAAGATCAGCATGTGGCTGGGGCAGTTCATGGGCTTGAGGCCCAGGATCTTGTTGGCGTCTTCGGCGTCCTGGCTGTCTTCCGTGAAGTGCCCCTCCGGGAAGTGGAAGAGGTTCTCCTGGTAGTGATCCCAGTGGCCGCTGGTCTCGAACAGCTTCTTGTCGAAGACCAGCGGCGTCTTGACGACGTCGTAGCCCTCGCCCGCCAGGAGCTGCCGCATGCGGCTGCCGAGCAGGTCGTACATGAACTCGCCGCGGGGCAGCCAGAAGGGGGCGCCGGGGGCCCACTCGTGGAACATGAACAGATCGAGCTGCTGGCCGAGCTTGCGGTGGTCGCGCTTCTTGGCTTCTTCGAGGCGGAACAGGTACTGGTCCAGCTCTTCCCGGGTGCGCCAGACCGTGCCGTAGACCCGCTGGAGCTGCGGGTTGCTGGCGTCGCCCAGCCAGTAGGCGCCGGAGACCTTGAGCAGCTTGAAGTTCTTGGTCTGCTTGGTGCGCATGACGTGCGGGCCGCCGCAGAGGTCCACGAACTCGCCGCCGTCCTTGCGCCGGTTGCGGAAGATGCTGACCTTGTCCACCGGCAGGCGGCCGACGTGTTCGACCTTGAAGACCTGGCCGTGCTCGGCGAAGTATGCGATGGCTTCTTCCTTGGTCCAGTGCTCCTGCTCGAACTTCTGGTTCTGCTTGACCACCTTCTTCATCTCGGCTTCGATCCGTGGGAGATCGTCTTCGGAGATGGTGACGCCGGGGATGTCGATGTCGTAGTAGAAGCCGTCCTGGATGGGCGGGCCGAAGGCCAGGCGGGCGTCGGGCCAGAGCTGGAGGATCGCCTGGGCCATGACGTGGGCAGCGGAGTGCCGCAGGCAGTAGAGCCTGTAGGCTTCGTCGGACTCGAAGTCGGCGCGGCCCTTCTCGTGTTCTTCCTGGGGGGCTGCGGCGTCGGCGTCAGCAGCCTCGAGGTCTGCGGGGGCGTGTTCGTGGTGGTCGCACATGGCGGGCTCCTGGGGTGCCGGTCGTCCACCGCACGAGGGTGGGCCGGAGAGGGGCCCCTGCCCTAATGCCGATGCCTGCGGCGAGCACGCGTCCGCGTACCTCAGCGGCGCGTCCGACGGGACGCGACGAGGCCGAGCAGGCAGAGCGCCAGCGCGCCCGGGCTGCCGCTGGATCCGCTGCTGCTGCAGCCCTTGCCGCCGTCGCTGCCACCATCGGCGCTCCCACCGGGCGGGCCCGCGTCTCCGCCGTCGCCCGACCCGCCGGCGTCGCCCCCGCCGTCGCCGGTGCTGCCCGTGTCGGCCCCGCCGTCGCCGCAGTCGGTCACGGTCGGGTCGGTGTCGTCGCAGTCCGTGCCGCCGTAGCTGTCAGCGTCGGCCCCGTCCCCGTCGGCGTCGAAGTCGCTGGTCAGCAGGCAGTCGCTGTCGACGCCGTCGTACCAGGTCTCGGTCGCGCCGGGGTGGATGGCCGCGTCGCCGTCGTCGCAGTCGACGCTGGTGTCGTGGCCATCGCCGTCGGCGTCTTCGGTCCACACATCGGGACCACCCCAGACGCCGGGGTCGCTGCGGCTGCCGTCGAGGTCGAGGATGTCGGGGTCGCCCAGGTCGATGAGCGCGCTGTCCCGGGCCAGCACCAGCGTCGCGCCGGACGCCGTCGCTTCCCGGGCGAAGCCGGGGTCCAGCTCGCTGCTGTGCAGGCCGGGCAGGCTGTCGGTGAAGGCGCCGCCGGCGTGACCCTCGCCGTTCCCCCAGAAGTCGGTCCAGGTCACGGAGCTGGCGGCGACGTCCTTGTCTCCGAATGCGTGCAGGGCGTCGCTGCCCGTGTTCCAGGCCACGACGCCGTTGTTCAGCACCAGGCCGGCGTCGTACAGGTAGACCGCGGCCCCGGACTCGCCGCCGTGGTTGGCGACGAAGCTGGCGTTGGCGATGGTGACCGGGTCGCTGTTCACCAGGGCCACACCGCCGCCATGGTTGGCGCTGTTGTTGTGGACGGCGATGTTGCGGGCTGACACAGCCGTGCTGCTCTCGATGTATGCCCCACCGCCGTAGGTGGCGGTGTTGTCGTCGACCCGGACATCGCTGAGGCTGGCGCTGTAGAGGTCGGCGAGGAGCAGGCCGCCGCCGAAGCCCTGGTCCTCGGCCCGGTTGTTCCGGACCGACACCCGGGACAGCGTGACGTCCGCCCTGTCGAACCACAGCCCGCCGCCCTCGTGGGTCGCGGTGTTGTCGTCGGCGACCACGTCTTCGAGGGTGAGCGCCACCTCGGAGAAGTTCTGGAAGGCCGCCCCTCCGCCCGTCGAGCCCGCGCTGTTGCCCGACAGGTCCACACGAGCCATGCTGCCCGAGCAGTTGTTGTAGCAGAAGATGCCGCCGCCATCGGCTTCGGTCACGTTGTCGGTGAAGCTGCTGTCGGCGATGTCGACGACCGTGTAGTAGTAGCCGCGGATCGCGCCGCCGCCGGAGTACAGCGCGCTGTTGCCGTCGAAGTTGCTGCCCCGCACCGTCAGGCTGCCGTAGGCGCCCTCCACCTCCAGCGCGCCGCCGGCGTAGTAGGCGAGGTTGTCGGTGAAGCTGCTTCCGACGACGTCGAGGGTGAGGTCGGCGTAGGCCGTGAACGTGATGGCGCCGCCGTTGCCGTAGGTGGCGGTGTTCTCGACGAAGCTGCTGCTGTCGATGCTGACGGACGCGTACAGCAGGTACTCGGCCCCGGACCCGTAGTAGCCGATGTTGCCCTGGTGGGTGCTGCCGGTCTCGGTCCAGGGTGAGTAGACGCCGATGGCCGATCCGCCATAGTACGCAAAGTTGTCCGTGAAGCTGCAGTCGGTCAGCGTCGTGTCGGAGTACGTCGACACCAGCACACCGCCCTGGTAGGCCTGGTTTCCGGAGGCTTCGACGCGGTCGAGGACCAGGCTGTCGAGCGACTCGGCATAGATGGCGCCGCCGTTCAGGGTCGAAATGTCGCCGGTGTGGTTGTCGGTGAAGCTGCTGTCGGCGATGGCCAGGCTGCCGCCGCTCGACGCGACGATCGCTCCACCACCGCCCAGCTCGCCCGAGTCATTGCCGGTGAAGCTGCTGTTCGAGATGGTGGTCGACGATCCCCACATCGTCAGGGCACCGCCGCCGCTGCTGACCTGGTTGTAGTCGAAGCTCGATGCGTCGATGGTCACCGTCGTCCCCGACGCCAGGATGGCTGCACCGTATCCGGCGACCCCGTAGGAGAAGCTGCTGCCGCTGACCGTGAGCTGGCCGCCGCTGGCAGAGACGGCACCACCGCCCTGCACCCCGTCGCCGAGCCCGTCGAAGGTGTCGTCCACCAGGCGAACATCGACGTTTTCGAGGTACAGCCCCCGGCCGCCGCTGTTGCGCAGGGTGAAGCCCGACAGCGTCGTCTGACCGCTGGTGGCCCGCAGGTCGAGCAGCCAGTCGCTGCCGCTGGCGTCGAGCACCGTGTCCTCGGCGCTGCCCGTCGCCGTGATGGTCAATGCCTTGCCGCGGATTGCCAGCCCGCCGCTGTAGGTGCCGGGCGCCACCTCGATGCGGTCGCCGCTGGCCGCGGCAGCGACGGCCGCCTGCAGGTTGGTGTAGTCGCCACCACCGCTGGCATCGACGGTCAGGGTGGCGGCCGCGGCGGTGCCGAGGAGGAAGGTGGACAGGAGCATGACGATCCGCGTGTGGGGCGCGCGGAGGATACCATCGGCAGGATGGCCGACCGGGCCGTCTCGTGGGTGCCGCTACCTCGCCGTCGGGGCGCTGCATCTCCGGCGCCGTGTGGCCAACAGGCCCCACAGCACCGGAAACAAGCCCGCGGCCACGCTTCCCTGGGCGCAGCCGCCGCCGCAGCCGGTGTCGGGCGCGCCGCCGGGCGTGGCCGCCGGTCCGTCGCCGCCGGTGCCGGGGAGGGCGGACGGCCCGTCGCTGCCGCTGTCGTCACAGCCGGTCGCGGTGGGGTCGCTGTCGTCGCAGTCCGTGCCGCCGTGGTGGTAGGCATCCGCGCCGTCGCCGTCGGCGTCGTAGTCGCTGGTCAGCAGGCAGTCCTGGTCGGCGCCGTCGTACCAGGTCTCTTCGGCGTCGGGGTGGACATCGGGATCGGTGTCGTCGCAGTCGACGTCGGTTTCGTAGCCATCGCGGTCGGCGTCTTCGGTCCAAACGTCGGGCCCGCCCCAGGCCCCAGGGTCGCTGCGGCTGCCGTCACGGTCCAGCAGCGTGGGGTCCCCGGCGTCGATGAGCATGCTGTCCCGCGCGAGCACCAGGGTCGCGTCCGCGGCCGTCGGGTCGCGGGCGATCCCGGGGTCGACCGCCGTGACGTCGGGGCCGGCCAGCACGTCATCCCAGTCTTCGTTCGCTGGGCCGCCCTCGTTGTCCCAGAAGGCGGTCCAGGTGACGGTGGAGTTGGTGGCGTCTGTGCGGTGCTCGCTGTGGATGGAGGGGCTGCCGGTGTTCAAGGCGATGATCGCGTTGTTGAGGGCCAGGGTGGACTCGTCGAGTACGATCGCGGCGCCAGCTTCCGTTGCGTCGTTGTTGACGAAGCTGGCGTTGTTCATGCTCACGGTGTCGCTGTCGGTTGCACACAGTCCGCCCCCGTAGGCTGCCCGGTTGCCGTGGGCGCTCAGGTTGCGGATCGAGACTGCATCGGTATCGCGCACGCGCAAGCCCCCCCCGTAGAAGCTCTCGTTGTCGGCCAGCTCAGCGTCCGCAATTGCGGCCGCTTCGAGGTACTCGAGGTTGGCTCCGCCGCCGTACCCTTTGGCACAGTTCTTTTCCGGGGGCCGGTTGTCCGAGAACTCGACCCGTGTCATGGTCAGCTCTCCACCGCCAACCTTGAGCCCCCCGTAAGAACCCGCCGCTCTCCGCCATCCACACTACTGTTC
>CAZRFD010000132.1:0-19683 GCA_964599085.1 uncultured Enterobacterales bacterium | reverse complement strand
CGCTGGGCGACGGGGCCGACCTGAGCCTCGAACCGGAGCTGCGGAGCGAGCGAGGCGCTCGGCTCCTGACCGAGGCGCGCTGGGCGCAGCCGGCCGGCGGGGGTCGGCTCCGCGCCGCCGGAGGCTACGACTGGCTGGAGGCGCAGGGGCGCGGTGCCATCGACCTGACGGAGGGGCTGGCCAGCGGCCCCTGGCGGCTCGGGGTGGACGCCGCCCTGGAGAGCGACCGCAGCTACCTCTCCGACTACGGCGGCGCCTTCCTCTCCCGCAGCATGCCCTGGGATGAGACCCTGGCCGTGGCCGCCTGGGGCCCCCTGCGGCTGGAGCACGACGGCTTCCAGGCGCTGGGTGCGGACAGCCTACACGGGCAGCGACCGCTCGGGCTGGTGGCGGCCCTGCCGGGGCGTCGCGTCGGCCCGGCGGCGGTCGACCTCGGCACGCGGGTTGACCTGTTCGCCGAGGGCACCGACCCATGGCGCCTCGACGACGCGCCGGTCGCCCGCAGCGAGACGACGCTGTCGGCGGTGACCGGGCACGAGCTGGGGCTGGTGCGGGTCGAGGGACAGGCCGCGGGGACGCTCATCGGGTGGAGCGACGGGCCGACCTGGGGCACGGCGGGCGCCGAGCTGGCCGGCTGGCTGCCCGCGTGGAGCGAGGTTGGCGGCGGCCGGCTCGTCGGCGAGTGGGGCGTGGTCGGCGGCCTCGGGCAGACGCTCGGCACCGTGGAGGCGCGCGTGCGCTCCGACGCGCCCCCCGCGGCGTGGTCCATCGGGCCCGCGGTGACTGGCCGGCTGCTCACCCGTGGCGGCGTCCCGGTCTCGGGGGCCGCGGCGCTGGCGTGGACGGATGCGGGCTGGCGCCCGGCGGGCTGGCTGCGCGCCGACCAGGGTGCCTGGTCGATCCGCGCGTCGGCGGACCTCGACCTCCAGGAGCTGGCGCTCGGCTTCGACGACGGGCGGCTGTCGCTGACCACCGCCGGCGTGCGCGCGGCCGAGGTGTTGCAGCAGCGGCTGGCGGGCGCATGGACCCTGCCGGGGGGGCTGTCGGCGTGGCGCCCCGGCTACCAGGCGCTGCTCGATCTCGACGCCGGGACCGCGCTGAGCCACGGGCCGCGGCTGTCGTTCTCGTCGCGCTGCGACTGCCTGTCCCTGGCCGCCAGCCTCACCTGGGCGGTCGACCGCGACACGCCGGACCTGGGGCTGTCGCTCCAGTTGCCCTGAGCGACGGGCGGTGGGAGTCGTCGGCCGCGTCAGGGGCGCATAGGCTGTGCCTGGAGGTCCGCATGGAAGCCCTCGCCAGCCTCGCCCGCCTCGACCGCATCTACGCGGTCATCACCGCGGCCATGGGGGCGGCCGCGCTGGGCGGGCTCCTCGTCGCGCGCTGGTTCATGGACGAGGGTGGCCCCGCCCTGGGCTGGCTGCTGATCGGCCTCGGCGCGCTCGTCCTCGTCGGCACGACGGCGATGGTGGCCCTCCTCGTCGTCACCAGCCGGCACGTCGCGCAGGGGCGCTGGCGCGGCGTGCAGACCGCGCTCGGGCTGATGGCGGTCGCGTCCAACCCGCCGCTCGGGACCGCCTTCGGGCTCTACGCCCTGTGGGTCTGCTGGGTCCACCCCGGTGCGAAGGCCCGCTTCGCCGGCCGCGCCGAGCCTGCGGCCGACGCCGCGCTGCAGGAACGCTCGCTGCAGTACGCGCGCCTCGCCCGTCGCCTCGTCACCTGGTCCGGCGCTGTCTACATCGTCCTCACCCTCGGCATCATGGCCGGGGTTGGCGGCGTGCTCTCCTGGGGCCAGCAGGAGGGACCGGTCGAGGTGACGGCCGAGCACATCGCGCTTGGCGGCATGTACGGCGAGACGGTCGATCGCACCGACATCGAGGGTGTCGAGCTGCGGGGCGGGCTGCCGACCATCACCCTGCGCACCAACGGCTACGCGCTGGGGGACACCCTGCTCGGCTGGTTCTCGACGCGCGAGCACGGCAAGGTCAAGCTGCTGGTGCACAGCGGCGAGGGGCCCTTCGTCTACATCACCCGACAGGGCGGCCTGTTGATCTACGCCAGCGCCGACCCGGACCGGACGCGCGCGGTCTACGAGCAGCTCAGGGGAGGTTCTGCAGCCCCTTGAGGACGCGGCGGTCGCCGCTGAGCAGGGCGATGATCTCGTCGGTGCGGTCGGTGCCGGGGCAGCCGCCCAGCAGCGCGGGGTTCACGCAGAAGCCCACGTCGGCGCCCCCCTTGCGGGCGTTGCGGTCGAGGGCCTCGGCGACGAGCGCCAGCAGCACCTCTCCGTCCGCGGCCAGGGCGGCCTCGTAGGAGGCGCGCTGCTCGGTGGCGTCCGCCAGGGCCGCGGGGTCACCGGCGTCCAGTTCGTCTTCCAGGGGGGCGAGCGCGCGGTCGAGGTCGTCGGCCCGTCGGTCGAGGCGGTCCTGCCACAGGGCCCGGGCCAGGGGGGCGAGCTGGACCCAGCCGCCGGTGCCGGTCAGGGGCTGGACGGGCTGCGGCTGCCCGGTGATGGCCACGTCGGGCCAGGGCCGGGCGTTGATCTCGGCGACCGCGGTGGACAGCTCGGTGTCGGCGTCCATGGCGCGGGCCAGGGTGGCGTTGAGGTCGGTGCCCTCACAGTGGCTGGCCCTCGCCATCATTGCCGCCACTCCGCTGGCGGCGGCGCACCGGGTGATGGTGTAGGCGTCGCTGCTGCCCGCGATGGCCCGCTGCAGGGCGGCGCCGAACTCGCGGGCGTAGCCCTCCTGGACGAAGTCGACGTGGTCCTGGGCGGAGATGTGGGCGGCCGCCGCGGCGCGCCGCGTCTGTTGGGTGTAGGCGCGGGTCTCTTCGGGTAGCCGGTCACCGGCCAGCAAGCTGCCCAGCTCGAGGTCCTCGAGCGCGGGTCCCAGCTTGCGCAGCGCATCTTCGAGGGCCTCGTAGCGGGGGCCCAGCTCCTGCGAGGCGGCGGCGAACACGGCGCTGTGGCTGGCGACCTCGTCGGGGGCGTACCAGGCGGCGGGGGGCTCTGCGGCGGGTTCGGCCGCGGAGGACGGGGCGGCTGTGAACAGCAGCGGCAGGGCGACGGATGCGGCGGCGAGGACCATGGCGGCTCCGAGGCGCGGGGGGATGCGGGGCGAGGGGAGAGGCGACCGCGTGGCTGTAGCGGATGCGGCGCCTACTCGTCGAGCCAGAACACCGGGACCTGGCTCGCACCCTCCCGGACGTTGCCCAGGGCGCCGGTGGTCAGCCGACAGAGGAAGCCCGCCAGCTCGCCGCGGATGACGAAGGGGTCGAGGCTGACCGTCCGCTCGCCCAGCGCGTTGTCGGCGCGGGCGTCCGGGAAGCGGGCCGTCCAGGTCGGCACCTGGCGTTGGACCACGTGGCGGGAGGCCCCGTCGACCGCGGCGCGCCAGGTCGGGCCGTCGACCTCCCAGCCGAGGATCACGCCCTCGCCGCCGTGGGAGGCCAGCGGCTTGATGGCCCAGTGCTGGGGCTGGCTCCGCACCCGCGCTCGCAGACGCTCGGGGGCGCCGGTGCCGGGGCGGTCCAGCAGCAGGCCCGTCCAGGGAATGGTGGCGTGGATGGTGGCGATGACCTCGGCCGGCAGGTGTGCGTGCAGTTCTGGGGCGTGCAGCAGGGCGAACAGGCCCTTGCCGTGCAGCAGGCTGGTGCGGAAGGAGTTGACGACGCAGACGTCTCCTGCGCGGTAGGCGTCGATCAGCGGCTGGCAGGGTGCCGGATCCGCCAGCAGGTCATCGACCAGGAGGCGGCGGTAGACGACATCGATGGCCTGCCCGTCGGCGAAGAGCCGGTGGTGGTCGTGGGTGAGCGCGTCGGGCGACGCGACGAGGCAGGTGGCGCCCTCTGCCCGGAAGACTGCCCGGAACAGCTCGAACTCGGGGGCGGTGGGCTGGTCGAGCCAGTCGACCATGGCGACCACCGGTGGTTCGGCGCTGCCACCGCGCTCGCGCCAGGTCTGCAGCACCGCCTGGGCGGCGGCTTGTGCCGGGGCGAAGGCGCGCAGCCGCCGGCTGAGGGAGGCGGTGCGGGGGTCATCGAGGAAGAGCCGGGCGAGCGCACCGTCATAGGCCATCCCGGCCGGAGGCTCGGCGTTGAGCTCGACGAAGGCGGGCAGCGGCGCACCGCTCTCGCCGCGGGCGAGGTAGCTGTCGAAGCGGGCGAGGACCGCGGCGCTCTCGAAGCCCGGATCGATGGCGGCCAGCTCGATGGCCCGCGGGTCCACGCCGATGCGGACGGCGAGGCTGTCGGGACGTCCGTCGAGGCCGTCGTTGACGATCATCTCGCGGGCGGTGCGGATCGCGACGTGGAGGTGGCGGAGCACGTCCCGGTAGACCGACACGATGCGGCGGTCGAGCACCATCGGCTGGGGGGACACGCACAGCGGCCGGTCCCCGTAGGTGACCCCGGCGGCTCGGACCCGCTGAAGGAAGTCTGCTGCTGGCTCGGCGCTCGAGTCGAGCGCCGCCTGCCAGTCGGAGGCAAGCTGCAGGAGTCGTGGCGGACAACGGAAGGGACGCACGCCACCAGGATATGGGCGAGGCGGATCGCGCGCCAGCGACAAGGCGTGCCGCCGGAGTCGCCGTGCCCTCGACCACCTCGAACCACGCTGCGAGCGGCGATCCCGCCGCACCCGGAATCGGCAACGAAGCGGTGCGGCGCCGCCTCGTCGCCATGGCCCACGCCGACCGGCTGCACCACTGCCTGATCTTCGAGGGCCCCGGTGGCGTCGGCAAGGCCGCGACGGCGCGCTGGCTGGCCATGCTGGTGAACTGCGATGGCCCCGCAGAGCTGCTCGGCCCCAGGACCACTCCCTGCGGCGAGTGCTGGTCCTGCCGGCACATCGCCCGCGGAGAACACCCCGACGTGATCGAGGTCGGGCTCGACCCGGAGCGCGCCACTCCCATCATCTCGGTGCGGCAGGCCCGGGAGCTGCTGCGTGCCCTGCAGCTCCACCCGTTCAGCGCGCGTCAGCGCTTCGTCATCTTCGACCCCGCCGACGCCATGAACGCCGAGGCCGCCAACGCCCTGCTCAAGACCTTGGAGGAACCACCGACCCGCACGGGCTTCGTCCTGGTGACCGAGCGAACCAGCGACCTGTTGCCCACCGTGCGCTCGCGCTCGCAGCGGGTGCGCTTCGCTCCGGTCGCGGTGGATCGGGTCGCGGCCTGGCTCGACCTGGACGAAGCACAGCGAGCGCTCGACGCCGCCGTCATGTCCGATGGCTGCCCGGGTCGAGCGCGGGCGCTCGCCGACGGTGAGCTGCAGCGGTGGCGTGACGCCCGGGACGAGCTGGTGACCGTGCTCCGCGGCCCGACGCCGGAGCGGCTGACCTGGGCCGAGAAGCAGTCGCGGGGCGACCGCGCCGTCGTCCGCGAGCGCCTCGACCGGATCCTCGATGTGGTCAGCCGCCTCGCCAGGGACTGCCTGCGGCAGTCCGCGGGCGCTCCCGCTGCGAGCTTCTACAACTCCGACAAGCCCGAGCTCATCGCTGCCATGAACCGCCGGCTGGGCCCGGCCGGGGTGGTCCGTGTCGACGCCGCGCTGATGGCAGCCCGGCGCGACCTCGCCGCCAACGTCAACAACCGGCTGGCCCTCGACGCGCTGCTGGCGGTGCTCCACCGCGAGCTGGGGGGGCGGTCTTGACCGACACCGCTGCGTCGGGGCCTCCTGTAGACCGGCCCCTGTTCGACACCCACTGCCACGTGGTCGCCTCGGTCTTCGGCGGCGACGCTGGAGTGGACGCGACGCTGCAGCGGGCGCGGGCCGCAGGGGTCGGGCGCTTCCTCGTGGTCGGGAGCGGCTACGGCGCGGACAGCGGGCCGGAAGCCGTGGCGGTGACAGACCGACACGACGACGTCTGGGCATCCGTCGGGCTGCACCCCCACGACGCCCGCTGGTGGGACGACAGCGTGCAGGCGTCGGTGCAGGCGCTCCTGCAGCACCCGCGGGTCGTCGCTGTCGGAGAAGCGGGGCTCGACTACTTCTACGACCAGTCGCCGCGCCCGCAGCAGCGCAGGGCACTGCGGGCCCAGGCTCGCCTCGCCCTGGCCCACGACCTGCCGCTCATCGTGCACGACCGCGACAGCGAGGGTGAGGTCTTCGACATCCTCTCGGAGGAGGGGGCGTTCTTGGGGGCGGGCGTGCTGTGGCACTGCTTCACCCTCGACCTCGCCGCCATGGAGCGCATCGTCGACGCCGGCGGTCACATCTCGCTGAGCGGCATCGTCACCTTCGCCAGCGCCGCCTCGCTGCGCGAGGTGGCCGCCAGGGTCCCCCTCGACCGCCTGCTGATCGAGACCGACAGCCCGTGGCTGTCACCGGTGCCGGTGCGCGGCCGCCGCAACGAGCCCGCCCACGTCGCCCACGTCGCCGCGTGCATCGCGGCCGAGCGTGGAGTGGACACAGCCGCGCTCGCCCTCCAGACACGACGAAACGCCAGCCTCCTGTTCCGCCTGCCCGCTTGACTCCGACTGGAGCAGCGGGCGAGGGCGCAGGACGCTGGCGCTTGAACGCGCTGGCCGCCCGGCCGGGACCTCAGTCCTGCTTCTTGGCTTCTTCGGGCTGGTTGGCGTCGGCTTCGGCGGTGTGGATCTTGAAGGCCGGGGTGGTGCCGTGGAGGGCCTGGGCGCGCTTGCGGGCGCGACCGGCCTTGCTCTGGCGGAGCTTGCGGCGGTGCTCGGTCTTCTGGGTGAGGCTGGCCATGATGGACTCCTGCGAGTCGAAGAGGGGGGCGTCAAACCCGCCGCTTGTATGCTCCGGCCGGTGAGCTGTCAAACCCCATGGCGTGCGCGCTGACGGGTCGGAGCGCCTCTGGGAGGCGCCGGCGGACGGGGGTGGGCGACCGCCACGGGCCGTGTCGTGGAGGTGTCTGCGAGTGCCACGCCGGCAATGCGCTGCCGCTGGCGCGGTGTTCACGCGATACCATCCCGTGTGGCCCCTGCGGCCCCCCAAGGAGGAGACATGAAGCGCCTGCAGCTCATCCTGCCCGCCCTGGCACTTGCGGCCTGTGAGCAGGTCGACAACATCAAGGACACCGTCGACGGGGTCACGAACCCCACGGTCATCATCGGCCTCGACCTCGGCGTCGAGCCGCCCGACACCGAGCTGATCAACCTCGACAAGACGCCGTTCGGCGAGGGAGCGACCGCCAAGGTCTTCCTCGCGCGCGCCGACAGCCTGAGCAGCGTCGAAGAAAACCTCGTGTCGGGCGCGGTCGTCGACCTCGTGAGTGCCAGCAACGGCGGCGGCTTCCAGCTCGACGACCAGGGGGATGGCACCTACACCGGCAAGGGCAGCGACGGCCTGACGTACGAAGCCGAAGACGTGACCATCAACGCCGAGGACAGCGAGGGCGTTCATTCGCTGTCTGTCGGCGCGCCGCAGTCGCCGGACGCCTCCATCAGCAGCACGCACAGCGCCGGTCAGCCCATGAACATCGACCTGTCGGGACAGGACTACGACGGCGCGCTGGTCGTGGTCCTCGACCTCGACGGGGGCATCACCTTCAGCAACCAGCCCGAGACGGCGTCCGAGCTCTACGACTTCGCCTACGGCGACAGCGGCGACCTGCTGAGCGTGGAGATCCCGGGCGGCGCCTTCGAGCAGACCGGGGTCTACGCCATCGGCGTCGCCGGCACGCGCAACTCGGCGTCGGCCGACATGACCGACATCAACACCGCGCTGTCCACGCTGATCGCCGCCAAGTTCCGGTTCTACCCGGTCGAGGTCAACTGACCGCGGCGGCCGGTCCGCCAGCACAGAGGGGGGGGAGTACGCCGCTCGCGCCGCTGCGAGCGGCCCCTCCTGCTCAGCGGATCTCGATGCTGCCGGGCAGCAGGGCGGCGACGTCGCCGCGCTCGCCCAGCGCCTGCAGGCGGAGGGCCGCAGACAGCGCCGGCCGCGCGTCCGGCAGCGTGGCGTCGATGAGGGCCCGCACGGCGGCGTCGGCCCGTGCCCGGCTCTCGATGTCCCGGTCCGCGCCCTGCATCTCCTCCAGCAACTGCTCGAGGAAGCCCTTGCGTTCCGGCAGGCGCACGATCTCGACATCGGCGGGGGCTTCCGGGAGCTCCAGCAGCGCCACGGCCTTGTCGATCGCCACGTCCAGGCCGCCGAGCTCGTCGACGAGGCCGCGGTCCAGCGCCTGTTGTCCGGTCCAGACCCGCCCCTGGGCGACCTCGTGGACGGCGTCGAAGCTCATGCCCCGGCCGTCCGCCGCCTTGCTGACGAAGGTCTGGTAGAAGCTCTCGAGGTAGCGCCGGAACAGCGCCCGGTCGTCGTCGTCGAAGTCGTGGGCCGCGCTGAACAGGGTCGCGCGCTCCCCGCGCTTCCAGGTGTGCTGGGTCAGGCCGAGCTTGCCCAGCGCACCGGAGAAGTTCATCTTGCCGCCGAAGACGCCGATGCTGCCGGTCAGTGTGCCCGGCTCGGCCACGATCCAGTCGCTGGCCATGGAGATGTAGTACCCGCCGCTGGCGGCGTAGTCCGACATGCTCACGACCAGGGGCTTCTCGTCGGCGGTGAGCACCACCTCCCGCCAGATGGCGTCGCTGGCCTGGCCCGAGCCGCCCGGCGAATTCACCCGGAGGACGACGGCGTCGACGTCGTCATCTTCTCGGACCTGCTCGAGCTGCTTGCGCACCGTCCGGTCCCCGATGCTCTGGCTGCCGAACATGTCCGTGCTGCTGTCACCGGTGACGATCTGGCCCTCGGCGTAGATGACCGCTACCTGGACGTCGGTGTCGACGTGCCGCCAGGCCCGCCGCCGGTCCTTGAGGTAGTCGCGGTAGTGCCGCAGGGGCTTGCGGTCCGGTTCGGCGTCGTCGTCCGCGCTGGCAGCCGCTTCGTCGCCCAGTTCGACCTGGTCGAGCAGCTCGTCCCGGAAGCTGAGGCGGTCGACCATGCCCATGTCCAGGGCGGCTTCCGCGGTCATGGGTGGGGCCTGGATCCAGGCGAGGGCCTGTTCGCGGCTGACCCCGCGGCCCTGCGCGATGCCATCGACGAGCTGGTCGTAGATACCGTCCAGCAGCATGGAGGTCGCTTCGCTGGCGAACTCGCTGGGGCCGGTGCGTTCGTATGGTTCGACCGCGCTCTTGAAGTTGCCGACGTGCTCGAAGTTGGGGTGCACGTCGAGCTTCTCGAAGGCTTCTGCGTAGTAGGTCTGGGTGAGGGAGAGCCCGTTGGGCAGGACCAGGCCGGCCGGCGCGACCTGGATCTCGCCGCAGGCGCTGGCCAGGTAGTACTCGCGGTTGCCATAGGCTTCGGCCCAGGCGACGCAGGGCTTGCCGGAGGCCTTGAAGTCGAGGAGCGCGCTGCGGACCTCCTGGACCTGTGCCCAGCCGACACTGCTGCCCTCGACCGCCAGCACGATGCCCGGGATCTCGTCGTCGTCGGCGGCATCGCGGATGAGCTGGGTCAGCTCGGTGGACAGCGGCGGCAGGTCGCTGGGATCGTCGAGGATCCCGCCGGTGACCGGCGAGTCCGTCGCGCCCTCCAGCGTCACGTACAGCCAGCGGCCGCTGTTGTCGGCGAGCGGGTCGCCGCCGTCCTGCATCAGGATCGCGACCCCGACGACCGCGGCCAGCATGACCACCAGCCCGATCGCCGCGACCCACAGCAGCAGCCTGGTGCCACCCTTCTTGGCGGGACGACGCTGCGGTGGATGACGCTGCGGTGGGCGGCGCTGTGGGGGAGGGGGAGAGGTCGGACCGTCGCCAGGTGGAGAGGCGGGCGGTGGCGCAGGGGTCTCGGTGGACATGGGGCTCCTTCGGCATCCCGGCGTGCGGGCAAGCTGTAACGCAGCCATGGTAGCCGACCGCGCGCGCGTACCGACCTGCGAGGCGCGTCAACGCGCGCTCGGCGTCCCGCTCCGCACCGTCGCTGCGTGCGGCGACTACCAGCAGCCGCTGCGTCGCTGGTCGAGGAAGTCGAGCAGCCTGGGGAACAGCTCCTGTGGCGCCCGCCTGCCGACCAGCGGATCGAGGTGTCCCCAGTCGCCCCCGAGCTGCAGCCAGCTCCCGTACTCGGGGGGCAGCGTGTCGGCGGCCGGACGGGCGCTCGACGGCGGGCAGATGTCGTCGCCCGCGCAGGCGACGACCAGCGTGGGCACGCGCACGCCACGCAGCGCGGCCAGGTAGTCGAAGCGGTCGTCGCGGTCGCAGAGCTGGCCGCTGGCCACCCAGCGTGCCACCTGGCGGACCACGCCGGTGTGCAGGTCCTCGACGCCATCCAGCATCACGCCGCGCAGCTCCGGGCCGGAGGCGTCAGCGGCGAGCCCGCGCCACACGGGGGGCTGGTCGAGGGGGACCAGGGCCCGCTGGAGCGCCCGAATCGGGAGCTGCCAGTCCGGGGGAAGCAGGTGGGCAGCCAACGCGGCGATGCGCGCGGTGCTCTCCGGCACTTGGAAGCACACGGGCGCGCAGAGGGTCACGGCGGCGGCGATCTCGTGGCCGCCCCCGCGTGCGAGGTGGCCGTAGACGAGCTGGCCGCCCATGGCGTGGCCGATCCAGAGCACCCGGCGGGCACCCGTCAGCTCCCGGACTCGGGCGACGGCGGCCGGCACATCGTGATCGACGAGGTCATCGAAGTCGTAGGGACCCGCGTGTGCAGGCCGGACGGCCTGGCGGTCCCCGCGGTGGCCGAGCAGGAAGACGTCGTAGCCGCGGCGCCAGGCCGCGCGTGCCAGCGACTGGCCGGCGCGGAAGTCCAGGCTCTGGTGGCTGAGGCCCAGGCCGTGGGCGAGCAGGAGTGGCTCGCCGGAGGTGCCGGGCCGCGCGGGGTAGTGCCACAGCGGCGACTCCCAGCCGTCGCTGGCCCGGTAGTACACCCGGTCGGGTGGGGCCGAGTCGGTGCGCGCCGCGAAGCGTTCGTGCGGGTGGCGCGCGCTCCAGGCGATCTCGACCGCCGCGCGCAGGACCATGGCGCCGAGCTCGGCGGCGACGTCGCCGTCACCCTCGGGCGTACGGACCGCCAGGGCCCGGCTGGCCAGCCCTCGCGCGGAGCGGCTCACATGTCGACCCGCAGCACGCTCGTGGAGCGGCGGCTTGGAGGGCGTTCGAACAGGACCCGCCGCGGGTGGTCAGCGGGGGCGAGGCGTGCTTCCCGATCACCCGAGGGGAAGGCACGCCCGGTCAGCGTCAGCGGCAGCGATTGCCCGCAGAGCGGGAGCCGGGGGAGCTGGAGCATCAGGGTCAGCAGACGGCGGGTCCTGTCGAACGTTGGGGGCCACCGGAGTGGCCCTGTCCCGACGACAGTATCACCTTGTGCAAAAAGTGGAAAGGTTCCGTAAGCTTGGAATTCAATTCCAGAGTCGGCGGAACGTAAGTGCTTGACACGTCAAGAGGTTCGCGCGTTGCGCCACGTCCCCGATCCGCACACGGCGGCCCAGCATGCGGCCGGCGGCTGCGGATGTTGTGGGGCGTGGGACCGATCGGCGGCGCCTGGCGCTGTCAGTGCATGAAGCGCTCGATCCTGGCCTGCGCCACGAGGCCTTGCTGCCACTGCTGGAGCACCTGCTGCTGCTTCTGCTGCAGGACCTGGTACCGGATGATCTCCTTGAGTTGCTCGAACTGGGCTTCGTCGGCACCCTGCCAGCGGCTGACGCCCACCACGAGGCGGCCGCCGTCGATGGGGAAGACGGCGTCGATGAGCCCCTCGCGGGCCTGATCGGTGATCGCCTGGCTGACGTCGGGGGCAAGCCCCACGCCCGGCAGGTAGATGTCGGTGGGTGCTGTGGGACCGGCCGCCTGCAGCTCCAGGCCCAGCTCGGCCAGCAGGTCGGTCGGTGGGGCGCCGGCGTCCTTCCAGGCCGCCAGGACCTGCTCGGCCTGCTCGCCCCCGATGCTGCTGGCCTTGCTGCGGGCGAACAGCTCACGGGCGATGTCGCGCTTGACGTCGTCGAGCGGGGTCTCCTCCTTGGCGAGGATCTCGTCGACCTTGAGCAGGACGAAGCCACGTTCCGTGTCGACGATGCCGGACAGCTTGCCGGCGCCCGCCGTGATCGCGGCGTTGGCGAGGGCCGGGTCCATCTGCGGTTCCGGCATCAGCCCCGCCTTGCCGCCGGTCGCGGCGCTGAGGTCCTCGGACCACTTGCGCGCCAGCTCTCCGAAGTCGGCGCCCCCCTCGGCGTCCGCCCGGATCTGCTCCATGCGCGCCCGCGTGTCATCGTCGGAGACGCCCGCGACGCCCTTGCGCAGCAGGATGCGGCTGTAGCGGATGCGGCGCGGCTTGCTGTACAGCCGCGCCTTGTCGGCTTCATAGGCCGCCGTGACCTGGGCGGCTTCACGGGCGAGGAAGTCATCGATGTCGGCGTCGCTCACCTCGACCGTCGCAGCGATCGCCTTGTCGAGCACGCGGACGTACTGAAGTTCGGCCTGGGTGGCCGTCCGGTCGTAGAGGTCGCGCACCTCGGCGTCGCTGACGCCCACACCGGCGACGACGACGTCGCGGAGCTTGTTGCGCAGCATCTCCTCGCGGATCTGCTCTTCGAAGGCACCCTTCTTGAGCCCCATGCGCTTGAGCGAGCGTCCGTAGAGCTCCGACGAGAACTTGCCGTCGGCGTCCTTGAAGGCATCGATCTCGAGCACGTAGCGCTGCATCTCCTCGGTGGAGACCTCCAGGCCGATCTTGAGCGCCTCCTGGACCATCGCCCGCTGGAGGATGAGGCCCTCGAGCACCTGGCGCGACAGCTCCTGCACCTGGTCCTCGTCCAGGGTGCTGCCGCCCATGTCGCGCACCTTGGACCGCATGATCCGCTGCAGCTCGCTGTCGGTGATCCGCTCGCCGTTGACCGTGGCCACGGCCTGCGTCGTCTGCATGCCGCGGGTCTGCCCCACGCCCCAGAACACGAAGACCAGCACGATGATGATGAAGATGACCTTCATCACCGTGCTGTCGGTGCTTCTGCGGATCTTCTCCATCATGCTCATGGCGGTACCTCGATGCAGGACGGCGCCCTGCGGCGCGAAGGGCCGACCTACCCACGGCGGAGAGGTTCGGCAAGCAATCAGCTTCGTGATACGGTCGAGCCGTCATCTTGACGGGTCAACGCCGCGCCGCCTCTCGGCTCTCCCTCCTCCGCGCGTCGAGCCCGTCCGCTCCGCCCGCGCTCCGCCTCCGCACCTCCTCTCCACCGGCTCCCCGCCATGCTCAACTCCGTGTTCGGCGCCCTCTCGGCCGATCTGGCCATCGATCTCGGGACCTCCCACACCCGCATCTTCGTGCAGGGGCGCGGCGTCGAGTGTTGCCAGGCGACGGCCGTCGCGATGCACCGCGGCAGCCGCGGGCGGCGACGGGTGATCGCCGTCGGAGACGACGCCCTCGACATGCTCGGCCGCACACCGCCGGACATCGAGGTGATCCAGCCGGTGCGCGACGGGGTCATCCAGGACTTCGAGGCGGCCGAGGCCGTCCTCCGGCACCTGGTGCTCGGGGTACAGGGGCGCCGGCTCTGGCTGAGCCCGCGGGCCGCGCTCTGCGTACCCCACGGCACCGGCGACATGGAGCTGCGGGCGCTCAAGGAGTCCGCGGAGGCCAGCGGCGCCCGGGACGCGCTGCTCGTCGAGCAGCCGATCGCCTGCGCGCTCGGTGCGGAGCTGCCCATCGACGACGCCTGCGGGCACATGGTCGTCGACATCGGCGGCGGCCGGACCAGCGTGTCGGTGCTGTCTCTGTCGGGGGTGGTCCACCACCACGCGCTGCGGGTGGGGGGCACGCACCTCGACCAGGCGATCGTGCACCACATGCGCGAGCAGCACGACCTGCACATCGGGCTGCGCACCGCCGAAGACATCAAGCTGCGTCTCGCCCGGGCGCTCCCTGGCGGTACCCCCGCCGAGCTGGAGGTCCGGGGACGACATGCGCGCGACGGCTGGCCTCGGGCGGCCGTGATCAGCGCCGACGAGATCTGCCAGGCCCTGGCGCAGCCGGTACGCCTGCTGGTGGACGCGGTGATCAGCGCCCTGGAGCACACGCCGCCGGACCTCGCAGCAGACATCGCCGAGACCGGGATCGTGATGACCGGCGGCGGGGCGCTGCTGCGCGACCTCGACCAGGCCATCGGTGAGGCGACCGGGCTGCCCGTGGTCGTGCCCGAAGACCCGATGTGCGTTGCCGCGCTGGGGGCTGCGTGGTGGCTGGAGGATGCTCCGCCGCGGGCGGCCGTCGCCAAGTAGGGGCTGGGGTGGTGCCGGATCCATGCGGAACCGGCCCCGACCGACCGCTCAGAACAGGACCTGGCTGACGAACTGGTCGAGCTGGGCGCCGTTGAGCGCGCCGACATGCTGGCCGACCTTCTTGCCGCCGTCGAAGAGCATCAGCGTGGGCACGCCACGGATGCCGTACTGCATCGGCGACTTCGGGTTGTCGTCGATGTCGATCTTGCAGACCTTGAGCTGCCCGTTGGTCTTGTCGGCGAGCGCGTCGATCAGCGGGGCGATGCGCTTGCAGGGGCCGCACCAGGTAGCGGTGAAGTCGAGGAGGACGGGCGTGCTGGACTGGAGGACTTCGGCGTCGAAGCTGTCGTCGGTGACCTGGTGGACCTTGTCGCTGGCCATGGGAGCTGCTCTCGGGGAACGTTTTGGGGGGAGGGAGTGCGGCGTGGAGTCGAAGTGCGCCGCCCTCGAACGCCGCCGCGAGGCGCGGCGAGGAGGCCGGGACGGCTCTTGTGTTGCGCGGGTGATGTCACCGGCGCTGAGACCATGTAGGATCCGACAACCCGGTGAGCAAGGCCCCGGTGGGGCTCTCTGGTCGCGTCGTGCAGCCTCGCCGGGGCTGCCCGACACGCGACTCGCTCGCGGAAGCTCGCGCGCCGTCGCTCTGCACGCGCTCCACACCAGGCCGAACCGAGGACCCCGTTGAGTCAGATCCTAATCGTCAGCCCCGATGCGGACCGAAGCAGGTCGGTAGCCGAGGTGTTCCGTGCGCTCGGGCATTCCGTGCGCCTGGCTCCGACGCTGGATGCTGCCGAGCACGCCGGGCAGGCGAGGGGAGTGGACCTGGTCGTCGTGGACAACGACGCGGCCTGCTCCGAGGGGCGGGCCGCCATCCGACGCCTGCGCGCCCCGGAGGGTGGGCCGCGCGTGCTGTGGACGGGCGCCGGTGTCCGCTCGGGGCTCGGCCTGGTGTTCGTGGAGGTGCCGGACGCACTGCTGGTGCCGCCGCTGACCATGTCGTCGGTCGGCACGACGCTGGCGCGCATCGAACACCGAGGGGCCGGTGACCTCGAGGGTCGGCTCGTGCTCGATAACGTCGACGGCAGCTTCGAGCACTTCCCGCCCTTCCGGGTCCTCTGGGCGGCGGCTGCGGCGCGCGCCAGCGGGCGCCTCGAGCTGTACCTCGACGAGGTCGAGCGGGAGGTGCACCTCCACGACGGACAGGTGGTCGCTGCCCGGGGCTTCCCCGACGTGCTCGCCGACGGTGGCGTCCAGGGCGACGAAGACGACGACCTCGAGACCCTCATCGGCCGGGCCATCGGCGCCGGGCTGCGGCCGGACCTGGCGATGCAACAAGCCGCGACCGGCCTCGCCGCGACCATCGCCGGACTGGTGGGTCGCAGCGGAGGGATGGTGTTCTTCGACAGCATGGCGGAACCGCCCGAGCGGGCCCTCCCGCTGTCCTCGCCGCTGCCGCAGTCGCTGGCAGACGCACTGGGTGCGGCTCGCCCGGCGGACGACGCACGGGCCCTGCTGCAACCCCACCGCGACGAAGTGTTTGCGGCGACGAATCCGGGCTTCGGGCCGACGGGCCTGCCACCCGTGGCGCTGCGGCTCTGGCGCGCCGCCTCCAACGGGGCGCTCCTCGACGAGCTGGTGTCCGGGGACGATGACGCGACCTGGCTGGCGGCGGACCTGCTGCTGCAGCTCGGGCTGGTTCGACTGCAGGTCCGTGATGTTCCAGACCCGGTCGTCGACGAAGCCGCTGACGGGGCCGACCAGCCCTCCTTGCGCGAGCGGATCCAGGCGCGTGTGGAGGAAGTACGGACGCACGCTGGGGCAGACGACGATGCCGCCGCGGACAGCGACCCGGTCCTGGCCGAGCTGCGCGCCGAGCGGCAGCGCCTGGCCGACCTCCACCCCGCTGAAGTGTTGGGCATCACCAAGCTGGGCGACCTCGATGACCGGGGCATCGCCGAGCGCTTCCGGCTGCTGTCGGCACGGTTTCACCCGGACCGCTTCGCCCGGGAGTCAAAGGCCGTGCAGCGCGAAGCGCAGGAGTGCTTCGCCATCGTCGGGGACGCCTTCGAAGTGCTGCAGGAACCAACCTATCGAGAGGAAGCACTGGCTCGCCTCAGGGCCGCGGCGGCCGGGCGGGTCTACGTGTCGGACGGCGACCGACGCAAGGCGCTGCTGCTGTTCGCGCGAGGCGACGTGTCGTATCGGCGGAAGTCCCTGCCGGAAGCCATCGAAGCCTTCGAAGCCGCACACGCGGTCAATCCGCACGACTGGCGGACGATCTTCATGCTCAACCGGGCCCGCTTCGACGCGGGGGTGGCTCCCGCAGAAGAGTGTGCCATGGCGCTCATGGATCTCCAGGCGCCGGAGGGCCGACAGCGCTCCGACCTGCTCTACCACCTGGGCGAGATGCTGCTGGCGGCGGACCGGCAGAAGGCTGCCTTCGACTGCTTCGAGCGGGCGGTCCAGGAGTGGGACCAGAACGTCGATGCCAAGCGGCGCCTGCGGCTCCGCAAGCTGCGGCGTGACGGTGTGGAGGCGGTACGCGTCGCCGACGCCGAGGAACGAGAGCTGCGCGCGCAGCAGCGCGCCGAAGACGCCGGTTCCGAACAACGGGGGTCGAAGACTCGCAACAAGCCCGCACCATCCGATGGCTCCGAAGCCAGTAATCCCGGGGGAGTCGGCGGGATGCTCAGCGGGCTGTTCCGTCGACGCGGCGGCTGAACGCCGCGGCTCCAGCGACACGCCGCCGGTTCTACGGGCCTGTGCCGGCCGACAGGGATAGGACGCGGCCATGGATCGCGCCCTGCTGCTGGTTGCCGTCGCCTGCTACCTCGCGCCGCTGATCGGTCGTGCCGGCGGCCGGGTTCGGGTGCTGGCCGCCCGTTGGTGGGTGCCGGCGGGCATCCTGCTGCATATTCAGGGGCTCGCCCTGGTCATCCACAACCAGGGCCTCACCTTCCGCTCGGTCACGGAGTCCTTCGGCGTGACCGCGCTCGTCGTGGTGCTTGCCCGGCTGTGGTTCGCGCGGCGCCCGCGCATGGCGATGTTGCAGCGCATCCTGCTGGGGCTGGCCTGTGCGCTGTTGGGTATTGCCGCCTTCGCTCCGGTGACGGCTGGGACCGGTGAAGCCCCCTCGGCCTTCTTCGTCGTGCACATCAGCCTGGTGCTGACAGGCTTTGCGGCCTATGCGCTGACGTTCTCGATGTCGACGCTGTACCTGCTCGTGCGCCGCCGGCTCAAGCGCAAGCGGCTCGCCAACATCACCCGCCTGCCAAGCCTGGATTCCCTGGACACCTTGATCCTCCAGACCATGGGCTTCGGCTTCGCCACCTTGTCCGCCGGGATCGCGGTGGGCATGGCCTGGTCGGTGCATCGCACCGGGCAGCTCCTCCCTGGTGACCTGACGTCGGGCCTGACCTTGATGGTGTGGGCCTGGTACCTCGCGGGGCTCGCCGCCCGGGTGGCCATCGGCTGGCGGGGGCGCGTGGTCGCGCTCTTCGGGGTCAGCGGCTTCGTCGTCTTCCTCGCGGTGGCGGGGCTCGGCATGGCTGTGTTCGGGCTCCACGGTGGGGGCGTCTGAGATGGGATCGTCCCTCATCGCCGTGGGCCTCAGCCACCACACCGCGCCCGTCGATGTGCGGGAGCGTCTGGCCGTACCTGCGGCCAACGTGCCTGGGCTGCTCGACGCGCTGCGGACCGACGGGCTGGGTCGCGAAGCCCTGCTGCTGTCCACCTGCAACCGGGTGGAGCTCTACGCCGTCACGACCAACGGCTACGACAGCGACGCTGTCGCCGCCTGGCTGGCCGAGCGCAACGGCCTCGCTCCGCGGCGCACGCTTCCCTACCTCTACCGGCACACCGACGACGACGCGATCCGGCACCTCTTCCGGGTGACCAGCAGCCTGGACTCGATGGTGCTGGGAGAACCGCAGATCGTCGGCCAGGTCCGCGAGGCCTACCGGGTGGCCCAGGTGCACAGGGCCGCCGGGCCCGTGCTCCACCGCGTGATGGACCACGCCCTGCAGGTGGCCAAGCGGGTCCGCAGCGAGACGCGGATCGCCCGCGAAGCGGTGAGCATCGGGCGCGCCGGCGTCGAGCTGGCCAGCCAGGTGCTCGGCGGCCTCGACACCCGCCGGGCCATGCTCATCGGGGCGGGTGAGCACGGCCGGGTCGTGGCGCGGTCGCTGCTCGACTATGGCCTGTCCGAGCTCATCGTGGCGAACCGCACCTTCTCTCGGGGCGCGGAAGTGGCCAAGGACTTCGGCGCGGCGGCGATCCCCTTCGATGAGATCAACGCCTACCTGCCCCGTGTCGACATCGTGATGACCAGCACGGCGGCCGGGCGGATCCTGCTGGACCGCGCCACGCTCGCTCCGGTCGCCCGAAAGCGCCGCTTCCGGTCGCTCGTGCTCATCGACCTGTCGGTGCCGCGCAACATCGACCCCGCGGTCGACAAGCTCGACGGGCTGTTCCGCTTCGACGTGGACGATCTGCGCCAGGTGGCCGAGAGCGGGCGCGCCGCCCGGCAGGACGCCGCAGCGGATGCCGAACGCATCGTCGCCGAAGAGGTGGAGCTGTGCTGGGAGTGGCTCCGCAACGCGGAACTGCACGCCCGGATCGGCGCCATGAGCCGCAACGCCGAGCAGATCCGTGCCGCAGAGGTCGAGCGGGCCGCCAAGTTCCTCGGCGCGCTCACGCCCAAGCAGCGCAAGGCCATCGACAAGATGACCCGCTCGATCGTCAAGAAGATCCTCCACGAACCCATCCAGGCCTCCCGCTCGCTGGCGTCAGCGGGCGACGACCACGCCCTCGACGTGTTGCTGAGCGCCCTCGGGGGCCTTGCAGACACCGGCGACGCCGACGACGACGCTGCCGCGGGCAGCGGCCCGGGCGGCGCCTCCCAAGCCCAAGGCAGTGACCATGACTGAAGCACAGACGGCCCCCCGCACGCTGGTGCTCGGCACGCGCGGGAGCGCGCTGGCGACCGCCCAGAGCCAGCAGGTCGCCGATCGCATCACCGCGGCGACGGGCCGGGCCGTGCGGCTGGAGATCATCCGCACGCGCGGCGACCGCATCCAGGATCGCCCCCTCGCGCAGGTCGGCGGCAAGGGCTTGTTCACCGCAGAGCTCGAGCAGGCCCTGCACGACGGCAGCATCGACTTCGCGGTGCACTCGCTCAAGGACCTCCCGACGGAAGACCCGCCAGGGCTGACCCTCGGCGCGCTGCCCAAGCGGGTTGATCCGCGGGACACGCTGGTCGGCTGCGCGCTGCAGGATCTGCCCCAGGGGGCGGTGGTCGGCACCGGCTCGCTGCGGCGACGGGCGCAGATCCTCGCCGCTCGGCCGGATCTCGACGTGCGGGACATCCGCGGAAACGTCGACACCCGGCTCGGCAAGCTCGATCGCGGCGACTACCAGGCCATCGTGCTGGCCATGGCCGGCTTGACCCGGCTCGGCATCCAGCGCGACGACCTGCACCCGCTGGACGCGTCTGTGATGGTGCCTGCGGTGGGGC
>CAZRFD010000131.1:0-19711 GCA_964599085.1 uncultured Enterobacterales bacterium | reverse complement strand
GGCCTGAACAGTAGTGTGGATGGCGGAGAGCGGCGGGTTCTTACGGGGGGCTCATGGTTCGTGGGGTCCAGGTGACGCGCCCCTCGCCACCGGGGACGAGGTCGCCAGCATCGCGGCGCACAGGTTCCACGCTGCAGCCATCGATCTCGCGCGGACCGGCCTCGAACACTTCGATGCGTCGGAGCGGTACTTCCAGGCGTCGATGCTCGCGGTGCCGGTGGGGGTCGCGGAGCAGGTGCGGCACGAGCTGTGTACGGTCATGAAGCGCATCGTCGGGATGGTCGAGGATGCGCGGGTGCGCGAGGGGCTGCCGGTCGAGCAGGTCATGCTCTGCAACATGCAGCTCCTGCCGGTGTCGGACAGGATGCCGGTGGAGGATGACCGGTCGGAGTAGCGGCCCCGATCGAGGGTCGCGGGTGGCAACCGGGCGTTTCCAGTATGGCGTCACAGAGCTGGAGTGGCCCCCGGACCGCCTGATAACGTCTGTCATCGCTGGCGGGACACGCACAACGCGGGTCGCATCCTGAGCCAGCGTGATCGATCCAACGCGCCTTCCCAGGGGTGCGGCGGATCCCCTGTACTCGGAGCGAGCGATGGGACGTGCACTGTTGAGGACGCTGCCGGTGGCTGGGCTGTTCGGCCTGGGGGCTGCGGGGCTGGGTGCGGCGCACTTCTTCATGCTGGCGCAGAGCACGCCGGGCCGGCTGCTGTCGACCTACGAGGGCTGCGCGGTCGCCGGAGACCTGGCCTGCCTGGAGCCGCTGTCGCCGCCGGGGCAGCTTTCCATGGTCACCGATGCGCTGGGAGGTGCGTGGCACGGTCGCGTGGAGCAGTCGCTGGAGCGTGCCGCGGGGGCGGGCGCCCTCGAAGCCTACGCCATGCATCTCCGGCTCGACGATGCGCGGTCGGAGGCCTGGAAGGCCTATCGCGCGATCCCCTACCGCGAACGGCCGGACGATCGGGACCAATGGATCTCGCAGCGCGCCCAGGCCGCTCTGTCCGAGCAGGATCGCGCGCTGCTGTACACCGACGAGGACGGGGACATCCGGACCCTGTGGAACGACGTCGCGACCGCGGGGATCGGCGACTGGCGGGCGCTGCGCTACTCTGCGCGCCGGTCGATCGAGCGACGCGATGGACAGGCCGGCTTCCTGGCGGAGGCTGGCGCCTGGGAGCTGCCACTGGAACAGCGGGCGGTGCTCGTCGCGCTGGGCGCACCGTCGCTGTCCGAGGAGGACGCGGCCGTGCTGGCAACGACCAGCTTCGAGGCCTGGGCCGACCGGGATGCCTTCGTCGCCGAGCGTGGCGCGCGCTTCCTCTCGCAGGCGCTGCGCGAGGGCTTTGCCGGTGCGGGCGCACACGACATCGTCACCACCCGCCGGCCGGCCGGAGGGGCCTTCTTCTCGCCAGGGGTGGCCACTGTCCAGGCCCAGCTCGGCGGCCATGTCGTCCACGCAACGGCGGTGCAGGTGGAGGGGGCCTGGCGCTTCAGCGACCTGGAATTCGTCGACTTCGACGGGCTCGCGAGGGAGCTGGCCAGCGCCGACGGGCTGGCCACGGTGACGCGGCTCACCGCCGCGGGAGGTGACGCATGAGCGCCGAACTGCTGTCCGTCCTTTGTCTTGTGTTTGTTGTCAGCTTCGGCGTCGTGATGCTCCTGGCGACGCGGCGCCGGAGCCTTGACTCCCTCAAGATCGACATCCGTCCGGACGAGGTCGAGGTGGACCGCCTGTCGCTGGACGGCCGCTTCTCGCGCAGCCGGCTGCTTGCGACGACGCATCGCGTCATCCTGCAGGAGGTCCGCTGGTTGTTCGCCCGCTCCCGATCCGTGGCCATCCCGGTGCACGACCTGGACGGTGCCCGGCTCGAGCATCGGATGGACCCGACCGTGCTCGTCATCGGCATCCTGATGTTCGGAATGATCGCCCCCATCGGCGTGCTCCTGGTCATCTATGCGCTCGCGGCGACCCGCTACCTCCTGGTGTTCGGCTCCCGAAACCACCGCATCCGGTACAGCCTGCCCGGGACCGTCGCCGAGGGCGTGGCCGTCACACGCTTCTACCGGCACGTGCAGCGCGAGCGGGAGCGTACCCGCGGCGCCCCGACCCTCGCCACCTCGATCCTCGATCCGGTGCCCGCGGTGGCGCTCCGCGCGGTCGCGCCGCAGGCCTGGCTCGGTGTCCTGGTGATGATGTTCGCGGCGAGCGTCCAGCGGGGGATCCTGGGGGGTGTCGACCTGGGCAACATGGTGTTCCTGGTCGCGTACGGCGCGGTCCCGGCCTTCGTAGGCGGCCGCTCCACCCCGCGCAGCGGCTTCCTGACGGGCTTCTTCGGCATGCTCGGCGTGGTGGCCGTGCTCTTCCCCGTCCCGCTGGTCGACAAGTGGGCGATGGGCCCGGAGGCGGCGCCCTGGACCTACCTGGCGGCGGCCCTTGTTGCCGGCTTCGTCGGCGCTGCGGCGGGCATCGAGTCCTTGGGGGCGGCCGCCATCGCCACCGCGACGGTCAGCGTCGGCTGGCTGCTGGTCGCGGCGCTGGCGGACGCGGCCAGCGCGTGGACGATCGGCCTCGTCGCTTCGGTGCTGGCCGCTGGCGCTGCTGCGGCCTTGTCCTGCGGCGTCGGCCGGTCTGGACGGGCAAGCGCCGACGACGTCGCCCCCGCCGATGACCTCGGCGACGCCCTGAGCGAACCTCCAACCCTGACCGCGTCCTTCGACGACGCAGAGGCGGCACGCTGATGGCCCACCTCTCCTCCTGCCCGCGGTGCGGGCGCATCCTCAAGAAGTCCCTGCTCGGCGGGGCCTTCTTCCCGGTCTACACCTGCCTGAAGTGCAAGACGAAGTACTGCAGCGACTGTGGCGGATCCGCGTGCCCCAAGTGTGGTGCGACCGCGCGCGGCAAGTACGACGAGGTCTACGCCCGGTAGCGCGCAGAGCGGGTGCCGGGGCGCTCCGGGATCCCTTGGCCACGCCGCATCGCTCTCCTTCCAACCCGATGGAGCACACGTGAGCAAAGAGACACACATCTTCGACCGACAGCCTCTCGTCCTGGTCACGGACAAGCGGGCGGTCATTCATGGGAAGACATACTCGATGGCCAACATCACGTCTGTGTCGCAGCACATGAAGCCAGCCCAGCGAGGCTGTGCGATGCTGCTGATGCTGTTCGGGGCTCTGGGTGGCGCCATCCCCGTCCTGGGGCTCGCCAGCGATGGCGAGATCCAAGCCGCCGCCGTGTTCGCGCTGATGGCCGCCATCCCCTTCCTGCTCGGCCTCGTGATGTTTCGCGCCGCGAAGCCCACGTACACTGTGGTCCTGGGCAGCGCGTCGGGGGAAGCCCACGCGCTCTCGTCGCCGGACGGCGATCTCGTCCACGACATCGTCGCTGCCATCAACCAGGCGCTCATCGAGCGCGCTTGAGGAGAACACCATGCTCTCCATCTTCACCCTCGCGACCGGCCTGTCGCTGTCTGGCTGCGTCCGCGTACCCTTCAACGTCCCCGCTCCGCCGCCGGTACCCCAGGCCGTGCGGGCGCCGGATCCGCCGCAGCTCCAGAGCGAGCCGACGGACTTCACTCCGGAGGCGACGGAGGATGTCGTCGGGCAGCAGCGGCTCCGCCTGAAGCGTTCGGTCATCGGCCTCGGCCCCATCGCCGCCACCGACTTCGTCGGCGACATCCACGACGCCCTGCTGCGCTCCCTGGTCGAGGGAGGCTTCCGGTCGGTTCTCGACCTCGACGCATCGAGCGCCGTCGAGGCGACCCACACCCGCGCCGGTCGGGGAGAGGAGGTCCAGCTCCACGGTCGGATGACCGAGCTGATGGAGCTGGTGCCGGTCAGCCGTGCGGCGGTGCTCGTCACCGGCGAGGTGCGCAGCAGTCGCAAGGAGGCGCGTCGCCTGCCGGTTCGCTTCTGGTACGAGGACACGGACCTCGACGCCTACATGGCCCAGCTCGAATCCTACGATGCGGCGAGGCAGCAGAGGCTGGCGGAGCTGGAGAAGGTGCGCGCCGACTACCTGCGCGCCTACGAAGACGCCGAAGCGGCCTACCAGGAGTCTCGGCCCTGGTGGCAGAAGATGCTGGACGGCGTGGTCGAGCCCCCGGAGTCCAAGGCCCGTGCGGCCTTCGTGGGCGATGTCCGCCGGGTCTCGACGTCCATGTCGCGGGATCCGGAGTCGGTCGATGCGCTGAAGACGGCCGCGGAGCAGCGGCAGGAGGCCCGCGAGGTGGAGATCTACACGGCCAGCCTGCGGCTGCACGTCGTCGACCCCGCCAGCGGCCAGGTGCTGGTCGTGGCGGACCTCGGCGCCGAGGGGCGCACGCCCGACGAGCTGGTCGACAACCTCACGTCCGTCGCGCAGGCGACGCTGGGAGAGCGCTGATGTCCACTCAAACCATGCGACTGCATCCGTTCGCGCTGTGCGCTGCGGCTGCCCTGCAGGCCTGCGCCCACCCGAGCTTCGTCGTCCCGGATCGGCCCACGCTCGTCGCCGCCAGCGAGCCGCCTCCACTTCCCAAGCCCCAGGCCGTCGTTGGCTCGGTGGACCAGGATGTCGTGGTCGATGCTGTTCGGGCAGGAGAGCGGCCCACGATCGGTGAGATCCGTCTCGCCCTCCTCCCGGTGGCGGTGCACGAAGCATCGCAGGCCCACATGGGGGATGCGACGGCGACGGTGATCGAGGATCTCATGCCGCGCAAGCTGCTCGAGCATGGGCTGTCGCACTTCCTCGGGCCCGACGTGCTGATGGCGGTCCCGGCCGAGAAGCAGGCCACGCGCGACGGGACGATCCGCTGGAATGCACCGCTCGGGGTGCTGATGCAGGTCGAGCCAGTCGTGCCGGCGGACCTCATCCTCGAGCTGGAGGTGCGCGAGGCCCAGAAGATCGACGCCGAGGTGCCCGTGAGCTGGGTCCTGGATGCGGCCGAGGCGAGCGCCTACGCACAGCGCTACGACGCCTGGAAGCCGGCGGTGGAGGACGAGCTGGCGGGGCTGCGCGACGCGCGGAGTCACTACGTCTCGGGGTGGGACGCGGCGGCGAAGGCCTACGAGAAGCGACACGGCAAGTACGACGGCGGAGACGAGCCCACCCCCGGCGACCTGGCTCGGGAGGAGCGGTCGGCGGTCCTGGCTCGACTCGATGGCCGGATCGACGTCCTGGAGCGGCAGCTCTCCGAGACCCCCTCCCCCGAAGCCTTCGGGAACGCCGTGTCGTCGCGCCAGGAGACGCGTGAGAAGTCCGCATACCGGCTCGCAGTGCGCACCGAGCTGATCGACGCGCGGACCCTGGAGGTCCAGTGGCTGGCCGACATCTCGACGCAGGACGACGAGCAGCTCGATGCCGTGCGGCGTGTGCTGGACGCGGTGATCGCGGGGGTGCGCTGACGCGAAGCCTTCACTGCCGCTTCATCTCAGAAGTACTGCAGGAACATCTCGGCCTTCTCTGAGATGCCGCGCTTCCAGTGATACATGTTCATTCAGGTCCGGGTGCAGGCCGCACAGTTCCGGCGATGGCGGTCGGCCGCCGCGGAGGTCCAGATGTCGCGGATGGGGGCGTGGAGGACGTTGCCATAGGTGAGCTGCTCGCTGCAGCCCCGCACCGACCCGTTGGGCAGGATGATGAGATCTTCCCAGCCGGCCTTGCAGGCGCGCGGGATCGAGAAGATGTAGTCGGGCTGGGCGAAGACTTGTTGCATCGCGCGCAGGTGGGCGACGGAATTGAGGATAGGCGCAGCCGCGCGCCTTGCGGTCGACGAGCGCGTCGACCTGCGCCGCGAGGACATCGAGGCTCTCCACCCAGTTTCCCGCGAGGTTGTCGGGCACCTCTCCCACGGAGAGCGCCTTGAACCGCGCCATGGGCCCGGGGGCGTGATCGGGGACGACATAGTCGTCGGGGTCCAGGTGCCGTTCGTCCATGTCGCGGTACTCGACCGGCTGGAAGGCGCTGATCACCCCGAGGTCTCTCGCGAGATCGGCGATGTCGACCAGCTCGTGGACGTTCCACTCCATCACGGTTGTTCGGAAACAGAGGCGCGTCGCGTCGCTTCGGTAGCGGTTCAGGTAGTCGACACCCCGCATGATGCGCGCGTGCGCGCCCCGGAACCCGCGGTTGGTGTCGTGGCGCGACGGGTCGAGGCTGTCGAGCGAGATGCTGACGTTGAAGACGCCCAGCTCTGCGATGCGCCGAGCGTTGCGTTCGGTGAGCGCCGAACCATTGGTCGTGACACCTGTGACGATTCCGCGGTCATGGCACTGCTCCAGGATCGCGAAGAAGTCGGGGTGCAGGAAGGGCTCGCCTCCGAGGAAATTGATGCGGAAGGTGCCGAGCCAGTCCTGCAGGTCTGCCAGCAGACGCGTCCACTGCTCCAGGCTCAGCTCGTGGTGGCGTTCAGCGGCGGGGTGGGGGCAGAACCCGCAGCCGAAGTTGCAGCGAGACGTCAGCGGCGCGCAGATCTGTGTCGGACGGGCGATGTCCGGTCGTCCCAGCAGCTCGCCCAGGCGCTGGAGCGCCCACTTCCGTCCATGGGGGGCGCCGAAGCGCAGCTTGCTCGGTTGGGGCATGGGCCATGGGTCGAGTGTAGCGGACCCGGTGCTGCCTCGCTGGGAATCCTGCCCCGTGGGCCGCCCGGTCATCGAACGACCGCGCATCGCCGTCAGCGCCCCCCCCGCCGCTGCCCCCCGTCGTCGTCATCGTCGACGGGTGCCAGGTGGTCGGGGTCGAGGACCGGCAGCTCGCCGGTGGAGTCGTCTTCGGGGCCCGGTGCCGGGCGGACGTGCAGCGTCAGCGTGGGGACGTCGTCGGGCATCTCGGCCGGCATCTCCACGGGCGGGCTGACCGACGGACGGGCGCGCCGCCGGGCCCACGGCGGGGGGAGGGCGGCGCCGGGGCTGCGCAGGTCGAGGTGGGTGCGGGCCTGTTCACCGGCCATGGTGGACTGTTCGTCCACGGGGTCGAGCTGGTACTCGGTGGCCACGCTGTCGGGGTCTTCGGTGTAGTCCTCGCTCAGGTCGTCGTCGTCGATCTCCACGTCGACGTCGGCGTCGGCGTCGCTGACCGTGGCGCCACCGTGGGCGATGGCGCCGACCTGTGCCGCCAGCTCGTGCCAGCCGCGGTCCGCGGTGACGGCGGCGAGGCGCTCGAGCGGGATCCACAGGTCGGGCTGGGGCGAGCGGCCGAGGCCCTGCCGGCGCGCCCTGCGCCACCAGTGGCGGCACTCGGCCTGCTGGTCGTCTTCTGCCGCCCACAGCGCCTTGATCAGCGAGATCGCCAGCCAGCCGAAGTGGCGGGGGTGGTCTTCGAGCAGGCGCTCGGCCCGGGCGATCTCGATGTGGGCGAGGCGGTCGGCGCCGCGGGCCAGGGCGATGAGCCCGAGCTGGACGCGGCTGGTGGCGGCGTGCAGGTCCCAGGCGCGTTCCGTGGCCAGGCGCGCCGCCGTCCGCCAGGTGTCTTCGGCGGCACCGATGTCGCCTCGGTAACGGTGGATCTCGCCGAGGTTCGTGAGGCAGGCCAGCAGCAGGTTGTCAGCACCCAGGGTCGCGGCGAGGGCGCGGGCCGTCAGGAAGTGACGCTCGGCTTCCTGGAGGTTGCGGCGGCGCAGGTGCAGCAGGCCGCCGGCAAAGGTGGCCTGGGCGATGTTGCGGGTGTCGCCGCTCTCTCGGGCGACCTGCCGCAGGCGCTCCACGGTCCGGTCCACGCCGCGCAGCCGGCCCGCGTTGATGCTGCTCTCGACGAGTCCGAACAGTGCGATGGCTTCTCGGCGGAGGTCGCCGCGGTTGGTCCGCAGCATGCGCGCGTACTGGTCGGCGGCTTCGTCGGGGCGACCCTCCAGGCGCATCAGCACACCCAGACAGTGGGCACCGTCCACCTGCCCGACGCGGTCGCGGGTGGCTTCGAAGGTCATCATGGCGTTGTCGAGGAGGCGGCGGCCGGTGATCAGGTCGCCGCCCTCGATGGCCACGCGGGCCTCCAGCACGCGGAGGTGGGCGGTCGTGTTGCGGTCGATGTGACCGAGCTTGCGGGTCTGTTCGAGGACCCGACCGGCTTCCTCGGCGCGATCGAGCTCGAGCAGGGCTTCGGCTTCCTGCCGGCGCGCCATCACCTGCCCGGTCAGGGAGCCCACCTCGTCGGCGGCCTGGACCGCGAGGCGGGCGGCCTGGAGCGACAGGCTGAAGCGCCCCTCGATCAGCGCGCTCTGGGCAGCGGACAGCAGCGGCCCCGTCGCGGCCTTGGCGGCGCCGGCGTGGAGGCGGTGCTGGCCCAGGGGCAGGTTGACCTCGACGCCCGTGCGCTTGCCCAGCGCCTGCCAGGCGTCGGCGAGGCGTCTGTGGATGGACTTCGTGTCGTCACGCCTTGCCGCCTGGGACAGTGCCAGCTCGCGCAGCCGCGGGTGCTCGAAGACGACGCGCCAGCCACGCTGCCGGATCACACCCGTGGCCAGCAGTGCATCCAGACCCTCGGGGTGGATGGCGGCGACCACGCTGATCGGGGGCACCATGCCCGCCAGTGCCGAAGCGGCCAGGGCCAGCGCCGCGATGTCGGGGTCTTCGCAGGCCGCCAGCGCTCCGGCCAGGCGACGCTCGCACAGCGACGTGATGTCGGATGTGACGGCGTGTTCCACCGGCAGGTCGTCGCGCAGCGTGAAGTGCATGTCGGGGTTGCGGGTGAGCAGCCCGCGCGCCGCCCAGTCCCGCAGCAGCAGCATCGCAAACGAGGGGCTGCCCTCGCAGTGGGGGGCCACCTCAGCGGCCAGCCCGGGCGCGAGGTTGAGGCTCATGATCAGGAGCTGTTCCATCTCGGCCTGGTCGAGGCGGGTGCAGCGCACCTCCAGGGCGCCACGGGCCACCAGCGACTTCACCTGGGCGGCGAGCTGCGGGTCCTCTGTCAGCGCTTCCGTGGACAGTGTGGCGAAGACCACCACCGGCCGGCGCCCCACGCTCTCCGACAGGATGGCGTCGCAGATCCCCAGCCCGTCTCCCTCGGCCTGGGCACTGTGCACGTCCTCGAGCACCAGGCAGGTGCCACCTCGCCAGGAGTGGGCGTCGAGGTGACGGTACAGATAGGCCAGGCCCACGGCGGCGTTGACGGGCTCTTCGCCCTCACCACGGTAGCCGCACCACCGGGCCAGGACCCGGGCTTCGTTCGCCACGGCGGTCGGGCTGACCTGCTGGTCGCGGGCCAGCCAGCGCGTCAGCCGGGCTTCGATGCGTGTGCGCGTGTCGTTCCATGGAGCGAGCAGCTCGCGCACGGCCCCGCGGTAGCCGTCGTCGACGCCGGGCGGGTCGTGGTAGCGCAGGCGCATCGCCTCCATGAAGCCGCCCTCTTCCAGGCCGCGGACCACGCTCTCGACGACGCGGCTCTTGCCCGAGCCCATCGCACCCACGACCAGCACCACCTGGGGCCGGCCCGACAGGATCGTCTCGCGCGCCTTCTGCCACATCAGGCGGCGCAGCGGCTCGCGGGCGATCATCGGCGGGTCACGGAGCGCGAACAGTCCGAGGCTGGTGCGACTGGCCGCGCCCAGTCCCCGGGGTGCCGGCGGCCGCAGCGGCATGCGGTCCGGCGGGACACGGTTCCACCGGGGCGCCTTGCTGCCCGAGCCGCTGGCCGCCCGGCGGGGCACGATGATGGCGTCCTGCCCCTCGGGCAGGATGCTCTCGGAGAAGCTGGTCGTGCCGGGGCCCTGGGTGTCGGTGGTGTCGCCCAGGCGGGCGAGGTCACCGGTGATCGGCTTGTCGCCAGCCAGCCCGCGGATGGCATCGCGCAGCGCCCGACGCGCGTCGGCGGCCCGGTCGAAGCGTTGCCGCGGATCTGGATCGAGGAGGTTGCCGATGACGGCGGCCAGGGGCGGATGGACCCCGTCGGGCAGGGCGGGGGCGCGCTCCAGCCGCTCGTCCAGGGCGGCCTTGCGAGCCTTTGGGTCGGCGGGTGGGGGTTCGCTCAGCAGGGCGTGCAGGATGAGCCCCACGGCGTACAGGTCGGTCCAGGGGCCCAGCTCGTGGTGGGTGCCCGTGAGCTGCTCGGGTGCCATCCAGGTGGGCGTGCCCGAGATGGAGCGCTTGTTCATCGCCAGCTCGGACAGGGCTGCGGCCACCCCGAGATCCGCGACCCAGGCGTCCACGGTCGGGCCCGGGCCGGCGGAGTGCAGCAGCACGTTGGCCGGCTTCAGGTCCTGGTGCAGCACCCCCCGGGCGTGCAGGGCGGCCAGGGCGTCGAGGACCTGGTCGACGAGGCGCAGCGCTTCGGCGAGGTTGGTCTCCTGCTTGAGCAGGTCGGCGAGGCTGCCCCCGTCGGCGTAGGCCAGGGAGACGAAGGGGCGCCCGTCGGGGAGCTTGCCGTGGTCGAACACCGGCACCAGGCGGGGGTGGACCACCTGGGCGGAGAGGGCCACCTCGCGGGCGAAGCGCGCCCGGAAGCGCGCGTGCAGTGCGAGGTTGGGCCGGACGATCTTGAGCGCCACGTCGGTGCCCAGCACGAGGTCGTCGGCCCGGTAGACCGCGCCTGTGGCCCCCTCCCCCAGCAGTCCCAGCGGGCGGTAGCGGTCGGGCAGCTCCGGCATCGGCGCGAGGTTCTTCACTCCGTCAGCGTATCTGGCCGCCCGGCCGGCTGTGCGGCGGGTGGGTGACGGACAGGGGTCAGCGCCCCGGCAGAACGCTCACAGCGCCAGCCGGACGTCCTCTCCCAGCCGCTTGCCGATCATGTCGGCCAGCAGCGTCGTCATGGGGTCGCCGCTGTCCCGCTCCACCCAGCTGCCGCCTTCATGGACGAAGTGCCAGGCGTGCAGCTCTGCGGACAGCCACAGTTCGTGGGTGGGGGTCTGCTGGCTGAGCACATAGGTGGCACCCGACTCGAAGCGCAGGGTCAGGGTGCCCGGGGTGAGCATGGGGTCCAGCTCGTCGGCGTCGACATCGTCGAGCTGATCGAGCAGGCTGCGCAGGTCGGCTTCCACCTGGTGGCGGAAGGCGGCGTCGTCGGCGAAGTCTCCACGCGGCATGGCGGGCTCCGGATCGTGGCGAGGAAAGGGCCAGGAGAGTGCGTCTACCCGGCTGACCCGGCGCGTCCAGCGGCGCCGGGCCTGTTGCGTCCGGACCGTCGCTTCGGGCCCGCTGCTTCAGGCCCGCTGCTTCAGCGCGGTCCGGAGGCGGGCCAGGGCGGCGTCCAGTTCTTCGAGGCCGACAGCACCCACGCTCATGCGGAACCAGCCGGTGTCTTCCGGCATGTCGAAGGCCTGGAAGGGGACCACGGCGACGCCGGCGTCTTCGAGGAGCCAGGCACGGATCTCTTCGTTGCTGCCGAAGCCGCGGCCGACCAGGTCGACGTGCAGCGACAGGTAGATGGCGCCCTGGGGGGCGATGGCGTCGATGGGCAGGCCCTCGGAGCGCATGGCCTGGACGGCGTCGTAGATGCGCTGCAGGCGGGCGTCGACCGCCGACTGCAGGCCGACGAGGTAGTCCGTCACGAGTGCTGGCCGGTCGAGGAGCCAGGCGGTGGCCTGCTGGATGGGGCGTGGCGCCCAGGCCCCCATGTGGCCGATGAAGCCCTTCATCTTGGTTTGGAGGTAGGGGGGCAGCACGGCCCAGCCCACCCGCAGGCCGGTGCCCGCGAGCCACTTGCTGACGGCGTCGACGTGGACGACGTAGGGCGCACACTCCGGCACGAGGCTGACGGGGTTGTGGTGGTGGGTGTCGCCCGAGGTCAGCCGCCAGTAGACCTGGTCGTAGATCCACATGCAGGGCTTGTCGCCAGCCGCTTCGCGGGCCCGGTTCTCTTCCACCAGGGCCTGCGCGATGTCGCGGAGGACGGCTTCGTCTACGGCGGTGCCCGTGGGGTTGAGCGGCGAGTTCATGTACATCAGGCGCTTGCCCGGCAGGGCGGCGGCGACCTGGTCGGCGGTCGGGAAGAAGTTGGTGTCCGCCGTCGTGCGCACGAACTCGTGCTGTGTCTTGCAGAAGTGCGCGTAGTAGCCGACGTTCCACGATGGAAGGAAGGACAGGCTGCCGTCCCCCGGTTCCGTGAACAGTCGCCAGGCGGCGTAGATCGGGGGGCGGGCCCCGCTGCCCACGCAGACGCCGGCCGCGCCGTAGTCCAGGCCCAGATCGCGGGTGTACATGTCGGCGATGGCGCGCTTCAGCTCTGGGATGCCGTCGGCCGGCGGGTAGTTGGTGTGCCCCTGCGCCATGGCCTGCTGGACCTGGTCGGTCAAGGCGTCTGGGACCCGGAAGTGGGCGGGCGAGAAGTCGCCCACGGTCAGGTTGCAGATCTGGCGGCCCTGGTCCTGCAAGGCACGCACGTCGGCGGCGATGCCGAGGATGCGCGAGCCCCGCATCTCGGCCATGGTGTGGTCAAGCGCCAGGCGCATGGCCCGGTCGCCGTCAGCGGGCAGGTGGTCAGCGATGCGCACGGTCATGGTCGTCGTCCTACCAGTCGAGGATGGCCGAGCCCCAGGTGAAGCCGGATCCGAAGGCCACCATGGCGACCTTCATGCCGGGCTGCAGCCGGCCGCTTCGGACGGCTTCGTCGAGGAGCAGGGGGATGGTGGCCGCGGTGGTGTTGCCGTAGCGGTCGATGTTGTGGAGGAGCTTGTCGTCGGGGATGCCAAGCGTCTTGGCCACGTACTGGTTGATCCGCATGTTGGCCTGGTGGAACAGCCACAGGTCGATGTCTTCGCCCGTGATGCCCTGGTCGGTGCAGGCGGTCAGCACCGCTTCGCACATGCGCTCCACGGCGGCGCGGAAGACCCGCTTGCCCTCCATGTGGGCCCACATCATCTCGGGCTGCACCTGGCCGACGCCGTCTTCGTTCTGGGGGATGAAGGGGCGCTGGCGGATGTCCCACACCTTCTGGCAGAGCACTTCGGCGTAGCGGCCGTCGGCACCCAGCCACCAGCCGCGGATGCCGCGGTCTTCGTCGCTGGCCGAGACGACGACCGCCCCGGCGCCATCGCCGAACAGGCTGGAGACCGTGCGGCCGCGCGTCGTCAGGTCGAGGGCTGCGGAGTGGGTCTCTCCGCCGACGACGAGCACGTGCTTGCAGGCGCCGCTCCTGACCATGCTGGTGGCGGTTCCGAGCCCGTAGAGGAAGCCCGAGCACTGGTTGCGGATGTCCATGGCGGGGACGAAGCGCGCCTTGGGGCCCTCGCACAGGCCGAGCCGTTCCTGTAGCAGGACGCCGCTGCCCGGGAAGCAGAACTCCGGCGACAGCGTCGCGAACAGGATCATGTCGAGATCATGCGGTTCCAGGCCGGCGGCTTCCAGCGCCCGCCGCGCCGCCTTTTCGCCCAGCTCGGAGCTTCCGACGCCGGCTTCGGCGTAGTGCCGTTCGTTGATGCCGGTGCGCCTGTGGATCCACTCGTGGCTGGTGTCGATGCCGTACTGCTCGACCAGGTCGTCGTTGGTGACCACGCGCGGCGGCACGTAGCCGCCGGTACCGGTGATGACTGCGTTGGGCATGGGGGCTCCGCGGTGGGGTCCGACAGCCCTATGTCCTCCGCCGCGGCTTGGCCATGGCCCGAACGAGACCCGCGCTGAGACCCGCCGATTCGCTGGTGGTGGGGATCAGCGGCTGCTGGACGGGCCGGCGCGGTGCCTCGGTGCGCCTCCCCGGCGCGGCGCCTCAGCGCGGCGCGTCGAAGGTGCGCCAGAAGACCCGCGGCCAGACGTCGTTGAGCACGCCCTGGTAGCGGCGGGCGAGGGCGGCGACCTCGGTGGCCTGGTCGGTGCCGTTCACGACGGCGCGGGCGTCCGTGTAGTTGGTCCTCCGGTCGTCGACGTAGTCGGGCAGCTCCGCCCCCGTGAAGCTGCCGTTCATCATCCCGTAGGAGAGGATCTTGGCGGCGAGTTCGGGGCTGCGGTTGACGTGGTCGAAGTGGGTCACGAGGTCGATGGGGGTCTCGTCGCGGCCCCAGGTCACCCCGTCGAGGAAGTAGGTGAACCCCTCGTCGGTGAGCCGTCGGGTCATCTCCGCGTAGTTTTCCCGGCCGGTGAGCTGGACGAAGCCGCGGCCCCGGAAGTCCGAGGGGTCCGTCGTCCCCGGCTGGTTGCCGAGCATGCCGCCGTAGGCGTCGGACCAGTAGTCGAGGTCGAGCGCTTCTTCGCTGTCGCCCTGGCTGTAGCGGGCCACGCCCGCGCGGGCGGTGGTGACGTGGTTCTTGGCCGACCAGTTGCCGTCTCCGCCCTGGCGGTAGCGGTTGTGGTCCTCGACCAGGGACTCGCTGCGCGAGTACTTGGGGTGGCCGAACTGCGACTCCCAGTGGGCGGTCGCGACGATGTAGGCGACCTGCCGGGGGTTCTCGATGAAGTCCCAGGCGCAGCGCGACAGGATCCGGGCGACGTTGCCCTCGGCTTCGGCCATGAAGGACGGGTAGTTGCTCTGGACGAAGGCGAGGACGGCCTGCACCGCCGCCTCGACCGCGAACTCGTCGACAAAGGTCTCGCGGTCGGGGCGCGCCCGGGGCCGTGGCGAGGTCTCCGGCGCCAGGGTCTGGGGGCCGAGCTGCTCGGGCCGGGCCTGGGGGCGCTGCGAGGTCTCGGGGGCCAGCCCGCTGTCCTGGCGGGCGGCCATGCGCTCCAGCCGCGCCTGGTTGCCGATTCCGCCCTTGCTACCCTGCCCGAGACGGGACGACGTCGCTGTCTGGTCCGCGCTCGAGGTCTGGTTCCACTTGCGTTGGGCGTAGGACGAGCCGGCCACGAGGCCTCCGGGGACGAGCGGTACCGTGCCAGCATACCAGCCGCCGGCCCCCCACCGGGCCGCGCGCGGGGCTCACTCCTTGAGCCGGTAGTGGAAGCCGACCTCCAGCGGGTCGCCCATGACCAGCAGCTTCTCGAAGTACAGGGGCACGCCGTCGATGGGCAGCGCGACCTTGACCGGCTGGACGCCGGCGGCCATGGCGTCGCTGTCGAACAGGGCGTTGGCCTGCTGTTGGACCTGGGCGACGGCCTCGGCCGAGGTGACGCCGCCGAGATCGATGGGGGTGAACCAGTCGACCTGCCGCAGGGTGCCGTCGATGCTGTTCTTCTGGACCTTGGCTGCCTCGGGGACGTACACGGTCCAGGCGACCGCGGTCGCGGGCACGTCGGCCAGCGGCAGGCTGGCGGTGAACACACCCTGGTCGGCGCCCGCGCTGTCCTCGACGTAGACCATCTCGACGGCGAAGCGGGCGAGGTCGCCGCCGCTGGCCTGGCTGCGGGCGAGGGGGACGAGCAGCTTGCCGTCGTCGGCACGGGCCGGCTTGACCGCCTTGCCGCCGACGAAGGTGGACCAGGGGGTGGCGCCCTGTGGCAGGGCCAGCTCCAGGAACTGTGCACGGTTGTTGCGCATGGCGTAGACGACCTGCGTCATGCGCCGCCCGTCCGGGGTGAGCACGGTGGTCGCGGCCGCTTGGTCGATGATCGTGACCAGCATGTCGACCTCGTCGTGCTGGCGGATGTCGACGGGGACGGACCAGCCGGCCTTGCCGTAGCGGTAGCCGAGCAGCACCGGCCAGTCGGTCTGGCCGAGGATCGCTGCCGGCAGCTCGCGGACGTCGATGGGGCGGGCGATGGTGGCGTCGCCGGGGCGCACCTCCAGGGTGCTGCGGGCGTCGACGCCGATGAAGCCCTTGACCCGCTCCGCTCCGAGAACCCGCAGGTCGGGCAGGACCACCCGGCCGCCGCCCTCGGGCAGGGGCTGCTCGTAGTCGATGGTCAGGGCGTAGCTGCCCTCCGCTTCGAAGTTGAGGGCGGCGTGCACCACCTTGCGGTCGCCCTCATCGGTCACCGTCCAGTCCCGCAGGCCCTGGCCGGTCACGTCGAGGACGGTCGTCGACTGGGGGAGATCCACGGTGAAGCTGTCGGTGCCCGCGAACAGGATGCTGTAGTTGACGGTGCTATGGCCGGTCAACAGGCCCTCGCCGACCCCGACCAGGGCCTGGTGCTCGGCGTAGACGCGGGCCTGGCGGACGTCCTCGGCCACCTCGTCGACGGCGCGCTCCCAGCCGACGCTGAGGTTGCCGGTCGCCGGCAGCAGGGCGGTCATGATCCGCTGATCCCCGCGTTGCCGGTCCGTTATCTGCTGGGCGCCGGCGACCTCGAAGTCGAGGTCCGCGTCACTGTCCACGGACAGCTCGACCTCGGTGGCGCCGGAGGGGGCCAGCCGGAAGGCGAAGCCCGATCGGCCACCCTCGTCGAAGGTGGTGACGGCGAATTCGAGGTCGATGGTGACCGTGCCCGGCTGGTCCGTGACCCAGGTGTACCAGCCACCGTCCAGGTAGATCGGCGCCTCCTGGCCGCGGATCCGGGCCGAGCGCAGGGCCGTGCTCGTCGGCAGCAGCGGGACCGCGGTCCACTGGTCCTCGTTGAGCACCTCGACCTTCAGCGTGGCCGAGAAGACGGTGGCCTCGCCCTCGACCCGACCGGCGTAGCGGGCGCTGGAGATGGCGTAGGCGCGGGGGGCCGGCTTGGGCGGGTCCTCGGGTGCCTGGCCCTTCTCCCACAGGGTCTTGAAGTCCTGCCAGGGCAGGACGACCCGGGCCGCAGGGATGTCGTCGGCGCGGGCGACCGAGACGGTGGGGCTCAGGGCGAGGGCCAGCAGGGCGGTGGGCAGCAGGGTCATGGCGGGCTCCGGGTGGGGCGTGGTCAGTCGTCGAGGCGATAGGTGAGGGTGGCGGTGAGGGCCTGGTCGGGGGCGAGCAGGTGCTGCTCGAGGACGAGGCGGGGGCCGGCGGCGGGCACGGGGGTGATGAGCGGCGCGGCGGTGACCGCCGGATCCATGGACAGTGCGGAGGGGACCGTGGCGGGTGGCGGGGGCGGAGGCTGCGGCGGGCCGAATTCGGTGGGCGCGTCGGAGCGGTCGGTCGACGAAGTGACGACCTCCGCCGCCGCTGGCGCGGGAGCGGCCGCCGGCTCGGCCGGGGCCGCGGAGGCCTTCTTGCGGCTGGCGCCGAACGAGATGCGCGGGGCCCGGCGGGGGCGGGTCTCCAAGATCAGCTCGGCTTCGGTGGTGAGGGCGGCGGAGCCCTCGGGTGCGACGGACTCGGCGTCGAGCTCGATGTCGTCGAAGACAACGAGGCCGTCGTCGTCCTCGGCGTACCCCTTCGCGCCGACCTCGCCGCCGACGGCGCCGCTCACGGCGACACCCATGCCTCCGCCACCCATGCCTCCGCCACCTTCGCCAGTACCGGTCACGGCGACGCCATAGGCGCCGGACACCACGGTGCCGCCGATGCTGCCACCGCTGACGTCGCCGACATAGCCCATGGCGTCCAGGCCCTCGATGTAGCCCATCGCCTCCAGCTCCTCGATGGGCTCGGGCTCCTCGACCATCTCGGGGACAGGCTCCGGTCGGGGCGCGGCGTTGGCCGCAGCGACCGTGGTGGTGGTCTCGGTAGCGGAACCGAGGCCGAGGTCTGCGGCGGGCGCATCGACGGGCGGGAGGGCCTCCAGCTTCTTCTCGGCCTCCTTCAGCTTCGACTTCTGCTCGACGGCTTCGGTGTCCTCGACCTGGGCCAGCTTGCGCGTGACGCTGGCGTAGCGGCCGAGCAGGGACTGGACCTGGACAGCATCGCCGGCCCGCTCGGCCTCGTCGACGGCGGCCTCCAGCTCGGCCTGCTCGGTGGCCAGCTCGCCGGTCTTTGCGCGGGCGAGCGCCCGGATCCGCCGGGCCTGCTCCTCCTGTTCCTCGGCGTCGTCGTCACCAAGCAGCAGGTCGACGTTGCCGGCCAGGGCCTGGGCCGCGCGGTTGTCGGCGTCGAGCTGCAGGGACTCGTCCAGCAGGTCCCGGGCCTGCTCGAACTCGTTGTCCTTGTAGGCCCGGTAGGCTTCGTTCCAGGCCTCCTGGCTCTGCTGGCGCTTGTCCTCCTCGACCAGATCCTCCACGAGGCTGCTGGACGACAGGCCGGTGGCGCGCCCGTAGGTCAGGCGGGCGCCGGGTGGACGGTCCGCGTCGAGGAGGCGTGCGCTGCCCTCGAGCTCACGCACGGCGACGCCGGGGGGCAGCAGCAGCTCCCAGCGGGCGCTGGCCACGGGGGCGTCGAGGGCGGGGGCTTGGAGTGTGCGCTGGCCGCGGCGCTGCCAGGGGTCTGCGTCGACCAGCAGCATGACCTCGACAGGGAAGCTCACCAGCCCTTGCAGCGTCTCGACCGACTTCTCCAGGGGGATGAACAGTCTGCGGCCGTCCGCAGCGTCGTCGGCGACGGTCTGGACGACGTTTCCGGCGACGCGCACGCCGAGCAGGCGGCTGTGTTCGGGCAGGCGCATGCCGAGGTACTGGTTCTTGTCGTTCCGCACCTGGTAGCTGCAGCGGAGCAGGGCGCGGCCGTGGGCGGCGTAGGCGACGCGGATGTCGGCGCTGTCGACCACGGTCGGCGGCTCGTCGGCGGGGGAGAGGTCGAGGACGCGCACCCGCAGCGTGGGATTCGGGGCGGTGATCGCCATGGACAGCAGCGGGGTGCCGGGGACCATGCCGCGACCCCAGGCTTCGACCTGGGCGACGGGGATGGCGTCGAGGCCGGTGCTGGGCATCACGACGGGCGTGCCCTGGTCGCCGGCCTGGACGCTGACCTGGCCCGCTTCGAGGCGGCCCGAGGTCGTCTCGGGCTGGGGCAGGGCGATGGCGCCACCTTCACCGTCCGGGGCGTCGGTACGCCAGGACAGCTCGACGGCGGCGGCGCCCAGGACCGGCTCGACGAGGTGGAGGACCAGGCTGTCGCCCTGGCGCTCCCAGGACGCCAGGGCGGGGCCCTCGACCTGGAGGTCGTCGACGGCGGGCAGGCGGACCCGGAGCGTGTCGGCGGGCTGGTGGCGGAGCCGGAAGCGGATCCGGCTGCGGGCGAGGACGCCGGTGGCGTCGACTGCGAGGGCCGTGACCGCGCTGGCCTGGACGATGGCGGGACGGGGCGAGGCGGAGCGGGGCTCCTCCCAGGTCAGGCGGAGCCGGTCGGTGGGGAGGAGGTCGAGGGCCGAGGTGGTGGCTTCGACGCCGTCGGGCGAGGTCAGCCTCCAGTCGCCGTCGATGGCGACGCGCGCGCGGCTGGCCCGGACCACCGGAAGCTCGATGGCGGGGTGCGGTGTGGCGACGCTGCCGGCCAGCTCGACGACGTGGTGGCCGGCGGAGAGGCGGGCCGCGAGGCGTCGCCAGCCGTCGGCGTCGGGCGGCAGGGAGAGCGCGCGGCCGTCGAGGCGGGCCGAGGACAGGGTCAGCGCCGAGCCCACCAGCGGCAGCGACAGGGGGGCGTCGGAGAGCAGCTCGAAGTCGAAGCGCAGCGTGACGATGGCTTCCGGGCCCATGGGGTGCACGGCGACGTCCAGGCGGCCGGGCAGGAGCTGGACGGGCGGTGGTGGCGGAGACGGCGGTGCGGGCCACAGCGCCTGCAGCGGGGCGCGGACGACGAGGGGGAGCACGCCCGGGTCATCGGCCCGGGCGGTCGACAGCAGGAGCAGGAGTGGGAGCGAGTGCACCATCGGCCCGACAACGATGGGGTGGATTGGTTCCTTACACTCTGGCTGGCGGGAGCGGTCGCGGGTGCGGTGTGGCCGCGCAGGGGGGCGCCGGCTCGGCTGCTCTTGATGTGCTCCGACCCACCGGTGGCGCGCCCGCCGGAACCCGGGCTGGGAGTCGGCGAGGGCGGGAGGGCGCGAGGGCGCGAGGGCGCGAGACCGCACGGGCGCGGGGTCGGCAGTCGGCTCGTTGGCGACACAAGTCCGGGGGGCTGTCGCAGCCCCCCAGAGAAGTGACGCTGCTCT
>CAZRFD010000130.1:0-19719 GCA_964599085.1 uncultured Enterobacterales bacterium | reverse complement strand
GCCGGTCCGCCTGGGTGATGGCGACGAGCTGGTCAGCCAGCGTGAGGGGGCGGTGGCGCTGACCGTGGACGGTCGCAGCAAGGCCGTGTGGGACTCCACCCGCTTCGACGGGCCCGTGCAGTTCGATCTGGTGGTGGATCCGGCCGAGGAGCGCCCTCAGCCCCTGACCGACTCCGCCCTGAGCGCGGCGCGGCAGGCCTTCGACGCCCGCGTGCCCGCTGGCGAGCTGTCCGCGGAAACCGGCGCGACCGACGCCAGCACCCTGCAGGCGCTGAAGGCGCTGGGCTACGTCGGCGAGTAGCCCGCCCGAGCCCGCGTCAGTCGAAGATCGAGAACAAGGCGTCGATGGCCAGCTCGACGAGCCCGGTCTTGCCGGCGCGGCCCCAGGACTGCTGGGAGATCCGTTCGTGCTGGGCGAAGGTGCGTTCTGTCTTGAGCCGCTCCAGGATCATGTCGGTGGCCACCTGGTCGGCATCGGGGTTGCGCTGGCGATCGTCTTCCTGGTCGAGGCGGTCCAACGTCTCTGCCAGCGCTTCGGGGTCGAGCATGGCCAGTGGTGCGCCGCAGTGGGTGCAGGCCACGGTCTTGTGGAGGTCGATGGGGGCGCCGCAGCTGCTGCAGCTGACCACCGAGACCTGCTTGCGCAGCTCCTTGAGCTTGTCACCCTTCAGCGGCCGGATGCAGTCCTTCTCGCGCAGAAGCTCGTAGAAGGTGATGAAGTGGCCGTGCCCCTGGCGGCAGGCCTGCACCGTGTACTGGATGTCCTTGGTGCGCCGGCGTTCCGCCCGCAGCACCCCGCCGCAGCGCGGGCAGTGCAGCGCGTCGGGCAGCGGCTGTCGGTCGTGGTCGGCGCGCTGCTGCATCGAGCGCAGCAGGGCGATGACGCCGCCGGCGCTGAGCGCGAGGTTCTCCATCTTGTCGAACCACATCGTGTTGCATGCGTGGCAGGCGTCCAGCTCGACCTGGCGGCCGTAGTGGCCGGCGTAGTGTTCGGTGGTCATGGGCCCCTTGCAGGCGGGGCAGGGCAGCGGCTCGGTGGTCATGGCGTGGAGCATACGCCGGGCCGCACGAGCTGTTGCCCGACCGGGACTGCGGGTCGCGGTCGGCGGGGCGGCACCGTCGCGCCTGATACCCTTCGCCCGCGGCCGGGCCACGCTGCGCCCGGCGAGGAGCTTCCATGCGCTGTGCCGTGCTCGGTGCCGGGTCCTGGGGCACCGCCCTGACCATGCAGCTCGCCCGCACCAACGACCAGGTCCGCCAGTGGGATCACGACGCCACCCGCGCCGCGACGATTCAGGCCGACCGCGAGAACGCCCGCTACCTGCCGGGCGTCCGCTACGCGCCGAACATCGAGGTCTCCGGCGACCTGGGCCACGTGCTGCAGGACGCAGACGTCATCCTCGAGGTGGTGCCCAGCCAGGTGGTGCGCCAGGTGATGACCGCGGCCGCGCCGCTGCTGCCCGACGACGCCGTGCTGTGCTGCGCCAGCAAGGGCATCGAGGTCGGCACGCTGATGACCATGAACGAGGTGCTGGAAGAGGTGCTGCCCGCAGCGCTGCACCCGCGCCTGACCTTCCTCGCGGGGCCCTCCTTCGCCAAGGAGGTCGCCCGTGGCCTGCCGACGGCCGTCGTCGTGGCCGGTCACCACCAGGCCCCGGCCGACAAGGTCAGCGAAGCCCTGCACGGCGGCGCCTTCCGGGCCTACTACACGACCGACGTCGTGGGCGCCGAGCTGGGCGGTGCGCTCAAGAACATCATCGCCATCGCCTGCGGGGTCGCCGACGGCATGGGGGCCGGGCTCAACGCCCGCGCGGCCCTCATCACCCGCGGCCTCGCCGAGATCACCCGCCTCGCCGTCGCCCGCGGCGCCAACCCGCTGACGCTGTCGGGGCTCGCCGGCATGGGCGACCTCGTGCTCACCTGCACCGGCGATCTCTCCCGCAACCGGCGGGTCGGGCTCGGCCTGGGCAAGGGCAAGCAGCTCGACGAGATCCTCGAAGAGCTGGGCCAGGTGGCCGAGGGCGTCATCACCACCAAGAGCGCCCGCGAGCTGGCGATCCGCGAGGGCATCGAGATGCCGATCTCCGAGGAGATCTACCAGATGCTCTACGAAGACAAGCCCGTCGCCGCCGCGCTGATGGCGCTCATGGGCCGGTCGAGGAAGGCCGAGCGCGACGACGAGCGATAGTCACCGCCCCCCCCCCCCGCCTCCGGAGGCGCCGCGCCATGGCCAGCCACCTCCCCGAGCACAAGCTCCGCGCCGAGATCATCAAGTTCAGCCACCTTACCTACGAGCGCAACCTGCTCGTGGCCATGGACGGCAACCTCTCGGCGCTGCTCCCCGACGGCAGCATCCTCTGCACGAAGGCCGGCTGCCACAAGGGCTTCCTCACCGAAGACGATCTCGTGGTCATCGACCGCCAGGGCCGCAAGCTGCGGGGCAAGGGCAAGCCGACCAGCGAGATGGCCATGCACCTGGCCTGCTACGACGAACGGCCCGATGTGCGGGCGGTCATCCACACCCACCCGCCCATGTCCATCGCGTTCACCATCGCCGGCGTCAGCATGGCCCGCTGCGTCCTGCCAGAGGTCGTGCTCACCCTGGGCAGCGTCCCGACCGTCGCCTACGAGACGACGGGGACGCAGGCCCTCGCCGACAAGATCCGCCCCTACATCCGGCACCACGACGCGATCTTGATGGACCGCCACGGCGCGGTCACGGTGGGCGGCTCGCTGCTCGAAGCCTTCTGCCGCCTGGAGACGATGGAGCACACTGCACTCATCACCAAGACGGCGCGCGATCTGGGCAACGTCCGCGAGCTGCCGGGCGACGAGGCGGTGAACCTGCGCAAGATGGGGCTGTTGCGCTACGGCGGGCCGCCGGCGGCGCTGGACAAGGTCGAGGAAGAGGGCGCCGATCTGCCCGAGGTCTGCCTGTCCTGCTCGGGCTGCACGAACCCGGCGCCGACCGGCATCGGGCCGAAGTCCGACCTCCGCTTCGCCCGGATGACGGCGGGCCCGCTACAGGACTTGCGATCGGCCATCGACGCGGCCCGCAAGGCGGCTGCGGCTGCGGAGTCGGGTGCGGCAGCGTCCGGGGGAGCGCCCCCGGTGGTTGCGCCCGCTCCGGCCCCGGCCGCATCGGGGCTGGAGGACGCCGTCGTCGCCGAGGTGCTGCGGGCGCTCGGACAGGGCTGAGGAGCCGCGCACAGTTGCTGAAGTCGGAGGGTAAGGGCTTACCCTCGGACTTCGGGTGCTGAGAGTTGCTGAAGTCGTAGGGTAAGTGCTTACCCCCGGACTTCGGGTGCTGAGAGTTGCTGAAGTCGTAGGGTAAGGGCATACCCCCGGACTTCGGGTGCTGAGAGTTGCTGAAGTCGGAGGGTAAGGGTCTACCCCCGGACTTCGGGTGCTACAGTGCCGGGGCCGCCGGACCTGCCCGGCGGCCGAGGATCACCGTGCAAGCATTGCACCTGACGTTTTCGGCTGAGGGCCGCGGCGCCCTCTTCCCGAGCGAAGCCCTCCGCCGGCAGGCCGTGCGGACCCTGGCCCGGGTCGCCGGCGCCGATCTGCTGCTGTTCTGCGTGGTCGACGATCACGTCCACGCGGTCCTGTTCTGCGACGCCCACCGGGTTGGCCTGCGGGCGCGGTCCTTCCTGCTGGCGCTGCGCGCCATCGCCGGCACCCCCCTGCTGCCGGCCCACGTCCGGCCGGTCGACGGCCGCTCGCACCTGCTGTGGCTGGTCCAGTACTGCATCCGCCAGCCCTCCAAGCACGACATCGGTGTGCACCCGGCGCTGTGGTCGGGGTCCTGCTTCCTCGACCTCGTCGGCGCCCGGGTCCTCGACGGCTACGCTCCCCCGCTGCGCGAGGCCCTCCCGCGCCTGCGCCGCCGCGTGTTCTTCGAGCACGCCGGGCTGGACCCGACGCCGCTGACCCCCCTCTCCGACGATGCCCTCGGTGGCGTGGGCGTGATGGCCCTGGTGGGCGCTGCGGCCGCGGCGTTCGCTGCGCCGCCGGGGCTGGCCGGCAACCCGCCGCTTGTGGTCCAGGCCCGGCGGGTCGCGGTCCACCTCGGAGGCATCGCCGGCTTCTCGGCCGCCTCCCTGGCCCGCGCGCTCGGTGTGCGGCCCAACGCGGTCCACCGTCTCCGCCACAGGCCGGCCTCGCCGGCCGGCGTCGACGCGGCCCGCCGCTACCTCGCCCTGGAGGCCCGGGTCGCCGCGCGGCCGCTGGTCGTCGCGGAGGGGCCCCTCGACAACCTCCCATGGACCACCGGACCGGAGCCCGCGTGACCGACCCGCCCCCGACCGGCGACGAGCTGCCGACCCCTCGACGGCCCGCAGGGCCTCCTGCCCCGGACACTGATCTCGACCAGCCGGGGGGCCTGCTCGGCCTGCTGCTCTGGCCGCTGCGTGCGGCGATCAGCCTGGCGCTGTCGGTGTTCGCCGCCTTCGTCGCCGGGGTCCTGCGGGCGCTGCTGCCCGGTCGGGGTGTGGACGACGCGACCGCCGCCAACGCGCCCGCCGACACAGCGACCGAAACAGCGCCTGACACTGCCACCGCCGGCACCTCCGCCGCCGAAGCCTCCGCCCCCAACGCCACCACCGACGACCCTCCCCCCGACGCACCCAGCAACGGCGCTGCGCCCGACGAGCCGCCGCCGCCGCGATAGCCGGGGGCCCATGCGCCGCCGCCTGCTGACCCTCGCCGATCTGCCCGCGCTGCTGGCTTTCCTGGCCATCGCCTGGCTCTTCGTGCAGAGCGTCGCCGGCCGGGTCGGCTACCCCTACGACCTGGAGTGGATGGAGGGCGGCATGCTGCTGCACGCCCGCCGGGTCATGGACGGGCTGCCGCTGTACTCCGCACCATCGCTGGACTGGATCCCCTTCCTGTACCCGCCGCTGTACCCCTGGGTGGTCGCCGCCGTCTCCGAGGTCACCGGGCTGTCCTACGAACCGGCTCGCCTCATCTCGGTCGTCGGCGTGGTGGCGGCCAGCCTCGCCATCGTGCGGGCCGTACGGGTCGAGGGCGGGTCCTGGCTGCTGGGCCTGGGCGGCGCCGCCCTGTTCCTGTCCTGCTACGAAGACAGCGGGACCTTCTACGATCTCGTGCGCACCGACGGGCTGCTCGCCGGGCTGTGGGCCTGGTCCCTGGTCAGCGTGCGCGCCGGTCGCCCGGTGCTCGGTGGGCTGCTGCTCTTCCTGGCCTTCTGCGCCAAGCACAACGCCGCCGCCTTTGGGCTGCCGGCCGTGCTGTGGCTGTGGTGGGCGCAGGGGAGGGGTCCCGCGCTGCGCTTCTCCCTGGCCAGCGTGCTGCCGGCGCTGGCCTTCGTCGGTGCCATGCAGTGGTCCAGCGATGGCCTGTTCCTGACCTACCTGCTCGAGGTCCCCAGCCACCACCCCTTCGTGCTCGACCGCTTCTTCCCCGGCAGCCCGCTGGAGCTGTGGCGGGCCCTGCGCTGGGGCCTGGTCCTGCTGGCCGGTGCCGTCGTCCTCGCCCCCCTGCTGCGGCGGCTGGACGCCGACCCCGCCGCCGAGCGGCGCTGGCGCCAGGGCGTCGTGTACTGGGGTGCGCAGTGCGCGCTGGCCGTGCTGCTGAGCATGGTCATGCGCGGCCACCACGGCGGCTACCTCAACGTGCTGGTCCCCGCCCACTGGGCGCTGTCGCTGGCCATCGCGCTCGGCGTGCACGCCCTGCGCCGCCGCTGGGAGCATTCTCTGCTGGTGCTGCTGACGTCGGTGACCATCGCCGTACAGGTCGACGCCGGCCGCTGGGAGCTGGACGAGGTCCTGCCAACCGACGCCGACCGGGCCGCGGGCGACGCCCTCATCGACCGCCTGCGCGACGCGCCGGAGCCGCTGCTCATCCCACACTCGCCCTGGTACGCCGTCCTCGCCGGGAAGCAGCCCGGCTTCCACCTCATCGCCCTGTGGGACATCGACCACGGCGGGGCACTCTCGCCCTTCGTCGAAGAGCTGGACGCGGCGCTCACCGAGGGCCACTGGAAGACCATCGTCCTGCCCAACAGCAAGTTCCGGCCGCCGCTGCGCGACACCTACCGGCAGGTCGACACCGTGCGCTACACTGGTCGCAGCTTCTACCCGAAGACAGGCTGGCAGGTGCGCCCGCGCTTCATCTACGCGCCGAAGTGATCGACGCCCCGAGCTGGCTCTCAGTTCCCGCAGTCGGGTTCGCCGGTGTCGCCGGTGTCCCAGTCCGTTGCGGGCACCGCCTGCAGCACGATGCGCGCGTCGACCTCGTCCCTGTCGTTGCTGCTGATGCGCAGCTCGCCGGTCGCCGATTCGGGGCTGGTCAGCCGCGCCTGGACGGTGAATTCGAGCGAGTCGCCAATCGCCACCGAGACGTCGCGCACTTCTTCCATGGAGAAGACGCCGCCGCCGGTCTCTGTGATGTCGATGCGGTTGATGACCAGCGTCTCCTCGCCGACGCTGTCCAGGCGCACGTACTTGCTGCAGGTGTAGCCCGGGACGAGCCCCTCCCAGGTCATGTCACCGGCCGGCAGGATGTCGTAGTCTCCGGTGCCCTGGATGTTGTCGTTGCTGGGGTCGCCGGCGTTGAAGCCGGTGTCGGCGGTGCAGCCGAGCAAGGCCGCCAGGGCCAGGACCGTGTGCATCATGGCGCGCTCTCCTCGAGGTCTCGTGCGGCCCCATCCTAGCAGCAGCACGCACGATGGGCGACCGCAGCGGCGGTCGGGCCGCGATAGCTCGTGCGGGTGAGCGGCTCCCCTCCAGACCCGACCCCCGCCCCGCTGCCGGTGGTCATCGAGGTGCCCCGCGGCAGCTTCGTGAAGTGGGGGGCCGAGGGAGGGGTCGACTTCCTCTCCCCCGTGCCCTGTCCGTTCAACTACGGCAGCTTCCCGGGGCTGCGCGGGGCGGACGGGGACCCGCTGGACGCCCTGGTGCTCGGGCGGCCGCTGCGCCGCGGTCGGACGCTGTCCTGCGCGGTGGTTGGCCGGGTGCGCTTCGTCGACGACGGCGTCCAAGACGACAAGTGGATCTGCCTGCCGCCGGGTCGCAACCAGACCCCCTCACAAGCCGAGCTTGTCGCGGTCCGGGGCTTCTTCTCGGTCTACGCTGCAGTCAAGGCCACCTGGCACCGCCTGCGCGGCCGCCGCGGTCGCACCGCCGTGCTCGGCGTCGACTGCCCGGCCCCGCCGCCCGCCTGAGCTCCTGGAGTCGCCGTGCTCGACCTCTTCTTCGACGACACCCACCGCGCCCTGCGCGACAGCGCGACCGCCTGGGTGGACCGCCACATCACGCCCCACGCCGCCGCCTGGGAGGAAGCCGCCTGGTTTCCCGAAGAGCTGCACCGCGCGGCCGGTGACGCCGGCCTGCTCTCTGTCACCTACCCGGAGTCGCTCGGCGGGGCGGGCGGCGACGTGTTCCACGGGCTCGTCGTGGCCGAGGCCTTGATCCGCGGCGGCAGCGTCGGGGTGGCCATGGGGCTCGGCAGCCACGCCATCGCCCTGCCGCCGATCATCGCGCTCGGCAGCGCGGAGCAGCATGCCCGCTTCGTGCCGCCCGTGCTGTCCGGCCACAAGGTGGCGGCGCTGGCCATCACCGAACCGGCGGCCGGCAGCGACGTGGCCGGCATCCGGACCCGCGCCGTCCGCGACGGCGACAGCTACGTGCTCAACGGCGGCAAGACCTACATCACCAGCGGGCTGCGGGCCGACCTCGTCACCGTCGCCGTGCGCACGGGGGGCGACCCCGACGATCCCCAGCGACGGCACGAGGGGATCTCGCTCATCGTGGTCGAGAGGGGCACGCCGGGCTTCCACACGGGGCGGGCCCTGCCCAAGATGGGCTGGTGGGCCAGCGACACGGCGGAGCTGTTCTTCGAGGACTGCCGCGTCCCCGCCGAAAACCTGCTCGGCGCCGAGGGCATGGGCTTCGTCGGCATCATGGCCAACTTCGTCGGCGAGCGCCTGCTGCTGGCCGCCAGCGCCGTCGCCACCGCCCGCCTCGCCCTCGACGACACCCTGGCCTTCGTCGGCCAGCGCCAGGCCTTCGGCCGGCCGCTGCACGGCTTCCAGGTCAACCGCCACCGCCTCGCCGAGATGGCCAGCAGGGAAGCCGCCGCCCGATCCTTCGTCTCCACCGTCGCCGAGCGCGCCCGCCAGGGCCAGGACGTCGCCGCCGATGTCGCCATGGCCAAGAACATCGCGGTCGAGGCCTGCGCGTTCGTGTGTGACGCGGCGGTGCAGCTCCATGGCGGCATGGGCTACATGCGGGAGTGCCGGGTCGAACGGCTGTTCCGCGACCAGCGACTGTACGCCATCGGTGGCGGCACGACCGAGATCATGAACGAGATCATCTGGCGGAGGGGGCTGTCAGCCTCCTGAGCCTGCGGGGGGCGTGGGGAGATCGTCCAGACACTGCGGTCGATCGGCCTCCTCCATGCGCTGGCAGCCGCGGGTCATCAGATCCAGGCCACGCTCCCGCTGGCCGCCGTTGTAGAGTTCCACGCCGAGGTCGTGCAGGCTGCCCGCGCGGACGCCGTCGTCGCCCAGCTTTTCGAGCAGCGTCTGTGCACGATCCTGTTCTCCACCGTAGACGGCGCAGTCGAAGCGCATGTTGTCGACCATCTCGTCGGTGATCTCCTGCCCGCCCGGCTTGATCTCGTCGAGCACCGACAGGCAGGTGGCGTAGTCCTCGGCATTGAGTGCCGCGACGGAGTCGTTCCACAGTCTGACGCGAAGGTTCTCCGGATCGATCCGATCGGTGGCCCATGCCGGGGTGTCCTGGGGATCACCGTTGGCCAGCGCCTCGATCACGAACTGCACGCCGTCCTCGGCGTCGTCGGCAAAGGGTGTGATGGTCTGCCAGGCGGCCGCAAAGTCGCCCGTGGCCGACTGCAGCGCGGCGTCGATCGCGGCGGTCTGGGCGTCGGACAGCGGCAGGCTGTGCATGTCCTGGGTGATCCGGCGAGCGGCGTCGGCGTCGCCATCTGCGGCGGCGTTGAGGATCAGGCTTGCGCCGTTGGCTGTCATGACCTGCAGGGACTCGATCTCCGTGCTCTTCGTCACGGCACCGCTCATGTCACCCTTGCGGTTGACGGTCACCTCGAGGGCGAAGGGGATGGCCTGGACGAAGGAATCGATGGCCCCCTCGTGATCGCCGAGCTTCCACCTGATGACCGACTGGTTGGACAGGATCGATGAGTCCTTGGGGAACCTGCGAAGCGCCTTGGTCGCCGCGGCGTCGGCTTCCTCCCAGCGTTCTTCGTGCATGAGGGTGAGGATCTGGAGGTTCGCGCCGAAGGAATCGTCGGCGTCGGAATCGCGGATGGCGGCGACGGCGGCGGTGTCCCCTGTCCGCGTCAGGTAGTTCTCCCACAGTTCGTCCGCGGTGCTCTGCTGCTTGGAGCGTCGGCAGGTCGGGAGCGCGGCCGAGAAGGCGTCGTAGTCCTCCAGCTCCATCGCCAGCTCTGCTTCGAGGCAGGCGATGCTGTCGAGATCGTAGAGGTGCTTGCGGGCTGCTTCGATCGCGGCCCGGGCGTCGTCGTAGGCTCCCAGACGCAAGTCGGCCTGGACGAGGGTCCGCCTTGTCCAGAACTCACCCGGCGCGGCGGTCACCGCTGCCAGCGCCAGGTTGCGGGCGTCCTCGAAGCGTTCCGAGGCGAAGGCTGCGGCCGCAGCGACTCCCATCAGTTCGGCTTCCTCGGGAAAGTCCGGCAGCAGGGGCGCGAGCAGGTCAAAGGCTTCTTCGGGCCGATCGAGGCGGCTGAGGGCCCTTGCCTTCAAGATGATGCAGCGGCCGCAGTCGCCACCCTTTGCCATTGCCTTGTCGATGCGGGCCAGGGCCTTCTCGACATCGTCGGCGTTGAGCGCATGGACGGCCTTGTTGAAGGCGTTGACCTGGTCGTCCGGCGGGGCCCAGGGCATGGCCAGGGCGGGCTGCAGCAGGAGGAGGGCGAGGATCATGGGCAACTCCACGGGCGGGCCGAGCATAGAACGAGAGCGGTGCGCTCTGGTACCCTCGGGCGGTCCCCGGCAGTACCGCGAGGCTCGATGCCATCCGACCAGCTCAGTGGAGTCCACACCTGGACGGACGCGGGCTTGTGGGGCTCCACCGGTACGCTGGGCAGCGCCCAGGGCCGGGTGGCCGACCGCTACAGCCTGCTGCGGGTGCTCGGTCGCGGCGGCGGCGGCGAGGTCTGGGCGGCCTGGGACGAGGTCGAGCAGCGGCAGGTCGCGCTCAAGCGGCTGCTGCGCACCGACGATCCGCGCCTGCACCGCGAGATCGGTGCCCTGCGCATGCTCGACCAGCCCGGTGTGGTGCGCCTCCACGATGTCATCGACATCGGGGACGCCACCTGGTTGTGCATGGAGCAGGTCCAGGGGGACCCCTTCCCCGGCCGCCCCCTGAGCGGTGGCGCCGCCGAGCGGTGGGTGAGCGTGCGGCCCACGGTGCTCGCCCTGCTGGAGGCCATCGCCGCGGTGCACGACCTGGGCATCGTCCACCGCGACCTGAAGCCCGGCAACGTCCTCGTCGACGCCGACGGCGCCCCGGTGATCCTCGACTTCGGCCTGGCCCGCGGAGAGCTGCTGGATCCGACGCTCACGGCGACGGGCAAGCTGGTAGGCACCCCGGCCTACGTCGCTCCCGAGCTGATCGGCGGGCGCCGGGCCGACGTCCGCTCCGATCTCTACAGCCTCGGCGTGATGATCTACGAAGCCGTGACCGGGCAGCTCCCCCACGGCGCCACCACGGTGGCCGCCCTGCTGGGGGCGCGGCTCGCATCGCCAGCGCGGCCGGTGCGCAGCGTGGCGCCGGACCTGCCGGAGGCGGTGGGGGAGGTCATCGACGCCCTGCTCGAGCGCGCACCGGACCGCCGTCCGCAGAGCGCGCGCGCCGTGCTCTCGATGCTCGGAGGCGACGGCGAGCAGCGCCTGCCCTGGCTGGGAGACCGTGAAGCGCAGCAGGCGGCCGCCGATCGGCTGCTCCAGGGCGCTGGCTTCGTCGTCGCCGGCCCCCCCGGCAGCGGGCGCAGCCGTTTCCTGGCCGAGGTCGAGGCGCTGCTCGCCGACGCGGGGGCGAGCGCGCTCCACGCGCGGCCCGGTGGCCGCCCCTTCGAGAGCCTGCGCCACCTCGTGGCCGACGACGGCGGTGACCTGCGCGCCGGGCTGGGGGGTGTGCTCGGCGCGGGCATCCTCGTCGCCGATGACTTCGAGCGGCTGGACCGCTGGAGCCGCGGGCTGCTGTCGCACGGCTCGCACGCCGTGCTGGTCGCCACCACGCGCACGGTCGGGGCCGACCACGTCCTCGGACCGCTCAGCGAGCCGCTGTTGCGCGGGCTCTTCGCTGGCCCCGACCGGGTGCTGCACATCCCCGAGGACGCCGGCGCCCAGCTCTTCCTGCGGACCGGGGGGCTGGCGCGGCGGGTCGACCAGGAGCTTCGGGGCTGGGTCCGCAGCGGCCTGGCCCGCTGGCAGGGCGACCGACTGGTGCTGGACCGGGGCGCGGTCGAGCGCCTCCGCGCCGGGGCGTGGAACCCGGTGCCGTCGGCGCGGGCGCGTCGGGTCCCCCTGGAGCCGGCCCTGGCCGAGACCCTGGCATGGCTGCACCTCGCCGGGGGAGAGGTCCCGGTGGAGGTACTCAGCGCGGCGGTCGGCCGACCGGCCTGGGAGCTGGCCCTGGAGGTGGAGGCGCTGGTCGACGCCGGGGCGGTGCTCGACGAGGGTCTGCGGGTGGTCGCCGAGCCCGAGCAGCCGGTCTTCTGGACCCTCGACCAGGAGCGCGCCGGTCACCTCGCCCTGGCCGATGCCCTGCCACCGGGCAGCCGCCGCCGCGTGCGCCACCTGCTGGCCGCTGCCGACGAGACCCGGCTGGCGGACGAAGCGCTGCGGTTGGCCCGCGACGTGTGGTGGGAGGGGCGGGTGGAGGCTGCCCGCGGCCTGCTCGCCGAGGTGCTGCGTCGTCAACCCACGCACCGGGGCTGCCTGGCCCTGTTGACCCGGCTGGCCATCGCCGACGGCAGCGAGGTGGCGCTGCGGCAGGCCGCGGGCCGCCTGGCCCGGGCGTTGCCCGCCCACGCAGCGGAGCGCCGGCTCGTCGACGGGGTCATGGCCGTGCGGCGCCGCGACGCGGCCACGGCGCGGTCGCTGCTGGACGCGCTGTCGCCCTTCGACGACGATCTGCACCTCGAGATCGCCCGCCAGGGGGCACGGCTGGGGCTCGCCCGGCTCGGGCCACTCTCCGATGAGGCCCGGTTGCTCGCCGACCTCGAGGCCTGGGCGGCGGCGCTGTCCGACCCCCTCGTCGACGCCAAGCTGGCCGGCTGGCAGGGACTGCACGCCTACCGCCGGCTGGACTTCGGGTCGGCGGGCCGCCTGCACGAGCAGAGCGCGGCCGGCCCCAAGGCCGAGGGGGCGCGGCTGTCGTCGCTGATCAACGCCGCCAGCGCCTGGATGGAAGCCGGCGACCACGACCGTGCCGCGTCCCTGGCGGCCGCGGCGCGTGACCGCGCCGCAGCGGGGCGGCTGTGCGCCTACGAAGCCCGCGCCGAGACCTACCGCCGCCTCGCACAGCTCCGCGGCTCGGACGCTCCGCCCGATCCGGGCTGGCTCGACGACCTCGACGCCTGGGGCGACGCCGAGCTGCTGGCGGTGGCGGCCGCCGCCGAGGTCGGCGCCGCTTGGCGCGCCGGCCAGCACGAGCTCGGCCGTGCCCTCGCCCCGCGCGCCGAGGCCGCCGCCCTGGCCGCGGGCAGCCCGCATCGCTGGTATGCGGCCGCGCTCGGCGTGGCCTGCGGCAGCGGCGACGACGACCGCGTCCTGCCGGCGCTGATCGAGCACGCCATGGCCGTCATGCTCGTCGACGCCGGGGGGGCCGTGCTGTCCAGCGGCCGCGGCGGCGCCACCCTGGCCGCCGCCGTGATCGCCGCCGCTGAGCGGCTTCCTCGCGCCCTGTGGCAGAATCGACGGGGCGTGCTGTCGATCCCCGAAGCGGTGGCCGCCGCGCGCCGTGTCCCCCAACGCTGACCGTCCCCGATGCTGACCTGAGAGGAACTCCAGATGAAGCTCCGCGCGCTGCTCTGCGCCACCGCTGGCCTGCTGCCCGCCGCCGCCCACGCCTTCCCCAACCCCATCGCCGACCGTGGCACGACCGAGATCTGGATCGACACCCCTGGGGCGACGGGGTCGCGCCTGGTCGCGCTGGTGGATGTGTGTCAGGTGTCCGCGGGGTCCGAGCTGGAGCGGTGGGTTGTGTTCGAGGAGCCCAAGGACGCGGACGGAAACTGGACGAATGATCTGTACGGGAGCTGGACGGAAGCGGGGCTGCTCCCTCGGGATCGCAAGGTCGGAGACGTGTTCATGCGTGCCGCTCCCTACCAGTCGGTCTGGTACCACCTGGACATGGGCACGCTGAAGAGAAACGACCAGGTGGCCTGCCGATCGGGAGCCGTCGGCGATGCCTTCGTCCAGCAGTGGCAGGCGGTCGTGGAGAAGTACTACGGAGACGGGTGCAGTGCGAGTGACCCACTGTGCAACCCCAGCAGCCCCCAAGACTGTTCCGATGTGGCGGGTGACGCCTGCCGTGGCAGCATTGCAGCGTTGGACCGATCCAAGGTTGTGTTCTGGAGCGGCTGTCACGCCGATTGGCAGCCCTTGGACCAGGCGAATCCGGTGGAGATCTACCACACTGGCTCCCAGCCGCCCTTCGTCTTCGGCAAGCGCGTCGATCACATCACCTGTGATGCCAACGCCAACTACGACGCGATCGTCTACGGCGAACTGCACGACGCCGGCCATACTCCCTTCCGGGCGCACCAGGTGCGCAAGACGGGGCAGACCTGCAGCGGAAACGCCCCGTACGCGCACCACACCGACAACGGCACCAAGAACCTGTCCCAACTCCTGTCGGGCCTGACCGCGAGCCAGTGGGAGTACTCATGGGGCGTCGCGCAGGACGCCCACGTCATGTTCCCCGACATGCCGGGGGCCTGCCTTTGATCGCCCTGCTCCTGGTGGCTCTGGGATCAACTGCCGCCCACGCCTTCCCCAACCCCATCGCCGATCGCGGCACGACCGAGATCTGGATCGGGACCCCGGGGGCGACCAGGTCGCGGTTGGTTGCTGTGGTGGATGTGTGTCAGATCACCACGTCTTCGGGCACGCGAGAGCTGGAGCGCTGGGTGACATTCGCCGGTGCCGACAACGCCCTCTACGGCGACTGGGCAGGCACGGGGATGCTGCCCGAGTCCCTTCTCGCGGCTCCCTTGCGTGTCAGAACCGCCCCCTACCAGGCCGTGTGGTACGACAGCGCGATCCCGCCCCAGCGCAAGAGCGGCGCCGCCTGCTCCCTCGCGCCCACGCAGGACGCCTTCGCCGTGCAGTGGCAGACGGTGGTAGAGAACTACTACGGCGACAAGTGCAGCGCGGGCGCTGCGCTCTGCAACCCCAGCAGCCCCTACGACTGTTCCGATGCGGGGGGTGATGACTGCCGCGGTGCCATCACCCCCATCGATCGGGCCAGCATGTCGTTCTGGAGTGGATGCCACGATGCCTGGCAGGATCTCTCGGCATCCGACCCCCACGAGGACTACCACAAGGGGATCTGGCCGTTCTGGTCCTACCGCAAGCGGGTCGACCAGTTCACCTGCGGGAACAACCCCGACTTCGATGCCATCACCTACGGCGAGTGGTATGACGCTGACCACACGCCCTTCCGCGCGCACCAGGTCCGTGTGCAGGGCCAGAGTTGCTCGTCGGCTTCCGTCGATTACGGGCACCACGCCGACAACGGCGCCAAGAAGCTCTCGCAGGTGATCGACGGGCTCGATGCCTCCAAGACCTGGGAGTACTCGTGGGGCGTTGCCGTGCGCGCCGCGGTCGACTTCCCGAACCTGCCGCCGGGCTGTCAGTAGGGGCCAACTACGGCGATCGCAGTCTGGCGCATCAAGGCCTGTTCGCCGCCACGTCAGCGCGCCGTCGCGCGACGGCCCCTCCCCAAACCCTCCCCCGCACGTTAGGTTTGCAGGAACCCGAGCCTGGGAGCCGTCTCCATGATCCGCCAGCGCCTGAAGAGTGGCATCAAGAAGGGCCTCAAGAAGGTCCTCCGCGTCGACATCTCCGGTCCACAGCCCGACTACGGCGTCGACGCCCGCCACCGCTCCAGCACCGCCACGCCGCCCCCACCGCCGGCCTCGCCGCCCGCGTCGGTTGCGGCTACTGTTGAGGAAGCGGCGGTAGAGGAAGCCGCGCCGGTCGAGGACGCTGCTGCCGCGGAAGCTCCGGTCGAGGACGCTGCTGCCGCGGAAGCTCCGGTCGAGGAAGCCGCGCCGGTCGAGGACGCCGCGCCTGCCGAAGCCGTCGCGCCGATCGCGGACGCCGCTCCCGCCATGGACCCCACCGACGACACCGCGGGTCTCCCGCTGACCATGGAAGCCGTCCAGGAGATCCTCGACGACATGGTGCGGCCCGCCCTGCAGGGCGACGGTGGCGACATCACCCTGCTGCGCATCGAGGGCCCCGACGTCTACGTCAAGCTCGTGGGCGCCTGCTCTTCCTGCGCCTCCTCCATCGTGACCATGAAGATGGGGGTCGAAGCGCTGCTGCGGGAAGAGTTCCCGCAGATGCGCGAGCTGATCCAGGAGGAATAGCGGTCGTCATCGCTCGGCCGGGGCTCACAGCGCACCGCAGTAGGCGGCCCCCGGTGACGCGGTCTCGGTGGAGCCGGTGCAGGCGTGGGCCTCCCAGCCGGTGGCGGTGCGCTCGGCGCTGATGCCGTTGCCCGGGTTGAAGGGGGTGTCCCAGCTATCGACCAGGGTGGCGCCGTCGGCTTCGTAGATGGCGATGGTGTCGCTGACGGCCAGCCCGTTGCAGATGGCGGCGCCGCCGGTGGTCAGCAGCAGGGCGTCGGCCGGCAGGACGTAGTCGTCGGCGTAGCCGGGGTCGAGGATCAGCGCGTAGCCGCCGGGGGCGAGCATCGTGCTGCCTCCCAGGCTGTAGGCGGCGATGCGGTCCACGGAGTCACCGTCGTCGATGACGTAGTCGGCGAGGTCCACCGTCATGCTGCCGGCGTTGTACAGCTCGACGTACTCGCCGGTGCGCTCGTTCAGCGGGTTGGCCATCACCTCGGTCAGCTCCAGCAGGCCGGCTCCGCTGGTGGTGGTGGTCGGCGCTGTCGGCACCACGATGTCGGCAAAGACCGGCAGGTGGTCGGAGGCGTCGGCGCAGACCGAGCTGCCGAGTGCTGTGCCGTACTTGGGAAGGCCGCCACCCAGCGCCTCGTCGGCGCAGTCGAAGACCTCGGCGTCCACCCCGCCAGCGTCGATGACGTCGGTCACCCACAGGTAGTCGAGGCGCCGCCCGCTGGTGGGGCGGGTCGCGTCGCTGCCGTCGACCTGCAGGGCGTCGACGACGATGGTGTCGGCGAGGAGCGGCAGGAAGGGATCGTTGTCGAGGCCCGACACCGCCAGGGTAGCGGCGAGGTCGCTGCCGAGGGACCACGTCCGGGGCATGCCGGTGGGCACGGACGAGAACGAGGTGGGCGACAGCCAGGGGTCGTCGATCTCTTCGTTGATGTCGCCGAGCGCGACCACGGCGTCCACCGTCGGGTCGTAGGTCGACAGGATCTGGGCGAGGCGCATGGACTCGACGACGCGGCGGAACTCGTTGTTGTCGCCCCAGCCGCTCTTGTGGTGGCCCGAGATGACCGTCAGCTCGTCGCCGGCGCCGGTGACGTCGACGGTGGCCTCCAGGAAGTAGCGCGTGATGTCGTTGGCGCTGGGGTCGCCGGACAGCTCGGCCGAGCTGCGGGTGGCGGTGGCGGTGATGGGCAGGTCGGAGATGACGGCGTTGCGGATGGCGCCCATGGGCCCCGACGGGGAGACCGCGGTGTAGGCGTAGCCGGCGTCGGCGGCGAGCGACTCGAGGTTGGCGGCATCGAGGCTGTTCTCGACCTCGTTGATGGCGACGACGTCGGCGCCGATGCGGGTCAGCACGTCGAGGGCGGCGAGGTACTCCGCAGATCCCGGCGCGCCGACGCTCTGGATGTTCCAGGTCGCGACGCGGACGGGCTCGTCGGCGTGGGCAGAGGGTGAGGCGAGGACGGCGAGAAGGAGGGGGAAGCTGAGCATTGGCGCGATGTAGCACCGCTGTGGGACGCGATCCGGCGCTGGGGAGGCGCCGGACGGCTGGATCGCCTCTCTCGCGAGGTTCCGGCTCGGTGGCGCGGCCGCAAGTTGCCGTGTATACGACTCTTTTTTCGATCGCTCTCGCGTGTCTCAGCCTGTCATATGCGCAACTCACCGCTGCCCCTCCTCACCGCTGCCCCTCCGCGTGGGTGCCCCTCTCGCCGCGGCCCCTCCGCGCGCCCGGTCGGCTGCCATGCAGCGAGTCGTTGAGCCGCGCTGCGCGCCGGCCGCCGGCACCGGCCGAGGGGCTTGCCGTGGTCGGGCAGCGCTGCCCGCTGTTCCCAGACGCGCGAGTCTTGTCGCCAGGTGCGCATTTCGGTGGTCCTTGCAGCGGATGGGGGCGCGCGGCCCGGTACGGTCGCCCTCGGCGGTCAGCGGGCATCAAGCTTCGCGAGACTTGCTCCTCCTGCGTCCGGTCCCATCCGTCGCGCTGCATCCCCAACCCCGCAACCCGGGAACTCATCATGGCCTGCACCCTCGCCACCTGCGTCTTCCTCTTCGGTTCCACCTCCTACATCGAAGATCACGGCAGCCTCGGCCTCGAGCCCGGCACGCACGTCGAGCCGGACGGCGGCTGGGGTGGCGGTGTCGGTGGCGCCAGCTCGATCAAGGTGCCCGAGGGCTTCGCCGCCACCGTCTACACGGATCGGGAGTGCACCGCACAGCCCCACACCTACATCGAGGACACCCCGCAGCTCGTGGTCAACGACGTGGCGCGGTGCGTCGTCGTGCGGGCGCCGGGCGACATCGTGACGATCTACGGTGGCACCGGCTACAGCGACAACCCCCTCGCCCTCGGCGTGGGCACGCACGACTGGTCGATGTGGAAGGACAGCGTCGGTGGCCCCAGCTCCATCAAGATCGCCAAGGGCTTCACCGTCACCATCGAGGGCGTGGTGAACGGGGCGATGAAGTCCATGGTGCTGACCGAGGACACGACGCGCCTGGGCGTCATCGGGGACAACGCCCGGACGATCAAGGTCGAGGCGACACAGTAGGGGAGCTGGGGGTGGGTGAAGTCCCGCCACGCTCGTGGACTCCGGCGCCTCGATCCCTCGAGGCGTCGATCTTCATGCCCGCACGCTCCCCGGGCCGTCAGGCCTGCGGTTCGCCGCCCCCCTCCGCCCACACCGGCGGCAGGGGCTGCGGCCGCAGCCAGCCCTGGGCCAGCCAGTCTGCGACCGGGTCGTCGAGGCCGACCTTGCCGACGTAGAGCCTTGCGATGTCGCCGCCGGCGTCCAGCCAGCGCCCGACGTCCCGCCAGCCGCGCAGGTAGACGCTGTCCTTGGCGTAGACGCCGGGGTGGTCGGGGTGGGCCAGGCCGCGCTTGATGCGCAGGCAGATCCCCCAGGCCAGGCCGGGACCGACGCGCGGCACGAGGTTCTCGTAGACCTCGCGGAAGCCGGCCTGGCGGGCGTGCTCGATGGCGTGGACCACGTCGACCTGGCGCTGGAGCACGCCCGGCGACGACAGCCCGGCGCGCTGCTCGGCCTGCATGGCCAGCCCCTCTTCCGTGGCCAGCGAGCCGGGCAGCCCGGTGGCGAAGCAGTGCAGCGGCTGCGCACGGCCGTTGCGGGTGCGCCAGGCGTGGACGTCGATCTCGTGGACCACGAGGCGGCGCAGATCGCGCGCCCGGAAGCGCGAGTCGGGGTTGACCCGCAACAGGTGCTTGGCGCCGTCGACGAGCACCCGCGCCGACATGATCCGGTCTTCCAGGACCTGCCAGTCGTCCATCTGGCGCGCGGCGAGCGCTTCCCGCAGCTCGGCGATCAGCTTGCTGGCGGGCACGTCCAGGGGCTCGGTCTCGCGCGGGGGGGAGGGGAAGCGCAGCGAGAGCAGGCCCGCGTCGGGGTACCAGCCGCCGGCTTCGGCCATGGTGTGAAAGGCCGAGGTGGTGCGGTCGCGCAGGGCCCGGATCATGACGCGCGTGCCGTCGAGGCAGCGCCCCACCAGGGCCCCGGCCGGGTGGTCGCGGGGGGGATCCACGGCGTCGAGGCGGCGGAGCAGGTCGTCGGCCTGGCGCAGCGGCTTGTACTGGAAGGGAGGGCAGCGGCGCCGGCGGCCGAGGAACTCCCGCCGCGCCTGGGCCGTGTTGGTGGGGTTGAGGTGCTGCGAGAAGGGCACCGCGCGCAGGATGCGGTGGTGCTCTTCGTCCGCGCGCAGCACCGGCGCGGGGATGTCGTCGAGGCGATGCGGTGCGTCTTCGGGGGCGGGCAAGGGCGCTTCCGGGGTGACGTGACCTCGACAACCTAGCCCGCTGCAACCGTGGGGCACCCGGTCGGATAGCTCGACCTTGCGTCTACCTGGGAGGCTTCGTGGCCGCGATCGATCTGCAGGCCCTCGACGTGCCCGCCATCCGGGCCCTGGTGCCGGCGTGGCTGGCGACAACCGTGACCGGGGTGGGCGCCGACGTCGAGCGTGCCGTCGCCGATGTCGTCGCCGCCACGGCGGACGACGAGCTGACGGCGGCCTTCGCGGCTCTCCAGGGCCTCGGCGACAGCTACCGGCTCTACGAAGCCGACCCCTTCGCCCGGCGCGTGTCGCGGGCCTACATCT
>CAZRFD010000129.1:0-19748 GCA_964599085.1 uncultured Enterobacterales bacterium | reverse complement strand
GGCGGGCGCCGGCGAGGCCCAGCAGGCGGCCGCGCAGGGCGGTGATCAGCGCGACGACGGCGTCGTTGCCCTGGTACAGGAGGGCGGACAGCGCGCTGGGATGGAGCGGGTGCCCCATGGGGACGACACCGTCGAGGGTGGCGTCGATGGGGCCGCCCGGCACCCCTGACAGCAGCGCGGGCACCTCGGCCCAGGCGCGACGTGCCGCCGCGTCCCCTACCGGCCCGAGGAAGGCCACCGTCAGGTGCAGGTCAGCCGGAGCGAACAGCCGCGTGCCCGGCGGCGGGTCCCGGACCCGCTCCGAGAACCAGCGCCCTGCCGGCACGGGCAGGCCGACGAACCAGTTGGGGCGGAAGGACCTGGGCATGCATCCCCTGGGGCTCCTGGCAGCATAGCGCTCCGCCGCCGCCCGCAGGCGGGCCGCCTGCGCCGGTCGGCCCATGGTGCCCGTGGCCTCGCGCTGCTAGGAGGGAGAACCTGTCCCCTCGCCCGGAGCCCCACCGTGGCCAGCATCCAGTTCACCCTCAACGGTCAGCCGCGCAGCGTCGACGCCCGCGACGACGACAGCCTCCTCGACGTCCTTCGACAGCGCTGCGGCATCACCTCGACCAAGAACGGCTGCCAGCCCCAGGGCCAGTGCGGCTGCTGCCTGGCGCTCATCGACGGCAAGCCCAAGGTCACCTGCGCGATGCCGGCGAAGAAGGCGGAGGGAAAGCAGATCATCACGCTGGAGGGTGTCGCCGACGACGACCGCAAGCTCATGGCGGACAGCTTCGCCGCCGCCGCCGGGCTGCAGTGCGGCTTCTGCATCCCGGGCATCGCCCTGCGGGCCCACGCCATCGTCGGCAAGAACCCCGACCCCAGCCGGGACGAGATCGCCCGCGGCCTGGACGTCCACCTCTGCCGCTGCACCGGCTACGTCAAGATCATCGACGCCGTCCAGCTCTACGCGAAGTCCAAGCGCGACGGCACCCACCCGCAGCCGGTCACCGCGGGCCGCGTCGGCGACCGCCTCGCCCGCGTCAACGCCGGTCGCATGGCGCTCGGGGACCGCCCCTACGTCGACGACATGCAGGTCGACGGCATGCTCCACGGAGCGCTGACCCTGTCGCCCGTGGCCCGCGGCCGCGTCCGCTCCATCGACACCAGCAAGGCCCTGGCCCTGCCCGGCGTCCACGCCGTCGCCACCGCCGCCGACGTCCCCGGGCAGCGCTGGTACGGGCTCATCTACAACGACTGGCCGGGCTTCGTCGCCGTCGGCGAAGAGGTCCGCTGTGTCGGCGACGTGCTCGCCGCGGTCGCCGCCGACGACGTCCACACCGCGCGGCAGGCCGCCGCCCTGGTCGACGTCGACATCGAGCCGCTGCCGGCGGTGCTGTCCACCGACGCCGCGCTCGAGGAGGGCGCGCCCCAGGTCAACCCGGTCCACGACAACGTCCTGGAGCGCACCCGCTTCACCCGCGGCGACATCGACGCCGCCCTGGCCGCCAGCGCCCACGTCGTGTCGGGCACCTGGCAGACCCAGCGCATCGAGCACCTCTACCTCGAACCCGAGAGCGCCCTGGCCGTGCCCCGCGACGACGGCAAGCTGCACCTCTACACCCAGGGACAGGGCATCTTCGACGACCGCCGGCAGGTGGCCGCCTTCCTCGGCGTCGACGAAGACCAGGTCCACGTCGAGCTGGTGCCCAACGGCGGCGCCTTCGGCGGTAAGGAGGACATGTCGGTCCAGTCCCAGACCGCCCTCCTCGCCACCCTCACCGGCCGGCCGGTGCGCACCACGCTGACCCGCGAGCAGTCGGTCCGCCTGCACCCCAAGCGCCACCCCATCGCCATGCAGTACACCGTCGGCTGCGACGCCGAGGGGCGGCTGACGGCGGTGAAGGCCGACATGGTGGGCGACACCGGTCCCTACGCCAGCGTCGGGGGCAAGGTGCTGGAACGGGCCGCCGGCCACGCCTGCGGGCCCTACCGCACTCCGACCTGCGACGTCCGCGCCGTGGCGGTGATGACCAACAACCCGCCCTGTGGTGCCATGCGCGGCTTCGGCGCCAACCAGTCCAGCTTCGCCATCGAAGCCTGCCTCGACATGCTCGCCGAAGAAGTGGGCATCGACGGTTGGGAGATGCGCTGGCGCAACGCCGTCGAGGTCGGCGACCTGTTCAGCACCGGACAGGTGCTCGACAAGTCCGTCGGGGTCAAGAAGACCCTGCTCGCCGTCAAGGACCGCTACTACGACGCGCTGAACGCCGGCAAGGCCGTGGGCATCGCCTGCGGCATCAAGAACACCGGCATCGGCAACGGCGCCCAGGAGTGGGGCAAGTGCCGGCTGGTGGTCGAGAGCCCCGACCGCATCTCCCTCTACAACGGCTACACCGAGATGGGTCAGGGCCTGCTGACGGTGCTGGTCCAGTTCGCGGTCGAAGTCACGGGCCTGCCCGCCGCCGTCTTCGACCCCAAGGTCGACTCCACCTTTTCGCTGGCCTGTGGCCAGACCACCGGGTCGCGGGCCACGCTGTTCAGCGGTCGGGCCGCGGTCGAAGCCGCACGCAAGCTGCGGGCCGACCTCGACCAGGGGCACAGCCTCTCCGACCTCGTGGGCAAGATCTACGAAGGCGACGTGCTCATCGACGACACCACCCCACCCGGGACCGACGTCGAACACCCCAAGACCCACACCGCCTTCGGCTACGCCACCCAGGTCTGCATCCTCGACGAACAGGGCCACCTCGACCACTTCATCGCCGCCCACGACGTCGGCCGGGCGGTCAACCCCGACCTCGCCGCCGGCCAGGTCGAGGGCGCGGTGCACATGGGCCTGGGCTTCGCGCTCAGCGAAGAGCTGCCCTGCGAAGCCGGCATGCCCGTCACCTTCAAGATGCGCGAGATCGGGGTCTTGCGGGCCCGGGACATGCCCACGGTCGACGTGGTGCTGGTCGAAGAGCACGAACCCGAGGGGCCGTTTGGCGCCAAGGGCGTCGGCGAGATCGGCCTGGTGCCCACGGCCGGGGCCGTGGCCGGCGCGCTGTACCGCTTCGACGGCATCCGCCGCCACACCCTGCCCATGAAGGACTCGCCCGCGGGCCGGGCCATCAGCGTCGGCCGGATCCGCAGCAAGGGTGACCGCAGCCGCTGGCACTGACACGCAGTCGCCGACAGGAAGCAACAGGAGCAGCCGCCATGGGCAACCTCGTCGTCGGGCCCGACCGCCACGGGCGGGTGGTCACCATCGCCGCCGGCCGCGTCAGCGCCACAGCACCCGCCCACGCCGAACAGCTCGCCTGTTCCGACGGCGAGATCGGCATGGGCGAGGTCGACGCCCACACGCACCTCTACAGCGGGCTGGTGCCGCTGGGCATGCCACCGGCCGACCCGCCGCCGCAGGACTTCCTGCAGATCCTCGAGCGCGTGTGGTGGCGCCTGGACCGGGCGCTGACCGCCGACATCCTGTCCGCCGCTGCCCGCTTCTACATCGCCGAAGCCCTGCTGCTCGGCACGACGACGCCGATCGATCACCACGAGTCGCCGCACTTCATCGACGGCTCACTGGACGTGCTGGCCCACGAGCTGCACGCCCTCGGTGCCCGCGGCCTGCTCTGCTACGGCGCGACGGACCGCAACGGCGGAGAAGAAGAGGGCCAGGCCGGCTTGGCCGAGTGCGACCGCTTCCTGTCCGGGCCGCTGCACAACCGGGTGCGCGCCCTCGTCGGCCTGCACGCCAGCTTCACCGTCTCCGACCGCACCCTGCGGGACGCCGCGGCGCTGGCCCGGCGTCACGACGTGCCGATCCACGTCCACCTCGCCGAAGACCTCGCCGACGTCGAAGACGCCCGGCGGCGGGGGCACGCCGGCCCCCTGGAGCGGCTTACATCGCTAGACTGCACCCCGCGCGGCACCCTGCTCGCCCACGGCGTCCACCTCGACGCCGCGCAGGTGCGCGCCACCGACCGGGCCGGCTGCTGGCTGGTCCACAACCCCCGCAGCAACGAGGGCAACCGGGTCGGCTTCGCCGCACACCTCGACGCCAGCACGCGGGTCGCGCTGGGGACCGACGGCTGGACTGCCGACATGCCAGCGGAAGAAGCCGCCGCCGTCCGGCTCGGCGTCGATCCCGCCCTCGCCCATGCCCGGCGGATCGCCGGCCACGGGCTCGTCGCCCCCCACTTCGGCGCCAGCCGCCTGCCCCTGACCGAGGGCGCGCTCGGCGACCTGGTCGTCCGACGCGAGGGCGCCGTGCAGCACGTCGTCGTCGAGGGCCGCGTCGTCGTCGCTGACGGCCGCCTCGTCGAAGCGGACCTGGACAGCATCCGCGCCCAGGCGCAGGATGCCGCGAACCGCCTCTGGGAGCGCATGGCCGCCCTCTGATCCGCGCTACATCGGATCCACGCCGCGTCTCCCCTCGCCCACTCCATCCACTCTCGGAGCCTCCCATGCCCTCGCTCGGCCTCGAGCGCGACGTCGTCGACGCCGCGCTGCTCTCTGCCACCCAGGCCCGCTTCCGCGATCTACGCATCGCCCTGCCGACCTTCTCCCAGCTCGCCGAGCCCGACTCCATCCCGGCGAACATCCAGGCGGCCCTGGCCGATGTGGGGCCCGACGACCCCCACCCGCTGAACCTCTTCCGCTGCCACTGGTACAACGCCGCCGACCGCACCGGCCGGCAGTCCCTGCCCGGCACCATCGAGCTTCCTTTTGAGCTGACCGGCGTGCGCGCCCGCATCGTCCTCGCACTGGGTCGCCGCTTCCCGATGATCGGCGCCCACAAGGTACTCGCCGCGTACGGCTGCCTGGCCCCCCGCCTGGTGACCGGGCAGTTCGACCCCGGCCACCACCGCGCCATCTGGCCGAGCACCGGCAACTACTGCCGCGGCGGCGTCGCCATCTCGCGGATCATGGACTGTCGCGGCGTCGCCGTGCTGCCCGAGGGCATGAGCGCCGAGCGCTTCGACTGGCTGGAGCACTGGGCGGCGAACCCCGATGAAGACATCATCCGGACGCCGGGGTCTGAGTCCAACGTCAAGGAGATCTACGACGCCTGCGCCGAGCTGGACCGCAACCCCGACAACATCGTGTTCAACCAGTTCTGCGAGTTCGGGAACCACCTCGTCCACTACAAGGCGACCGGCAGCGCGCTGTCCGCGGTCTACGAAGCGCTGGCGGCGGACAGCCCCGGCCTGCGCCTGGCCGCCTTCGTGTCGGCCACCGGATCGGCGGGCACCTTGGCCGCCGGCGACCACCTCAAGGAAGCTCACGGCGCCCGCATCGTGGCGGTGGAAGCGACCGAGTGCCCGACCCTGCTCTACAACGGCTTCGGCGAGCACAACATCCAGGGCATCGGCGACAAGCACATCCCCTACATCCACAACGCCATGAACACCGACATCGTGGTCGGCGTCAGCGAGCAGGCCACCGACGGGCTCGGCGTGCTGTTCAACACGGAGCAGGGGCGCCGCTACCTCGTCGAACGCCGCGGCCTGGACCCGGCCTTCGTCGACAGCCTCGGCCAGCTCGGGCTCTCCAGCATCTGCAACGCCGTCGCGGCCATCAAGACCGCCAAACAGCTCGATCTCGGCCCCGACGACCTCGTGCTCACCGTGGCCACCGACGGCTACGAGATGTACGAGACGGAACGGCAGCGGGCACTGACGCGCTGGTTTGGCGACCGCTTCGACGCCGTCGCCGCAGGAGAGACCTGGGCCGGCCACATGCGGGCGGCCGCCATCGACCACGTCCTGGAGCTGGACCGCTGGGGCCGGGAGCGGATCTTCAACCTGGGCTACTTCACCTGGGTCGAGCAGCAGGGGGTGAGCATCACCGAGTTCCGGGCCCGCAAGGACCAGGGCTTCTGGAAGCGCCTGCGCGAGCTGATCGGCGCCTGGGACGGGCTCATCGACGACTTCAACGCCGCCACCGGGGCCCTGGAGGCCTGGTGAGCAGCTACCTGTGGTGCCACGGGTGCGGCCGTCGCTTCGACTCCGCGTCGACGCCGGCCTTTGGCTGTCCGGCGGGGGTCGAGGGAGACGATGTCGATCACCTGCTGGAGCCGGTGATCGAGGGGCGGCGCTGGCCCTCCAGCTCAGAAGCCAACCCCCTGCTGCGCTACCGGGGGCTGACGCTGGCGGCGACCCTCATCGACGATGCGCGGCTCGTCGGCATCATCGACGAACTGGACGCCGCCGTGGCCCGCGTCGACGGCCACGGCTTCCGGATCACGCCCTGGCGGATGGCGGACCGCGTCGGGGAGCCGGGTGGCGCGGCGGAGCCGGGTGGCGGCTTCTGGTTCAAGGACGAGACCGACAACGTCGGCGGCAGCCACAAGGGCCGGCACCTCGCCGGGGTGATGGTCTACCTGCGGGTGCTCGAAGCGCTGGGCCGCCTGGAGCGGCGACCCCTGGCCATCGCGTCCTGCGGCAACGCCGCGCTGGCCGCCGCCGTCGTGGCCCGCGCCGCCGACTGGCCCGTGCAGGTCTTCGTGCCCACCGATGCCGAAGCTGCCGTGCTGGACAAGCTAGCAAAGCTAGGCGCCGATGTCCACGCCTGCCCCCGGGACCCGGCCGTCCCCGGAGATCCGGCCGTCCACGCCTTCCGTCGGGCGCTCGCCGCCGGGGCGCTGCCCTTCTCCGTCCAGGGCGACGTCTGCGGGATCTCGGTCGAGGGGGGGCGGACCATCGGCTGGGAGCTGGCCGACCAGGGTCCGCTGCCCGACGTGCTCTACGTCCAGGTCGGCGGCGGCGCCCTGCTGAGCGCTGTGTGGCAGGGGCTGCGCGACGCCCGCGACCTCGGCCGCATCGACCGCCTGCCGCGCATCTGCTCGGTCCAGACCGAGGGCGCCTGGCCGCTGCGGCGGGCGTGGCGGCGGCTTCAGGGCGATGGCGGCGCAGGCGGCGCTGGCGGCGCGGGGGGAACGGCGGGCGCGGCGGGCGCGGCGGCGCGGCTGGCCGAGGCCGCCCGGCACCGCAGCCACTACATGTGGCCCTGGGAAGAGCCGCCCCACAGCATCGCCCACGGCATCCTCGACGACGAGACCTACGACTGGTGGGCCTGCTGCCAGGCCATGGCCGAGACCGGCGGCGACGCCATCGTCGTCGACGAAGACACCCTGCGGCGAGCCAACGCCCTGGCCCGCGGTGCCACCGGCCTCTCCGTCAGCTTCACCGGCTCGGCTGGTCTGGCGGGGATGCTGGCCGCGCCGCCGGTGGCGGGCGAGACCGCCGGCGTGCTGCTGACCGGGGTCGACCGCGGGGGGTGAGTCGCGGCGCGGCTCGGCCTTGGTGGCGGCCGGGCTCCGTGAGGACGGGGCGGAACGTACGGGCCGAGGCAGCGCCGCCTCCCGGCGTATGTTCCCCTCAGCGGAACGTACGGGCCGAGGTAGCGCCGCCTCCCGCCGTATGTTCCCCTCATCGGAACGTACGGGCCGAGGCAGCGCCGCCTCCCGACGTATGTTCCGCTCTCAGGCGGCGCCGTCTTCAGAGCGCTACCCCCACCGCCGTGTGGGCCGCCGGTAGGAAGCCCTCGACGCCGTAGCCGCCCACCGTGTAGGCGAAGAAGGACAGCCCGAGCCCGCCGGAGATCACCAGGCGGCCGCCGGGGATGAGCGTGCCCCCGACGAGGACGCTGGTGTAGCCGCCCGGCGCGTGCTGGTCCGTGCCGTCGGTGGTCGACAGCGCCGCCCCCACCCCGCGCCACATCAGCCAGGGGCCGGAGGGAGCGTCGGCCCAGGGGAAGAAGCGCAAGCCGGCCTCCACGCCGAGGCCCACGTACGGCCCGTTGACGTCCGGCAGGATCCCGTCGAAGAGCCGCAGGCTGGGGCCCAGGTACAGCGAGAGGTGCGGATCGAGGCGCCGCTCCACCTGGACGTGGGCGTACCCGATGGCGAAGGTGAGCGGGTCGACGGTCACCGTCCAGGGGCGCGACGGGGCGGCGGGCTCGGGGGTGGCTTCGTCGGGCGCGGGCGCCGCTGTCGCCGCGAGGGCGGGGGGCGCGGCCGTCGCGGGGGCGACGGCGAACGGCAGGAGCGGGAGGGCGAGGAGCATCGCGAGAGGGTACAGCAGCGCCATGGACACCCCCGACGCCACGCTCACCATCTGGATCGACGCCGACGGCATCCCCGGCGCCGTCAAGGACATCGTCTTCCGCGCCGCGCGGCGGCTGCGGCTGCCCGTCGTGCTGGTGGCCAACCGCTGGCAGCAGATCCCCAAGGGGCACCCCACGGTTCGCCAGATCGTCGTCGGCAAGGGCCTCGACGTGGCAGACGACGCCATCGTCGAACACTGTAAGGGCGGCGACATCGTCATCACCGGCGACGTCCCCCTCGCCGCCCAGGTCGTCGACAAGGGCGCCGTCGTCCTCCAGCACCGCGGCGAGCTGCTCGACGAGACCAACGTCCGCCAGCGCCTCGCCATGCGCGACTTCATGGAGGAGCTGCGCGCCGGCGGCACCATGACCGGCGGCCCGCCCCCCTTCGGCCGCGCCGACCGCCAGAGCTTCGCCGACGCGCTGGACCGGCTGCTGACGCAGCGGCTCCGCGGGGCGTAGGGGGGCACGGGCGACACTGCGGCGGGCGACACGGAGTGGGGCCGAAGCGACGGGGAGCTCGCCCCGTCACTCAGCGGTGGTGGTGGTGGTGGTGGTGGCCGCCACCCGCATGGCTCGCCTGCTCGGCGACCGGCAGCTCGCCTCGCCCAAGGGCAGCGACAAGCTCCATGACCGGGCGATCGCTCGGGCCATGGAAGGTCCGGATCCCGTGCTGCCGGAGGTGGCCCAAGGCCCCCGCACCGATGGAGCCCACGATGGCGTCGGTGCAACCATGCGCCGCCATCAGGTCGGCGACGGCTCGGCCGTGAAGCCCCTCGTTGCGGAGGTACTCCGTCGTACCCGCTTCAGGGTCGTGAACCATCACCCACTTCGCGACCCCGAAGTGCCCGGCGAGGGATGTGCCTGGGTCCTTCTTGCTCACCGTCATGCCGATGCGTCCCATCGTCTCCTCCTGCGGAGCATGGTGTGGCCTTCAATCTGATGCCGTCGTGGCCGCTGTCCAGCCCCGCCACCGCGGCGAGCTGCCGCGGTCGGCGCCTTCACCGACACCAAACTCCGAGGGCAAGACCCTACCGGCAACTCAAGATCCGGTTTTCGGACTCAAGTCAGAGGGTAGCACCGTACCCGCGTAGTTAAGTCCGAAAACCGGCTGTTACCGGTTGGCTGACCGCCACCCCCGGCCGTTCGTTCCGAACCTCACGGGAGCGCCCGGTCGGCGCTGCGGCGCCATCACCGCACCGCACCCGCTCACGACCGGGGGGAGGTCCACAACCTCGGGGCACAGTTGAGCGCTCGGCTCCCCCGCAGCCGTCACCGCTCCGCATGCACCTCCGAAGCCGACAGCCCGTGGCACAGCTCGACCGGCTGGACCTCGGCACCCTGCACCCAGCCCCGCTCGTGCAGCAGCCACCACGCGATGAAGCGCCCACCGTCATGGGCGTCGTCGGCCAGGTGCAGACGTCCAGGCGGCTGCCCCGCCCGCTCGGCGATCACGGCACGGGCCAGCTCCCACTGCTGGCGCTGCCAGGCCTGGTTCTCCCAAGACGCCGACCAGGTCCAGGCCGCGGGCATCAGCACGATCAACCCCACCCAGGCCGGCACCCGCGCGCGCCCCAGCGCCGCAGCGAACAGCCCCGCGCACACCAGCGCACCATCGACGATGTACACCGGGTTCACCGTGCCGTAGGCCAGAGGTAGAGCCATGGACGCGGCGACCACCAGGGCCCATGGCCAGTGCCGCCGCCCGCAAGTTCCTGACCACCCTGAGCTTCAACCACAGCCTGATGCTTCCCGGAACCCGCGGGCTCTGGCACTGGCGGTGTTTCTTGGAGGGGGTCTCGCGACCCCCGGCACCTGCGGCGCCTCCCCGCGGCGGTCGCTACGCGACCGCGTGCACGCGCCTCACACGAATCTTGGGGCGGTAAGGGACTTATGAGCGCGTGCACTAGCGCCGCCGCACCGCGAACGCCACGCCCGACAGCAGCGCCAGCGCTCCCACCAGTCCAGGTGCCGCCACACCGAGGGCGCCGCCCACCGCGAGCGGCGGTGACCAGACCGCGCCCGACAGCGCGGGCAGCCAGACGGAACCCCCCACCAGTCGCGCATAGGCCATCGCCCGCGCCCCCATGTCGGCCACAGCCCACTCCGCGACATGGCCGCTGTGGGCGAAGGCCCAGAAGCTCGGCAAGGCGCCGACCAGCCACGCCGCCCCAAGCCACGCCCGCCCGTACACCACCACGGCCGCCACGGCGAGCACCGGGACCGCGCTCTCCTTGAAGCCAATGGCCGCGAGCCCACAGAGCAGGGCGACCCGGACGCGCCGCTGATCCAGCGCCCAGAGGGCCGCACCCGACAGGGCCAGCGCCCCCACCGTCGTGACCCAGGATCGCCACGTCGGCAGGTCGCGGAACCAAGGCGTCGCCAGCATCAGGGCCATCATCCAGGCCGCAGCGACACGGCCACCGCGCGCCCCAGCCCAGCCTGTCCAGGTACCCAGCGCCAGGAGCCACAGCCCCGACACCACCGCCTGCACCGCGCCAGCGCTCCAGCCCCCACGCGTCCCAGACAGCCCCCAGGCCAGCGCGGTCAACGGCCGAAAGCCCGGAAAGGGCGGAAGCGTCATCAGCGCCGCCAGCGGCTCGGCTGGCAGCGTCTGCGCCCACTCCATGTAGACCAGGTCATCGCCCCGCCGCACGTTGTCAGCCAGCAGCCAGGCCCACGCCAGCCCGGCCAGGGACAGCAGACCGAGAGCCGCGAGGGGCAGCCACCGGCCTGCGGCACGAGGGGGCGGAGCCTGTGGGGGCTGCATGGGTCGGGTGGAGGGTATCATCCGGGTCCGCCCTCGCGCCCGACAGCACGCGCAGCGTCAGCAAGCACGCGCCCCTCGTCCAGCAGCGCGTCGACCTCGTCCCACACCGCAGCGTCGTCGATGAGCGAGCCCGCCGCCACCTCGGCACCGCCCGATCGAGGCTCGACGGCCCCGCCCCCTCCGCCCGCTCCGTGCGGTCGGCCCGCTCCGCCGGGCCGCCTTCGCACGGCGCTGGCTACGGCGGCTCCCCTTCTCCCCCCCGCACCCCTGCTGCCGCAGCGGGGCGCGACCTGCCAGGCGCTGGACCTCGGGCCAGGCGGAAACCCCGGTAGAACCACTGGAAGGAAGGGGGGTCCCAGAGGCGGTACGCGGCGCGGCAGCTGCGCGCCGAGTTGCTCCAGGAGCCACCACGGCACACCCGGAGGCTGGCCGCGCCTGCAGGATCGCGCTGGGGCGTGCCGTCGTAGTCCCGCGGCCCGTCCTGGCACCACTCGTAGACATTGCCGAGCACGTCGTGCAGCCCCCAGGGGTTCGCCGCCTTCTGTCCCACCGGCTGTGTACTGCCGCCGCTGTTTCCGGCGTGCCAGGCGACGGCGTCCAGGTCGACGCGGCCCCAGGCCTGCTGCTCCCACGTCGCCGTCGTCGTGCCGGCCCGGCAGGCGTACTCCCACTCGGCTTCCGTCGGCAGGCGGCAGCCCAGGGCCGCCGCGAAGTCCCAGGCGTCGGTCCAGGACACCTGCTCCACCGGCCGCTGCATGCTGTCCTGCCCCGGCGTCCCCGCGAAGCGGCTGGGGTTGTCCCCCCGCAGGGCGACCCACAGCGCCTGGGTGACCGGCGTGTCCCCCAGCCAGAAGCCCTGGGTGATGGTGACCCGGTGCTGGGGGCCCTCGTCGTCGTACCGCCCCTCTTCGTCCGGCGGGGAGCCCATCATGAAGCTGCCCGCCGGGATCCACCGCATGCGCTGCACCTCCCGCTGCACCGCGAGGTCGGCCCACGCCCCGTGCCGGTCCACCCCCCAGGCCACCGCCCAGTCCGGGGCCCGGCCCAGCGCCAGCGGGTGGGGGGCGCTCATGGCGACACCGTGGCGAAGACCGTGGCGAACACCGCAGCGGAGGCGGGCCACCGGCGAGCGTTCGAGAAGTGCTCCGCACCCCCTACTTGCACGCCAGGGCCCGTTGGGTCTTCGCCGCGGGAGCTGCCCACGGACGCAACGTCAGCCGGGTCCAGGCCGCGCCATCCAGCGCAGCCGAGCGCTCGGGCCAGGCGGAAACCCCGGTTGTTCCACTGGTTGGAAGGGTGGTTCCAGTTGCGGTACGCGGCGCGGCAGTTGCGCGCCGAGTTGTTCCAGGAGCCACCACGGTTCACCCGGTTGCTGGCCGTGCGGCCGACGCCGCACAGGGAGCATCCCACAGGTGCCACTCAGACCTCCAGGGCAGGGCGACGAGCATGCAGCGCTCGGCGCCACGCGGTCGCGTCGGCGTGGGCGGTGATGGACCGCGCCGCGGTCATGCGCGCTTGCAGCTCGGCGCCGTCGATCTCACCACGCATGAAGGCGCTCTCTGCGGCGCGAACCGCGGCGGCGTAGCGCCGACGCCGCCGCGGCCCCAGGCGAATGCTGCCCCGGCGGATCCGCAAGCCCAGGAAGGACAGGCCCTGGCGACTCCACCCGATGCGGGCGTTGGGCTTCACCTCCAGGCGGCGCCGCTGTGTAAGGAAGTGCCGGACGGCGGCCAGGCTGTCGCGGGCCTGTTGGCGACCGTCCACCCACCACACGACATCGTCCATGTAGCGGACCATGCCGCGCACCCGCAGGGTCTCCAGCAGGTAGCGGTCGAGGGCGGCGAGGTAGGCGTTGGCGAAGTGCTGCGACGTGAGCGCGCCGATGGGCAGGCCCACACCCACGGGCACCGGCGCCCGGGCCAGGATCCTGCGGCAGAGGGCGAGGAGATCAGGGTGCTTGAAGCGCCGCCCGAGCACCGACATCAGGAGCGCATGGTCGATGGAGGCGAAGTAGCCCCGGATGTCGATCTGGACGTAGCAGTCGAAGCGCCGCAGGTGGTGCTGGGCGCGGTGGACCGCGGCCAGGGTGCCGCGCCCTCTGCGACAGGCGAAGCAGTCATCGACCAGGGCCCGATCCAGCACGGGCTCCATGTGGCGCATCATGGCGTGGTGCACGACGCGATCAGCGAAGCAGGGCGCCAGGATCCGCCGCTCCTTCGGGACGAAGATGGTGAAGCTTGTGTACCGGCCAAGGGGTGCCGCGCCCGCGCGGATCGCTTCCGCCAGACCCTCGACGCTCGCTGCCACGTCATCGGTCAGAGCCTGCACCTCGGGCCGGTGCCGCTTGCCACAGGCCGCCCGCCACAGCGCCCAGGCCAGCGTGTCCGGGCTGGCGATCTCGTCGATGCCCACGGAGCTACGGCGTGGCATCGCTCACCTTCGACCGCGCGCCGCCGCTTGGCGCGCACAGGATCTCCAGCACCCGCGCCCCGTACTTGTCCGCTCGCGCCGGCCCCACGCCCGACAGCCCCCCAAGGCCCGCCTTGGTCGAAACTCCCCGGGTGACCATCGCGGCGAGCTGTTCGTTGGTGAAGACCGCGTAGGCGGGCACGCCCTCTTCGGCGGCCAGCTCCTTGCGCAGGTCCCGCAGGCGCGCAAAGACCGCGAACTGCTCGGGCGTCAACACCTCCTTGTAGTCGATCCGCTTGCGGGCGGTGCCGCCACCCGGCTTCTTCGACGCGCCATCGGTCACGGTCACGCACACCGCCCAGAAGCTACCCGGCCCATCCTGGACGAGCTGGCGGTCCACCCCCACCACGCGGTGGCTGCCCATGAAGCCATCCAGCTCGGCTTGGGCGTCACCGGGGTCGAGCGCCGGGATCGCGAAGAAGTGCAGCCTCATCGGTCCTCCTCTCTGCGACGCCCGCGTCGCCCCCTTGCCCGCCCCGTGCGGTCGGCCGGCTCCGCCGGGCCGCCTTCGCCCGGCGCTGGCTGCGGCGGCGCCGCTCCCTGCTTGTGCGCGGCTTCTGCCGAAGCCGGGCGCTGCCTGCCAGGCGCTGGACCTCGGGCCAGGCGGAAACCCCGGAAGCTCCACTGGTAGGAAGGGTGGTTCCAGTTGCGGTACGCGGCGCGGCAGTTGCGCGCCGAGCAGTACCAGGAGCCACCACGGTGCACCCGGTAGCTGGCCGTGGCTGGTGGCGTCAGGGGGTCGGTCTCCGGTCCCTCCAGGTGTTCCTGCCACCCATCCTCGCACCACTCCCAGACGTTGCCCAGCATGTCGTAGAGCCCCCAGGGGTTGGGGGCCTTGCCCTTGACCGGCCAGGTCTGGCCGTCGCTGTTGCCCCGATACCAGGCGATGTCGTCGAGCAGGGGGGCGGCATCGCCCACCCCGTCCTTGAAGCTAGACGCACCCTCGTACTCCCGGTCGCCCCGCCAGGTGGCGGTGGTGGTGCCGGCCCGGCAGGCGTGCTCCCACTCGGCTTCGGTCGGCAGACGGCAGCCCAGGTCCTCGGCGAAGCTGCGGGCGTCGCGCCAGTCCACCTGCTCCACCGGCCGCTGGGGATCGCGGAAGCGGGACGGCACCCTGTGGCGGTGGACCACCCACAGCGCCTGGGTCACCGGCGTGTCCCCCAGCCAGAAGCCCCGGGTCAGGGTCACCCGGTGGCGGTCTTCGCGCTCGAAGCGCCCCTCCTCGGTCGGCGGCGAGCCCATCCAGAAGCGGCCCGGCGGGATCCACCGGAAGCGCTGGACCACGCCGCCCAGGTCGGAGTCGGCCCACAGGCCGTACTGGTCGTGGCCCCAGGCCCGGGCCCAGGGGGGAGCGTCGGGGGTGTCGGGTGCGGCGGGATCCCACGCCCGCAGGTCCAGGCGGGCGCGGTCGGTGCGCAGCCGCAGCGCGCCGTCGGGCGGCAGGGGGATCGCCAGCCCGTCGTGGAGCGGCTGCAAGGCGCGAGCGGGGTGGTCGACCCACAGCGCCGCCGCGTCGACGCGGGCCAGGGGGCTGCCGGGCCGCGGGGGGTCGAGGTGGGGATCGGGCTCGGTGTCCAGCGCCTGGAAGACGAGCTGGCCACCGACCTGGCGCAGCAACCAGGTGCGCAGCGGTGCGTCGCGCTCCACGGCCGCCGCGGCGAGATCGGCGTCGTCGACGTAGGCGGGGATGGCGCCGCCGTCGCGGTGCAGCCGCGCCCACAGGCGGCTGGCCTGCCGGCGGGCGTCGTCGCCCACCGGCCCCGAGTCCGGCAGGGCGTCCAGCAGCCGGTCGGCGTAGCCCCACCACTCCGGGGCGAAGCGAGCCTGGGCGCCACAGAGGTGGTCGTGGAGCCGGCCGAGGAAGGCCCGGGCAGCGTCGGGGTCGAATGCCTCCGGCGCGCCGTCGAGGGGCAGGTCCCGGGCCTCCCAGGCCAGCACCTCGGCGGCCAGCAGCTCGGGGGGCAGGTCCTTGTGCCAGCGGGCGACGCGGTCGCGGGCCCCGCCCTGGAAGTCCGCCACCCGCTTCGGGTCTGCATCCTCGCCGTCCGGCACGTCAAGGAAGCCGCCGAGCTCGAACTCCCTGCGCAGCGCGGGACGATGCTCGTCGGACAGCACCGCCCCCGACCCGCCCACCCTCCCCCACTCGGGGCGGTCCAGGGCGTCCATGACGGTGACCCGGTCGGCGTCGCCCGCCGGCAGGGCGGCGGCCAGCTCGCGCAGCAGGCCCGGCTGGACGAGGTCGGCCATGCTGGCGAAGCACAGCAACCGCCGGGCGCGCACCCGCCGCGCGTCGTCGTCCGGCGCCGCCGCGGGCGGGCCCCAGGGCACGATGCACCACGCCGCGCGGCTGTCCGGGGGCACCAGGGCGTCCGGCACCGGGCACAGGGCGACGGCCGGCACCCCCCGCCGGGCCAAGGCCGCCCCCGTCGCCGCCCACAGCCCCCGCTGCTGCCGCATGGACGAGCAGGCGCCCAGGTCGCCCAGCACCAGCACCGCGGTGTCCGGGGCCAGCCCCTGGACCTGGGGCAGCAGGCCGTGGCGCTGCCAGGCATCGACCAGCTCCTCGGCGGGCAGGAAGTGGGGCTCAACCGCGGTCTCGCCCAGCAGGTCGAGCAGGTGCAGGAGCACCCCCACCTGGTCGTGAAACCACGGCAGGTGCCGGCGGCTGCCGTCGACAAGGACCACCACCCGCCCCGGCCAGGACCGGTGGCTGCGGCGGGGGATCCGGCGGATGGCCTCGCCGCGGCTGAGCTTGTGGACCAGGGCCGGCACGTCGACGCGGCTGCCGTGCAGCAGGCCGGCGAGGGCAGCGTGCAGGCGCGGCTCGACGCTGCGCCAGGGCTCCAGCGGCGGCAGGCGGGGCACGTGGAACAGCGGCCGCGGCTTCAGGGCGAGGTCCGCGGCGGTCAGGCCCTCGCCCTCGGGCGGGCGCTCGTCGCGCGCCGCCTCGGTGTCGGCGTAGCGCTCCAGGCGCCAGGCGCGGACGAGCGGGTCCGCGGCCGGGCGCACTTCGAGGTCGTCGAGGGGCTCGATGGCGTCGTCGGGCAGCCAGGCGACCACGTCGGTGTCCGGCGCCTCCGCCCGCTGCGGCGCCCGCGGCTGCTGCTTCAGCCGGTAGCCCAGCAGCGGCGCCATGGCCCGGGCCCGCGCCGGCCCGAAGACCCGGGTCAGGCGGACCAGGTCGGCGTCCCGGCCGCGATCCTGATCCCTCACCCGCCACGCTCCCGGGGGTGCTTGTCGAGCACCAGGTCCTGCAAGGCGTCGATGCGCGCCCTCTGTTCGCCGGCGGTACCCCCCAGCGCGACGACGGCCCGCACGAGGTCGAGGTACTCCGCCAGTCCCGGCGGGGCCTCCAGGCGCTTCCAGCCGCGGCGGGTGTTCACGATGCGGGCGGCGGCCTCCTTCAGCACCTTGTCGTGGGCCGGGTCGAAGTGGGCCTTGCCGCGCGTGACCAGCCAGCCCGCCAGATCCTTCTCGGGCAGGTCCATGTGGAGCACGAGGCAGCGGCGCAGGAAGGCGTCGGGCAGGCGGCGGACGTTGTTGGTGGTGATGACGATGAGCCGCGGCAGCGCCCGGCCGGGGACGCCGTCGGGCAGGGCGGCGCCCTTGGGTGGGTGGACCCGCCCCACGCCGGGCACGGCGAAGCCCCCCTGGCCCAGCGCGTCCAGCATGGCGTTGGGGACCGCCGGATCGGCCTTGTCCAGCTCGTCGACCAGGACGACGGTGCCCCGCTTCAGCGCATCGGCACTGTGGTAGGCCAGCGAGCACAGGCCCGCATTCTGGGGGGACTTCGGGTCGCAGCGCCTGCTCGCGGTGATCGGGTTCAGCGCCCACCACAGCGCCCCGGGCTGGATGAACCTCTCCTCGGCCAGGTCCGCCTTGACCTCTTCCTGCTTGCGGCCCTCGGCAAACACCCCGGCCACCTGGGCAGCCGCCAGGCGAGCCACCTCGTCCATGGACCACAGCAGGTCCCGGGGCTCGGTGCGGCTGTCGACGGCCTGGTGGACGAAGACCCGCTCCAGCGCCACCGCCGCCGCCCGGGCGAGCTGGCTCTTGCCGACGCCGGGCTCGCCGCGGATCAACAGCGGGCGGCCCGTGGCCAGGGCGGCGTTGAGCGCGTCGACGTGGGGCTTCTCGAAGACGTGGACGGTGGCGGGCAGGCCGTCGCTTGCGGGCAGCCGCTTGCTGAGGCCGTCCTTGATGGTCAGGTAGCCGGTGGTGTCGTCGTAGAGCTTGTCGTTCACTTGTCGTCCTTGGCGTAGGCGAGATCGTGCGTCTGCTGGGCGTACTGGCGCACGGCGCCGTCTCGCTTGATGGTGGCGTCGTCGGTGGCGGTGTTGCGGTAGATCCGGACGTGGGGGAGGTCGAACAGGGCCTCCACCAGCACCGCGTGGGCATGGTCGGCGAGGGACTTGTCCCCGCAGTCCTGGTCGGCGACGACCACGTAGAAGGCGTGGCGCTTCTTGAGCCGACCGCGCCCCTCACCCTCAAAGGCCCGCTGCATGCGGCCCTTGGCGGCCGCCGGCTCGATACCCTCTTCCAACAGGTCGTAGATCGCCCGATGATGCCCCGCCGCGCCGAAGCGGGCCCGGATGTCCTGGCTGATGGCGTCGCGGGTCAGCGCCGCGGTCTGGCGCAGCGCCGCCCCCATGGCCGCAGGAGGATCGAGCAGGTGGGCCGGCTTGAGCTTGCCGTCACCCTCCCGGGCCACCATGGCCAGGTCCCGCTCCTCGGCGCCGGCGGCGAAGACCTCGGTGACCAGCGGGTCGCGCGCAGGCACCGAGACATCTTGGCCACCCGCCGCCACCTGGGCGTGGACCTGGACCAGGCGGACGCGGTGGCCAGGTTGGGCGCTGCCAGGCAGCGCCGTGGTCAGCGCCGACAGCCCGTGCTGCCCGCCACCATCCTGGCGCGCCGCCTCGGCAGCCACGGCGACCAGCTCGGCGATCTGGTCGGGGGGCTCGCGGAGCAGGGCGCGGGCCACCTTCACGTGGAGTGTCGCCTCTTCATCCTTGTCAGCGGCGACCTCTTCGTAGAGCTGGGCGTGCAAGGCTTCGCGCAGCCCCCTGTGCTTCCCGAGCACCTGGGCCACCGCCGCCACCCGCGCCGCACACCAGCCGTCGACCTTGTCGGCGCTGTCGGCCCAGCCCATGGCCTTGCAGAACCAGGGGTGTCCCATGAAGGCGGCGGCGGGTGTGGCGTCGACCCGCGTCTCCCGAAAGTCACCGGGGTGCCCGCGCAGCACGCCGACCACGATGTGGTCTACCCGGATGGCCGCGCCGGACAGGTTCTTCCACTCCTGCTTCTCCTTGTCGAAGGAGAGCTGGAGCTTCTCCGTGCCGCCGTGGCAGGCGTACGCGTTGCCCCGCGTCGGGATGAGCTTGCCCGCCGGCCTGCCGAAGTCTCTGAGCGCCGGGTAGCCGGCGATGGAGCAGGCCTTTTCCTCCTTCAGCTTCAGCGCCCGCACCTCGACCACCCGCGCCGGCAGCTCTTCAGTCAGCTCGATGACCGCCACGTCCGGTGGGTCGTCGCCCTCGGGCAGGTGGACAAGCGCCACCTCACACAGCTCACCCGCCCCCTTGCCGTCGGTGTCGGGCCCCACCCGGACCACCAGCCCGGCGTTGACCTTGCCACTCATGCGGCCGACCACCACGTGCCGCGCCGTCAGCACCTGGCGCGGGCCGATGAGCGTGCCGCTGCCGATGCAGCAGTGCTCCGTCGCGTTGGGGGACCCGCCCGCGATGGGCAGCCCGATCTCCACCCGCCAGCCCGCGGGCTTCTCGGCGCTCACTCCGCACCGCCGAGCAGCACGTCATCCTTGTGGCCAGCCTTACGCTGTTCGGCGTGGTCTTCGGACAGGCGCACCGGCTTCAGCGACAGGCGCACGGTGTGGGTCTGGCCCACGCTGTCGGTGGTCGTGCCCTTGCCGCCCAGCTCGACGCCCGCCTCGGCCAGGGCAGGAACGGCAAAGCCCACCTTGCCGGTGACGCCGCCCTCCTTGGCGCGCGCCGCGGTCACGACGACCTGCAGCTCCACCTCGACCCCCTCCAGGGAAAACCGCAGCCGCTCCTGGTCCCGGTCGAGCTGTCCTTCGAGCAGGGCCAGCTCGTCCCGCAGGGCGTCGATGACGTCGGTGAGCACGGTTAGCTGCTGGCGGGTCGTCGGTTCGTCCATCGGCATCGTCAAGCTCCAGCGCCGGGCGAGGGACCCCGCTTGCACAGGCGGCTCCCGGCGCGGCGGCGATGGTAGCACCGGCACCTCACCCGCAGCCCTCGCGGACCCGCGCCCCCCAGCGGGCTCTCCCCCCAAGCACCGGCCCCCCGACCCACCAGCCACCCCGGCACCCGGGGTAGCCGGTGCCCCGACGGAACACCGGGCACCGTCATTGTCTCCGACAATGACGGTACGCTCTTGCTGGCGGGTGGAGGGCCAACCC
>CAZRFD010000128.1:7088-19775 GCA_964599085.1 uncultured Enterobacterales bacterium | reverse complement strand
CGACGCTGTTCAACAGGTCCACCGCTGGGCTACAGAGATCTGGGGTCACGAGGGCGGCGGTGGTGAGTGGTTCGTACACTCCTCTGATCACCGGTCTCGTGGCCCCAGTCAACCACAAATGTCGGTTTTTCCTGCACTATCAGCAACCAATTGAACACGGATGCGATCGCAGGCCCCGGTTCGGCATGGGCCGGCGATGAGGGGGGCGGGCTCGACATCGACGAGGCGGTCCGCCAGGCGCTCGCGCATGACCCTGCGCTCGCTGCGGCGCAGGCCGCCGTGGCTGCGGCGCAGGGGAGCCACCCGACCATGGGGGTCACCACCGCCCAGACAGCGCTGCTCCCTGGACGCCGCGGCCGCACAGGGGCCTCAAGCTGATGCGCGTGGCCGTCTCGGCATCGTACAGCTTCAGCGGTGGGGCGACGGCGGCACCCACGCCAGCGAAGAGCGCTGCGGAAGCGATGAGGGTGAGGGGGGGTGAGAAGGGCCGGAAGGGCTTGACGGGGGGGAGGCCGTGGCCGAGATGGACCATGCCAGCGCCAGCCCCGACGCCGACCAGCGCGGCCAGCTCGGAGAACGCCGGGTCGGACTGCACCAGGACGGCGCCACCTCCCGCCCTGCCGCGGCCGGATGGCCCGCCCGCCTACCACCCCCGCAGCCGCTGCTCCTCGGCGCGGTACAGGGCGAAGGACTCCTGGACCACCTTGACGGCTGACTCGGCATCGCCGAACTCGTCGACGACGACCTCCTTGTGTTCGAGCACCTTGTAGTCCTCGAAGAAGCGGCGCATCTCGACCAGCACGTGGGGCGGGAGCTGGCGGATGTCGCGGTAGTCGGCGAAGGCCGGATCGGCGATCTGCACGGCGATGATCTTGTCGTCCAGCTTGCCCTCGTCGCGCATCCGCATGACGCCGATGGCCCGCGCCGCCAGGATGGACAGCGGCACGACTGGTTCGTGGCCGAGGACCAGCACGTCGAGCGGGTCGCCGTCGTCGCAGTAGCTGCGCGGCAGGAAGCCGTAGTTGGCCGGATACATCACCGAGCTGTACAGCACCCGGTCGACGCGGAGCATGCCCGAGGGCTTGTCCAGCTCGTACTTGACGCGCGAGCCCTTGGGGATCTCGATGACCACGCTGAAGTGGTCGGCGGCGGTGTCGGGGTTGTTGGGGAGGTCGTGCCAGGGGTGGGCCATGGTCGCTCCAAGCGTGCCGTGTGCCTATCCAGACGCCGCCACCGGCGCGCTGCGGGCCTGCGCCAGGGGGACGCGCACCAGGAAGGTGGCGCCGCGGCCCGACAGCGAGCGCACGAGCAGCTCCCCGCCGTGGGCTTCGACCAGGCGGCGGCTGATCGGCAGGCCCAGGCCGGTGCCGTCGCTGCGGGTGGTGAAGAAGGGGATGAACAGCTTGTCCAGATCCTGGCGGTGGATGCCGGGGCCGTCGTCGATCACCGCGATCTCGATGGCCGGCGCGATGCTGCCGTCGCGTGCCCGCAGCCGCGAGTGGCCGGTGCGAAGCGTGACCGTCCCGGCATCGCCGAGCACCTGCACGGCGTTGTGCACGAGGTTGAGCAGCACCTGGCGGATCTTGTCGGGGTCCACCTCGGCCATCGGGAGGTCGGCCTGAAGCTCCTCGACGATGTGGATGTCCGGGGGCAGATCGCCGGCCCGCACGAGGTCCAGCGTCCTGCGGACCAGGGCGTTGACGTCAGCGGGTTCGGCCCGGACGACGAAGGGGCGGCTGTAGTGCAGGAACTGGTCGACCACCGTGTTGAGGCGGTTGGTCTCGCCGATGATGATCTGAAGGAACTCGGCCACCACGGTGGGGTCCTGCTCGGCTTCGAGGTACTGCGCGGCCCCCTTGATCCCGGCCAGCGGGTTGCGGATCTCGTGGGCGAGGCCGGCCGCCATCGTGCCCAGCGCGGCCAGGCGGTGCTGTTCCTTGGCCTGCTCGACGGCCGCGATGTTCTCGAGGACGTGGGTGGCCCGGTCGACGGTGTCGACGAGCCGGTCGACCTCGTCGTGGGAGAAGCCGTCGGACCAGGCTTCGTCCTTGAGCGCCAACCAGCCGAGCACGAACTCGCCGGAGTGCACGCTGATCACGAGGTCGGCGTCCATGCTGTCCAGCGTGCGCAGGCGGGCGGCGGCCTCTTCGTGGCCGACCCCGCGGCGACGGAGCTGGTGCTGGAGGTCGGTGCGGACGTAGGCGCGCTCTCCCCGCTGGAAGCCCTCGGTGAAGGGCCGGGCGGAGATCGTGTGGGTCAGCGGCTGGTCGGTGGAGCCCTTCTGGATCGTGAGCCGGTAGACGCCCGTGTCGGGGTCCCGCAGGTACAGGGTGACGAGGGGGGCCCGCCCGCTCTCGGTCAGGCGGGCCACCAGCGCCCGGTCCAGGCCGTCGAGGCTGATGGCGCGCGCCAGCTCGCGGTCGATCTCGTCCAGCGTCAGCTCCAGGCGGCGGCCGCGGATGTTGAACCACTGGTCGGCGAGGGCCTCGATGCGCTGCCGCAGCGGGTCGTAGAGCGCCAGGAAGAGCACGCTGGCCAGAAAGATCTGGAAGGTGCCGTGGATCGGGTTCTCGGAGAGGCCCCCCAGCCACAGCACGGCGATGCCGTCGACGAAGACCAGCAGCAGGCCGGCGATGGCGAGCGTGAACAGCCGCGAGAAGATCTCGTGCAGGTCGAGGAGGCGCGTGAGCAGCAACACCTGGTGCAGGAAGTACAGGAAGAGCGTGGTGGCGACGGCGCCGAGCGGCGGCATCAGCCCCTGCAGCTCGCTGCCGCGGTGGGTCAGGCCGTGGGCCGAGAGCTGCGGTGCCGGCCCCAGGCCCCGGAGCAGGTCTTCGAGCAGGGTGAGGCCGACGGCGCAGCAGAGCAGGACGAGGAGGTAGCGGAGCCGGGCCTGCTCGACGCGGTTGCGCGACGCCCGCAGCTCGGCGACGAGGCGCTGCACGCACAGCAGCAGGCCCCCGTAGGTGTAGATGCCGAGCATCACCTCGGAGGGGCTGGCCCGGGGGACGTCGCGGTACAGCAGGATGTCGGTGATCAGGAAGCCGGCGGCGACCAGGGGAGCGGTGCCCCAGAGGCGTCGGGCGGCGGGGCTGGCCGGGGCGTTCTCGTCGCCGAGCAGGCGGTCGAGGAAGCCCATGAGCGCCGCGGGCAGGAAGGCGACGACCCCTGACTGCAGGTAGCGGGCCATGCCCATGCCAGGCAGCAGGAAGACCGCGAAGCCGGCGTACATCACGCCGGCGAGGACCCCGAGCACCATGAAGCTGCGCCGCGCCGGATCCTGCCGCTCCCCGGCCCAGGTGCGCAGCGCGAGGCCGAAGCAGAAGCCCGCGGCCAGCAGGTAGATGAGGGTGTTCACAGGAGGGGTCTCGGTGGGCGCGTGGCGCGTCGCCGAGCAGCTTAGCCGGCTAAGCTGCCGCGATGGATCTCTCCCGCCTCCCCAGCATCACGGCGCTGCTGGCCGATCCCCGAGTTGCGAGCCTGCCGCATGTCCTCGCCGTCCGCGCGGCCCGGCAGATCGTCGACGAGCAGCGGCGGATCCTCCAGCGCGGGGGACCGCTCGCCGCCGACCTGCCCGACCAGGTGCTGGCGCGGGCCCGGCAGCTCTCCCGCCCGCGTCTGCGGCGGGTGATCAACGCCACCGGCATCGTGATCCACACCAACCTGGGGCGGGCGCCGCTGTCGCTGGATGCGGTGACCGCCGTGGCCGACGTGGCCGGGGGCTACAGCAACGTCGAGCTGGACCTCGAGTCTGGTCGCCGGGGCGGCCGGCTGGCCGGCGTCGAAGCGCCCCTGCGCCAGGTGACGGGGGCGGAAGCCGCCATCGCCGTCAACAACAACGCCGCGGCGGTCCTGCTGGTGCTGACCGCGCTGGCGCGCGACCGGCAGGTCATCGTCAGCCGCGGAGAGCTGGTGGAGATCGGCGGGTCCTTCCGGGTGCCAGACGTGATCGCCGCCGGTGGCGCTCGCCTGGTCGAGGTGGGGGCCACCAACCGGACGCGGGCCGCCGACTTCGAAGCGGCCATCGGGCCCGACACCGCCATGCTGCTGCGGGTCCACCCCAGCAACTTCCGCATCGAGGGCTTCACCGAGCGGCCAGACCGCGCCGCGCTGGTGGCGCTGGGGCGAGCGCGGGGGATCCCGGTGGTCGAAGACCTGGGCAGCGGCGTCATCGGCGACCTGGGGGTGGCGGCGGGGGTCGCGGCCGGTGGGGGCTGTGTCGACGAAGACGCCGCCGACCGGGTCCTGGCCACGGGCGTCGACCTCGTGTGCTTCTCGGGCGACAAGCTGCTCGGGGGACCGCAGGCCGGCATCATCGCCGGCCGCGCCGACCTCGTCGCCGCCTGCCGCCACCACCCGCTGTACCGGGCGCTGCGGCTGGACAAGCTGGTGCTCGCGGCGCTGGAAGCGACCCTGCGGGTGCACGCCGAGGGGCGTGCCGCGACCCTGTCCGTCCAGCAGATGCTCGCTCGCACACCGGAAGACCTCGACGCGGCGGCCCGGCGCATCGCGGCGGCGCTCCCCGGGGCGCGGGTCGACGCCGACCTCGGCTACGCCGGTGGCGGTGCGCTGCCCGCCCAGGGGCTCAAGACCTCGGTCGTCGTGGTGCCGGCGGCGGACCCCGACGCGCTCGCCCACGCGCTGCGGACCGGCCACCCCGCCATCGTCGCCCGCATCACCCGGGACGCCCTGCGCATCGACCCGCGGACCCTGCTGCCGGGCGAGGAAGACCTGCTGGTGGCGCGCCTGCGTGGCCTGCTGGCCGGGGATGGCGGCTTCGGGCACCCCGCGGCGGCGGCCGACGACGCCTTCGACGGTTAGGGCCCGACGATGCCCCACGGCTTCTACCAGCTCCTCGGTGTTGCGGACGACGCGTCGACCGCCGACATCGAGCTCGCCTACAACAAAGAGCTGGCCGCGCTGGTCCGACGGCTGCGCAGCGCCAGCCAGCAGGGTGCGGACACCACGATCCTCCAGGCCCGCGAGCGGGCCCTGCGGGAAGCACGCGCGGTGCTCTGCGACGACGCCCGGCGGCGCCGCTACGATGCCTTTCGCAAGGCGACCGACGGCGACCTGCCCCGCGACGCCGAGGGCCTGTGGGCGGCGGCGGCCGGTGCGCTGGTGGACCCGGTGGCGGTGGCCGCCCTGCGGGTCGTTCGCACGCTGACGGACCTGCCGGTCGGCGAACCCTTCCCCGGCGTGGCCGAGCCTCCGCCACCGCTGCGCATGCCGGTGCTTCCCCCGATGGAAGGGCCGGCAGCGGCGTCCTGGTCGGACGGGGGGGCGGACGCGGCGGGTCCTCCCTCGGACTTTGCGGGGGACACGCCGACGCTCGCGCCGACCTCCTCAGCCGGAGCGCCGGCGGACGGGCCGCTGCCGACGGCGCCGGGCTTCTCCGCGGTGGCCCAGCAGTTCCTCGACCCCCTCGAAGAGCTGCTCGCCGACCTGTCGGGCACGGACGCCGGGGAGGACGTCCAGGCGGAACCATCCGACCCGGTCGACCGGCTGGCCCGCGACTTCGGCTACGACGGCCGCTTCCTGGAGGGCGTGCGCCGGCTGCGGGAGCTCAGCGTCGACGACCTCGCGGCGAAGACGCGGATCTCCAAGCGCTACCTGCAAGCCATCGAAGCCAACGGCTACGATCAGCTCCCGGCCGCCACCTTCGTGCGCGGCTACCTCAAGCAGATCGTCGGCGTGCTCGACCTGGGCGACCGTGACGTGGTCGGGGGCTACATGACCCTGTTCCACCGCCAGCGGGGATGACCGGCGGCTCCCGGACGGACGGCACCGGGAGGGGCGCCGCAGGACCGGGAGAGGGTGTCGGCGACGATGTCTTCGAGGTGACCGTCGACGGCGCCGCGCCCCGCGTGGACCGCTGGCTGGCGCAACGGCTGCCGCTGACCCGCAGCCGCATCCAGGGCCTCGCCCGGGACGGTCGGCTGCTCGTGGACGGGGTACCGGCCCGCGCCTCGACCTCGCTGCGGGGCGGGGAGGAGATACGCCTGCTCGTGCCGCCGCCGCCGCCGTCCACGCTGCAGAGCGAGGACCTCGGCCTGCCGATCCTCCACCTCGACGATGACATCGTGGTCGTCGACAAGCCCGCCGGTGTCGTCGTCCACCCGGCGAAGGGGCACGCCACGGGCACCCTCGTCCACGGCCTTCTGCACCTGCTCCGCCAGGCCGGTGGCGATCCGGCACGCCCCGGGATCGTGCACCGCCTCGACAAGGGGACCAGCGGCACCATGGTGGTGGCGCGCACGCCGGAAGCGCTGGAACGCCTGGCGGCGGACTTCTCGGTGCACGCCCTGGACCGCCACTACCTGGCCCTGGTGTGGGGAGAGCCTTCTTCCGACGCGGGCACCATCGACGCCCCCATCGGCCGTCACCCGCGGGATCGCAAGCGCTTCGCGGTGGTCGAGGGGGGGCGGCGCAGCGTGACCCACTGGGCGCTGCGCGGGACGGCGGCCCTGGCGGTGCCCGGCAGCCGCACCGGCGGGCGCCTCTCGCTCATCGAGTGCCGGCTGCAGACCGGCCGGACCCACCAGGTGCGCGTGCACCTCAGCCACCTCGGGCTGCCCCTGGTCGGCGACCCGGTCTACCGCGGTCGCCCGCGGGTCCCGCCCGTGCTCCAGCCGCTGCTTCGCGACCTGGACCACCCCCTGCTGCACGCGTGGCACCTGGGCTTTCGCCACCCGCGGACCGGGGCCTGGCTGCGCTTCTCGACGCCACCGCCGGCCGACTACCTGGCGATCATCACCCGGTGTGGGCTGGCGATGCCGGACAAAGCCGGGCAGGATCTCGCGGATCGCGATATGCACCTCCGTCCAACCGACTCCCCTGGTTCCGAGGACCCGGTATGAACCGCTCGATGATCTCGCTGACGCTCGTGTGCTCGTCCGCCCTGCTGTTCGCCTGTGGCCGTGGCGGCCCCCCCGAAGGAGAGGGCAACCTCGGCGGCGGTGATGGTGGCGCCGACGGTGGTGCGGAAACCGGCGTCGCCCCCGTCATCGTCGGGCTGCGCGGCTCCGCCGACATCACCACCGGCCTCGGTGGGACCTACGCCGGCACCGAAGACCTCTACTACCAGGCGCTCGACGGCACCGACGTCTGCGTGGTGCGCTCCGACGTCAGCAACACCTCGCCTCCGCCGACGCCGTGCAGCTCCTGCGACTGGGCCTATGGCCTGTCGACGGCCAACTCCTCGGTGGTCGAATCCGGCGCCTGCCCGACGCTGGACCCCGCCGACTTCGACGGCGCGGACTTCGGCTACGGCTACGCCGACTACGGCAAGTACGGCGTGATGTACTACTACTACACGGGCTACGGCTGGTACGGCGTCGCCTACGCCGACTTCGACGGTTCGACCTTCAGCTACGACTGGCCCATCAGCTACGTCTACCTGTACTGACGGACATGGCGGGGCGCGGCAGCGGGCGATGGCCCGCAGGTCGCCCGGTACACCACCGGCTCAGCCCCCGGCGCACTCCTGGGCGTCGGGGTTGCGCTGCATGGCCAGCCCCTCGACCCGCTCGCCGATGATGTCCTCGACGATGAGGCCCACACAGGCCTGCTCGCCGTCGGTGCTGCAGGCGATGCACTCCAGGCCGATGTAGACGGTCAGGAGATCGCAGAGCTCGGCCGCGGACATGCCGACCGTGTCCTCGAGATCACGGGCGTCCACCTCGGCCTGCAGGCTGGCGTCTTGGAGCTGGCTGGCGTCTTCCGAGAAGCGGCCACTGATGACGACCGCGTCGATGGGCACGGGCACCCCCTGCACCGTCAGCTCCAGGCGGGCGGGACCGGCCTCGAAGGCCGGGTTGTCGTCGAAGGGGACGTCGTCCAGCTCGAAGGTGGGGATGCAGGGATCCTGCTGGAGCACGCCGGGCTCGATCTCCAGCAGTCCGCCGCCGATCACGCTGAGCGTGTTGCGGGAGGCGTCGCGCACACCCAGCGCCAGCAGCCCCTCGAAGAGCTGGCCGAAGAGGGCGCCGCCACCCGCGGGCTGGACCCAGGTCGCCTGGGAGAGGTCCATGGACCAGGTGCCCCCGACGAGGCTGGCGGGATCGACGGCTCCCGGGTTCGGGGCGCTGTCAGAGGCATCGGGGAGCAGCCCCGCCCCGGTGTCGGCGCCACCCTCGGGGGCGGTCCGCGCCGGGTCACAGCCGGCGAGCAGCAGCAGGCTCAGCACGATCATGGGGCGGCCTCCTGGTGGGAGTGGGCTCGGAGACGACACGGGGCCGGCCCCTCGCGGAGCCGACCCCGAAGTGGAGCGCGTTCGGTGCTCAGCGAGCGCAGGCCGGGTCGGCCTTGATGTCGGCGTCGGTCCGGACGACCAGCGAGCTGCCGAGCTCGGTGGCGGTCAGGTCGTCGACGAGCACACTGATGCAGTACGGGGCGCCGTCGCTGTCGCAGGTCTGGCACTCGACACCGAAGCCCACCAGGGTGGCGCAGATGGTGTCGGGGTCGTCGGTGCCGAGCAGGTCGGCGACCAGCGGGGCCAGGGCGCGGGCGTCGAGCTGACCGGCCAGGACGCCGCCGCCGAAGTAGCTGCCGTCTTCGGCGAAGGTGCCGCTGATCTCCAGGTTGTCGATCTGGATGTCGTAGCCTGCGGCGCTGATGGTCGTCGTCTGCGGCCCGATGGCGAAGTACGGCGACTCGCTGAAGTCGGCCGCCGGGAAGTCGATGGTCGGCGAGCAGGTGTCCTGGTCGGTGCCACCGTCGACGCTGAGCGCGCCCACCATCTGCAGGTCCGGGCTGGTGGCCAGGACGCCGAGCAGGATGCTGTTGGTGAGCTGGCCGAGCAGCAGGTCGGCGACGCCGGCGGGTTCGATGAAGCGCGCGTTGTCGAGGTCGACGATGTAGGCCTTGTCCACGATGTCCGCGGTCAGGTCCTTGCCCAGCGAGCCGGTCGTGAAGTCGATGCTGGCGTCACCCGTGCAGTAGGACAGGGTGGCGGTGTAGCTGGTCTCGGAAGCCAGGGGGGCGGACGGGTAGAAGTAGACCGTCTTGCCGTCGTCGGACAGCGAGGTGCTGCCGTCGACCGTGGCGCCGCTGGCGTCGGCCAGGGCGACGCTGGGGCTGCCGGTGTCGACGTCGGACAGCTTGAATTCGATGTCGGTGCGGTAGTAGGCGTCGGTCTCGCCGTTGGTGGGCCAGGTGCTGGACACGCTGACGCCACACTCGGCGCTGCCGCCGTCGCCGCCGGCGCCGCCGTCGGTGCCGGTGCCGGGGGCGCCGCTGTCGCCACCCTTGTCAGAGCAGCCGATCATCGAGACGAGGGCCAGGCCCGGGACGAGCCACGCGATGCGCTTCATGGGGTTCTCCTCCGTGTGTGTCCCGCCGATCCGCGGCGGGCATTCGTCGTCCGCCGGGGGCTCCGGGCAGATCACGACGCGGCGCACCGTAGCCGTGGCCTGTCAGCGTGTCAACAAGGCGACAGGCCCGTGCTGGGGGTCGCGGAGGAAGCCGCCGGGGAACGCTCTGTCCTGTCAACCACCGCTGGCGGCGACGTACTTCTGGCGCAGGTCGAAGAGCAGCGCATCGAGCAGCTTGGCTTCGTCGTCGTCGAGGTTTCCGGCGGTCTTGTCCTTGAGCACCGACAGCACGTCGATCGTGTTGCGGGCCAGGGGCAGGTTCTTGTGGATCTGGCCGCTGCCGGGATCGGCCATCTCCCCGAGGTGCACCAGCGCGGAGCTGCCGAGCGAGACCACGAAGTGGGCGAAGCTGACGGGGATGTCGTCCTGCGACCTGCTCGGTGCGTTGGTGCTTGCGCGGTCGTCGCTCATGCTGCCGTCCATCGTGTGGGGAGGGAGGAGGTGTGGGTCACAGGGGTAGCGTGATCCGGCCGCTGGCGCTGCCGCGGCGGATGGTGACGAGCGCGTCCGCTCGGTGGGCGCTCTTGGTGGCGGCCATCGCCGCCCGCAGCTCGTCGGCGTCGTGGACGCTGCGGCCATTGAGCGCGACGATCCGGTCGCCGGCGCGTCCGCCGATGCGGGCGACGGCGCCGCCGGGCTGGACGCGCGCGATGCGTGCGCCACCGCCGTCGTCGGCTGCCATGTCCAGGGCGACCCCGAGCACCTGGGCGAGGCTGCGGTCGACGATGCTGTCGGGTAGCCCCTGGGCCGCCAGGGACAGCGCCAGCTCGCGGTAGCGATCGCCGGCGGGTCGCTGGACCACCAGGTCCACGGCGGTGCCGGGGGTGAAGGCAGCGAGGTAGGCGTTGAGATCGGCCCGGCTCTGGACCGGACGACCGTCGATCTCGACCACGACATCGCCGACGCGGAGGGAGGCACCGGCGGCGTCGCCCACGTCGTAGACCTGCACCACCCGGGCGGCCGTCTGTCCGGCCGGCCAGGTACCCTCGGTCCGCGGACGCGCGCGGATGTAGACGTCGTCGAGGTCCACGCCCAGCCAGGGCGAACGCACCTGGCCATAGTTCGACAGGTCGTGGGCGATCTTGATGGCGCGGTCGACGGGGATCGCGAAGCCGATTCCCTCGGCGTCCGGGCGGATGGCCGAGTTGATGCCCACGAGGCGCCCGTGGACGTCGAGGAGCGGGCCCCCGGAGTTGCCGGGGTTGATGCTGGCGTCGGTCTGCAGGAAGTCCTGGTAGACCCGCTTGTCGGTCTCCAGCGGGCGCTGGGTGGCGCTGATCACCCCGGTGGTGACGGTCAGCCCGAGCCCGAAGGGGTTGCCGATGGCGATGACGGGTTCGCCGAGCATCAGGTCGGCGCTGCGGCCGATCTCAACGACGGCGAGGTCGTGGGCGTCGCGGAGCTGGAGCACGGCGAGGTCGAGCTCTTCGGTGATGCCGAGGACGTCGGCGTCATAGCTGGTGCCGTCGTCGAAGCTGGCCGTGATGCGGGACGCCCCCTCGATGACGTGGGCGTTGGTCAGCACCAGCCCGTCGGCTTCGATGACCACGCCGGAGCCCTCGGCGCTGCTGGTGGCCGGCGCCCCCCACATCCGGGCAAAGGGGTCGTTGACGGGGACCTGGGTGGTGATCGAGACGACGGCGGGCGCGTCGCGCTCGACCGCTTCCACCACCGGCGTGTGCCGGGCCGGATCGCGCCGGGGGTCACCGGTGGCGGCAGTGGTCGACGCGGTGGACAGGGCTGGCGCTGAAGCGTCGGGGGGAGCGTCCGAGGCGGGCGCGTCCAGGGTCGGGCGCGCCGACCGGCTGGCCACAGCGGCACCGACGGTGCCGGCCGCCAGCCCCAGCACAACGCCGAGCCACAGGCCGGTCGTGCGGGAGCGTGGAGCTTGTGGTGCTTCGAGGGACATGGCTGATTCGCTATTCACCGCCCTGGACGCGGCAAGGGCTGCGGCTCGGCAGAGGATGTGCAGGCGCGTGCCGCGAGGGCTGCACCACGCTACAGCGGCGGCCATGCGCACGCACCGTCGTCCCCTGTCGTCGTTCCTCGCCCTGCTGCTCCTGGTGGGCATGACCGCGCTGGCGCCGGCCACCGCCGACGCCGCGACCCGCCGTCGAGGCAAGGAGATGACGGTCCAGGAACAGTACGAGCTGGGGCTCCGCTACCTCAAGCGCGGCAACTACCAGAAGGCGCTGGAGAGCTTCAACCGGATCCGCAACTACCACCGGGACGATCCGCTCGCGATCAAGGCCGAGCTGGCGGTGGCCGACGCCTACTACCGCAAGAGCGAGTGGGACCAGGCGCGGCTGACCTACGAAGACTTCATGCGCATGCACCCGCGGCACCCGGACCTCGACTACGTCGTCTACCGGATCGGCCTGTGCCTGTACCGCAAGGCGCCGAAGGTGGCGTCGCGGGACCAGACCTGGACGCGCCAGGCGGTGAACACCTGGGCGGGCTTCGAGGGGCGCTTCCCCAGCAGCGAGCACCTCGAAGAGGTGGGTAAGCGCTACGACGAGTGCCGTGAGCGGCTCGCCCGCAAGGAACTGCTGATCGCCCGCTTCTACCAGCGCCGCAAGGCCTGGCGGGCCGTCGCAGGGCGGGCCGAGGGGCTGGTGCACAGCTACCCCGACAGCGAAGCGACCCACTCCGAGGGTTGGGCCCTGCTGGCCCGGGCCAGCGCCTGGGAGGGCGACCAGGCCACCGTGCAGGAAGCCCTGGTCGAGCTGGAGAGCATCGACCCGGACGCCGCCCAGCGGCTGCAGGCGCAGCTCGACCGCATCGAACCCGCCGCTGAGTAGTCGGCCGCTGGGTGGTCCACTGCCGAGCAGTCCACCGCCGTCGGCCTACTGGCGCGTGGCGCTCCAGCTCTGGTTGCCGCCGCCGCCCTTGCGGCCGTAGGTCCCCATCATCCCGGTGCCGCGCACGACACCGGAGAAGGCGAGGCCGCCACCCCCTTCTTCGTACAAGCCCACGCGGTGACTGCTGGCGTCGACCGTACCGGTGACCCGGATCGCGCGCTGCTGGCCGCCCTGGGTGATCGTCAGCTCGCCCACCAGCCGGTCCCCGTCCTGGGACAGCAGGACCAGGCGCAGCGGGTTGCCGTCGGCCGTGCCGGCCCAGGTGCCGACCAGCGTGGGTGCGGCGGGGGTGGGTGGCGGTGCCTCCGTGGTGGTCTCGGTGTCGGTCTGTGCGTCGGCGGCTGCGTCTTCCGGGACCGCGTCTTCCCCAGCTTCGGCGGCCGCGTCTTCCGGGGCCGCGTCTTCCGCGGCGGCGTCTTCCGCGGCGGCGTCTTCCGCGGCGGCGTCTTCCG
>CAZRFD010000128.1:0-6988 GCA_964599085.1 uncultured Enterobacterales bacterium | reverse complement strand
GCGTCTTCCGCGGCGGCGTCTTCCGCGGCGGCGTCTTCCGCGGCGGCGTCTTCCGGGGCGGCGTCTTCCACGGCGGCGTCTTCCGCGGCGGCGTCTTCCGCGGCGGCGTCTTCCGCGGCGGCGACTTCCGCGGCGGCGACTTCCGCGGCGGCGACTTCCGCGTCGGCGTCGGCGTCAGGGACGGGTGCTGAGGCGGGCTTGGGATCAGCGGTCGACGCGGGCGCGGGCGCGGGCGCGGCCTCGGGCTCTGCTGCTGGCGGCTCCTCGGCCTTGCGCTGCTCGGCCTTGCGCTGCTCGGCCTTGCGCTGCTCGGCCTTGCGTTGCTCTGCCTTGTGCTGCTCGGACTTGCGTAGCTCCGCATTGTGGTCCGAGGTCCGTGCCTTCTCGGCTGGGGTGTCGGTCGCGGAGGGGGCCGCGTCGGCTGCGGTGCTCGTCAGCGCCGAGGGCCCCGCCGCGTCACCGTCGGTGACGGCTTCCCCGAGGGCGTCGGGGGCCTGCTGCACCTGCTCCACCGCGAGCGGTTCCCCGTCACCTCTCGACTGCCACCACAGCCCGCCGCCGACGACCGCGAAGGCTCCGGCCGCCAGCAGCAGCAGGGGCCCCCGTCCGCCGGCCTGTGGGCGCTCGACGGGCGCCGGCGTCGGCGGCGAAGCGCTGTCGCCGCCGATACTGACGCGCCCGGCCGATCCCGCACCGGGGTCCGATGCCGCCGGTGACATGGCCGCGGCCAGCTCGGAGACCGCGGCGGCCGTGTCCGGCCCGCTCACCGAGATCCCGCCGACGTCGATGGGGGAGTGGACCGGGGCGGGGGTCGCCGGGCCCGGTGGCTCCCCCTCGTCGGCGACCAGGGTCGGTGGGTTCTGCGGCGTCGGGGTGGCAGACGCCGCGTCGGGCCGGTGCAGGCCGGCGCTCGATGCCGACGTTGACCGCACGATGTGGCCCCGGAGCGAAGGCCGGCGGAGGAACAGGGCGTCGGCGAAGGCGTGGCAGTCGGGGAAGCGGTGCTGCATGTCGACGGAGAGCGCGACGCGGACTGCGTGGTCGACGGCCGAGGGGCAGTCGGGCAGCCGCGCGGCCAGCGGTTCGAAGCGGCCGTGCAGGGTCGCCTGCATCGTGTGGAAGGCGGTGTCGGCCGAGAACGGCCGGTCGCCGGTCAGCATCTCGTAGAGGATCGCCCCGAGCGCGAAGATGTCGGCCCGGTGGTCGATGGTCTTGGCGTCCTCGACCTGTTCCGGCGCCATGTACCCGGGTGTGCCCATCTGCACGCCGACGCGGGTCGTGCCGTCGCGCAGCCCCTCGGTCGCCACCTTGGCGATGCCGAAGTCGGAGACCTTGGGGATCAGGCCGGCCGTGGTCCGCTCCAGCAGGATGTTGGCCGGCTTCAGATCCCGGTGCAGCACGCCGTGGTCGTGGGCCTCGGCGACCGCCGAGAGCACGCCGGCGAACAGGCCCAGCGCGGGGTCCAGCGCCAACGGGCCGCGGCGGGCCAGCAGCGCCTGCAGGTGCGTGCCGTCGACGTGCTCCATGACGAGGCAGGGGTTGCCGAGGTGCTCGACCACGTCGGTGACCCGGACCAGGTTGGGGTGCCGGAGCTGCGCCTGGATGCGGCCCTCCAGCAGCAGCCGGTCCGCAAGCGACGGGCGGTCGAGCATCAGCATCTTGAGCGCGTGCACGCTGCCCAGGCGGACGTGGCGCACCTTGTAGACCCGGGCGATGCCGCCCTCTCCGAGCAGGGCTTCGACCCGGAAGCGCTCCGCGATGATGTCGCCGGGCTTCAGGTCGGGCACGGTGCGCTCCACGGGTCGGGCTGCGAGAGGAGATGCGGTCGGACGACAGGGCTACGACGCCAGGACGCGACCCCGGTTCCAGGGGATGGTGTCGCCGACATCATCGGAGGTCAACCGGTCAGACACCCCAGGGGCTCCGACGCGGCCTCTTCGCGGTCGTGTCCCGTCTCGTCAACCGCTGGTGCTCGCGCGTTGGGCCGGATCCACTGTGCCCTGCGCAGGTGCTCGGGAGGCGTGGATCCGGCAAGGGCTCACGGGTCCTTCCACGCCCCGAGCAGCCGGTTGGCGGCCACGACGAACCAGCTCCCGAAGCCCGCGAGCGCGCCGGCGGCGACGCGGCGGCCGATGCTCCAGTCGTCGGTGCCGAAGGCGACCGCAAGGCCGATGCCGAGCAGCACGCAGACGGCGAGCACCGCGAGCAGCCAGGGGTGCTCGCGGAACAGGGCGGAGATCGAGGGGCCAGCGGAGGGTTCGGACATGGCCGGTGCACTCGGCGGGATGTGGTGATGTCGTGTCGATGTGGGGAGGCGCTCAGCGGCCGCCACCCAGGCCTGTCGCCCCGGTCAGGTCGGCCGACGACAGGTCGGCCTGGGCGAGCAGCGCCCCGGACAGGGCGGCGCGCCGCAGCGACGCGCCAGCGAGGCGGGCGCGCTGTAGCACGGCGCGGCGTAGATCGGCGCCCGTCAGATCGGCGTCCTTGAGCTGGGCGCGGTCGAGCTGGGCGTGCTGCAGTCGGGCTCCTGGCAGGACCGCCGCGGTCAGATCGGCGTCGGTGAGCTTGGCCCCCTCCAGGACCGCGCCGCCCATTCGACAGCCGCGCAGCATGGCGTCCTGCAGGTCGACCTCCCAGAGATCGGCGCCCGTCAGATCGGACTGGTCGAGGCGCGCGCGCCGCAGCACCGCCCCGCGCCAGGTGGAGCGCCGGGCCTCGATGCCGTCGATGAGGGCGTCCTGGGCGTCGCAGCCGTCCAGTCTGGCGCCGGCCATGCGGGCCCGGCTGAGCACCGCGGCCCGCATCCGGGCGCCGGAGAGATCGGCCCCTGCCAGCTCTGCGCCGGTGAGGTCCGCCTCCTCGAGGATGGCGCCTGCCAGGCGTGTACCGGCCAGCCGACTGGAGCAGAGCCGGGCGCCGCGCAGGTTGGCGCCCGAGAGATCGAGCCCCGACATGTCCAGCTCGGTCAGGTCCAACCCGGCCAGCCGAGGTTGGGGGCCAGCCGGGATCAGGGCGATCACCAGCTCTCGGCGGGTCAGCTCGGCCACTTGGGGGACCTCCAGGAGGGCGACAGCCCGCAACCAGCTTCACACGTCGGTGGCCTCGCCGTCAGGGGCCCGGTCCTCGACGCGGCGAGCAGCGGCGCCGAGGCGCAGCGGGGGCGGGACCTTTCGTGACCCGCCCTCGCCAATCGAGACGTCACCGCGAGGCTGCGGCAGCCATCATGTCTCCGCGACACCCTGTCGCGCCCTCGCCCCGCCCTCCCCGGGCGGGCACCCCGCCTCCCCATCCTCCGCCCCGACTCCCCGTCGACCTCCCCGAGGCTTCCATGCTGACCCTCCGCGATGTCATGTCCGCTGCTCCCCAGGCCGTCCTCGACAGCGATCCCGTGGACCGCGCCGCCACCTGCCTGGCTCGCCGGCCCGGCCAGCCCCTGCTCGTCGTCGACGGCAGCGACACGCTCGTCGGAGTGCTGGGTGACGCCGATCTGCTGCGGGCCAGCGCTCCTGACGCCGTCTGCGCCCGGCTCGTCGCGGGCCCGCCGCGGACCATGTCGGCCGACACGCCGCTCATCGACGCGCTGCACCGGCGGCGGGGCTGCCACGGAGAGATCATCGTCGTGATGGACCGGGCGCAGCCGGTCGGGACCTTCTCGGAGCTCGACGTCGCCCGTATCGCCCAGCACGTGCTGTCACCGCACGAGCAGGTCGGCGGGCTCTCGCTACCCACCCGCGTGGTGGCCGTGGACACCGCCAGCTCGCCCGCGGTGGCGCTCGACCGGCTGGAGCGCGAGCGCGGGGACCTCGTGCTCGTCACGCGCCACGGCGTGGCCGTCGCGGTGCTGGAGCGCGAGGAGGTCGCCTGGGCGGCCCGCATGGGGGCGGACCGCGTCGGTCAGATCTTCCGGCGTATCGTCTTCTCGGCCACCCCTCGGACCACCGTGCGGCGGGCGGCACACGACATGATCCGGACCCGCTGCCGCGCCCTGCCCGTCCAGGACAGCGCCGGCCGCGTCTGCGCGGTCGTCACCCTCGACGACATCGGCGACCGGGTGCGCGAGCTGCTCGAGACGCTGCCGGTGTCGGCGGTGGCCTGACCGGCGTCGTGGCCGCGGCGGGCCAGCCGCGAGGCCCCCGGCGCCCACCCACGCGACCTCCGCATTATGGAGCGGCCCTCGCTGGAGGCCGCCCTGCGCACCCCACACCCGTTCACCCGTCGAGTCGCCCTTGGACTGCTGCCAGGGGCGCTCGCCCTCGCGGCCGGCTGCGGCGCCCACAAGCAGGACCTCGTCCTGCGCCCAGGGCCCGCGGTCGCCCGCCCGGCTTCGGTGGCGCTGGCGCCCGCGGTGCTGCTCCACGCCGGCCAGCTCGACCTCGCCCCGCGGGGGGTCGAGGTCCGCGCGCGGGCCTTCACGCCAGAACAGGAGGACGCCGACGCCGCGGCGGAAGACGGCGCCGCCACCGAACCTTCTCCCGAAGCCGCCGCCCTCCTCGACGTGTTCTACGCCAACTACTACGTCGGCAAGATCTGGCACTCCGGCGGCTACGAGTACCTGCCCGAGGTCGGCAACCAGGTGCGCTCGCTGGGCCTGTCCTTTTCGCTGCAGCCCGACTACGCCGCCCAGGTCCAGGAGTGGACCGACATCACCATGGGGGACGTGCTGACCGCCCGGGGGCTGTCGTGGAGCCCCGTCGGCAGCAGCGTCGAAGCCGCCCTGCAGCCCCCGCGGCGCCGGACCGTGCGGGGCACCGGTCCGCTGGATGGCGAAGACGACCAGAACCTGCCGCGCTTTGAGCTGACGCCGCAGCCGCTGGACCCCGACGCCCTGCCCGAAATCGACGCCGACACGCTGCTCGTGCCGATCATCGTCCACTACTACGCCCACAACGGCGGCTGGTTCGTCGGACAGGGCCAGGGCACGGCGGCGGGCGCGCGCTTCCGCCTGCTGTGGGTGCTCCACGATGCTCACAGCGGCGCGGTGCTGACCTGGGGAGATGTCTCGGCCCGCTACGTCGAAGACTACTTCTACACGCCCAACGACGTGCAACTCCAGGACTACCTGATGGAGACCGAGGACCGCGTCCGCACGGCCTTGGAGCGCGAGCTGCTGCGCTGAGCGGGAGGCCGGGGACGCATCCCTCCACTGCCGACGCGCCCCAGACGCAGGACGGCCGCCGCGAGACCGAAGCCCCGGGGCGGCCGTCGTGAACCGGAGCGGGATCAGCCCTGCTGCGGGTTCGGGCGCTCGTCGATCTTCACGCCGCGGGCGTGCACGGTGGCGCAGCGCTGGCCGAAGATCGGGAAGCCCATGGGGGCGAAGCCGACGGTCTTGGTCTCGGCGCGGACGTCGAGGACGTGGGTGGCGTCGGGGATCTTGTCGAGGGCGTGGTACAGCGCGCGCTTCTCTTCGGGGGTCGGGCCGCCGATGGGCAGGGCCGGCAGGGTGAAGCCGCCGGTCACCGGGGCCGAGAGGCTGGCGCCCTGGTTGGCGAAGAGGTGACCCCAGTCGATGCCGAGGACGTAGGCGCCGCAGGCTTCTTCGGTGGTCTGGCCCATGACGGTGAAGCCGGCGTCGGCGAAGGGGATCGGGGCCTGGGGAGCCCGGGCGCCCTTGAGCGTACAGCCAGCGAGGGAGGAGAGCGCCGCAGCGGCGAGCAGGATCTTGCGCATGGAGGTCCTCTGGAGAGGTCGGGGTGGGGGATGCGCCGGGACAAGGCGCGTTGTCCCGCGACAGGGTGCGGGGTCCCGCGGGTCTAACGGGCTGCCACGGGTTCTGCTCGTCGCACAGCGTGACGCAGATGTCGCGGTTGTCGGGAGGACCGTGTCTGCCGGCCGGACTCGCTGGGGCGATCACGCCGTGTCCGTCGGCGTCGGCAGGGTTGGCATGCCAGTTGCTTCGTGCTGGGGCCACGGACACCCACTGGAGGACCCCATGTCGACCCGCGCCGCTCTCCCCGCCATCGCCAGCCTCGTCCTGCTTTCGGCCTGCCCCCACCCCGAGCCGCCGCCGCTGGAGGGTGGCGAGCTGCGCGAGGGGCGCTGGTCGATCATGCTGCGCGACGTGCGTGTCACCGACGGGCGCGGAGATGGACCGGTCGACGGTGGCGCGATGATGGAGGACGGCCGCGATGAGGGTGGCCGCGCCGGCGACGCCTGCGGCGGCCTCGACCCGCGGGAGCTGGAGGGTCAGGAGGTCTCGGCGATCATCGAGGTCGACGGGCGCCGCGCCTGGATGGATCTCGACGGCCTGGAGCTGCAAGGGCGCTTCGACGGCTGGTGGCTCGACCTGTCGGGCAGCGCGGACGTCGGTGTCGTGGTGACAGAGGAGACCGAGGTCGGTGACGTCGCCGATCCCGAGACCGACACGGCGGACGACGCCGACGAAGAGGCGCCGCCGCCCTGCGACGCGCCCGACACCGGCGTCGACGAGGGCCCCGGTGGCCGCGGCGACCGGGGAGGGGAGGGGCTCCGCGTGCACCTCGGCGCCGACGTGCTCGACCCGGTCAGCTTCGACGGTCTGCTGGAGCTGGCCATCGAGCTCGACGGCGGTCGCTGCGTCGTCGAGGCCCGTGCCCTCGGCCAGCACGTCGACGACGGTGTCGCCATGCCTGGCGACGACGACGAGCCTCTGCGCGACGGCGACCAGCCGGATGACGACGAGGACGGAGACATCGACTACGACATCGACGTCGACACCGGCATGCCCTGAGCCATCGGCGGCGCGCGGAGGCGCGACCGTTACAATGGCGGTCCCCGGGGGCGCCTCCCCGGGGCGCCGCCGCCGAGATGTCGCGGCTTCGGAGTCGCTGCGTGGCCCGCATCCTGCTCGTCGACGATGACCCTGCCCTGCGCGAAGCGCTGGCCATGGCGCTGGAAGACGCCGGCCACGGCGTGGTCCTGGCGGCCGACGGGCGGGAGGCGCTGCTGCGGCTCGCGGACGCGCCGCCCGCCCTGCTGATCAGCGACGTCAACATGCCGCACGTCGACG
>CAZRFD010000127.1:0-20403 GCA_964599085.1 uncultured Enterobacterales bacterium | reverse complement strand
CGCGGGCGCTCATAAGTGGCCCGAGGTCCGAGACCTACCCCGGGTTGTGAGCGCCACGCTGCTCGTCGCCGCCCCGGCGCTCGCGCCCTCGCGCCCTCGCGCCCTCGCGCCCTCGCGCCCTCGCGTCCTCGCGCCCTCGCGCACACGCGCCCTCGCGTCCTCGCGCCCACGCGGCCTCAAGGCTCTGCGGTCGAGCCACCGCGAAGCTGGCGCGTCGATCAGCCCTGCCGACAAGGGTCCGTCGCCCTTGGCTTTCGTTGGTTCTCTCCGGTCCTCGGTGTTTCAGCGGTGGAACGCCTTGGAGCAGCCTGCTCCCGACCGAGGTTCCTGTCTGAGGGCGCCACCCGGTCGCGCCCATGTCAGGACCGCGAGGATCAGCCCGCGTCCAGCAGCACCTTGAGCACGCCAGGCCGCGCGGCGTGGGCCAGCGCGTCGACCCCCTCCGCCAGCGGGTAGCGGGCCGAGATGAGGGGGGTCGGGTCCACGAGCCCCGCCGCGAGCAGCCGGAGCGCGGGCGCGAAGGGACCGCAGCGAGACCCGACCACGGTGATCTCGTCGATGACCCACGGCGTAGGGGACAGCCCCTCGGCTTCGTGCACGGTCGTCTTGAGCACCAGGGTGCCGCCAGGGCGCACCCGGGCGGTCGCCTGCCGCAAGCCCTTGGCCGCGCCCGTGGTGTCGACCACGACATCGGCGAGGGGCAGGTCGTCGACGTCTGCTGCGTCGACGGCCTGCACCGAGGGCGGCAGCAGGTCGAGCTTGTGCACGCTGCGAGAGACGCCGGTGACCTGTGCGCCCGTCAGCGCGAGCACCCGCGCGCAGAGCTGGCCGAGGCGCCCGAGCCCCAGCACCACCACCCGGTCACCGGGGCGGACGTGCACCTGCTCCAGGATCCGGCAGGCCGCCGCGAGGGGCTCCACGAAGACCGCGGCGTCGTCGGAGACGCCCTCGGGCACGAGGTGCAGGTTGCCCGCGGGCAGGCGCAGGTACTCGGCGAAGGCGCCGTCCCGACCAGCGATCCCGAGCACCGTCCGCTGGGGGCAGTGGGTCGGCCGGCCGGCGCGGCAGGTCGCGCACTGCCCGCAGGCGGCGTTGATCTCGCCCACCACCCGGCGCCCGATGAGCGCAGCGTCGTCGGCTTCTTCGACGACACCCACCCACTCATGGCCGAGCACGCCCTGAAAGCCCATGTAGCCGCGCACCAGCTCCAGGTCCGTGGCGCACACGCCGCCCACCGACAAGCGCATCACCGCTTCGCCGGCCGCGGCCGGCCGCGGCAGCGCGCGCGACAGCGCGGGCCCCTCGGGCCCGAGGATCAGTCCGAGCACGGCGCCCCCTCAGCTATCGATCTGGATCTCGTAGACCTGCTCGCAGGAGTTCGAGGGCCAGGTGTTCGCGAAAAAGCCGATGGCCCAGTAGTCTTCGTCTTCGTCGAGGAGATCGCCGGTGTAGTTCACCGTCAGCGAGCCATACCCCGAGTCGGAGTCCTTCATCACCCAGGTCGCGCCTTGCCGCAGCCAGAGCTGCAGCGAGAAGTTGCCCGAGGAGGGAAGCCCCGTCGCCCGCACCTGGATCTCGACGTTGTCGAGGAGGAACTGGTCGTCGGCGTCCCAGAAGAACCAGTCTTCGTCGTCGGTCCAGTGCAGCGTGATGCCGCCCAGCGACACGCTCGCCCCCGTCCACAGGATCTCGCCGTCGACCGTGCCGAGGTTGTAGGTGTCATCGACGCTGTCGTTTGCTTCGTAGGCGTCCCAGTAGGGCTCGTTGACGAAGCCGTCGCAATTGTTGTCCAGCTCGTCGCAGATCTCCGGTTCCCCCGGGTTCACGTCGGGGTTGCCGTCGTCGCAGTCGCCCTCGTTTTCCGTGTAGCCGTCCCCGTCGTCGTCGACGTTGAGCGGATCCTCCACCACCACAACGATGCTGTCGCTGCCTTCCTTGGCTTCTTCGTCAATGGCGGTCAGGGTGATCGTGTGGGTGCCCTCGGAGAGCTGACGCCCCGCGGCGGTGAAGCCCGAGCTGTCCGGGGAACCGATCAGCAGCACGCCGTCGAGGTCGCTCTGCCACTGGATGTGGAGCAGCTCGGGGTCCGTCACGTCGTCGCTGACCGTCCCCTGGAACGAGATCGTGTCGGTGATCCAGAAGACGTCGCCGCTGGTCGGGCTGGTGATCTCGACTTCCGGACGGCCATCCTCCAGCACGTCGACGTTGGCCGAGGCCGTCGCGATGTTGCCGTCTTCGTCTTCGGCCACCATGGTGAGCACGTGGCTGCCGACGGTGAGCACCCCGAGGTCGGCGGTGACCGTGCCGGTGGACGCCGGGTTGCCCAGCCAGAGGTTGCCGTCGATGCTGCTGCTGACGGTGACGTCCACCGTGTCCCAGGCCTGTTCGTCGTCGGTCACGGTGCCCACCACGGTGAGGGGCTCGGCGCCCGGCACCTCGGCGCCGTCTTCCGGGCCCACCCAGATCACGGTGGGGGCGCCACCCCCGCCGCCCTGGCCGACGTTGACGCTCACCGTCTGGCTGGCGGACTCGCCGTTGGTGTCGACCACCGTCACGGTGATCGCCTGGACGCCGCCGGTGAGCTCGGACAGGGCGACGTACAGCTCTCCGTTGGTGTCCGGTGTGCCCTCTCCCAGGTCACCGTCGAGGCTGCTGGTCCAGTAGGCGCTCAGCTCTTCGGGTTCGTCCTGGCTGTCTTCGGCGATGGCTTCGATCTCGATGACTTCGTCGGGCGTGAAGCTGTCGCCGTCGAGCGGCCGGATGATCGAGACCACGGGCGGGGTGTTGTAGACCTGCACCGCGCTGTCGTTGCAGCCGGCGGCGAGCAGCCCGCCGGCGACGAGGGGCAGCAGCTTTTCTGCGATGGACATGCATCTCCCGAGACGGCCGCGCGACGTCGCTGCGGGAGCGGTCGCGCTGGATCGAGCCGATTGTAGCAGGGCCATCGGGACACGCCACGGCGGCGGATGCGCAAGGGTCAACAAAATGCTCCTGCGACGCCTTGCCACCAACCCCACGGGGGTTACCTACCGGTCGGTCAGCCACCTACCTACCGTTCGGTAAATGATGTCCGCGTCGCCCCAAGCCCCCGCCCTCGACCTACGCGGGCGCATCGTCGAAGAAGCGCTGCGCCTGTTCGCCGAGCGCGGCTTCGCCAACACCAGCATGCGCCAGGTCGCCGAAGCCGCGGGCTGCACCAAGCCCGCGCTCTACTACCACTTCGGCAGCAAGGAAGACCTGTTCCGCGAAGCGGTCGCCACCTGCTTCATGTCCAACGAGCCACTCGTGCAGCAAGCACGCGCCGCCGCGACCGACAGCCGGGGGCAGCTCGTCGCCTTCGCCGAAGCCATGTTCGACCGGGTGGTGGCCAACCCCGTGCGCATGAAGCTCGTGCTCAGCATGCAGAACGTGGCCGACAAGGCCCAGCCCGACGTGGATCTGCACGCCCACCACCAGCGTGGCATCGACCTGGTGGCCGACTTGATCGCCGAGGGTCGCGACCGGGGAGAGCTCCGTGCCGACCTCGACGTACACGAAGCCGCCCTCATCCTGCTGGGCGCCCTGCACACCCGCGCCTGGCTGGCGCTCAAGGGGCTGACGGTGCCCCCCACCGCCCCCGCCCACATCGTGGACCTCCTGCTCACCGGCTTCAACGCTCGCCCGACACGGGACGGAGACTGAACATGCGCGCTCGCCTGGGGCCCCTGGCCTGGCTCACCCTCTCCCTGGGCCTGCTGCCCGCCTGCGGTGAAGCCGACGGCATGCAGGCCAACGATGCTGCGGCGGCGTCCGACGACGCCGCCAGCACGCCGACCACGCCCGACGCGCACCAGACGCGGGTCGAGGTGGCCCGCATCACCGGCACCGACGCCACGCTGGACCTGTCGCTGCCCGCCGAGGTCGAGGGCGCACGCGACGCGCTGCTCGCCTCGCCGACCGGCGGCTTCGTCGAGAAGGTCTACGTCGAGGAGGGCGACGAGCTGCGGCGCGGGCAGCCCGTCGCCGCCATCGACCGGCGAAGCGCCAGCGCGCGCCGCGATCAGGCCCTCGCCCAGCTCGACCTCGCCCAGGCCGAGCTGGAGCGGGTGCAGCAGCTCGGCGACCTCGCCAGCCCCCAGCAGAACCAGCAGGCCGAGACCCAGGTCGCCATGGCCCAGGCCTCTGCGGACCTCGCCGAAGTGGCCTGGCAGCGTGCCCTGGTCACCGCTCCCTTCGACGGTGTCGTCGGCCAGATCGGGGTCGAGGAGGGCGAGGTCGCCGGCCCGGGCGCGCCGGTCGCGCGCCTGATCCAGCTCGACCCCGTCGAGCTGAGCATGTCGGTGTCGGACCGGGACGTCGTCGGCCTGCGCGCCGGCATGCCGGTCGCGGTCCAGACCGACGCCAACGGCGCCGTCTTCGACGGCGAGCTGTTGGCCGTCTCGCCGGCCGCAGACCTCAAGACCCGCTCCTTCGTGGTCAAGGCCCGGGTGCCCAACCCCGACCGCGCGTTGCTGCCCGGCATGATCGCCCGGGTCTCCCTCGCGGAACCCGTCGTCCAGGACGCCGTGGTGATCCCCCAGGAGTGGCTTGTCACCCGCATCGACGGCGTCGGTGTCTTCGTGGTCGACGGCGACGTCGCGCGCTGGCGCACGGTCAAGGCCGGCGCCATCATCCACGACCAGGTCCTCATCGAAGAGGGGCTCGGCAAGGGTGACACCGTGGTCATCACCGGCCAGCGCGGCCTCGCGGACGGCGATCCGCTGCTGGTTGCCCGGTCCGGCACCTGTTGCGAAGACGGGCGCGCCATCTTCTGAGCCCCGCAGCGTCGCGCGCTGCGGTGTCGCCCGCCGGTCGCGCGCTCCTCCTCCCCTGCCCTCCCCTCGCCCCCCCGGCACCCGGAGTCCGGCATGGTCCGCCTCTTCGTGCGGAACGCCTCCACGGTCCTGCTCGTGGTCCTCGCCATCTTCGTGTTCGGCTGGACCAGCTACCAGAGCCTGCCCCGCGAGAGCTTCCCCGACGTCGACATCCCCGTCGTGCTCGTGACCACCCCCTACGTGGGTGTGTCCCCCGCCGACGTGGAGTCCCTGGTCACCTTCCCCATCGAGACCGAGGTCTCCGGCGTCGCCGACCTCAAGAGGATGACCAGCACCTCGGCCGAGGGTGTGTCCATCGTGGCGCTCGAATTCGAACCCGAGGTCGACATCGGCGACGCGCTGCAGAAGGTGCGCGACCGGGTCAACCGCGCCAAGTCCGAGCTGCCCGACGACGCCGAGGAGCCCCAGGTCCAGGAGGTCAGCCTCGACGACGTGCCCATCATGATCGTCAACATCGCCGGCGAGGTCGACGAAGAAGAGCTCAAGAGCCTCGCCGAGGACCTCAAGGACGAGCTCGATCGCATCCCCGGTGTGCTCGACGTCAAGATCGCCGGCGGGCTGGAGCGCCAGCTCCGCATCCAGGTCGATCCGGTCCGGCTGGCGACCTACGGCTTGTCGCTCAACGACGTCCAGAACGCCATCCGAAACGAGAACGTCAACATCCCCGGCGGCGACGTCGCGGCCGACCGCGCCACCTTCCTCGTCCGCGTCCCCGGCGAGTTCAAGACGGCTCGCGACATCGAAGACGTCGCCATCAAGCGCCGCGGCGACCGCCCGGTCTTCATCCGCGACGTCGCGCGGGTCATCGACGGCTACGCCGACCGCAGCTCCTACGCCCGCATGAACGGCGAGCCCTCGGTGTCCATCTCCATCACCAAGCGCGCCGGCGAGAACCTGCTGGAGATCGCCGACGCCGGCAAGGCCGTCACCGCCGAAGCAGCGAAGCGCTGGCCGGACGGCGTGGAGTACCGGGTCCTCGGCGACCAGAGCAAGAACATCAAGCGCCAGGTCAGCGAGCTGGAGAACAACATCCTCACGGCGCTGATCCTCGTCGTCGCCGTGCTGATCTTCTCGCTCGGCGTCCGCACCAGCCTGTTCGTGGGCATGGCGATCCCGCTTTCGATGCTCATGAGCTTCGCGGTGATCCAGCTCTACGGGCTGACGCTGAACATGGTCGTGCTCTTTGCGCTGATCCTGGCGTTGGGGATGCTCGTCGACAACGGCATCGTCATCGTCGAGAACATCTACCGCCACATGGAGGAGGGCAAGGACATCGTCAAGGCGTCCATCGACGGCACCGCCGAGGTCGCCGTGGCGGTGGCGGCGTCGACGGCCACGACGGTGGCGGCCTTCTTCCCGCTGGTCTTCTGGACCGGGATCATGGGCCAGTTCATGGGCTTCATGCCCAAGACGGTCATCATCGTGCTGACGAGCAGCCTCGTGGTGGCCGTCGCGATCCTGCCGGTGGCCACGTCGCGCCTGATGAAGGCCAAGGTCCCCGCGGGCGGCGCCGCCCCCCCGGAGGGCGACCTCTCCATTCCGGAGACGACCGGGCTGATGGCGATGTACCGCGCGGTGCTCGAGCAGTCGATCCGCCACCGCTACCTGTCGGCCTTCATGGGCCTCGCCAGCCTCGTGGTCACCTTCATCGCCTACGGCGCGCTCAACCACGGCACGGAGTTCTTCCCCAACGTCGAGCCCAACCGCGCCACGGTCGCGGTGCGCCTGCCCGACGGGGCCGACCTGGAAGCCACCGATCAGGTCGTCCGCCACATCGAAGAGGTCCTCGCCGGGGAACGCAACATCGACGTGTACGTCGCCGAGAGCGGCGTCGCCGGTGGCGGCAGCCCCATGGCCGGAGCGCAGGCCGCCAGCAACCAGGCGCGCCTCACCATCGACTTCCCGCCGCACCCCAACGACGCCGAGGAGGGCGATGCCCCGCGCGTCGAGAACACCTTCGACACCATCGACCGGATCCGCCACGAGCTGTCGGCGATCCCCGGCGCCGAGATCGTCGTGGACCAGGAGCGCATGGGCCCGCCGGTCGGCAAGCCCATCTCGGTCGAGGTGTCCGGCGACGACTTCCACACGGTCGGCACCGCGGCCGCCGAGCTGCGCCGCCAGCTCGCCGAGATCGAGGGGGTGACGGATCTGAAGGACGACTACCGCGTGGGACGCCCCGAGATGCGCCTGCGCATCGACCGGGGCAAGGCCCAGCGCATCGGCGCCAGCACGGTCGCCGTCGCCAACGACGTACGGACCGCCGTCGCCGGCGCCACGGTCAGCACCCTGCGCGACGGCACCGACGAGTACGACATCGTGGTCGAGCTGGACCCCCGCTACAAGGACGATCTCCAGCAGGTGCTCAGCCTGCGGGTGGCCGGGCGCGAGGACACGAGCCCCGAGACCTTCTCGGTGCCGCTGAGCACCGTCGCCTCCTACGAGCTGACGGGCGGCGCCGGCGCCATCCACCACGTCGACCAGAAGCTGGTGGTGACCATCGAGGGCGACGTCGTCCCCGGCTTCAACGAGAACGCCGTCCGCAGCGCCGTCGTGGATCGCCTCGACCAGCTCAACGCCGACCACGGCCTCGGCGAGGGCGTCAGCTTGCGGCTCGGCGGCGCCAACGACGAGCAGCGCGACGCCCAGGAATTCCTCGGCCGCGCCTTCATGATCGCGATTGCGCTCATCGCCCTCGTGCTGGTGGCGCAGTTCAACAGCTTCAGCACGCCCTTCATCATCCTGTTCACCGTCGTGCTCAGCCTCATCGGCGTGCTGTGGGGGCTCATCATCACCGGCACCCCCTTCGGGATCATCATGACGGGGATCGGGGTGATCTCCCTGGCCGGGGTGGTCGTCAACAACGCCATCGTGCTCCTCGACTACATCGAGCAACTCCGCCACCGCGGCATGGACCTGCACGACGCCGTGCTCCGCGCCGGCATCGTCCGGGTCCGGCCGGTGCTGCTGACCGCCATCACCACCGTGCTCGGCCTGGTGCCCATGGCGGTCGGCCTGACCATCGACTTCGGGCGCGGCCGGGTCTTGATGGGCGGCGGCAGCTCGGGCTTCTGGGGCCCCATGGCGGTGGCCGTCATCTTCGGCCTGAGCTTCGCGACGGTGTTGACCCTGGTGATGGTGCCGACCTTCTACAGCCTGCGCGAGGACCTCGTGAGCCGCCTGGAGCGCTTCTTCCCCGGTCACGACCGCAAGGCCGCCATGGAGGCCGCCAAGGTGCTGCTGGCCGGCGTCCTGCTGGCCGGCGCGGCGAGCAGCGCCCAGGCCGCCACCGTGACACTGGACCAGGCCTTCGCCGCCGCCGAGGGCGACAACATCGATCTCGCCGTGCTCAGCGAGCAGACCCGGCAGGCCGAGAGCTACCGTGGCCAGGCCTGGGCGCTGGTACAGCCCAAGCTGCAGGCCCAGGGCAGCTACACCATCAACGAGTACGAGATCAGCTTCGACATGGCCGACACTCTGCCCGAAGAGCTGTCGGCCTTCATCGACCCGGAGAGCCTGGGCGACCCCATCGTCATCCAGCAGAAGGAGTCGTGGTCCGGCAACATCTCGGTGGTCCAGCCGCTGTTCGACGGCGCGGCCCTGCCCGCGCTGAAGGCAGCCTACGCCGGTGTGGACTCCGCGCGGCTCGACGAGACCGCCAACCGGCAGCGCGTGCGCGCCGGTGTCGCCCAGGCCTTCTACGGCCTCGCGGTGGCCCGTAGCAGCGTGGGCCTGACCGACGCCGCCGTCACCGCCGCGCAGAACCACGTCGAGCTGGCCGAGCGCCAGGTCACGGCCGGCACGGTGCCGGCGCGGGCCCGCGTCCAGGCGCAGCTCTCCCTGAGCCAGGCCCAGCGGCAGCAGGCCGCCGCCCAGGCGCAGCTCGTCGCCGCTGAAGAAGCCTTCGCCCGCGCCACGGGCCTGCCGCGGGACAGCGAGCCGGTCCTGCCGGAACGCCCTGCGCCCACGCCAGACAGCGTCGACCTCGCGGTGGTCCAGGCCCTCAGCGACCGCGCCGACCTGCAGGCCGCCGACGCCCGCACCCGCATGGCCCGCCTCTCCCACACCGGCACAGCGCTCGGCTTCCTGCCCGAGCTCGACGGCCGCTTCACCTGGAACTACACCGACAACACCGGCTTCTCTGGGAAGAACACGATGTGGATGTTGGTGTTCTCCGCCAACTGGAACCTCTGGGACGGCGGCTTCCGGGCGTCGCAGCTCAAGGAGGAAGCCAGCAAGGTGCGGGTGGCCGAGCTGCTCGCCCAGCAGCAGCGTGACCGGGCCGAAGAAGAGGTCCGCACCGCCTGGGAGCAGCTCCAGCGCGCCGAGCGAGCACTGTCCGCCGTCACCGACGAGGTGGCGCTGGCCCACGAGAACCTCGAACTGGCGGAGCGCGGCTTCTCGGCTGGCACCACGACCTGGCTGGAGGTGGACGACGCCCAACTCGGGCTGCAGCAGGCCGAGCTGGGCGTGCTGCGCGAGCGGATGAACCGCGACCTGGCCGCGATCCAGCTCTCGGTGGCGACCGGCAGCTACTGAGTTCCTACGACTGAGGGCCAGGCGTCGCGACCTGCTCGACGCAGAGCGAGACATCCGCGTACCATCCGGGCATCGACAAGCAGGAGCGCGGCCAGTAGGTTTGCCCTCCAGGAGAGGGCACATGGGTCTGGCCAGCAAGCTCATCCGCGGAGCCGCACGCCGTGTCGCCACCCGGGCCATGGACCGGGTCGGCGGCAAGGTCGTGTCGCGCATCGCGGACACCTCGTCGGACGCCCCCAGCGCCTTCCACAAGCCCAAGCGTGACCTGTACCGCCACCTCAAGGACGGCGGGCCGGTTGACACGGTGGAGGTCGCCGAGGGCTCGAACGGGGACGCTGCTGACCTTGGCCAGGACACGGGGGAAGACGGGGACTCCACGGCGGCCGCGCCGGGGCCCGTCGGCGGGGAGTGAGGGTGCAAGCCCGATCAGATGCCGTTGGGGACCCGGTGGCGTCCCTCCCCTTCGACGTCTGGGTCCGGCGGAGCGACACCGGCAGCGCCGGCTGCGCCATCCGCTTCGAGGTGACGGAGGGCAAGGGAGTGCTGCGCGTGGCACGCCCCGGCGTGCTCATCGTGCCGCCAGCCCGGGTGCACGGCTTCGAGGATCACCTCACCCCCGATCAGCTCCGCAGCAGCCAGTTCCTCCACATCCCCCGGCCCGGCGCCCGGCGCAGCACCTGGACGCTGTCGCGCATCGACGACGACAGCCTCGCACTGCTCGACACCGACGTCTGGTACGCGCTGCAGCCGGCCGCCGGTGGGGGCGCGCTGACCCTCGATTCCGGCGACGACGGGGACGTGATCGCACTCGGTGGCATGAGCCCCGACGACACCACCGAGACGGCACCTGGCCCCGACGACGAGTCCGCCGGAGACGCCGAAGACGTCTCGGACGCCGACTCGTCGCTCGCCCGCGTCGCGGGCATCGTCGACGTGGTCACTGCGCGTCCGACCACCGACGACGACCTCCTCGACGAGCTGCTGGACGAAGTCATCGCCGTCGACCCCGAGACCGTGGACTCCATGCTCGGGCCCATCATCCTCGACGACGCAGAGCTGCAGCGCATCCGCGCCCGCGCCTCGGCCGCGTCGCCCACCTTGTCCGAGGCGGTCGAGGCCCCCGAGCCCCCGCCGACCGTCACCCGGTCCGATGGCCGCCTGGCGATCCGGCCCGTCGAACCCGCCGACGACGAGGGGATCGACCTGCCGCTGCACCACCCTCGCCTGGGGGTCGAGGGGGGGCGCATGCTGGTCCGCAAGCTGCGCTTCGAGCTTCAGCGGCGGCAGCTCGAGATCACGCAGCTCCAGGAACAGGTCGCCGGCCTGCAGGCGCGCCTCGCCCAGCTCGAGGGCGACGACTGATCGGCGCAGCGTTCCGCTCCGGGTGCGGCCGACACCGCCGACACCGCCGATTAGGGGGCGCCTCCGCCCGGAGCTGCCATGTCCCGTGTCTGGTCCTTGCTGCTGGTCCTCCTGCTGCTGCCCGGCCTCGCCCGTGCCGAGGGGGCCTGCGACAACCCGCAGGCGGTCGCTGCGACCTTCCTCGACAACCTGCAGCCCGACAACTGGCAGCCCGATCTGGCCTCATCCTGCCTCGACGTGCCCGACAGCCGCAGCACCGAGCGCAACCGCCTCGCCATCAAGCTCAAGCGGGTCCTGGACGCCCGTGGGCTCTACGTGCCCACGCTGGATCTGCCGGCAGAGCCCGACTACGCCGACGACAGCGGCGCCCACCGGGTCCTGCCGCTGCACAACTTCGACGGCTTCGTCATCGTCAAGAAGGGCGACCGGTGGACCATCGCCCGGTCCACCGTCGACCAGATCGACGCCCTGTACTCCAGCACCTTCAGCGGCGTCTCGGAAGCCTTCCAGGACCTGCTCCCCGACGTCTTCTTCCGGCGCATCGCCGGGGTCGAGGGCTGGCAGCTCGTCTACTTCGCGCTGCTGCTGCTGGTGTCCTTCCTGGTCGGCCGGATCGCCCACAAGCTGCTGTCGGACTGGTTCCTCCGCGTCGCCCGGCGCTTCGGCGTGCAAGCCACCACCGAGCTGGTCAAGCGCACCCGCGACCCGCTGACCTGGGTGGCCGGGGGCACGGTCTTTCTCTGGGGCATCCCCGACCTGCAGCTCACGGTCCGCCAGAGCCAGGTGCTGCTGTTCTGCGCCCGCATGGCGCTGGCGGTCGCCATCGTCGTCGTCGCCGTGCGCATCGTCGACATCGGCGCCGAGCTGTTCGCCCGCCGGGCCAGCGCCACCGAGAGCAAGATCGACGATCAGGTCGTCCCGATGGTGCGCCGCCTGGTCAAGGTGGTCATCGCCGCGGTGGCCGTCCTCGTGGTCATCGAGAACATGGGCGTCGACGTCGCCGGACTCGTCGCCGGGCTCGGCATCGGCGGCCTGGCCTTCGCGCTGGCGGCCAAGGACACGCTGGAGAACGTCTTCGGGTCCGTGGTGATCTTCCTCGACCGCCCCTTCCAGGTCGGCGACTGGGTGGTGATCGACGGCAACACCGAGGGCGTGGTCGAGGAGGTCGGCTTCCGCACGACCCGCGTGCGTACGCCGCAGAAGTCGCTGCTCAGCGTCCCCAACGGCAAGGTCGCCATGGCCCGAATCGACAACTACGGCCTGCGCACGGTGCGGCGGTTCAAGGCGGTGCTGTCCCTGACCTATGACACCCCGCGCGACAAGCTCGAGCAGTTCGTCGACCGTGTGCGCACCCTGCTCCGGGACGACCCGGAGGTCTGGCAGGACAGCATCGAGGTCCACTTCCACACGATGGCGGCCAGCTCGCTCGATGTCCTGGTCTACACCTACTTCGACGTGGACACCTGGAGCGCCGAGCTCGCGGCGCGGCAGCGGGTGCAGCTCGGCTTCATGGGCATCGCCGAAGACCTGGGGATCAGCTTTGCCTTCCCGAGCACCAGCGTCTACGTCGAGTCCCTGCCCACGCCCGACGCGGGCTCGGCCGGCGCCGCCCGATCCGCCTGACCCTCAGTCTCATGCTGCGCTGCGGCCTCACCCTGCGCCGCTGCCTCACCCTGCGCCGCCGCGATGGTGCGCGCGGCCTCGTCGGCCGCGAGGGACAGCGTCCGGCCCTTCCAGACGGCGGTGCGTGAGAAGCTCGTCCGCCACGCGGAGTGCCACAGCAGCGCCAGCAGCATCACGACGGCCAGGGGCTGGGACAGCGAGTAGCGCAGGTCCATGTCGTAGGCGTGGTCGAGCCAGAGGCGGGCGGCGAGCACGACGGCGACGAGCCCCCCACCCCACAGCAGCCACTCCGTCCCCGCGACGCCGGACAGCCCCAGGAGCAGCAGCAACCAGGGCACCAGGTTCACGTAGGCGATGCCCAGGCTCAGCAGCACCAGCGCGACCCAGCTCCGCTGCATGCCGGTGAAGAAGTTCTTGGTCCAGCCCTGCCACAGCTCGCCCAGCGACCCGTACATCCGGCAGGAGAACAGCTCCCGCATCATGAGCACGTTGTACGAGAAGCCGGCCCCGATGACGGCGACCGCCATGCCCATGTCGTCGAGGATGGCGTCCTTGACGGCGGCGTGGCCGCCGACGGCTTCGTAGGCGTCGCGGCGCAGGAGCATGAACTGCCCGTTGGCCAGGGGCCGCTGCTCGCGGCGTTCGGGGTCGTTGGTGCGGTCGAGATCGTGGCCGGCGACGACGAGCCCACCCACGACCGGCTGGAGCACCTTCTCCCAGAAGGAGCGGGCGTCGAGGTGGCCGAGGCCCGAGACCATCGCCAGCTCGTGGCGCTGCGCCCAGCCGAGCGCGGCGGAGAGGGCGTGGGGGTGCAGGCGCACGTCGGCGTCGATGAACAGCAGCCACTCGGCCTGCGTCCGCTCGGCGGCCCGCTGGCAGGCCCAGGGCTTGCCGAACCAGCCGTCGGGCAACGGGGCCTGCCCCCCCGTGTGCACGCGCAGCCGCCCCCCTGCGTCTACCGCGATGCGGGCGAGCAGAGGCCCGGTGCCGTCGGTGCTGCCGTCGTCGAGGACCACCACGTCGACGCCCTCGAGATCCTGGTCCAGCGCGGCACGCACGCAGGGCTCGATGTTGTCGACCTCGTCCCGGGCCGGGATCACGACGCTGATGGTCGCCGGGGCCTCCGCGCCCGGGCTGTCCGGCCCGATCCGCCAGCGGGCGGCGCGGCGCTTGCGGGCCACCACCGCGACGGTGGACAGCCAGAACACAGCGATGAGCGCCAGGCCGATCCGGGCAAGCCAGAGCGTCGTGAGGGACGCGCTCACCCCGCGTCTCCCGGCGTCAGGACGGCGCGCCACTCGGCGTCGTCCAGCGCCATGATGGGGTCCTTGAGCTGGCTGTCGGGGGCGCCGGCCGCGACCCGGGTCGAGCGCCACCGCGCGTAGCTGCCCTCCGCGAGGGCCACCAGGGCGGGGGGCCCGAGGCGATCACTGCCACGCTTGCTCGCGTACTCGACGTTCAGCTCGGCGAGCACGTCGTCGAGGGCGGCGGCCCACCTGCGGGCGTCGGCGGCGGACAGGCCCTCGACGGCCAGCTCGTGGAAGGGCCGCGCGTCCTGCACCGCGCGCACGGTGAAGCCGACCGGCGACAACCGCAGCGCCGCGCTGACCCGGCGCGCAGCCTCGCTGAGCTGGGCCTCGCTCACGCGCTCGCCGGCGACGTCGAGGAAACGCCCCGCCTTCCCGACGAAGCGGATCACCGGCGTCTCCTCGCAGCGCCCCACGACCTCGACCAGGTCGCCGAGGTCGTAGCGAACCAGCCCGGCCTCGGTCGTGACCACCAGCCGCAGCCGCTCCCCCTGCTCGGCCTGCCAGGCCGGCCGGGCCTGCCCGCTGTCGTCGACCAGCTCCATGACGTGGCCGCCGGTGTGCAGCACGCCGCCGGGCCAGTCGCCGGCCAGCGGCACGGCGAAGTAGCCCTCGCTCGCGGTGACCCCGACCGGCCGGACCGGCACGCCAGGGCCCAGCTCCGCGGCCAGCCGATCGGCGAAGAAGGCGGCCGGCCCGGCGGTCCAGCAGGAGACCACCTGCAGGGGCCAGATGCCCGACAGCGGGGCGTCGACGGGCGGCATGCTGCGCCGGCGCGGGCGAAGCGACAGGCGGCGCTCGAAGCGGCGGCGCAGCCGGGGGTCCAGCGCCGCCGCCGGCCCGTTCCGCACCGTGTTGGCGGCGAGGTCGTCGGCCAGCTCTTCCCGCCACTGGTGCAGCTTGCGGATGAGCACCAGCACCGTCGAGGGGTTGGCGGTCGTCAGCGAGGTGACCGGCTGCACCAGCGTGAGACGCAGCAGCACGTACAGCTTCAGGTCGAAGGGAGCGAGTCCGGCGACCTCCGGCGGCAGGGCGTAGCGGGCCCGCAGGTACCAGGGCTGGGCCCCCTGCAGGCGGCCGGTGTTGCTGCCGACGGGCAGCCCCCCCGGGCTCCGACCGTGCTCGGCTGCTCCGACGATGGCCAGCGCCTTTCCCCGACTGATGCCGGGGTGCTCCCGGAGCAGGCCGAGCAGCCACAGCTCCTGCGCTCGTGCCACGGAGCGGCTCCAGCTCGGCGTGACCGGCAGGTGCTTGGGGCGCCCCGTCGTGCCCGAGGTCTCGACCAGCATCTGGACCGGCAGGCTGCTGAGCACTCCGCGCTCGCCGGCGGCCACCCGGTCGAGCCAGGGCAACAGGTCGGCGTGGCCCCGGATCGGCACCGCCCGCTGCAGATCCTCGATGCTCCGGACTGCGTCCAGGCCGTGGGCGCGACCGAACGCGCTGCCGGCGACGTGGGCGAGGATGCGGTCGAGGCGTCGCTGCTGGGCCGCGCCCGGATGCCGGAGGTCGGCCAGCGCTGCCGCGACCCGCGCGCGCCGCCCCCCCAACAGGACCCGGTACGGCCCGGGGCCGCGGTCGACGAGGGGGAAGGCCAGGCGGTCGGTCACGGCAGCGGTATAGCACCGCTCGGGTGTGTGGATGCGCCGAGAACCACGGCCACGCCGACCCCACCGCGAGGTTTGACACCGACAGGGGCCTCCGATAGTTTCGGCGCCGGATCCTCTGCTCGCGGCCCACGCCTCCGTGGCACTCCCCCCCGGGACCGCGACCCTCCCTCCCCGCCACGCGACCAGCCCCTCCCGCTGTTCCGTGTCCTCCTCACCCTCCCACAAGGCGCGGCCGCATGAAGACCGGTGACACCGTGCACGACGGGACCGGCCGGTCGTTCCAGGTCGGTCAGATCCTCGGACGCGGGCTGTGGGGCAAGACCTACACCGCACGTGAAGAGCCGGGGGGCAACGAGTGGGTGATCAAGGTCCCGCTGGGCCCCGAAGCCTTCGCCCAGGACGGTGAGAACCTGGCACGCATCTGCCGCGAGATCGGGCTCGAACAGGGACGCGTGCTCGGTCAGGGCCCGCTGATCCGCCCGGAAGCTCGCTTCACGACCGACAAGGGCATCCCCGTCCTCGTGCTGCCGCGCTGTCCGACCTCGCTGCGGGCGCGGATGGCACCCGGCGCGCCCCTCGAAGCCCTGCTCATCGCCATCGCCGATGTCGCCGGCCTGCTGAAGCAGCTCGACGGGGGCATCGGTGTGCATGGAAACCTGCGCCCAGAAAACGTCCTGGCGACCGGCAGCGGCGGCTGGGTGCTCAGCGACCCGGCCACGCCCACGCTCCTGCGGCACCTCCCCGCCCTGGCCCGGGCGCGCGAGCTGTCCCTGGCCTGGCTGCCCCCCGAAGCGCGTGGCAGCCACGACCGGCCGCTGTCGGACCCCAGCGTGGACACCCACGCGCTCGCCGCCGCCTTGCTGATCGGCGCGCTCACGCCGCACGACGGGGCGCCGCCGGCGCTGCCCGACGATGGCCTGGACAAGGCCACCCTCGTGGCGCTGAAGGACAGCGTCCGCAACCGTCTCAAGGACGAAGCCACCAACGCACGCTTCCATGCGCGGCTCTCCGACCGGCTCTCGACCCTGCTCAACCGGGCGCTCTCCCGCGAGATCAGCCCCTCACCACCCTACCGCTTCAGCCGCCCCGAAGACCTCCAGCGCCGGGTCCTCGAAGTCGCTGCGCTGGCTCGCCCCCGCGTCAGCCACGTCGGACGGCTGCTGCTGGATCGCCCTCCCGGCAGCGACGCCTTCACGACGGAAGAAGAGGTCGTCTTCACCTGCTCGGTCGGGTGCAGCGCGGGAGTAGAGACCCACGAAGACATCGGCTGCGGCATCGCCGTCTTCGACGGGGAGACCGGCGACCGCCTCCGCCAGGTCCCCTGCTCCTACACCGTCGACCGCCACCCCAGCGGCCGCTACCGCTTCGGCTTCCACATCGCGGGCCTGCAGCCCGGCGGCTACCGCGTCCGCGTCGCGTTCACGATCCGCGACTCCGGCGACGAACCGTCCACGAGCGAGGTCGACTTCGCGGTCCATCCGGCCGCCGGCTACGTGCCCCCGCCGGCAGAGCCGGAACCCCAGGCCATCGCCTTCGCCCGCAACCGGAAGGACGACACGGTCACGGAAGTGACCGCCGGCGACGCCGCCCCGCCCGAGTCCCCGGTGGCGACGGACGGCGGAACCGGCGCCCCCACCGCCGTGCCCGAAGCGGCGTCGACCCCCGGCCTCACCGATGACATCGGTGCCACGTCGCCACCGCCCGACGACAAGGCCACAGCCACCTCGACGAGTGGCCGCATGCCGCGCCCCATCGCGCCCCCCGGGGCCGCGCCGCCCCCGCCCTCGAAGCCCTCGGTGGTGCCGGCCGCAGCGCCCTCCGCCTCAGCAGCCGCCGGTGTCGCGATCACCCCGCCGTCGACGGCATCCACCGCCCCCGCCGAACCCGAGTACCGGGGTGCGGGGCGGTGGACCGACCTGCCGCTGCCGGGCGCCACGATCGGGAACAGCAGCGCCGATCCCTTCGCCGACGACCTCACGGAACCTGCCGATCCCGCACTGCGAGGCGACGGTCCCTTCGACCGCCTGATCGCCATGACCGAGGGAGACAGCTTCAAGCTGTTCATCGGACTGGCGGTGGCGGTGATCCTCGTCCTGATCCTGGCCCTGTTCGCCCTGCACTGAGCACGGCCCAGGGCTGAACGGTCCACCGGGGCGCGCGACCGCCCGGAGCGCCAGCAGCCGCCAATCGGATAGGGCCGGGGCTCGCTCGCGCCCGACGCCAGCTCGGGGCGAGGCTTGCCCTGCGCAGCTCCTGCGCTTTCCCGAGGATCGACCATGGACTTCGTCAAGACCGCCGCCGCCATCGACAGCATCCAGTGCGACCTCGTCGCCATCGGTGTGCCCGAGGGCACCCTCGCCGAATCGCTGTCCCGCCTGGGGATGGCCGCCGCCGCCGATCTCCAGGCCGCCGCCGAGACGGAGGAGTTCAAGGGCAAGCCCGGCGCGCTGCTGGTGTTCCCCTGCCTGTCCCGCCTCGCCTGCAAGCGCGTCGCCCTGGTCGGGACCGGCAGCCGAACCCCCGACGAGCTGCGGCGCGCCGCAGGTGCGGTGACCGCCGCCTGTCGGTCACGCGGCGTCGAGCAGCTCGTCCTGGCGCTGGGCGATCTCGACGAGGCCGGCACCGTGGCCGTAGTCGAGGGCGCCGTCGCCGGCAACTACGTCTACGACCGCTTCAAGCCCGAGGACGGCCGCAAGCCCGCGCTGGCCCGGGTGGCGCTGGCCGACGACTTCGACGCCGACGCCGTCGACCTCGGCCTGGCCATCGCCGCCGGGCAGCAGCTCGCACGCGACCTCGTCAACGCCCCCGCCGCCCAGATCCACCCTGAGTCCCTGGCCCACGAAGCCGCCGAGCTGTCCCGCGACGCCGACGACACCGGTACGCTGACCGTGGAGGTCTGGGACGAGACGCGTATCGCCGACGCCGGCATGGGCGGCATCATCGCGGTCGGCCAGGGCAGCAGCCGCCCCCCCCGCTTCGTACACATGTGCTGGAAGCCGGCCGGCACGCCGCGCAAGCGCCTCGCCCTCGTCGGCAAGGGCGTGACCTTCGACAGCGGCGGGCTGTCGCTCAAGCCCTCCGCCAGCATGCTCACCATGCGCTGTGACATGGCCGGCAGCGCTGCGGTCGTCGGCGTGATGCGTGCGCTGCGCGACATCCGCCCCGACGTCGAAGTGCACGCCATCTTCGGCGCCGCCGAGAACATGAACAGTGGTTCTTCCTACAAGCTCGGCGACATCCTGACGATGCACAACGGCAAGACGGTCGAGGTCCACAACACCGACGCCGAGGGCCGCCTCGTGCTGGCCGACTGCCTGAGCTACGCCGACGGCCTGGGCGTCGATGCCATCGTCGACCTCGCGACGCTGACCGGTGCCTGTGTCGTGGCGCTGGGGTCCGACTACTCGGCGCTCTTCGCCCGTGACGACAACCTCGCCCGCGGCCTGCAGGACGCCGCGGACGGTGCCGGCGAGTACGTGTGGCGCATGCCGATGCCGGAACACTACAAGGAGCTGCTCAAGGCGAAGTGGGGTGCGCTCAAGAACGTGGGTGGCCGCGAAGCCGGCTCCATCACGGCGGCGCTGTTCCTGGGCGAGTTCGTCGACGACACGCCCTGGGCCCACCTCGACATCGCGGGCCCCGCCTTCCGGGACAAGCCCTTCCGTCACCTCGCCCCCGGCGGCAGCGGCGCGATGGTGCCCAGCCTGGTGCGCTGGATCCTGGCCTGACCGCCCGGAGCGCGCTCATCCCCCGCGGAAGCCCGTCGCCACGACGAAGAACTCCCGGCTCTCCTTGCGGGTGGCCTTCGGACGGACGCGCTTGACCTTGGTGAAGCGGGCGCGGACGGCGTCGACGAAGGCGTTGGCGTCGCTGCCATCGAAAACCTTGCAGACGAAGGCCCCGCCGGGAGGGAGCAGCCGCACCGCCACGTCGAGGGCGGCCTCGGCGAGGGCCACCTGGCGGAGGTGGTCCACGCCCTTGTTGCCCATCGTGGCCGGCGCCATGTCCGACATCACGATCTGCGGCGGGCCGCCGAGGACCTCGACGACGCCCTCGGGGGTCAGGTCCTCGACCGAGCGCTGCATGAAGGTGCCCGGGAAGCCGTCGACGGGCTCGATGTCAACGCCGAGGATGGCGGCGTCGGGGCCGCAGCGGCGACGGGCGTAGGCCGACCAGCTCCCGGGCCGGCAGCCCAGGTCGAGCACGCGGCGCACACCGCGGAAGAGCTGCTCCTTCCGATCGATCTCCTCGAGCTTGTAGACACTGCGGGCCGGGAGCCCCTCGCGCCGGGCCCGGCGGGTGTAGTGGTCGGGTCGTCGTCTGTCGGACATGCAGGCACCATGGGCTCGATCGAGGGGTCAGCGCGCAACGGCGGGCACGTTGACACCCGGCAGTCGGGACAGCTATCGTCCGCGCGACCAGACCACCCGGGGTTCTCCATGCGCACGCTCTCCCTCCTCGGCTTCGGCCTCAGCCTCGCGCTGACGCTCGGTGCCTGCGGCGACAAGGCCGGCGACACCGGCGACGGCTCGGCGGGTGCCGACGACACCGGCGCGCCCACCGGGACGGGCGATGACGCGGACGGCGACAGCATCCTCGACCTGCACGAGGGCTACAACGACCTCGACCCGGCCAACAGCGTCGACAGCGACGGGGACGGCACGCCGGACTACCTCGACACCGACTCCGACGACGACACGATCAACGACTACATCGAGGCCGGCGACCCCGACCCCCTGACCCTGCCCATCGACAGCGACGGCGACGCCACCGCCGACGTCCTCGATCTGGACAGCGACAACAATTGCATCAGCGACGAAGACGAGAAGAACCCCACCGGCAGCGGCCCGGGCGACCTCGACGGCGACGGCGTCTCAGACTTCCGCGATCCCGACAACGACGGCGACGGCATCCTCGACACGGTCGAGATGGGCGACGGCTGCGCTCGCCTCGACAGCGACTTCGACGGCACCCCTGACTACGAAGACACCGACTCTGACAACGACGGCATCGGCGATGTGTGGGAAGCCGGCACCACCACCTACGGCGAAGAGCCCGCCGACACCGACGGCGACGGCACCCCCGACTACCTCGACCTCGACAGCGACGGCG
>CAZRFD010000126.1:0-20818 GCA_964599085.1 uncultured Enterobacterales bacterium | reverse complement strand
GGCGCGCCGGAAGCGGTGGCGACGGTCAACGGTGCGCTCCCCATGCTGTCGCTTGCCGCCGACGCCCGCCTGGGTGCCGTCGCGCTGTCCGCCGGCGCCGACCTCGCCGTGGGCGCGGGACAGTGGCAGCGGCTGCAGGTGGGCGAGACCTCGACCCGCCTGCGGGCCCACCCCTACCTCGCCGCAGGCCTGCCCTGGCTGCAGGCCACCGTGGGCGCCTGGCTGCCCTGGCGCCTGGGCGTCGGGGCGCGCGCGCACCTCCCGCTGCCCGGCCCCATGGAGCTGACCGCGGGCGGCCTGTACGGGCTCGGACTCCAGTACACCGACGACAACGGCGACACCTTCGTCCCGGCCGGCGCGTGGTCGGCCTGGGCCGGTGTCGGTGTCCGCCTGCCGCAGTGACCCAGCGCCCCGCACACGCGCTACGCTGTCGACCATGAGCCCGGAGGCCCCGTGATCCGCGATCGCTTCAAGAAGGCCGCGCGTCGCGCCGCGGTCAAGCTGCTGCACATGGAGTTCGACGTCGAAGACCGCGACCCCGCCGCCCAGACGCGGGGCACGGTGGGCGAGGTCGACATGAGCGTCATCCCCAAGCTGGTCGACGGCGACGGAGACACACCGGGACCGAACCACAGGTGGGACATCGGCCGGACCTGGGTGGCCGCCCAGCTCGTCGCCGGGGTCGCGCCGGTCTTCGTCGACATCCGCGACCCCGCGGAAGTCGTCGCCGGGGCCCTGCCGGGCGCCATCTTCGCGCCGGCCCGCAGCATCCTCGACCACCCGGAACTGCTGCCGGCCAAGGACGTCCGCGTCACGATCTACGACCAGACCGGCGATCAGGGCAGCACCGAGGTCGCCCAGGCGCTGCGGGATGCCGGCTGGGCCCTCGCCCGCCGCCTGCAGGGTGGCTACGCCGAGTGGCTGGAACACGGAGAGCCGGTCGAAGAACCCACCGCCGACGGGCCGGACGGCCACGCGCCGGGCAGCCCCGTGGAGCTGGCCGATGGACGCCGCGGACACGTCATCCGCACCGTCCAGGGCGGCGTGGTCGTGTGGTTGTCCGGCGAAGCCCCCGCAGAGCTCGGACCCCTCGGCGAAGATGCGCTGGCGGGCTGACGCCCGCACCCGGCGTTGGTGGGCAGGCGCCCGCACGGGGCTGCTGGTGCTGTTGGCCGCCGCCACCACCCCGTCGGCGCGCGCCGCCGGCACCGTCCTCGACCGCGCCCCCTCCATCGCCCCCGGCACCGTCCCGGCCGCTGCCGACGACCCGCTGACGCTCGCCCGCCAGCGCTGGCGCGAGGGCGACGCCACCGGCACCGTCACCGCGCTGACCCCCTGGCTGGAGTCCCGCCACGGCCCGTGGGGCCGGGTGCGTACCGCCGGCATGCTGCTGCTGGGCACGGCCCACATGCAGCTTTCCCACGACAACCTCGCCAGCACCTGGTTCTACCGGGTGCGCCGCACCGACGACCCCCTGGCCCCCTGGGGCGCCTGGTACGAAGCCGTCGTCGACCACAACCGCGGCCGCCACCAGGTCGCCATCAACGAGTGCACGGCCTACCGGGAACGCTTCCCCGAGGGGCTGCACGCCGACGAGTGCCTCGTGCTCATCGGAGAGGCGCAGGCAGCGCTGGGCCGCTCCCGGCAAGCCGTCGCGTCGCTGGGCGCCTGGCTCGACCTGCACCCCGACTCTCCCCGCGCCGAGGAGATCGAGCTGGCCAAGGCCCGCGCCGTCGCCGTCAGCCGCCCGCAGCAGGGCATCGCCATGCTGCAGGATCTGGTCCTGACCCACACCTTCCCGAGCACCGCCGTGGGCGCGCAGCAGGCGCTGGACGCGCTCGCCGCGCAGGGCTTCGACACCACCCTGCCCGACGACCTCGGTAGCCGCATGCGGCTGGCCGAGTCGCTGCGGCGCTCCGGCAAGCTGACGGAAGCCTGGGAGCTGTTCTCGGCGCTGTCCGCCGAGGGTGACCGCGTGGGCCCCGATGGCGCGCCTCTCAACCCCTCGCTGCAGGCCTGGGTCGACGACAACGAGGACCGCTTCGCCTGGGGCACCCGCCAGTTCGATGTCTTCGCCGGCAAGCTCCGCCCCACCTACGACGCGTCACCCGGGCGCCGGCTCGGCTGGCGGATCTTCCGCGCCTACGCCCGGGGTGGCATGTGGCAGGAGGCATCCGACTGGGGCGCGGCCATGCTCGACGCCTGGGGCGGGCGCAGCCAGCGGGTACAGGTGGCGTGGGCCTTCCTGCACGCCGGGCGCTTCACCGAAGCCCGCGCGCGTTTCGCGGAGATCGGCGAGGGAGGCGGCCGGACCGGCGCCGACGCGCGCTTCTACGCCGCCTTTGCCGCCCTGCGCGACGGCCAGCTCGAGGTCGCCATCGACGAGCTGGGCGCCATCGCCGACCGCGGCGGGGACCGGGCGGCGGCCGCGGCCTGGTGGGGGGCCCGGGGCCTGGCCGCCCGCGGCGACTGGAGGACCGCCCGCCAGTGGGAGCGCCGCAGCCACGAGCTGGACGAGACCGGGTGGTATCGCCTGCTCAGCGACGACCTGCGGTGGCGCGCCACCGGCGCCGCGCCGCCGCCGGTGCCGCCCGACGCGACCACGGCCACCGATGCCTGGCTGGTCCGGGACGGGCGGTGGCACGGCCACAGGCCGCCGCCCGCGCTCGCCGTGGTCGAAGCCACCGACACCGACGCCGCCTGGGTCGCCGGCGGACCGACAGCCCCCGACGACCTGCAGCCCGTCGCCGGGGCCGCCGGCTGGGCCGCGCTACGCTGGGACAACCGACGCCTCGCCGCCGACACCGCAGCCGACAGCGCCACCCTCGACGCCCCGTCCCAGGCCGCCGCAGCGTCCACCGCCTTCATCGGCCTGCCTCTGGGCCATGAACGCATCGACGCCGACGTCGGGAGCTGCTCCTGGTACGACCCGGGCGACGCCACCGACGTCTTCGAGCGGCTGCAGGTCAGCCACGGCGACCTTCTGCCTGATCTCGACGCGGCCTACGACCTGGCCCTGGCGGGCCAGGCGGTCGACGCCGGGCGGATCCTGCGCGCCGCCTGGGAGCGCTGGGATGCCGCCGAGGGCAGGGCCGACCCCGACAGCCTGCGCCTGCGCGAGATCCGCCTCGACGACTGGCGGCAGATGGTCATCTTCGCCCGCCAGCCCCACCTCACCTACCGGCTGTGCAGCGGCCTGCCTCGCTACGCCGACAACGACGCCGACGAGCTGGCCGCCTGGAAGCTCTCCTACCCCCTGGTGCATGCGCCGGAACTGTGGGAGCACGCCGCCCGCTACGGCGTCGACCCCTTGCTGGTCATGGCCATCATGCGCCAGGAGAGCACCTACCAGCCCACCGTAGTCAGCCACGCCGGCGCCATCGGCCTCGTCCAGGTCATGCCGCGCACCGGCGCCAAGGTCGCCGCGCTGCTCGGCGAGGGCAGCTACTCGCCGCGCGACCTCGAAGACCCCTCGACCAACCTGCGCTACGGCACCTACTACCTCTCCCTGCTCCTGGACCGCTTCGGTGGCGCCTTCCCGCTGGCCGTCGCCAGCTACAACGGCGGCCCCCACAACATGAGCCGCTGGCTGCGCCCCTCTCTCGACCGCGGGGACACCGTCGATCTCGCCGCTTTCGTCGAGCAGATCGAGTTCTCGGAGAGCCGCGACTACGTCAAGCGGGTCTCGGGCTTCTACGACACCTACGTCCGGCTCTACGGCCCGCGGGGCGCCCGCGTGGTCCTGCCGGCGACGGTCGACAGGGACGACGCCAGCGTGGTGGACTTCTGAGGGGGACGCTCAGTCATCCCCAAGATGCGCCGGCATGTCCACGGGCAGCGTCTTGTCGCGGCCCTTGCCGTCGGGCTTGGGGTCGTCGCCGAAGCCGACGGCGTCCTTGAGGCGGGCCCACCAGGTCGGCCCCTCGGGTTCGGGGTCGCCCTCGCCCAGCTCGACGACGGCGTCCATGGACGCCGCGATCACGGCGGCCGGGCCGACGTGCACGCGGCCGTCCAGGCGCAGCAGGCGGTCGCCCTGGATGAGGATGGCGGTGATGCGGGTGCCGTCGACGTCGAGGACGAAGTCCTGGACCGCACCCAGCGACCGGCCACGGCGGGTGATGGCCTGGGTGCCGCGGTAGGCGCTGGCCCAGGCGCGCCCGTCGACCGCCCGCCGCGTGGTCATGCCCCACTCGACCGACTGCTCGCCGTCCATGAAGGCCACGTCGCGGCCCAGCAGGCTGACGTGTTCGGCGGCCACACCGCCGGACTTGCCGAACATGCCGCTGGCCTTCAGCCGCCAGCCGTAGATGCGGTGGGTCTCCAGGTCGAACTGGAAGTCGTCGAGGCGGCCGACGTAGGCGCCCTCAGCCAGGCTGACCACCTGCATGTTCTGGGTACGCTTCCAGGTGTGCACGGGTTCTGCGAGGGCGCCCGGGCGGGGCACCGGCAGCTCTCCGTCGCGCAGGATGTGCCGCGGGACAAGGAATTCACCCGTGGACAGCACGTCCTGGTTGCCCTCCAGCTCGTAGCGGACCGGAGGTGCTTCGTCGCGCTTGCCTGGATCTGCCATCTCCGCCTCTCCTGTCGCGACCATAGTCTGCCCGGCCAGGGGCTGCGACCGCGGCGCTGCTGTGTCACGATGGGTCCCTCCCGGCGCGGTGACCGGCCCGTCCTCCGCGCCCGTCCGCCGCACCCGTCAGAGACCTCCCGTCCTCGACGCTTCGCCGGACAAGGAGCGCCATGCACCTGCTGCTGCTGCTGGCCTGCAACGCCGGCACCACGACTCCCTCCGACGGCGGCGCCGCCGGCACGGAACCGCCCGCCGACTACAGCTACGACGGCAGCGACACCACGACGCCGAGCTATGACCAGGCCGCGGTGGAAACCGGCCTGCAGCAGGCCGTCGACGTCGTGCTGGGCATCTCCGGCCAGCCCATCGTCGACGCCTACTTCGCGATGCTGGACACCGCCGACGACCGCTGCCCGACCTGGTACGAACAGGACGGCAACGTCTTCTGGTCGGACATCTGCACGTCGGACGCCGGCACCAGCTTCGACGGCTACGGTTTCTACTACCCCTATGTCGACGCCGATCTCGACGGCAGCGGCACCCTGTGGAGCGGCGACTACCTCTACGGAGTCGCCACCATCATCGAAGGCGACGGCACCTTGTTCCACGCCGGCGGCGGCACCCAGGTGCTCACTGGCTTCAACCCAGGCACCGACGCCTTCTCCACCGAGGACGACAGCTACTACGGGCTGAGCCAGGTCATCGGCGGCTTTCAGTACACCGACCCGGCCAGCGCCGACACCTGGCTGGGCCAGGGGCTCAGCCCCGACCTGTACGTCTACACCGTCGACTACCCCGAGTACGGCATCAACGGCGCCTACGTCCAGGGCGGGCTCAGCGGGCTGACCGGCGACGCCACGTCAGGCGCCACGTCGGGCGCCACCGCCGTGCTCTTCGACGACAACTTCCTGTACCACGAGGCCGCCGGCTCCCCCTGCGAGCGGGAGCCCACGGGTTCGATGCAGCTCCGCGACGCCGACGGGACCTGGTGGCGGGTGGAGTTCGACACCCCCGACGCCGGCGTGCTCGACGACGCGCTCTGCGACGGCTGCGGGACCGCCTTCCTGGGAGATGAAGAGGTCGGGCAGGCCTGCGTCGACTTCTCCTCCTGGCTCGACTTCGAGGTGCTGACGTGGTGACCCCCCTGCTCCTGCTGCTGGCCGCCTGTGGCGGCGACGGCTCCTCCACCGCCGACTCCGGCGGACCCGCCGCGGACATCCCCGAGATGAGCGCCACCGAGCTGCTCACCCGGCTCAGCCTCGACCTGCGGGGCGTCCGCCCCAGCGTCGACGAGCTGCAGCAGGTGGCCGCCGATCCCGGCGCTGTCGACGGCCTGCTCGACGAGTTCCTGGCCGACCCCCACTTCGGCATGCGCATGGCCGACATGTGGTCGGAGATCTACCTGACGCGCGCCGACTATTTCTACATCGAGCCCTCGGAATACGGCATCGACGACCGCCCGGGCTTCATCGACGCGGTCGGCAACGAAGCCCTGCACATGCTCGCCCGCATCGCCGACGAAGACCTCCCCTGGACGGAGCTTGCCGTCGGCGACTGGACCACGGCCAACGAGCTGCTCGCGGCCGCCTGGCCCCTGGACTACCCCGCTGGCAGCACCGGCTGGCAGGTCGCCCACTACACCGACGGCCGCCCGTCCGCCGGCATCCTGTCGACCAACGGAATGTGGTGGCGCTACACGTCCACCGACAGCAACGCCAACCGGGGCCGCGCCAACCAGGTCAGCCGCATCCTGGTGTGCAACGACTACCTGACGCACCCCATCGACTTCGAGCGCAACGTCGACCTGCTCGACGAAGAAGCCGTGCTCGACGCCATCACCAACAACCCCGGCTGCGTGGCCTGCCACGACAGCCTGGACCCGCTCGCCAGCTACCTATACGGCTTCTGGACCTACGTCCCCGACAGCTTCGTCGACGCCAGCAGCTACCACCCCGAGCGCGAGCAGCTCTGGCAGAGCACGACCGGCGTGGCGCCCGCCTGGTATGGCCAGCCGGGCAGCGGGCTCGCCGACCTCGGCCAGCAGATCGCCGCCGACCCCCGCCTGCCGGAGTGCGCGGTGCAGCAGGGCTTCGAGCTGCTGCTGCGCCGCGACGCCACCCTGGCCGACACCGACCGCCTGGTCGCCCACCGGGAAGCCTTCCTCTCTGGCGGGCTGACCGTGCGCAGCCTGGTCCGCTCCATCGTCAGCGACCCGTTGTACCGCGCAGGGGCCACCGACGCGGTCGGCGCGGTGCCGCGCAAGCTGGTCACGCCCGACCTGCTGGCCGACGAGGTCGAGGATCTGACCGGCTTCCGCTGGACCTACGGCGGCTACGACATGCTGGGCAACGACATCGTCGGCGTGCGCACGCTGGCCGGCGGCGCCGACGGCGCCTCGGTGGCCGCCACCGCGACCAGCCCCAACGCCACGCTGGTGCTGGTCCAGGAGCGCCTGGCCATGGCCGCGGCCATCCACGCCGTCGTGACCGAGCTGGACCAGGCCCCCGCCGACCGCCGGCTGTTCACCCTGATCGACTTCACCGAGGAGCCGGGCAAGGACGCCGTGGCAACCGACGCGGTGGCCCTGCAGATCCAGCGCCTCAACCTCGCCGTCCTCGGCAAGCAGGTCGACCTCGACGGAGAAGAGGTCATGGCCCAGATGAACCTCATGACCAACCTGCTCGCCGTCGACGACAGCGTGCCCGCCGCCTGGGCCGGGGTGCTCTCCGCCCTGCTGCGCGACCCCGACTTCGTCCTGTACTGAGGATTCGCCATGACCCGTCCCCTCTCCCGACGCAGCGTCCTGGCCGGCCTCGCCACCACCGGCCTCGTCCCCACCGCGTCCGGCCTGCTGCTGCCGCGGCGCGCGCTTGCGGCCCCCGCAGCCTCCGACGATCTCCGCTTCGTGTTCGTGTTCGCCAGCGGTGGCTGGGACACGACGCGGGTGTTCGCGCCGGAGTTCGACAACGGCGCCGTCGACATGGAAGCCGGCGCCGATCGGGCCACCGCCGGCAACATCAGCTTCGTCGATCACCCCGACCGCCCCAGCGTCGGCGCCTTCATGGCCGCCAACCACGGCCGCATGCTCGTCATCAACGGCATCCTGGTCCGGGCCATCGCCCACGAGATCTGCACGATGCTGGCCCTGACCGGCACCAGCTCGGGCTTCGATCCGGACTGGCCGACGATCCTCGCGGCGTCCGGGGGCAGCGCCTTCACCCTGCCGCACCTCGTCATCGGCGGGCCGAGCTTCTCGGGCGACCTCGTCGCCAGCGTGGCCCGCACCGGCAGCGCCGGACAGCTCGAAGCGCTGCTCTCCGGCGACATCCTGGAGTGGAACGATCAGTACGCCGGGCGCCCCAGCGCCCCCTTCGAGAGCCGCATCGACGACTTCGTGCGCGCCCGGGTCGCCGGCCGCGCCCAGAGCACCCACTCCCCCGTCGACCAGGCCCTGGCCACGCAGTACGCCGACGCCACCGCCGCCGCCGAGGGTCTGCGGGACTACCGCTACGTCATCGACTTCACCGGTGGCGACGACCTCGGCAGCCAGGCCCAGGTCGCCGCCGACGCGCTCGCCCTCGGCCTGTGCCGCTCGGTCACGCTGGGCCACACGGGCTCCGGCGGCCTGGGCTGGGACAGCCACGCCAACAACGACGACGCCCAGTCCGCCAACTTCGAGAGCCTGTTCTCCGGGCTGACCGCGCTCATGGCGCTGCTCGACCAGACCGCGGGGCCCGCCGGGGGCAGCCTCGCCGACCAGACCGTCGTCGTCGTGATGAGCGAGATGGCCCGCACGCCGGCGCTCAACGCAACCCTGGGCAAGGACCACTGGCCCTACACCAGCATGATGCTGCTGGGACCGGGGCTCAGCGGTGACCGGGTCATCGGCGCCTACGACGCCAACTTCGCGGGCGAGCCCCTCGACCTGTCCACCGGCGACGTCGGTGGCGACACCATCCTGTCCGCCGAAGCCGTCGGCGCCGGCCTGCTCCAGCTCGCCGGCATCGACCCCGGCGAGTGGGTGTCGGGCACCGACCCGCTCTCGGGGATGCTGGCATGATCCCGACCCTGCTGTTGGTCCTGGCGTGCACGGATGTGCCCGGCGACAGCGGCGGGCCCGCAGACTGCGCCGACGCGCCCGTGGTCACCTGGGCATCCTGGGGCCAGGGATTCCTCATCGAGTCCTGCCAGACCTGCCACGCCACGACCTCGCCCGACCGCAACGGCGCCCCCGAAGACGTCAGCTTCGACACCCTCGACGACGTCAAGCTGCACGCCGACCGCATGCTGGTCCGCGCCACCGGGGATGCGCCGGACATGCCCCCCCGCGGGGGGATCTCCGACGACGACCGCGCGCGGCTGCAGACCTGGCTGTCCTGCTGGCTGCCGGAGGAGTGATGTCCCCTGCCCTGCTCTCCTTGATCTCCCTGCTGGCCTGCGGCGACGCCGGCCCGGGCGACACCGGCACCGCCGCGACCGGCGACGGCAGCACCTGGGACGGCTCCACCGGGCCCTACACCGGCGCCGACGACGGTGGGGCCGACACCACCGTCGACACCCAGGCCATCGGCGACGCGCTGACCGAGCTGGCCGTGTCGCTGCCCGCCTGGCACGCGGGACCGGTGCTCGACAGCTACCGGTCGCTGATGGCTGGCACCGACGAGACCTGCCCCGCCTGGTACGTCAGCGACGGCAACGACTACTGGTACGACGCCTGCACCAGCAGCAGCGGCACAAGCTTCGACGGCTACGCCTTGATCGTCGACTACGACGGCTACGAAGACGCCGACGGCACGCTCTACGACGGCAGCCAGTTCTACGGCTACGCCACCATCACCGACGCCGACGGCGCCCGCTTCCAGAGCCGCGGGTCCGCGGGCCTGCTGTCGGCGACGACCACCGACGGCACGCTGGTCGCCTACAGCTACATGGACAGCGGGTTTTCCTGGTCCGGCGCCGACGACGGCTGGCTGGCCACGACCGTCGAACCGGCGCTGAGCATCCAGGGCGCCTGGTATCCCGACCAGGGCGCCGGGGCGATGGCCATCGACGGCGTGGTCCGGGGCCTGTCGGGCGACGTCTCCGCCGTCGTCTTCGACCAGCTCCTGGTCTACGCCGACAGCCTCGGCGGCTGCCCTGCAGAAGCCGGCACCGCCATGAGCATCCTCGACGCCGAGGGCCAGTGGATCGACGTGCTCTTCGACGCCGACCCCGACGTGGCCGGCACCTGCGACGGCTGCGGGGACGCCTGGGTCGGCAGCACCGCCGTCGGCCGCGTCTGCGCCGACCTCTCACCCCTGCTTCAGTGGCAGCAGGCGCCGTGGTAGGCGACCCGTTCAGGGGAGGGGGCCGCGCGCTGGCAAAGAGGGCGAGACCCCAGGCGATAGCACCGTGACCCCGTCGCCACCGCGCTCGCTGAACACGGCCCGAGCTCTTCCGCCCAGCGCACGCTCGAGCGTCGGGCCGTCGACACCCACCGCAAGAAGGAAGCTGAGCGCACCGTGCGGCGTGTCGATCGTGCCGAGGCTGGGATCCTCGACGAGGAGGAAGCCCGCGATGCCAGCATCGGCCAGCATGGCGCCCGTCGCCAGTGTGTGGCCGGCACCGAACAGCGGAAGCGACCACTGGGCCTGGCAGAGCCGCTGGAGCACGGTCGCCCCGACCAGCGGGGGCGGCTGGGCGTCGACCGCCGTCTTGGCGAGGCGCAGACATAGCTCGTAGCCGTGCCCGCTGAGCTCGCCGCTCTGGCTAACCTTGGCGTAGAGCTCGCTCATGCCGAAGCCGACGTAGTGCCAGAAGTCGCCGCCGTCCCACACGGAGACACCATCGAGGGGGTACTCCGGCGGCTCTCGGAGGTCGTGGATGGCGCGAACGCCGTCGTGGCCGATGTGCCCCAGCGCCGGAACCCCGTACAGCTCCTGCAGCGCCTGCTCGATCGCCAGCCAGCCTGGTGCTGGCGGGGCAGCTTCGCCATCAGCTTGCGGGAGCTTGCGGCCGAACAGCCAGCGGCGGAACAGCTCGATCATCGACGTCTCCTTCCGACCAGCGCTCGTAGGGCGCGCAGATCTGGCCGCGTGGTGGATGCAGCGGGGTGTGGTCTCGCCGACCGGCGTGCTGCGCAAGGCCGGGTCTCATCGGCGCTCATCGCTGGAAGAAGTCGTCGACCGTGTCGGTCTCGACCCACACGAAGGCGACGTGTGCGCGCGCACCCGATCCGCCCGACGCACCCTGTGCTTCGACACCATCGCGGCGGGTGATCGGGCCACCGCGGTCGCCGGCACACAGGGTCGGCCAGACCGCGCGCCATGCCGCACAGTTCCTGCCCGGGAGCTCGTCCAGTGACAGGAGGGGCTGCTCCAGCGCGAGCCCCGGGTCCGACAGGATCGACGGCGCGATCCCGATGGCGCAGACTTCGCTCTCCATGAAGCGCTGGCGATGGATGTGCCACCAGTCGTCGAGCAGGCCCAGGCCCTCCAGCTCATCGGCCCAGGCCGGGTCCACCGAGTCCAGCCGTCCGCACCCGGTGTTGCGAGGAAAGGCCCCGGCGGCAAGGCGCAGCACCTCGGCAGCGAATTGCGGCAGGTCGACCACCGGGGCCCCATTCGACGAATCCAGCTTGTCCAGGCGCAGGTATGGGCGCGGGTCCGGCTTCGATCGAACATCGAGGATCGGGATCAGGGAGGCCAGGTAGGCGTCATCCTTGTCGACCAGCGCGCGGGGCGCACCCAGCTCGATGAGTCGGTCCCGCCGCGCCAAGACCTTGACCAGCGTCTCGAAGCATCCGCGGTTGACCACGCGCCGTTCTCCGATGGAGAGCCGCGCCGCCAGTACCTCCCAAACCCCGGCATCCGGGTGGCACACCGTCTGCGCGAGCTCGGTCTGAACCCGGTGAAACAGCAGGTCGAGGCAGTCGTGCAGCGGGGTCGGGTCATCTTCGGCGGCGGCAAATGCGCCGAGCGCAGCCTCTGCCCGGTCCAGATCGGCGACCGCGACGTCGAACAGGAAGTGGACAGGGACAACCGCCATGCGCCTCCCTATCCTCCACGAGCGTCTCGGTGACGCGACGCCCAGTGGCCGAAGCGCCCTCTTGTCCGCGCCCGCAGTGGTGCGAAGGGTCATGGGATGTCCTCCTCGCCCCCACCCTCGCCCCCCCGCCCCGGCGGCCTCGACCTCCGGCGCGTGGCGACGCTGGCGCGCCCCGAGCTGCGGCGGCTGGTGCTCGGCACCATCGCCCTGTCCATCAGCGCCGGCATGACCCTGGCGTACCCCTGGTTCGTCAAGCAGATCGTCGACGGCGTGCTGGCCGGTCAGGGGCGCGACGCCCTCGACGGCGTGATCCTCGGCCTGCTCGGGCTGTTCCTGGTCGGCAGCATCATGGGGGCGCTGCGGGCCTGGTGGTTCACCCTGGCCGGTGAACGCATCGTGACCGACCTGCGCCGGCGGCTGTACGCCGCCATCGTCGCCCAGGAGGTCGGCTTCTTCGACCAGCGCCGCACCGGCGAGCTGACCAACCGGCTCGCCAGCGACGCCACCGTGCTGCAGAACACCGTGACCGTCAACGTCAGCATGGCGCTGCGCTACGGCGTCATGTGCGTCGGCGCCGTGGTGATCCTGGTCGTCACGAGCTGGCGGCTCACCCTCGTCATGCTCGCCGTCGTCCCCGTGGTCGTCGTCGTGGCCACCATCTACGGCCGGCTGCTGCGACGGATCAGCCGGCGCTTCCAGGACGCCCTCGCCGCTGCCACCACCGTCGCCGAAGAGACGATCAGCGGGATCCGCACCGTGCGCAGCTTCGCCCGCGAGCGCGCCGAGGTGGAACGCTACAGCGCCGCTGTCGAAGAGGCCTTCTCGCTGGCCCGCCAGCGCGCCCGCTTCGCGGCCATCTTCCGCGGAGCGGCCGGCTTCTTCAGCTACGCCGCCATCGCCGCCGTGCTCTGGTACGGCGGGCTGATGCTGTCCGAGGGCCAGATGACCATGGGGGAGCTGACCAGCTTCCTGCTCTACACGTTGACGGTCGCCTTCTCACTCGGCGCCCTCTCGAGCCTGTGGGAGGACTTCGCCAAGGCCATCGGCGCCAGCCAGCGCGTCTTCGAGCTGCTGGACCGCATCCCGTCCATCAACAGCGGCGACCGCCGCCTCGTCGAGCCCCGGGGCGACGTCGAGCTGCAGGATGTGCGCTTCGCCTACCCCACGCGCCTCGATCAGGACGTGCTCACCGGTATCTCCCTGCACCTGCGTCCCGGGACCGTCACCGCCCTGGTCGGCCCCTCCGGTGCGGGCAAGTCGACGGTGGCGGCGCTGCTGTCCCGCTTCTACGACCCGCAGCAGGGGCGGATCCTGTTCGACGGCGTCGATCTCCGCCAGCTCGATCTCGACGAGCTGCGCCGGCAGGTGGGCGTCGTCCGCCAGGAGCCGGTGCTGTTCGCCATGTCCATCCTCGACAACATCCGCTACGGCCGCCCCGACGCGACGGAAGCCGAGGTCGAGGCCGCCGCGCGCGCCGCCAACGCCCACGACTTCGTCGCCACCTTCCCCGAGGGCTACGCGACCATGGTCGGAGAGCGGGGGGTGCGCCTGTCCGGCGGACAGAAGCAGCGGGTCGCCATCGCCCGGGCGCTGCTCCAGGACCCGCGGGTGCTCGTCCTCGACGAAGCCACCAGCGCGCTCGACGCCGAGAGCGAGCACCTCGTCCAGGAGGCGTTGGACCGGCTGATGGAGGGGCGGACCACCGTCGTCATCGCCCACCGCCTCTCCACCGTGAAGGCCGCCGACCAGATCCTGGTCTTCGACGGGGGCCGGATCCAGGAGGCCGGCACCCACGACGAACTGCTCACACAGCACGGCCTCTACCGGCAGCTCGTCGAGCGGCAGTTCGCCGCCTGAGCGGCCACTCCGTCAGAGTGGCAGGTGCTGCGCCCAGGGCCGCGGCGAGGCGGCGTCGATGACCTCGCCCACCTCCGCCAGCTCTTCGGCGAGCAGCGACAGCACGTCGTCGATGGACACGATGCCGACGAGCTTTCCGCCAGCGTCCACCACCGGCAGGCGGCGCAGGCGGCGCCCGCGCATCAGGGCGACGGCCGCTTCCATGGTGGCGTGCTCGTCGATGGTGCGCGGCAGTGCCGACATCACCTGGTGGACCTGGGTGGACTCGGTGTCCAGCCCCGGCGCCATCACCCGGGTGACGAGGTCCCGGTCCGTGAGCAGGCCGATGGGCCGCTGTTCGGGGTCGATGACGACGAGGCTGCCGAGGTTGTCCTGCTCCATGAGCAGCGCGGCGTCGCGCACCGGTGCGGCAGCCGGCACCAGGTGCACCTCGCGCGTGCAGATGCGTGCGACGGTCATGGCACCTCCTGGGATCACCACAAGCTGCACACCGCAGCACCCGGCGCCCAGGCCCGAAGCCGTCGCGGGTCAGCCGCTTGCGGCCCCATCCTCGGACTCCAGCACCAGCCAGATCTCGGACGGCAGCGTCCGGCGAGGGGTCGAGGGCTCGTCGGGCTCGCGCGCGTCGAGCCCCACCCGCACCACGCCCGCGGCCACCAGGAAGAGCACCGACAGCCACAGCAGGCTCCAGGTCGACGACTGCAGAGCTGTGGCCAGCGTGATGACCGCGCAGCCCAGCAGCACGAGCTGGGCCAGGGTCCCGAGCTGGTAGACGCGGCGGTCCGTCGGCGGCGGGGGCGCGTCCGCCACCACGCCGCCGCCGTGCCGCAGCAGGTCGAGCCGGTAGCGTCCGGTGGGCAGCTCGATGACGTCGAGCTTGTCGGGGTCGTCGGTGAGAGCATCGAGGCGACCGTAGAGCACCCGACCGCTGCGCACCTGGAGCACGCGTTCCGACCGCGGCCAGCGCAGGTTGCCCCAGACCGATCGTCCCTTGGGTCGGGGCTCCTCGTCGACGAGCAGGGCGTCGGGCCGGGCGCCCCCCTCCAGCTCGACCAGCAGCGAGCCCTCGGCCAGGTCCTGCCGCAGCCAGTCCTCCGGCAGCGCCGGCAGGGCGTCGGTGATCAAGCTCGCGTCCAGCAGGACGACCGTGCCCTCGTCGGGCTTCGGCAGGGGCAGCCGCACGGAGACCTCCGCGGTGGGGTTCGGCTCGGGACCGGTCAGGCTCTGTCGGGCGACCCGGGCGGGCTGTGCCCCCGCCACGGGCCGCCGCCAAGGAGATCCTACAGAAGTCGCCGACCAAGCACAACAATCACAGCAGGGCCTGCGACAGGCTGGCCAGGCCCCGCCGAGCGGTCTAGACCGGGGGTGGCGCTGTCCCCGCCTTCCTCGATCCGGAGCCCCCGTGAAGCACGCCGTCACCCTGGTCCTGCCCCTCCTCCTCGCCAGCAGCCCCGCCCTCGCCGGCAAGAAGGACAAGCAGGAAGAGCCGCCCGCTGCGGACGCGCCGGCTGCGGACGCGCCGGCTGCGGACGCGCCCGAGATCCCCGCCGCCGCCGCCGCCGCCTACAACTACCGAAAGCAGGTGCTGAGCAGCCTGGGCAAGCACATGAAGGCCCTCTCCTTCTTCGTCAAGGGCAAGCTCGAACCGCGGACCGAGGATCTCGTCGCCCACGCCCAGGCGCTGCAGGCCACCAGCACGGTCGTCGGCCAGCTCTTCCCGGCGGGGACGGGACCGGACGTGATCCCCGACACCGAAGCCCTGCCGGAGATCTGGGAGGACCCTGACGGCTTCGCGCAGCGGGCCCAGGCCCTGGTCGACGCCAGCGCCGCCCTGGCCGAGGTGGCGCCGCAGGGGGATCTCGCTGCCTTCACCGACGCCTACAAGCAGGTCGGCGCCTCCTGCGGTGGCTGCCACGACCACTACCGCCTCGACGCGGACTGATGCTGCCGATGGCGGTAGCCCTGCTGCTCGCCGGTACCGCGCTGGCAGACCCGGGCACGGGCGATGCGACCCGGGGGGCGCTGCTGGACGGGCTGGCGGCCTGCACGGCCTGCCACACCGACGAAGACGGCGGCCAACCCGGCGCCGGTGGCCGGCGCCTGGACACGCCCTACGGCGTGTTCGTCACCCCGAACATCACGCCCGATCCCGACCACGGCATCGGCACCTGGACGGCCGAGGACTTCACGGCGGCCCTGCGCCGCGGGCGCTCGCCCGAGCACCGCCACCTCTACCCGGCCTTCCCCTACCCCAGCTATACGCGGCTGTCCGACGCCGACATCGCCGACCTCTGGGCCTTCGTCCAGACCCTGCCGGCCAGCGGCCGCCCGTCGGCTCCCCACGAGCTGACGCGCTACCGCTGGCGCGGTGCCCTGGCCTTCTGGAAGCTGCTGGCCCTGCGCCGGGGCCCGCGGCCCGCCGATCCAAAGCTCGACGACGAGCTGGAGCGCGGGCGCTACCTCGCCGAAGCCGTCGGCCACTGCGGCGAGTGCCACACGCCGCGCAACCGCCTGGGCGCCCTGCGCCACCGCCGCGAGCTGACCGGAAGCCTGGGCCCGCCCGAAGACGCCCCCGACATCTCCCAAGGCCCCGAGGGGCTGCCCGACTGGAGCGCCAGCGACTGGGACGACCTGCTCACGCTGGGCATGCTGCCCGATGGTGACTTCGTCGGCGGCGAGATGGCCCGGGTGGTCGAGGAGGGCACGGCGGAGCTGTCCGACGCCGACCGCGAAGCGCTGATCCGCTGGTTGCGAGAGGGGGCGGCGCGCTGAGGGCGCGGCGGATTGTTTCGAGGGGGGGACCCCTCCAGGTCCCCCCCGGCACGTCGCGTCCCAGTTGGCCCTCCGCTCCTTCGTCGCTTCGGGACCAACCACTCCGCGTCGCACCTCCCCCCTCCGGGGTCGAGCAACCTGACGGTTGCTCAGCCGAGCGGCCCCGACAGCCGGTGCGAGCAGAAGACGTCGAAGCGCTCGATGGCGCCGGCGTCGCCGGTGGCGGCGGCTTCCCCGAGCAGCACCGCTTCAAAGCACAGGCCGGTGGTCAGGCCCACCCGGCGGGCGTGCCGCTCCATGCGGGCCCGGTCGCCGTCGGCGGCCAGCGCGCGCACCCGGCCGCTGAGCTGGTCGGTCAGCGCCGTCAGCGTGTGCACGCCCTCACCGAGGTCGCCGGGAAGCTCGGAGACGCGCGACATCAGCGCGGTCAGCAGCGCGGTGAGCGACCCGACCTTGTGTTCGGCCCGCAGCAGGTCCAGCGACAGCACGTTGGTGGTGCCCTCCCAGATGGGCAGGGCCTGGGCGTCGCGCAGCATCCGTGGCAGGCCGGTGTCTTCGACGTAGCCAGCGCCACCGAAGGCCTCGAGGCCCTCGCTGGTGACCCACACCGCCTGCTTGCCGGTCGTGAGCTTGGCCACGGGGAGGAGGCCGCGGAGCATGGCCTGCTCGGTGTCGTCGGCGACGCCGGTCTCGACCCGGCCGAGCAGGGTCGCCAGCTCCAGGCAGAGCGCCAGCGAGCCGGCGGTGTCGGCTTCCATCTCGGCGAGGGTGCGCTGGTGGGCGGGGTGTTCGGCCACCGGCCGGCCGAAGGCCACCCGCTGGGCGGCGAAGTCGCGCGCCCAGAAGGTCGCCTGGGCCATGGCCGACGAGCTGGAGCAGGCGTTCCAGTAGCGGGTGATGTTCAGCATGGTGCTGATGTCGGGCACGCCGCGCCCCGGGGCCCCGAGCCGCCAGGCCTTCACGCCGTCGAGCGCCAGCTCTGCAGTGGGCAGGGCCTTGGTGCCGAGCTTGTCCTTCAGGCGGCGGATCTCGATGCTGTCCAGGCCGCCCTCGTCGGTCTTTTCCACCTCGACGAGGAAGATCGTCAGGCCCCGGCTGCCGGGGACGAGGTCGCCGCTGCCGTCGTCGATGCGGCCCAGCGTCAGCGCGACCTCGCTGGTGGTGGCGCTGGTGAACCACTTGACCCCGTGCATGCGGTAGACCGGATCGCCCTGTTCGGTCGGGACGGCGATGGATTCCGTCGTGCCGACGTCGCTGCCCCCGGGCCGTTCCGTCATCCACTGGCCGGACGTGATGAAGGTAGCCGGATCGCGCGACAGCAAGCGGGGCAGGAAGCGGTCGCTGAGCGCGGCGACGCCCTGCTTCTTGAGCACGGTGGCCGCAGCATCCGTCATGGCCAGGGGGCAGGAGAAGATGGCGCTGCTGGCGCTGAACAGGTGGATGAGGCCCGCCTGGGCGACGCGGGCCCAGGGGCCGAGCGCGTCGTCGTGCCCCGTCGCCACCAGCCCCAGCTCTGCGGACATGTCCTTGAGGCGCGTCCACGCCGGCGACACGTCGATGCGATCGAGGCGCCGGCCCCAGGGGTCGTACTGGACGAGCACCGGCTGTTGGGCTTCGGCCTGGCGAGAGAGCTGCCACAGCTCACCGGCGGTGCGCGCACCCAGGTCGGCCCACAGGGCCTGGACCCGGTCCTGCAGCGCGTCGGGCAGGCGGCGCTTCAGCTCGAGCTGCAGGGCGTCGTCGGCGGCAAACAGGTCGACGGGCCGGGGGGCGGCTTGGAGGAAGCGCGAGACGTCGTCGGGGCGGGGAGTAGCCATGAAGCCTCCAGTGTTGTCGTGCTCCCTATCGCGTCGCCCCCGAGGGCTTCGCGGTTATGCTGCCGCACGGCCCGGCCCCTCCCGACCCTGTCCCCTTCGCCCCGATGGAGCTTGCATGTCCCTCATCGCCCTGACCATGGCCTCGCTGATCAGCACGGCCTCCGCCGCCGACCAGAAGGACATCATCCTGGTGGTGTGGGACGCCACCCGGGCCGACCACATCAGCGCCTACGGCTACGAACGGGACACGACCCCGAACCTCGCCGCGCTTGCGAAGACGGCCACCGTCTTCGACAACGCCCAGGCGTCGGGGAGCTGGACCATCCCCAGCGTCGCGTCCTTGTTCACCGGGCTCTTCGGCCAGAACCACAAGGTCGATTACGCCGCCACCAAGGGCATCGTCGACATCCCCACACAGACAACCACCCTGGCCGAGACCCTGCACGACCAGGGCTACTTCACGGCGCTGTTCACGGCGCAGTCGGTCTACTACCAGCCCGGCTACCAGCAGGGCTTCGACATGCACGAGCTGACCGGTGGCGGCAGCTTCAAGGACAAGGTCGTCCAGGCCATGGACAAGGCCGGCGACAAGCCCGTCTTCATGGTGCTGTACTGGCTCAACCCCCACTCCCCCTACACCCCGCCGAAGCTGCACGACATCTTCTCGGACCCCAACGGGCCCCAGGTCGACATCGTGCTCAAGCCCGAAGACGCCAAGAAGCCCGGCGACCACCCCCACGACGACGTCAATTCTGGCCGGGTCACCCTCTCCGACGCCGAGTGGGCCCAGCTCGAAGCGCGCTACGACGGCGAACTGCACAGCAACGACCAGAAGATGCAGAACTGCCTGGACCGCTACGCCCGCTACCGGTCGCTGGACGACGCGGTCTTCGTCATGACCGCCGACCACGGCGAGATGTTCAACGACCGCGACCAGCAGCGCACCTGGCACGGCTGGCCCACCCACGAAAACCAGCACGTCCCGCTGGTCATCAAGGCCCCCGGCCAGAAGACCGGCAACCACGTGTCCACCCAGGTCCGCGGCATCGACATCTACCCGACCGTGCTGGAGCTGGCCGGCGCCAGCCTCGAGCACCCGGTCAACGGCGAGTCCCTCGTCCCGCTCATGAACGGCGAAGCCGGCAAGGACCGCGCCTTCATCGGCGCCAGCCACTACTGGGATGGCCTGCTCTACTACAACGACGGCGACTACAACCTCATCACCTCGCGCGACAACAACAGGCGGGTCTTCCTCTACGACCTGAACAAGGACCCGGAAGAGAAGACCAACCTCGCCGAGACCGACCCGGGTCTGCTCGACAAGGTCAAGGGCCAGATGCAGAAGTTCATCGACAAGACCACGATCGACCTCGGCATCCAGGACAACTCCGCGCTGAGCAACGAAGACGAAGAGCGGCTGCGAGCGCTGGGGTACATGGAGTAAGAAACGGGCGCCCTAAGTGGCTGCAAACAGGTGCGAAGAGGCGACGGAAAGCAGCCTACAACGGCTAATGACAGCCCGGCTCGGGTACATGTACCCAAGGCCAGAGGGTCCTCGGCGGCATCCCGAGCGCCTGCCGCTCGGCCCCTACGGCAGGGGTGCGTAGGTTCGCCGTCAGCCCGGCCAGCGAGTAGGAATAAGGGCCATGAGTTGGTTCGACCCTCCCGGCGCAGACCAGCGACTCCGTGCCCTCGGTATCGGCTTCGGGCAGCTTGCCGCCGACCAGGTCGATCTAGCGACGGCCAGGAAGCTGCTGGCCGACCGGGACGGCTGCTGCCAACCGATGGTCCGTGGAGGACGCACGCCGGGGCCGGCGCGACACCCTTTGGCCCGTCCCGACTCGCCCAGGGCCGCCGAGGACGAAATGCAGGCGCAGGCAGAGCGGTACGGGGTGCCGATGAACCTCCTTCGCGTGCAGGCCCCCGGCGGTCTCGACGAGGGGCTGGTGATGGGCCTCGCTACTTTGCTGCGCCGCGCCCCACCATCGGTCACGGCCATCGCGCGGGAGGCGGTGCAGGCCGTCGCCTCCGGCGAGGTGCAGCCGGGCGAAGACCTGTTCCTCCAGGGCGTCCACCGGTTGGTCCAGGCCTCCGGCGAGGTGCCGCTCCCCGAACGCCTCGTGAAGGGGCTGGCGAAGCACTTCGCTGCCCTCCAGGCCCCACGCCTGCCAAGCACCGACCGCCGGCCCGAGAACCAAGAGCAGCGGGATGCACTCTCTCTCGCCATCAGCGATCGGGTGCTTGAGGCAGGCCTGCTGGCTCGGCCCGAGTGCGACCTGTTCGCAGTCCGTGTGGGCCTGTGCTTCGGCTACGAACCACGGTTGGTCAAGGACGACACGGCGATCCGCCGGATGAAGCGGCGCCGCAATCGGGTTGCCCGCCGAGGTCATGGCGGCAGCGAGGCCGATTAGGTACCACAAGTCCGCTCCAGAATCTGGAGTTGCGGTACTTCGCAGGCGGCCGTGTGTGGCCAATGCTGGCCCCATGCAGGTTCCCAGCGTCCAACTCCTGACCCGCCGCGAGGCCGCCCAGCGTCTTGCGGTGTCCGTCCGCACCCTTCGCCGGTGGTCCGCCCAGGGCCTCGTGCCGGTGGTGCGGCTGCGGGGCCTGTGTCTCTACGACCTGCGTGACCTGAATGCGCTGGTTGCGGCCGCAAAGCGGCCTGGCTCTGCATCCGCCTCTACTCACCCGGAGAAGAAACCATGAACGACGACTTCACCATGTATTGCTCCAGCCGGAACCGGACTCTCCACCCAGCCGCTTAAGGAGCGGCAGC
>CAZRFD010000125.1:0-20879 GCA_964599085.1 uncultured Enterobacterales bacterium | reverse complement strand
ACATCCTGGAGGGGGGGCTGGCCGGGAAGCGGGATGTCGGGCTCGAACTCGGTGGGCGGCGCGCCGGGGTCGCGGTCGTCCTTGTTGCGGCTGTTCCGGCGCTCCAGCATCTTCTTGCGGCGGTCGCGGATCCGGTCGCGTCGCTCCTGACGGCGGGCCTCGGCGTCCTCGTCCGCGGCGCCGCCGTCGTTGGCGCGGGCGCTCTTCGTGGGGGGGCGGGTCGGCGTGCGGGTGCTGCGCTTCGTCTGCCGCTCCTCGCGGAAGCGGGGCCGCTGCAGGGTGCCCGTGACGCGGAAGTGGTAGGCGCCGTCATCGTCCCGGGCGGCCTTGAGGTTGGGGACCATCTGGGCGATCTTGTCGAACTGGTCGCCGAAGTGGACCTCCAGCGTCAGCTTGAGCCGCGACTTCTGGATCGCCTTGTTCAGCACGATCTCGCCGTCGACCGTGGCCTGGACGGGGTCGCTCTGGAAGCTGCCCTTGTCGACCTCGGCCTTGCCTCCGTCGATGTCGAAGCTGAGCACTGCCTCCGAGAACGGAGTGGGCTCCAGGGTCATGCCCATGACCGTCGCCGACTGCAGCACCAGGTCGGTCAGCTCGAGCTCGAGGTGCCCCGTGCTGTTCTTGACGTCGTCGGTGGCCAGGGTGACGTCGCCGTCGATGCGCGCCAGCCCCGCCGCGTCGACCGCCCAGTCCTCCCCCTCGAAGGGGATGCGCGACAGGTCGATGTCCTCGCCGTCGATCACCAGGCGCTGTGACCCCTCGGTGAGGCGCACCTGGCCATCGAGCGCGCCCCCGTACAGTGCAGCGTGGTAGCTGACGGCCCGGGCTCCGCTCAGCAGGGGCAGGAGCTGTACGCGGGCGGCGGCCTCTTCGGCCCGCAGGACGGGGACTGCGGCCGGATCGGCGTCGCCGCTGATGCGGCCGACCGGACGCTTCGCCTGCAGCAGCGTCACGTCCTCGAGCGCGAGTCCGCTGAGGCGGTACAGGTGGGCGTCGGCGGCGTCGATCATCCAGCCACCCTTCGACGCCTCCTGGAGCTCCCAGGCGATGCGATCGCGGGCCACCTCTCCAGGGAAGTGCAGGTGCAGGGCGAGCACGAAGACGACCACGAAGCCGACGAGGCCGGCGAGCAGGGTTGTCAGCAGGCGCATCAGGGCTCCTCGGGGGGGGCGCTCAGGCGGAAGGCGGAGATGTCCAGGTCGACGTTGAGCGTGATCTCGCCGCCCCGCTTGCGGGACTTGACCGTGATCGTGCGGATGCGCAGCGGGTAGCCGGCGCTCTCCACCTCGTAGAGGAAGCTGGCCAGCTCGTCCTGCAGCAGCTTCGACAGCTTCACGGCGTAGACGGACTCGATGAGATCACCGTCGTCGTTGGTGCTCTTCTGGCGGACCGAGTCCAGGCGGTCGCCGACGTTCGTCTTCTGGCCGACCTGCTCGAGGAAGGCGGAGAGGTCGGTGCCCTCGTGTTCGGCGATCCGCTGGGCGATCACCTCGGCTTCGGCCTGGCTCTCGGCGTAGTCCGACGCGTAGAGCCCGATCTTGCGCAGGGTCTCTCGGCGATCGGCGACCTTGCTCTCCAGGTTGTCGAGCTTGTTGCCCATGAACCAGATGCCGCCACCGACGATGGCCAGCAGCGCGACGACGACGAGTCCCAGCAGCAGCTTGCGGTCTCGGTCGCTCATGGCGGCGAGCTGGTCCTGGACCCGCTCGACCACCGACTGTACGGAGTCGCTCACGGCCATCTCAGCCCTCCTCGGACGCGCCGTCCTCGGCGTCGCGCGGGATGGTGATCTTGAAGCTGACCGCCCCGCCGCGGGTCTTCTTCTCGTCGCCCTTCTGTGCCGCGTGGAAGCGTGGCTTCGCCTGCAGGCTGCTCTCGATGCGGGTCGCGGTCTCGTAGCCGTCGGTCTCGGCCTTCACCGTGATGGTCGAGTCGGTGACGGACAGCTCGTCGACGTCGATGCGCGCCTGGTCCGGTGGAGGCATCGCCACCGACAGGTCTCGAAGCAGCGCCACGGTGGGCGGCTCGTCCTGGACGATGGCCCCCAGCGTCTCCACGCGCGTGGTCACCTCCAGCGTCTTCTCGGCCATGATGGCCATGGCGTCCCCGGGTGTGCGGATGCGGTCCGGGGAGACCTCGCCGGGGAAGGTGTCCACCACCGCCGACCGGATCTGCTCGTCGAGGGAGGCGATCTCCTTGTTGAGCTGGACGGAGCGCACGGCGAACATGCCTGTGCCGGCGAGCAGGGCACAGGCCGCGAAGACGCCGCCATACAGCCCCACCTGCCGGGCGATGTAGAGGTCGCCCTTGAAGCGCAGGCCGCCCTCCCGCAGCTCCAGCGGCAGGCTCTTGCCGGTGCTCGCCCGTCGCCCCATGGCCCGGGCCAGCGCCCAGCTCCCGGGGTCCAGGCCCTGCCCGTCATCGACGGGATCGGGCATGCTCACCGGCACGCCCAGCGTGGTCGCCAGCAGCCCGCGCAGGCCGGAGAGCGCGCGGCCGCCGCCGACCAGGACGAGCTGGTCGATCTCGACGGACAGGGCGTCCTCGAAGCTGATGAGCGTCGAGCGCAGCTCGGCGAGCTGGGGCAGGAAGGCCTTGCGGAGGATGGCGCCGTCGCTGTCGTCGGAGGCGGGCGCGGGGCCCGTCGGCTCCACGCCCGGCGGGATGGCCGCCACGGCGAGGTTCTTCGACGCGCCGGCGGCAGTTGAGGTCCCCGGCGACGTGCGCTCCTCGTCCTCCCACTCCACCGACGCTGGCGTGGCGCGTGCTCCCGCAGCCCCCGGCCCGATGTCGGCCTTGTGCTTGCGGGTCTCGGCGTCGGCGAGGCTGCAGCGGCGGGCCCGCGCCAGGGCCAGGCTGAGCGCCCGTCCACCGCCATCGAGCGCCCGGGCGGCAATGAGCTGTCCGTCCCGGCAGACCGACACGATGGTGCGGCTGTGGCCGAGGTCGACCACCGCCTGCACGCCGTCGCCGGCGTACATCGACAGGCTGGCGGCGTCGATGTCCACCGACCTCGGATCACAGCCGGCCTCGGCGAGCTGTGAGAGCAGCGCCTCCAGTCCCTGGCGCTCGACCACCGCGGCGAGCACCTCGCTGTCGCCCGGGGCGAGCTGCAGCACGTCGTGGCGAAGCTCCATGTCCTCCATGTCGAAGGGGACCAGCCCCTCGACCTCGAAGGGGAGCACCTTTTCGACCTGGGCGCGTTCGCCGAAGGGGAGGGTGAGGTGGCGGATGCTGGTGCGCTCCGCGGGCCAGGCCGTGACCCACGCCGGGCGACCGGCTGCGGGCAGGTCGAGCAGCGCGGTCTGCAGGGCGGCGAGCCGGGCGTCGCGGCCCGGCGCTTCGTTGACGGCCTGGGGCACGGGTGCCGAGGCGAGCTGTTCGAGCTGGTAGCGACCGAAGGCGCCTTCGTAGACCGCGAGCTTGACGCGGTGGCTGCCGAGGTCGACGGCGATGAGCTTGGCCATGGAGTGTCCGGTCGGGGGCGTCGAGCCGGTGCGGCTGACGCAGAAGGAGCGGGCTCAGAGGACCCGGTGGTAGAGCAGGCGGCTCTTGCCGCGCTTGGTGTACTGGACCACCTCTTCGATGGTGGCCGTGCTGTTGCCCACCATGCCGGTGCTGACGATCCGGAAGGTGAGCGACTGGTCGGAGAGGTGGTTGAGCAGCTCGTTGTCGACCTGCAAGCCCAGGCTCGTCAGGAAGTCGACGTAGTCCTTGGGCTTCGAAAAGCCGATGACCAGCTCCTGGTCGTGGATCTGGTCGATGATGTCGTTGACCTGGTTGTCGCGCAGGGTGCCGCCGTTGACGTAGCTGGACTTGAGGATCGCCCAGTGGATCTGGTCGTCGCCGCAGCCGATGTTGATCTTGCCGTTGCCGTAGATGGTGAACTGCCCCCCGAAGCGGTCGTAGACCTCGTCGGTCCAGCCGTCGACCAGGCGGATCTCGTCCTGGGTGTCGAAGGGGGCGTTCTTGCTGAGGTAGGGCGGGTCCTCGTCCTGGTACAGCGAGTCTTCGTAGCCGCCGCGGGACCCCGACCGCAGGGTGTCGGCGTCCACCCAGTCGGCGAGGTTGGAGATCAGCTCGCGGGCGTCGAGGTTGCGGTCCCGCAGCCACTTGTCGTTGTCTTCGCCCGACATGCGTCCCAGCAGGAGCTGGAAGGTCGGCGAGTTCTCCAGGTCGGTGCCGTCGGAGCTGGCCAGCAGGTTGACGTTGATGCGGCAGTCTTCCGCCGCGACCTCGGCGCTCATGTCGCCGGGCAGGTCGAGCCAGGAGCGCTCCGAGAACAGTCCGCCGCCCTCTTCGAGGGCCTGCTGGCGCAGGTCGTCGCTGACCTGTCCGGTCTGCTGGAAGCGGTCCTTGTCCTCCTGGCTGCTGTCTTCCAGGTCGACCCCGCCCTCGTTGGCCAGCAGCATGGTCAGCAGGCCGGTGTTGATGCTGGGCACCATCTGCCAGAGCGCGTCCCCGGGGGGGAAGGGCAGGTAGTCGGCGAACTGCTCGAGCGAGCTGGCCAGCTCCATGTTGGCGGCCAGGATCAGCCGGTAGAGCTGGATGCCGGAGTTGGCCAGCCAGAAGGCCTGGCGTTCTTCCTGGCGGTGGGCGGTGACGAGGAAGCGCACGCGGGAGGTGTAGGCGAGGTCGCTCACCACGACGGTCAGGATCATCACAGTGGTCATCACCACGACCAGCGCGATGCCGGAGCGAGAGCCCCGCCGGGTGGCCAGGCCCGGCGCGCCGTGGTGATCTCCACGGCCGGGCAGCGACCGCGGCACGGTCAGCCAGCGCCACACTCGCGACAGCCTGCTCACTGCGCCGCCTCCTGGTCGTCGGTGCTGCTCCACGGCGAGTTCTCGCGGTTCAGCGTGTCGGCGAAGGCGAGCTGCACCGTGCGCACGAAGGCGCGGGGTTCCTTGTCTTCGGGGTCGTCCCGGCCGGGCGCATCCAGCACGAGCACCACCTGGACGGCGCGCGGCAGGCGGTTGTTCTGGTCGGCGCCCGTGCTGTCCCACTCGTCGATCCACTCCCCGGTGGTCGGGTCGAGGAAGTGCAGGTCGAAGCGCTTGACGGCGTGGGCCAGGGGCAGCACGCCGCCGTCTTCGTCGGGGCGCTCGTCGATGCGCTGGGCTTCGCGCATCAGCAGGACGTAGTCGCCGTCGTTCTCGGGGTCGTCGTCGAGCCAGAAGGTCAGCTCGGTCTGGTCGCACTCCTTGCTGTCGCGGAAGCGGCGGTGGTGCCCCAGGCTGGAGAACCACAGCTCGTCCTCCTCGCCCCCGTCCTTGGCCACGAACACCGTCTGGTAGGTGTTGACCGCCATCACCGACTTCGTGAGGTACGCCAGCTCCAGGTGGTGTTGGATCCGCGACAGCGCGGTGTTCGCCGACCGCTGGAAGGCCTCTTCCCGCTCCAGGAAGTCCCGGGCCTTCAGCGAGCCGGCCAGCGCCTGCCAGCTCAGCAGGCCGATGACGGTCATCGCGCCCAGGGCGACGACCACCTCGATCAAGGTGAACGCGGACCGGGAGCGTCCCGCTCTTGGGGTGAGCTTCGACAGACGCTGCGGGCGACGTTCAGTCATTGACCGCCCCCGTCAGCGGGTCGTTGAGCTTGCCCGTGGGGTTGATGACGTGGGTGACGTACTCGACGGCGTTCTCGGGCAGGCCCTCCTCGCCCTCGGACAGGTCCAGCTCCTCCTCCCCCCACCACACGACCACCCGCACCTCGCGGATGTAGGCGGCGAGGTACTCGGTGATCATCTCCGGCTGCATGAAGTCCGACAGATCGGGCAGGCTGCTGTTGTCGTAGGAGTCGGGGATCTCCTCCTGGTTGACGTAGCCGCTGCCCTCCAGATCCCCCATGACACCGGCGATGTCGCTGGGGATGGTCAGCTCGATGCGGCGCACCGTCCACGCCCAGTGGAAGTCGGCCAGCTCGTCCTTGGGCAGGTCCAGGTCGAGGTCGTCGCCGCGCCAGTCCTCTTCTCCGTAGTCGTCGAAGTCGCCGTTGTCTTCCTTGTCGTTGTCGGTGAAGCCCTCGACCTCCGTCAGCAGCAGCACCTCGATCATCTTCTCTTCGGCCAGCTCGGTGGCCATCATCATCTTGTCGGCTTCGACCGTCGACAGCACGCTGGTGGCCTGCGTCTGCACCAGCACCAGCAGCGCCAGGGACAGGATCCCCAGCCCGATCACCACCTCGAGAAGTGTGAACCCGCGCTTCACTGGATGCTCGGCCCTTCCTGGGGAAGCCAGGCCATGGCGTCCTCGGGGTCGACGATGTCGGGTTCGAGCCGGACGCGGCCCGACAGCGGCTCGATCACCAGGGTCCAGCCGTCCTCCTCGTCGTCCTTGTCGACGATGCGGATCACGGTCAGCTCGGCCGTGCCGTCGCTGAAGATGTAGCTGTAGGCGGTCGCCGGTTCTTCATCCTCGTCCAGCTCGCCACCGTCGAGGATCTCCTTGCTGGGGGTGACGCCATCCTCTCCGTACTGGGGGGTCCAGACCCAGGCGAAGCGGCAGTCGTCGGGCAGGGTCTGCTGGGTCGAGAAGGACGGGTCGCTGAGCCCCTCGAAGCGGCCGGCCTGGTCGAGCACTTCCTGCGCGGCGCCCTCTTCGATCTCGCGCTGCGTGAACCGCGACATGCGGTCTTCCAGCTCCTTGTCGAACTCGGCCCGTTCCTCGGGGGTCGAGAAGACAACACTGCTGGCGTCACCCACCTCGACCTTCCAGGTGCCGTGGTCGAGATCGAAGACGAAGCGGAAGGTGGCGTTGCGGAGCGCGGCTTCGTCGAGCAGCCAGGTCGCCGTCAGGCCGATCTCCTTGACGGCGCTGCGCTGCTGCAGCTCCAGCAGGCTGCCGATGGAGGGGATGCTGATCAGCGCGATGATCCCCATGATCGCGATGACGACCAGGATCTCGATGAGCGTCATGCCCTGCCGCCCCACGACCGACGGCCGGCGGCGCCGGGTGGTGTCGAGGGGTCGGTCAGCGGCAGGCATGGGGGGGCTCCGGGCAGGCGTGTCCGCGGGTGCGGCTACTCCTTGCCGATCTCCCAGGAGTTGATGTCGGCGTCGTAGTCCTCGCCACCTTCCTGGCCGTCGCGGCCCAGGCTGATGATCTCGTAGTCGTGGTCACCGTGGGTGCCCGGCGAGTAGTACTGGAAGGGGTTGCCCCAGGAGTCCGATGGCACCTGGCTGTCCTGGAAGTACTTGGCCGCGGCGTCCAGCCCCTCGCTGGTGGTCGGGAACTTGCCCTTGTGCTTGGCGGCGTACATCGCCAGGTTCTGCTCCATGCGGGTGATCTGGAGCTTGGTCGTCTCGACGTTGGCTTCCTGCATCTGGTTGACGACGTTGACGCCGACGATGGCCATGAGCGTGCCGAGGATGGCGATGACCACCATGATCTCGACGAGGGTCAGGCCGCGCTCGGCCTGGCGGGAGGCGGCGGTGGCCAGGTGGCCGTGCCGGTGAAGCGGGGTGGTCGTCATGGGCGACTCCGTGGAGGGAGGAGAGGAGAGGGGGTCAGTGCACGATGGCGGTCATGTTCAGCATGGGCAGCAGGACCGAGAGGGCCACGATGACCACGACGCCGCCCATGGTGACGATCAGCAGGGGCTCCAGCAGGCTGGTCAGGGTCCCGACGGTGTTCTCGACCTGCTGGTCGTAGGCGTCGGCGACCTTGCCGAGCATGGGTTCGAGCTCGCCGGTGCGCTCGCCGATGGCGATCATGTGCGTGACCAGGGGCGGGAACTGGCCCGACGCCTTCAGCGGCCGGGCGATGCTCTCGCCCTCGCGGATGTTCTTTCCGGCGCCCTCGACGGCGTCGGCGATGATGTCGTTGCCGACGACCGACTTGACGATGGTCACGGCGGTCAGGATGGGCACGCCGCTGTCGAGCAGGGTCGACATGGTGCGGCAGAATCGGCTGACGGCGACCAGCCGGTTGATGCGCCCGAAGATGGGCACCGTGAGCATCGCCTTGTGCCAGCGGTGGCGGCCCCGCGGCGTGCGGACCCAGCGGACGAGGGCGAAGACGGCGCCGGCGGCGAGGATGCCCAGCGCCCACCAGTAGCCGACGATGAAGTCGCTGATCGCGAGGACGATGCGGGTGATCAGCGGCAGACCCTCGCCGAAGCTGTCGAAGATGCGCTTGATGCGGGGAATGACCCCGACGAAGAGGCCGATCACGATGCCGAAGCTGATCAAGCCCATGAGCACCGGGTAGCCCAGCGCCTGGCGCAGCTTGCCGCGCAGGCGGACCTGGGCTTCGGTGTACTCGGTGAGGCGCTTGAGCACGACCTCGAGGGCGCCGGACTGTTCGCCGGCCCGCACCATGTTGACGAAGAGCGGGCTGAAGATGCGCGGGTAGCCCTTCATGGCGTCGGCCAGGGTGTCGCCCTGGTTGACCTTCTCGCGGACCTCGACCAGCACGAGGTGGAGCTGCGGGTGCTCGGTCTGCTCGATGAGCGCTGTGAGCGCCTCGACCATGGGCACGCCCGCCCCCACCAGCGTCGACATCTGGCTGGTCATCTGCGAGATGTCCTGGAGGCTGACGCGCTGCAGGATGCGCGACAGGTCGATCTCGACGTTGAGGCCCTTGCCCCGTGATGTCCGTCGGCCGGCCTTCTGCTCCCAGACGTCGGTCGGGAACAGCCCCTGCTTGCGCAGCTTGGAGCGCGCACCACGGGCCGAATCGGAGTCGACGATGCCCTGCACCGCCGCGCCCGCCTTGTCGAAGCCCCGGTACTCGAAGGCTGCCATCGCTTGCTGTGTCCGTTGTCTGGAGAGAGAGGTGGGAAGAGGGGAGGGCGCCTGCCGCGCTTCAGTCGAGGTCGATGACCTCGTCCTGGGTGACGCGCATCACCTCGTCGAGCGAGGTGGTGCCGGCGATCGCCTTGGCGATGCCGTCGTCGCGGAGGCTGCGCATGCCTTCCTTGATGGCTTGCTTGCGGATCGCCCCGGCGTCGCGGCCGGCCGTGACCAGGGCGCGCACGCGCTCGCTGACGACCAGCAGCTCGTAGATGCCCATCCGGCCGCGGTAGCCCTTGCTGTTGCACTCGGCGCAGCCGCGGGCCCGCCACATCCGGCCGGTGAACTGCTGTGGGTCGAGGCCGACATCGTGCAGCTCTTCGTCGCTGGGGCGGTACTCCTCCTTGCAGTTGTCGCAGAGCCGGCGCACCAGCCGCTGGGCGAGGACGGCGACCAGGGAGGAGGCGACCAGGAAGGGCTCGACGCCCATGTCGATGAGGCGGGTGAAGGTCGCCGGGGCCGAGTTGGTGTGGATGGTGCTGAAGACGAGGTGACCGGTGAGCGACGCCTGGACGGCGTTGTCGGCGGTCTCCTTGTCGCGGGTCTCGCCGACCAGGATGATGTCGGGATCCTGGCGGAGGTGGGCGCGGAGCACGCTGGCGAAGGTCAGGTCGATCTTGGGGTTGACCTGCGTCTGGCCGATGCCGCGCAGCTCGTACTCGACCGGGTCTTCGATGGTCAGGATGTTCTTGTCGGGCTGGTTGATCTCGGACAGCGCCGAGTACAGCGTCGTCGTCTTGCCGGACCCGGTGGGGCCGGACACCAGGATGATGCCGTGGGGCAGCCGGATGAGCTTGCGGAAGTGCCCCAGCGTCACCGGGTCCATGCCGACGCCGTCGAGGCTGAACACGCTGCCCTTCTCCAGCAGGCGCATGACGACGCGCTCGCCGTGGCGGACCGGCATGGTGGAGACGCGGATGTCGATCTCGCGACCGGCCATGCGGGTGCGGATGCGGCCGTCCTGGGGGACCCGCTTCTCGGCGATGTTGAGGCCGGCCATGATCTTGACGCGGCTGACGATGGAGGCCTGCAGCCGAGGCGGCGGCTTCACCACCTCGTAGAGCACGCCGTCCACCCGGAAGCGGACCGCCAGCTCCTTCTCGAAGGGCTCGATGTGGATGTCGCTTGCCCGCTCCTTGGTCGCCTGCGTCAGCAGGGAGTTGACGAAGCGGATGATCGGCGCCTGGTTCGGGTCGTCCAGCAGGTCTTCGGCGAGCTGCAGGTCGTCGCTCTCTGCGACGTCTTCTTCGTTGAGGTCCTCCATGACGGCGTGGGCCGTCTGGCTGGCCTTGTCGTAGGACTGGTTGGTCGCCTGGCGCAGCTCGGCGGGCGAGACCAGCACCGGGCGCACCGGACGCCCATACAGCAGCCGGAGGTCGTCGAGGCTGGTCAGCGAGCCCGGGCTGGCGATGGCGACGAGGACCTCGCCACCCTGCTCCCACAGGGGCAGCACGCCGGTCTCCCGGGCCAGGCCGAGGGGGACCTTGCGGACCAGCTCGGGATCGACGCGGTCGATGTCGACCCGGTCCAGCAGGGGCAGCCCAGTCTGCTCGGACAGGGTGCGGGCCAGGGTGGTCCCGTCGATGCCCGGGGTCCGGGTCAGGCCCTCGACCAGGCCGGTGCCCGCCTTGTCGGCCTGTTCGCGGGCCTGCTCCAGCAGGGTCGGATCGACCCCCTGGCGGACCAGGATCTCCTCGAGGGGTGCGCGTCGGATTCCCACTCGCCCCTCCTCAGATGCCGCCGGCGTCGCCGCCGGTGGGAAGGGCACCGTCGCTGCCGTCGTTGCTGTCGCTGTCGGCGCCGCGCTCGGGCAGGCCCGGCAGATCGTCGGGCGGGGGCAGCGGGGTCGGGTCGCCCATGGTGGCGGTGCCGCCCTCGATGACCACGCCCTCGTCGGCGCCGATGATCTCGGTGTTGCTCTCCAGCTCGGGCTTGGTGCGCCAGGGGCTGGGCTGGTCCACGCGGTTCATGCTGTAGCGCAGCAGGTGGGACAGCTCGGCTTCCTGCTCTTCCTTGGACTTGCCGTAGAAGCGCCGGATGAACTCTTCGCGCTGGGCCCACTTGACCCGGTAGACCTCTTCGAGGTCGGAGGGGTCGCTGATGATGTGGGGGGTCAGGAAGATGAGGAGGTTCGTCTTGCGGCTGGCGTCGCGCTGGCCGCGGAACAGGTTGCCGATGAGCGGCAGGTCGCCGAGGATGGGGATCTTGGTCTCGACGTGGGTGTCGGTGCTGCCGATGAGCCCGCCGATGACGACCGTCTGGTTGTCGTGGACGACGACCGTGGTCTCTGCCGAGCGCTTGCTGGTGATGAAGCCGGCGCTGGTCACGTCGAGCCCCTGGCTGTCCTCCTCGATCTCGGTGACCTCCTGGAACAGCTCCAGGGTGACATAGTTGGACTCGTTGATCTGCGGCGTGACCTTCAGCGTCGTGGCGACGTCTTCGCGCTGGTAGCTGATGATGGGCTGGCCGTTGTTGTCGTAGCCGGTGCTGACGGGGAAGGGGACGTTGCGGCCGACGACGATCTTGGCTTCTTCGTTGGCCATGGTCAGGATCTCGGGCGTGGCGACGATGTCCACGGCTGAGTTCGAGGCCAGGGCGTTCAGCGCCACACCGAATGCGGGGATGCTCAGCGTGCTCGAGGTCCCGCTGCCCGTCAGATCCGGCAGGTTGACCTCGAAGCTCTGGCCGTAGACGCCGAGCGCCAGGCCGCTCAGTGAGTCCTGCGACAGCCCCAGCGAGCTGCCGTTGAGCTGGGCGGACCCAAACGAGAAGCCCCCGTCGCCGTTTGCGTCGGGGATGCCGCCGTGCACCCCGAAACCAAGCTCTTCGTTGTCGTCGCTGGCCATCTCCAGGATCACCGCCTGGACGAAGACCTGCTTGCGGCGGATGTCGAGCTTGGCGATGACCTGGCTGAGGATCTCGAATTGGTCGGGGGTGGCGACGATGACCAGGGAGTTGGTGTTCTCGTCGCTGGTGATGCGGACGCCGCCGTCCAGCGCGGCGACCGCGCTGGTGGACTCGCCGCTGTCGGGCAGCGTCGGGCCGCTGTCCCGCCCGCTGCGGTTGAGCGCGCCGCGGCCGGACTGGGTGTTGCGCGTGTTGCGGCTGCTACGGGACGAGCTGCTGCTGCTGCTGTTCTCGCTGAGGTTCGACAGCACGCTGGCCACGTCTTCGGCCTTGGCGTGTTCGAGGTAGACGACGTGGATCCGGGCGCGGGACTGCGGGTCGACGTCGATGTCGATGCGGTTGACGAGGTCGACGATCGCCTGCAAGGCTTCGTCGTTGGCCAGCACGATCAACGAGTTGGTCCGCTCGTCGGTGATGATCTTGTCGATGAAGCTGCCTTCCTTGCCCACCGTCGTGGAAGACGCGGAGCTGGAGGCGGCGGTGTCCTTGTTGCGGTCGCGGCGGTTGCGCCGGCTGCTGCTGCTGCTGCGCCGGTTGCTGCGGTCGCTGCTGCTGGAGCTGTTGGTCGAGCTGCTGCTGCTGTCGCCGCCGTAGATCTCCTGGATGATCTTCTGGACCTCGCTGGCCTGGGCGTTCTGCAGCGGGATGATCTCCAGGCGGGACTTGGGGGCGGCGACATCGAGCTGGCTGACGATTCGGTAGACGCGTCGGATGTTGACGGCGCTGTCGGTGATGATCAGCGTGTTGGTCGGCGAGTAGGCGATGACCTTGGCCTTGCCGCCTGCCAGCTCCTTGACCACGCCGCTGACGTCGCCCACGCTGACGTTGTCGAGCTGGATGATCTGCGTGACGTAGTTGTCGGTGTAGGGGATGTTGCCGCCGTAGTACTCGCGCAGGGGCGAGCTGGATGCATCCCCGGTCGGCACGACCTTGGTGAGCTGACCGACGGTCACGGTCGTGTAGCCAGCGCTCTCCAGGGCGGAGAGGAAGGCTTCGTAGGCTTCGCCGACCGATACCGGCTTGTGGCTGATGATCGTCACCTCGCCCTTGAGGTCATCGGTGAGCAGGAAGTTGCGCCCGGTGATCTCGGCGAAGTACTTGATGAGGTCGGTGATCGGCGTGTTGACGAAGTCGATGGTGACCGTCGTGCCCGTGCCGCCGAGGACCGGCGGCCTCGCGCCGGCGGGGGGCCTGGGCGCGCTGCTGGTCGAGGACGCGTCGTCCTCCGACGAGCTGCTGCGGGCCGAGCTGGCCTTGTCGTCGCCGCTCTTGTCGGCGGCGTCGCCCTGGTCGCCCTCGTCCTGACCGGCTCCCTCGTCCTGGGGATCGACGGGGCCACGCTCGTCGAAGGGGGCCAGCCGGGGGGGCAGCGTGGGGCGGCCGTTGGGGCCGGCTGTGGGGCGCAGGACCGGGAGGTTGTCGCCGTCCTGGGCGTGCGCCACGCCCGCGCCGGGCAGCGGGGTCGGCACGACTGGGGCGAGGGCCAGGCCGAGGGCCAGGGCGGGCACCAGCCGGAGGCGACGGCGGGGGACGGGGTCGTGAGAGGTGGGCATCGGGCTCCTCGGCGCGAAGCGCGGGGCTCTGTCCGGACGGGCGGTCGGCGACCGGCTGTCAGCGGATCTCGTACTCGTAGGTCTGGCGCTGGTTGCGGCGCGTGATGTCGAAGGAGAAGTTCTTGTCGTTCTGCAGCGACTCGTAGGCGTTCATGGCCGAGGACATGCTGGTCAGGGGCTGGCCGTTGACGCTGTGGACGATGTCGCCGTTCTTGACGCCGAGCTTCTTGAAGAAGGAGTTGCGGCGGATGCCGGACAGGCGGTAGCCGTCGATGTCACCGTCGGGGCCCTTGTGGGGGGCGACGCGGACCTGGCTGGCCAGCTTCTCGGGGTTGGCCATGGCCTGTTCGACCAGGGAGGCGTCCACGACGTACTTGTTGTCGCCGACCTTCTGGACCTGGTCGTCGTCGTCGGCCTTGCCCTTCTTGGGCAGGCCGCCCGACGTCGAGCGTCGGACGCTGGCGTCGGCGTTCATCTGGATGAATTCCCGGCTGCCGTCGGGGCGCTCGATGACGACCTTCTTTGCGTCGATCTCGACGATGATCCCCTCGCCGAACAGGTCGTAGCCGATGCCGTAGCCGTGGGCCTGGCCGTCGCCCTTGCCCGTCATGATGAGGGCCGAGCTGTACTCGGGCGGGTCGGCGACCACGGTGGCCAGCAAGGTGGCGTCGATGTCGCTGAGTCCGACGGGGCCATCGCTGCTCTCGGCGCCGGGCCGGGCACCGACCTTGGTGGAGTCGAAGATGCTGCGGTCGATGATCGGGTTGGTCAGATCGCGCTTGGACACACGGCGACCGCCCGCGGGCCCCAGGGGACCGGGGGAGGCGTCGCCGGCGGCGTCGGCCATGGCGGCGGTCCCGGGTTCGGCCAACTCGGCGCCGTCCGGCAGTGCCAGGTAGTGGGCGATCGCCATGTCGGCTGCGTATGCGACGGCCCAGCCGACGATGCCGGAGCCGACCAGGGCGACCACGATGCGGGGGGAGGGGCGGGCCATCGTTGCTCGCGCGGAGGAGGGGTGGGGGGCAGGTTCTGCAAGGAGCGTGCCGGGCGCGACGGCGCTGCACGCCGGACCCGATGGGGTGGCGGCGGACAGGCTGTCATGGGGCCCGCCGCCGCGGCCGGGGCGGCCGTGACAGGTTGTCAGTAGGTGGTGGGGGCTCGCGTCGGACCTCGCGCTCTCCGTCTGGCCTTCGGGGGGTCTGTGGGGGCGGTCGCGCTGAGGGGAACATACGGCGGGAGGCGGCGCTGCCTCGGCGCGTACGTTCCGCTGAGGGGAACATGCGGCGGGAGGCGGCGCTGCCTCGGCCCGTTCGTTCCGATGAGGGGAACATATGGCGGGAGGCGGCGCTGCCTCGGCGCGTTCGTTCCGCTGGGGACGCCGCGACGGCGACGCTCTCGTCCTGGCAGGCGCCGCCTCGGCCCTCAGCCCAGCGCTGCTTCGATGTCCTCGCAGACCTGGACCATACGGTCGATGCAGGCCATCGTTGCCTGGCCATCCCGCGGGTCGGCGTCGAGCTTCACCGCGAGCACCGCGATGAGCAAGAAGACGCCGACGGTCCCGATGACGATCACGATGGCGGTGAAGGTCGTCATCGAGGCTTCCGGGACAACGGCAGGGCGAGGGCTCAGCCCTTCTTGCGGGCCTCGATGTCGCAGGGCTGGGGAGGCGGCGAGGGGGCTGTGGCTGGAGGGCGCGCCGCCGGGGCTGGCGGGGACCACTGGCAGATCGTCGTGTCCCAGGTTCTGAAGACGGCCATTGCCGGGGCCCGCGGCCGGCGCAGGTGGCGGGTGCTGCATGCCCAGGAGCACCTGGCGGGTGCTGAGCGGTCGGTCGCGCCCCACACGGGGTCCAGCGCACGGCTCGCGAGGGGGCCTCCTGCTGGCTCGGCCTCGTGCCGATGCACACCCGAGCTGGTAGGAGCTCGACCCGTGCTCCTGCCCTCCCGAGAGCGTCTGCGTGCCGAGGTCCACGAGTGGTCCAGGCTTGTCCTGGCCCTGCTCAAACGCCGTGGCTCCACCGAGTCGCTGCTGTTCCTGTGTGCGGTCGCGACCGTGGGCATCCTGGGCTGGGGCTCCGCCCTGTCGGGCTCGACGCCCATGATGCTGCTCTTCCAGTTGCTCCTGTCCGGGCCGCTGATCAGCCGCCTGGTTCACAACGCCGCGCCCGAGGGCTCCCCCGACGTGTCGGTCCGGGTCGCTCCCTCCATCGTCGCCGGGGTGCTCCTCAGCGCATTGATCCTGCGCTTGGGTTGGCCGGGCTACCCGGCCTGGCGCCCCCACGACGCCCAGGCAGCAGCCGTCACCCTGGTCTGTGTGCTCGTCGCCGGCGCCACGGCCTGGGTGGGGGCCCGTCGCCTGCGCCACAGCCGTCCCGCACGCACCGCAGCAGTCGCCACCGGCCTGGCCTTGATGGCCACCGTGTGCGGCTACGTCGCCCCCAGCGACACCACCGGCCACTGCCTGCCGAAGCGCGCCCACCATTGGTCTCACCAGGGAAACCTGTTCAGTCAATCCACGTGGGCCGCCGGCCTGGCCGCCGACCAGGACGAAGCCGTCGCCGTCGCCGACTGCCTGGAAGCCGAGGAGCTCGACGGGTGGGTCTGGTCCAGCGAGACCGACACGATCGAGGGCTGGCCTCCCGACCTGCCTTGGTGGCGCACCCGCGCTCCCCATCGGGTCTGGCGGCGCCAGCAGTCCAGCGCGGTCCGGGACTGCGCCGTGGTGGTGGAGTACCGCGACGGATGGCTGCAGGTTGCGCGGCTGTGCGAGGCGGCGGACGGCGGAATCACCGTCGAGTAGCCATCACCGCTCCCGGGACGACCGGCACGGAGGGCTGGGCTTCGACCGGCAGCTCGCGCCTGGAGCGCTTCCGCTCGGCATCGACCGACGCCGTGGCCGCTCCAAGCAAGAGCCGGGCTGCGGGCCGGACTCGTCAGGGCGCTGGCGAGCGCCGGATCGCGCTGGGGTGCCAGGTAGCCCTGGCCCCCCAGGGACAAGAAGCTGGTGAGGTTGCGGACGGCGCGACCGTCGCTGGCCTCGCCGTCGGGGCCGCCGATGGAGACGCAGGTGGCGCAGTCCTCGGTGTCGCAGTGGCGGAAGTCGGGGCAGCCGGGCCGGCCCTCACCGTCGTCGCCGAAGATGCCGCGGCAGTCCAGCGCCTGGGACAAGCCGGGCGTCGCGCCGCCGCCGGAGCAGGCCGCGGTGGTCAGGCCGGACAGCGCGGGGTTGGCCCCCACATAGGAGCGGTTGGCCTGGACATCGCCCAGGGCGATGCTGTCCCAGTGGAAGCTGATCAGCCCGCCGTCGTCGCTCATGCTGGGGTTGGTGAGCGCGGTCAGCGTGCTCCAGTCCGGCTGCAGCGGGCCGTAGTCGGCGAGCAGCATGGTGCGGCAGCAGAAGTCCCAGCCCTGGGCCTCGCAGCGCTGCGTGTCGCAGTCCCGCAGGTCACTGAGGAACACCCGCGAGCGCAGCTCACCCTGCTCCTCCTCCGAAGCGATGAAGCTCAGCCAGCGATCCCCCTCGGCGTCGAAGCCGACGTCCATGTCGGCGGTCGCGAGCTGGCGGTTGCTGTCGTCGGCGTCGGGCTTGCGGGCCAGCAGCTCCAGACGGCGGAGGACCAGCGCGCGGACGGGCTCGCCGGCGGGACTCTCGACCTCGACCGCCTCTCGATCCATGGCCACCCGGTACAGGCTGCCGTCGGCGTAGTACAGCACCCGCTCGGAGGCTGATCCCAAGCCCCAGCGGCTCAGCCAGACCCCCGCGGGCAGGGCGTGGGGCACGCTCCAGCCATCGTCACCGCAGCGCAGCAGCGAGATGTCGTTGGACACGGAGAGCCCCGCCTGGTCCCGGTTGCCCAGCGCCAGCGCGCCGCCGTCGGGTGACCAGCGCACGTCCAGCTCGTCCCAGCTCGGTCGGCTGCCCTCGTCCACGGTGAGGCCGCCCTGGTGGACGTCGATGGCTGCCGGATCGGCCAGGTCCGCCAGGTCCGCCAGCGAGCCGACGCCGGCCGCGGCGGGAGGCCAGCTCCCGTAGTCGCTCACGGTGTCCGTGGCGCGGTGAACCCCGAGCAGCGCGCCGTCGGCGGGGCTGTCGCAGGCCAGGGCCCCGGTCGACACCGGACAGGCGCAGAGCTCCTCGCCGTCGAGCCGGTACCTGCCGCAGGCATCGGAGTCCGCCAGCACCTCGAAGTCCCCCGCGCAGGCGCCCTCCCGCCCCGAGCAGCCGGTCAACGCGAGCAGGAGCAGGGACAGGGGGAGGGCTGCGGCGAGGGTGGGAGCCGCGGGCATCGACCTGACGAGGAGGGGAGGAGGAGCTTGCTCTCCAGCATGGCACCGGTCGAGGGCGTCCTCGCTACATCACCTGGGGAGATCCACCACGATCCACCAACCACGCGGATCCCTTCGGCAAGAAGGCGCGGCTTCGGGTCTCTCACACGCCCCCCGGGCGGTCTCCCTGCGGGGGCTGGCGTCGACACCCAAGGGTCCCGGTCGCAGCGCCGTGGCGTGTGCCCCCCCACCGCCCCGAGGGGCCGGTGACCGCCGTGCGGGTGCGCGTGCCACCGTCGCCGCCGCCGGGAGGGTCCCCCATGCGCTTGCACCTGCGCGGCGACTGGCTGCACCTCGACGAAGCCCGCCGCCCCTACACCGACGACGACCGCTCGTTGCTGGCCGGCCTGGTGGCCGACCATGACACAGCACTGGGCCTGCCGCGGCACCCCGAACGCATGCCGGGCATCGGCGATGCGCTGTTTGCCTGGCTCGACGGGGACCAGGGCTGGGGCGGTCGCCTGCTTCGCGACGGCGCCGGTGAGCTGCTGGAGATCGAGGCCCCGCCGTCCGAGCTGTCCCTGCTCGACGCCCCCTGGGAGCTGCTGCGGGACCCGTCCGTGCCCCAAGGGCCGGAGCCGCTTTCCGACCCGGGCTTCCTGGTGCGCGCCCAAAACCTCTGCCCGGTGCGCCGGGTGACCGGCCGGGCCGCCACGCCCCGGCCACCTGGACAACACGCGCTGTCGGTGCTGCTCATGGCCGCATCGCCCGAGGAGGGCGGCGCGCCGTCGGGTGCAGCGCTGGCCTTCGAAGCCGAAGAAGCCGCCATCCAGTCGGCGGTCGGCCGGCTGGCCATGGACCTGGTGGTCGACCAGACCGGAGAATCGGCCGAGCTGGGGGTCCGCCTGGCAAGCCTCGCACCCGTCGACGTGCTGCACCTGAGCTGCCACGGTCGGGCGGGCGACAGACCCGTCCTGCTGCTGGAAGATGACCGGGGCGGTCCGGCGCCCACCACCGCCCAGGCGCTCCGCACCGACCTTGGGCACCATGCCCGCACCCTCGGGCTGTGCGTGGTGTCGGCCTGCGAGACCGCCATGTCGGGACGGGACGGCACCGGCGCGCTCGTCCGCTCGATGCTCCACGCCCTCGTCGCCGAGGGGCTGCCGGCGGTGCTCGGGTGGGCGGCCAGCGTCAAGGACGCCGAAGCCACCGCGCTTGCCGCGGCCTTCTACCGGCACCTCGCCCGGGGGGCGGCCCTGGGCGACGCCCTGCGCGAGGCGCGGCGGTCCTTCCTCGCCGACAAGCCCGACAGCACCGACTGGCACCTGCCGCGGCTGTTCCTGGGGCCGGCCGCCCCGACGGGGGGGCTGGCCCGGGTGCGGGGCCGGCGGCGCTACGACGGACGACGTGCCCGCCAGCGCTACCTGGGCGACAACCGGTCGGTGGCCGTGGCCGGCCGCGACGAGTTCGTCGGCCGCCGCCGGGCGCTCAAGCGTTGCCTGCGGGCCCTGCGGGGCCGCGACCACGTCGGCGTGCTGCTGTTCGCCATCGGCCGCCAGGGCAAGTCCAGCCTCGCCGCCCGGCTCAGCGACCGCCTGGTGGAGGGGGAGGACCACTGCAAGCTCGCCGTCTGCCATGGGCGGCAGCAGCTCGACGCCCGCAGCATCCTGCAAGCCGTCGACGAAGCGCTGGGCGACCACGCCTGGTCCCAGCGGTGGAAGCCGCAGTGGGAGCGCGACGCCCTGCCCGTCCTGGAACCGGCGCTGCGCGCCGCCGCCGCCGCCCACCCGCTGCTGCTGGTCCTCGACGACCTCGAACAGGTCCTGGACCCGGCACGCGACCCGGTGGTGCCGGTCGATGGCTTCGACGCCCCCCTGGCCGCCGTGCTGCGGGCCCTGTCCGGCGACGACAGCCAGGGCCGGGTCATCGTCACCTCGCGCTTCGACTTCGCGTTGCCGTGCGCCCCGGGGCTCGTGGCCCGCACCCTGTTCAGGGAGAGCCTGCGCCCCCTGCGCGACGCTGAACGGCGGCGCCTGGTGCACGGCCGCGACGCCGACGCTGCGCTGCGGGCCCGCTGCCTGGAGCTGGGCCGCGGCAACCCGGGGCTGACCACCCGCCTGCTCAAGCTGGCCGGCGCCGACCCTACCGCCGCCGCTGGGGTGCTCGACAAGCTGGCGGCCTCCGACATCTCCGCCATCGAAGAACCCGCCATCGTCGACTTCTTCACCGCCACCCTGCTGGATGCCCTGGCCGCCCTGCTGTCCCCCGCCGAGCGGGCCCTGGCGCAAGCCGCCAGCATCTTCGACGTCGCCGTGCCCCGCGAAGCGGTGGCCGCCCTGGCCCCCACCGTGCAGGTGACGGACGCCGCTCGGCACATCGACCGCCTGGTGGCCCTCGGCGTCTTGGAAGCCCAGGACGACCTGCTGCGCCCCGACCGGCCGGCGGTCCACCTCTCCGACCTGCTGCGCCCCCTGCTGGGCGAGCTGGACGACGCCGTGTCCGCGCTGCTGCGCCCGGTGGCGCTGCGGGCCCTGGTCGATGTCTGGCAGGTGACGGCGGCCACCGCCGGCGCGCTGCCGGCTCCCACCCTGTTGCAAGTCTACCACCTGGCGCTGGCCGACACCGACGCCGAGGTGCTCTCCGCGGTGGCCGCGCCGGCGCTGTGGGTGATGAAGTCCGCCCACCAGACGCGGGCCGCCGCCGACCAGGGCCGTGACGTGCTGCGCTGCCTGCAGGACGCCGGCCATGCAGTCAGCGCGGACCTGGCCATGGTGCTCTTCGACCTGGGCCACATCACCGCAGAGGACGAGCTGATGGCCGCCGCACTGGACTGGCAGGGACAGGGCAGCGCCTCCGAACGCGCCTCGCTGCTGCAGCGCCAGGCGATGGCCCTGCACCGGCAGGGCAAGCTCGATGACGCGCTGGACGCCGCCCGGCAGGCCGCTGATGCCGCCGAGGAGCCGGCAGAAACCTGGCTCCGCGCCATCCGCCTCGGAACGGTCGCCGACATCGCCATGGCCCGCGGACAGCTCGACGAGGCCCTACGCATTCGCCAACAAGAAGAACTCCCCGTCTTCGAACAGCTCGGCGATGTCCGCTCCAGAGCCGTCACCCTCGGACAAATCGCCGACATCGCCATGGCACGCGGACAGCTCGACGAGGCCCTACGCATTCGGCAACACGAAGAACTCCCCGTCTTCGAACAGCTCGGCGATGTCCGCTCCAGAGCCGTCACCCTCGGACAAATCGCCGACATCGCCATGGCACGCGGACAGCTCGACGAGGCCCTACGCATTCGGCAACACGAAGAACTCCCCGTCTTCGAACAGCTCGGCGATGTCCGCTCCAGAGCCGTCACCC
>CAZRFD010000124.1:0-21074 GCA_964599085.1 uncultured Enterobacterales bacterium | reverse complement strand
AGGAGCGCTGGGTCCTCGGCCGCTACGACGAGCCGGTGGAGGTGTTCCCCGAGCGCATGGCCCGCATCGTCGGCGAAGCTGGATGCGGCCCGGGCTGTGGCGGGGACGGCGACAGCCTGGCCGGGCCCGACTGCCTGATCGAACGGGAGGCTCCAGGCTACGATGGCAGCCCTCGGGAGCGGTTTGTGGAGTGGTTCGCGAGGCGGAGCGGGTGAGCGCGGCGATCACCCCTCTCCCCTCCACGGCTCCCCCGGCAGCCGCGCCACCAGCCGCTCCAGCACGACACGGATCGCCTGGTCGAAGTCCCACGGCACCCCTGGCCGCAGCAGCGGCGCGACATCACCCCGGAACTCGGCCATCCCGGCCTTCTCGTGCAGGTTTGCCTCGAACTGTGCTCGACTCACCGCGTGGCCGCCCTCGCGCAGGTACCGCTCAAAGCAGGCGACGAGCGCCTCCTCGTCCACCCGCCCCTTGTCCAGCGCAACCCAGAGGTCGAACAGGTCACGACCCTTCTTCCGCTGGTAGAGCGCCCGGAGCTTGGTCCCCAGCAGCTCGTCGATGGCGAAGGTCGTGACCTCGGCCTCTCCTGAGAACCACCGGCTGTCCACCCGGTACGGCACGCGGGTCAGGCCGAGCTCCGAGAAGTGCTCGCGGGAGTTGATCTCGATCTTGAGCCGCATCCTCACCGGCGGCGAGGCCTCGGTCTCGAAGCGGTACACCAGGTTGACCCGCCCCTCCTTGAGCTGGCGCCTCGGCGCACCCAGCCAGGGGTCGAGCACCGACCGGACGAGATCGAGCGTGTCGCCGATGGGCTCGGCACGCACCTGGACCAGGTCGATGTCCTCGGAGTACCGCGCTGCGGGCGCCAAGTGCAGCTTGTACAGCGCCGTGCCACCGCGAAAGGCCAGGCGCTTGGCGATGGCGTTGATGCGGAACATCTCGACCAGGGCTCGGCTGATGACGAGATCTTGTTCGACCCAGGCGTCGTCGGCCCAGGGTGCGACGCGCCGCCACTCCGTGATGAACGCGCGCGGGATCACAGGTCGGGCTCCACATCGATGTTCACGGCCACCCTCCACCGCGCGTCCCGAGGTGCCCCCGTCATTGCCTTCCACGACGCCAGCGGCACCGGGAAGGCGCCCCGCTCCGCGAGCACGGCGTCGAGATATCTCGCCAGATCCTCGGCCCCGACCAGCGTGAGCAGGAAGCCGAGCCGTTGTACCCAGGCCACCGGCGCCCGGCGCGCCTCCGCCGCAAGGGCGCCGCCCTCCATCCCCTCGGCGAGCTCGGCCAGGACGGTGGCGACGTTATCGAGGTAGCCGCAGCGCTGGGGGTAGCCGACCACCTCGAGCGCGGTGGCCTCGGCGGTCGCAACGCGGAGGATCCCGGTTGGCGTGTTCCGCTCGACCACCGGCGTCGCCTCCATGTCGTGGCGCGCGATGAAGTCCACCCGGACACTGCCGCACGCCAGCCCGGGACGGGGCCTGGGCACGATGACCTGGAAGACCATCGGCGCCTGGTGCGCGGCGCCGTGGATCCGCGCCGCGCTCAGAAGCCCGACGTAGTAGGGCACGCCCAGGTGGACCATCAGCTCGGGGACGAACTGGTCGGCGGGCCGACAGCCGAGGCGCCGGTACTCCGGCGACACCACCACGTGGAAGCCTCGGTATGGGACCGCGACGACGCCCTTGTCCTTGAGGCGCCGGACCGCAGCGCGTGCAGCGGTCACCGAGACACCCAGCGCCTCCACGGCATCGTCGGTCGTGAAGGTGCACCGGCCCCGGGCGAGCAGGTCGTCGATGTAGTCGGCGGCGGAAGGCACGCGTACCCCGAAGTGACTGCGTGCCGAAAGTAACACGAGGCGTGATCTTGGACGATCATTCGCTTTAGCGCTCCCCCAGCTTCCGCAGCCCCATCGTCACAGCCGCCCGCGACACCCCCTCGCTCCGCGCCACCTCCGCCTTCGTCATCCCGCCCTCGACCATCGCCGCCCACCGCGCCCACCGCTCCGGCCCGCCTTCACGCTTCTGCCGCTCCCGCCGCGGCGTCTCCCGTGGATACCTCGCCCTCACCACCCAGGTACCCCCTGCCGACCAGCCCGGGGAGCCATCTACGACGGTAGGGAGAAATCGCCTCAGCGCGGTTTCTCCCTTCCGCAATTCTGGGAGCAGCTTCGCAGGCTTCCGCCGCCCCCGCCTGTTCACCACCCGCCGCGTCGACGGCGCGCCACCCGGCTCCGAGCCCCCCGGCCCTGCTACGCTCACGAGCGGGAAGGTGTACTCCACCGTCAGCTCGTCGCCGTCGGCCACGACCCGCTTCACCCAGGCCCGCAGCAGCCCGCGGCGCTCGTCGACGGCCCCCCGCTCGACCACCGCCCGCAGGTCGCTCACCCAGTCCTCGATGTCGTCCTCGCCGATCTCCAGCAGCGGCTCACGGCCGGGCGCGGGCAGCGCGGCGATGCGGGCCTCCAGCGCTTCCTTCTCCTGGCTCACCTTCTCGATGCGCGGGGCCAGCCGGCTGGCGGGGATGCTGCCGCTCTCCACGGCCTCGTAGAGGTTGTCCAGGCGACGGTTCAGCTCGGCGAGCTGGCCCTGGAGGACCACCCGCTCCCCCTCGGCCTCGGCCTGCTGGCTCCGCAGGGAGGCCTGGACCTCGCGCACCGGGTCGCCGAACACGCCGGGATGCAGCGCCCCGTCGCGCAGCGCGTCCAGCACCACGCCCTCGACCCGACCCTGCTCGAAGTTGCGCGCTCCGGGGCAGGCCTTGGCCCCCTGCTTCATCTTGGTCTGGCAGGTGTAGCAGCGGTGTCGGCCGCACGCTGCCCCCGCGCGAGGGCGGGCCGTGAGCGGCATCGAGCGCGTCTGCATCTCGGTCAACTCGGTCTGCAACCTGAAGTGCAGGTACTGCTACTTCTTCCTCCAGCCTGACCACCTGCCCGGTCCCGATGCCCTGACCGCCACCGAGATCGGCGTCATCTTGGACAGGCTGCAGGCCTACGCGGGGAGGCCCGAGGTCGACAAGCGCGTCAAGGTCAACTTCGTCGGCTCCGGCGAGCCCCTCCTGTCCTGGCGAGACATCCGCACTGCCATCGCGGCGCTGAACGAGCGGATCCCCGACCACGGCCTGCGCTTCTACACCGTCACCAACGGCCTGGTGCTCACCGAGCGCATCGTCACCTCGATGATCGAGCTGGACCTGTTCCCCAGCGTGTCCCTGGACGGGCCCGCGTGGCTGCATGATCGAACCCGCCAGCGTCACAGCGGGCGAGGTTCGCACGCGGCGGTGATGCGGGGGATCGACGCGCTCCGGCAGGCGGGCGTACCCATCGCCATCAACACCACCCTCAGCCGCGACGTCATCGACAACCTCGACGCCTGCTTCGACTTCTTCGAGGCCGAGGTCTTCGACAAGGTCATCTTCGACCGCCTGGTGGACGTGCCGGCCGAGCACATGGTCTCGACCCAGGAGTTCTACGCGGCGCTTCGGCGCATCGCCGAGATCAAGGACGCACGTGGGCTGGACCGCCTCGAGATCGGCAACCTGGAGGCCTACCGGCGCACAGTCGCGGGCCGTCTGGACCGGGTCTGCACCATGTTTGGGAGCACCTGCGGGTCGGGCTTCCACAACATCATCTACATGCAGCGCGAGGTCTACCCCTGCGGGCGAATGTTCGGGCAGGAGCGCTGGGTCCTCGGCCGCTACGACGAGCCGGTGGAGGTGTTCCCCGAGCGTATGGCCCGCATCGTCGGCCAGGCAGGGTGCGGCCCGGGCTGTGGCGGGGACGATGAGAGCCTGGCCGGGCCGGACTGCCTTATCGAGCGCGAGGCTCCCGGCTACGATGGCAGCGCTCGGGAGCGGTTCGTGGACTGGTTCGCGGAGCGGAGCAGGTGAGCACTGCGCTCACCTGTCGGCACGGGCCAACGCAAAGGCTGGCCCCGCCAGCACCCCCGCCGCCTCGACCGCCTCCCCCAGCGTCGGCGCCTCCAACCTCGACTTCCGCACAAAGCCGCGCCACTGCGCCTGCTTCGACGCGTCCTCGGCGAAGGCGGCGGTCAGCCCCTCGGGCAGCTCCGCCGGCAGCGCCGTGCCCCGCCGGGCAAAGGTGTGCCGAAGCGCCGCCCCCAGCCCCTCTGGCGTGACGACACCGAGTCGCCGGGCGGACCAGAGGTCGTAGTAGTCCTTCATCCGGCTGTTCGTAAGCCCCAGCGTCACCACCGCGTGCAGCTTCTCCGCCAGCGTGGCCTCGGGCGGGTAGCCGAGCAGCCGTGGGGCGCCGAGGTCCAGGATCTGCGGGTAGTCGAACCAGGCTGGCTCGGGGACGACGGCGTCGCCAAAGCCCACGTCGACCTGCATGCGCAGCACCATCCCATCGAGATCGGCGCGGAACCCGACGCGAACGCCCACATAGGCGGCCTGAACGGTGATCTCGGTTCCCTCGACCGAAGAGACGTCGAAGGCCACGCCGTCGTCCACCTCCACCGCGAGCACCTCGCGCACCCGGCCCACCACCGCGTCTACCGAGCTCGCTCCCCAGCCCAGCAGGTCGATGTCCCGCGTCACCCGGGCGTGCTCATCGGCCCAGGTCAGCGTCATCAGGCCGCCCTTGAGCACGAAGGACTCGGCGTGCTCAGAGCGCCCGAGTCGGTAGAGGAAGCGCTCCATGACGTAGAGGGTGGCCAGCTCCTGGAAGACCCGCCCTTCGGCTCGCGCCCGGTTGAGCAGGCGCTGGCGCACCGAGGCCGCCACGTTGGTGAGCTTGCGGGCGGTCACGACAACGCCTCGAGGTAGGGCCGCATGACCGCCTGCACCCGGCAGATCCGCGCCATGCGGTCGATCTCGGCCGGCGTGGCAGCCCGGGATCGCAGCGCCTTCTTGAGCGCGTCCACCGCTGCCTCCAGCCCGACGCGGCTGCGGAACTTGAAGGCGTCGGCCACGGACTTCGCGGGCGAGGTGATGCGCATCGTCACACCATCCACCTGGCGCTCCTCGACCCCTGCGAAGTAGCTCGACGGGGAGAAGTGGTAGACCTCCAGCGGCGGGTGGTCGAGACGCGCCGGGTGGAGGCCCCGGGGCAGCGCGACGTGCACGGCGCGGGGGATCTCAACCGTGAGCCCGTGGAGGTGCAGGGCGGTGACGAGGCAGAGCACGGCCTTGGGCATGCGCGTGGCGACGGCGACCAGGTCCGGCTCGGAGAGGGGGCGCTCGGCGAGGCGATAGACGCCGCGGGTGACCTCGACGAGGGAGCCAGCGTCCCGGGCGGCGTAGAGGTCGCGGGGGTGCACGTCGGCGGCGAGGATCTCGCTGGTGTGCGCGGTACCCCCGAGGTCGGTGACCACGCGGAGCACGTCGGAGGCGGCGCTGGAGTGTTCTCGCTTCATCTGTTGACAAGTGTAGCGCTTTCTATCCATCCCTGCCAGCCGCCAGCTTCCGCAGCCCCATCGTCACAGCCGCCCGCGACACCCCCTCGCTCCGCGCCACCTCCGCCTTCGTCATCCCGCCCTCGACCATCGCCGCCCACCGCGCCCACCGCTCCGGCCCGCCTTCACGCTTCTGCCGCTCCCGCCGCGGCGTCTCCCGTGGATACCTCGCCCTCACCACCCAGGTACCCCCTGCCGACCAGCCCGGGGCCCCATTCCTTCCCCAGGCGAGTCCGCTCCCTGGGGCGGATTGACGGAAGCCCTGTCGGAATCCTCGGCGGGGCTTTCGCTGTTTCTGTCCTTGTGGCGCGGGTTTGCGGGCGGTGGGGAGGGGGGGCGTAGAGTCAGGTCCGGGTCGAGCGACGTTCGCGCTTGCCCTCGAAGGCCTCGAAGAGCGCGAGGTGCGCCGACCTGCCCAACGGGCCGTCGCGGGTCGGATAGCCGGCGATCCACTCGATCAGCATCGGGAGGTTGTCCTCCTGCATCTTCTTGGTCGCGTACTTATGCGGCTCCCATTCGCGGAGTCGAGTGTTCGCCTGGCAGTCTTCGACCGAGAGGTCGAGGAAGATCATCTCGGTGGCTGCATCGACGACCAGCGCGATCAAGTCTGCGTAGCAGCCCTCGACAACCCAGCCTTCGTGGCGCGCGATCCACTCGCGCAGCGCCGGCCCGGCCACGTCGATCGGTGTCCGCGTAGGTGGCGTCGTCGGCTCCCACGCGAGCGCGTCGAGGTCGAAGTGGGCGAGTCCGCAATCCCGGGAGAGTTGGGCCGCGAGGGTCGACTTTCCAGACCCCGAGTTCCCGAGCACGACGATTCGTCGAGAGTCACGCGCGTCGGCGAGCTCGGGCGGTGGCTGCTTGCTCGTCCTCCGACCGCCGCCCCAGGGCATCTTCATGTAGACGTCCCCGCGGCGGAGCTCGTCGAGCATCTGGGCGAGGCGTCGCTGGCGTGTGTCCTCGCGCTTCGCCCGTGTGATCCAGCCCAGGTAGTCGTTGCGCTGGTACGGCGGACGGGCCTCGTAGGCGGCGATGAGGTCGTGTTCTTCGAGGGCCTCGCGCACGAAGCCAGGCATGGGGTGTCGGGGACGCATCAGCTCAGCTCCGTTCCCTGGCGCAGCTCGTCGAGGTAGTCCCCATACAACCACGCGCGGTTCTTCTTGCGGTCATCGAGCGGGCGGAGCACCGCGGCCGCCTCCAGGATGCGCAGCGCCTTCCCCGCCGCCGGCCTGGAACAGCCGAGCAGCCCGACCACCCGGCTGACCGTGACGATCGGGTGTTCGGGCAGCAGCTCGAAGAGCCTCAGGCTGAGCACCGTCGCGTCCTCCCGGACGAGCACCCGCTGGCGACTCGCCGTGATGATGCCGTGCAGCCGGCGAGCCGTGGCGGTGGCCTCCTCCGCCACGACCGCGATGCCTTCGAGGAAGTAGGCCAGCCATCCCTCCCAGTCGCCGTCGGTCCGCACTGCGCTCAGACGCCGGTAGTACTCCTGGCGATGCGTCTTCAGGAACAGGCTGAGGTAGAGCAGCGGGCGCGACAAGAGCCCCCAGTGGCGCAGGAGCAGGGTGATCAGGAGCCGACCGAGGCGACCGTTGCCATCGAGGAATGGATGGAGGGTCTCGAACTGCACATGCAACAGCCCCACCCTGACCAACGGCGGCAGGTCGCTCTCGGCGTGGACCGCGCGCTCGAAGTCGCTCAGCAGCTCCGGCAGCCGTTGAGGCGGCGGCGGCACGAAGCGCGCGTTGCCTGGACGCGTGCCGCCGATCCAGTTCTGAGAACGGCGCACCTCGCCGGGTTGCTTGTGGGCCCCACGCGCTCCGGAGAGGAGCCTCTTGTGGGCCTCCGAGAGGAGCCGCATCGAGATGGGCAGGCCCGCGTCGCGGTCGAGCTCGGCCCAGGCGTAGTTGAGGGCGTCGAGGTAGCCACAGACCTCTTCCACGTCGGCGTCGGTCGGCGCCTCGCCCGAGGCCTCGACCTCCAGCAGGTCCATCAGGGTGGCTTGTGTCCCCTCGATCTGAGCCGAAAGCACGGCCTCTTTGCGGACAAAGGCGTAGACGAACCAGTCCACGGATGGGACCAGGTCCCCGGCGAGGTCGAGCAGTCGGAGCTGCTCGCTGGCGCGGGCGATCAGCGGGCCGAGCGCTTCAAGGTCGAGCGGCGGGTCGCGCGGAGGCAGTGGCGCGGGGATGAAGGAGCTGACCTCCTCCCCCGCCACCGTACTGCGCTCATGTCGTCCGGTCTGCCGAATCATGTCGTCCTCGAGAAGCGGTCGCTTCACCTTGCCCGACGACAGTAAACGATCGCTTCGCAAGAAACCAGCATGTGTAGCGATCGCTTATCGTTCGCCTGCCACAAGAAGCGATCGCTTCACTTCCCGCTCCGCTCCCCACCGACGATCCGCGGCAGCATCCGCGCGGTGTAGTCCACCCTGTGGAACGCGCAGTCGCGGCGGAGTTGGGTGTCGTCGAAGAGCCCCCACGAGCCCCAGACCACGCCCCAGCGCCCGACGAGCACCGCCTGGCGCAGCGCCGCCATCGCCTCGGGGAAGGCGGGCGCGTCGGCGAGCAGCTCCTGGGTGACGCCCGTGAGCTCCGTGCAGAACGGCGTCAGCATCGGGTGGCGCACCGGCTTCGCGAAGGTCTCGAACTCGGCCTCCACCTCGAGCGTGTTCGCCCGGACCAGCACCGCGCCGATCTCGATGGCCTCCATCTCGTCGCGGGGCACCGCGCGCCCATCAGCCGTTCGCCTCCCGGTAGGCCACCGTGTCGCGGCGCTTGCTGCTGCTCGCCCGGGCGTTGATCGCCTTGGCCGCCAGCGCCAGCGTGAACTGGATGTGGGCCTTGACCTTGCCCACGTGCAGAGTCGAACGGACATGACCTGCTCCTCTGTGAGCAGGTCCAGGGCTCATCACCGCCACGACCGATGTCCTGGGGGGTCGGTTCTCACCAGCGGGAGGGGGTCAATTCTCGGGAGCGTTGAAGTCTTGATGACCTCCCCGTCGATCATCGCCGCCCACTCCGCGGCCCTGGCCTCGCAGACCATGGGTTCGCGCCGAGCCGCCCGCCGACGGGCCGGCACCCGCTTCTCCGAGAACGCCCGCCGAAGCCGCTGCGGCGGCCCCGTCGGCTCGGTTCGTGACCGCGCCGTCCCGTGAATCCACTCCAGACCCGAATCTCGGGACCGGACGGCGCCGCCAGTCCGTCTTGTCCTCTGCACCTCCCGGTGGATAGTGGGACACGGTCAAGTGACCGGTCCTGCCGCTGTTCCGGAGCCCCCCGTGCTGATCCTCGCCCTGCTGACTGCCTGCACCATCTCCGAGTCCGCCTTCCCCACCGCCTTCGGCAAGGCGGCCTGCAGCCGTCAGGAACGCTGTGACAAGGGCGCGTATGAGGACCTCTGGGCTAGCAACCAGGACTGCATCGACGCCTGGGCCAACATCGCGCAGCTCTATCTGGACGCCGGGGCCCTGTTGGGCCAGACCTACGACCCCGCGGCGGGTCACGACTGTGTCAGCCAGGTGCGCCAGGCCGACTGCTCCAGCCTGGACGCCGGCTCCATCGAGTGCGACCTGTGGCAGTAGGCGCCGCGGCGTCGACGGGGTCGGTGGCCATCGACCCCGACTGCGCGGACTGGATCGGCATGTGACGCGACTCGGCGGCGCGGGAGCACCGCCGTTGCTCCAGGGCGGCCGGCAGCACCGATGGCGGATACCCACGCCGCCGCCCTCACCACCGGTTACCCTCGGCCGCGCCATGCCTGAGCTGAACTTCGATCCGACCACCGAGCTGCCCATCCTCGATCCTGTCCTCGCGCGCCGACGTCGAGGCGATGTGGTCGAGGCGACCCTGTATCTCCTGGATCTGCGGGGGGGACCAACCGATCCCATCGGCGTGCGTGCCATCGGCGTGGACGTGGGTGACGCTCCGGACTCGACCGTCCGCCGCGCGAACGCGCCGACCATGGATGCAGCGGCGACGCTCGACCCCCGCACGGGAGACATCCTCGGCGACTGTTCGGAAGCGGCGGCGTTCACCATCCCCAAGGATGTGATCGCCACCGCACAGGCGGTCCGCCGCTTCAACCGTGCACGCACGGGTGTGAACCGCCGCAGCGCCCAGGAACGCAGGGGCTGGGTGCCGGGCAAGCTGCTCGGTCGGCAGCAGGTCCTACCCCTGGATCCGCACCACCTGGTCTGGCTCGATGGTGTGGCCTGGTCCGTCGATGAGCTGTGCTGCGTGAACCCGACCTGCGACTGTGAAGAACTGTACTTCGACTTCGCGTGGCTATGGTCCTCGGGGGAGGACGACCCCGTGGCGAGCGGGGTGATCGACCTGAATCGCTGGGAGATCGTCGAAACCTGGGGGCACGGTCCGGCTGACGAGCTGTTGACGGCGTGGATGGCGCAGCCAGGCGCGAAGGACCGCGCCTGGGACCTCTACACCCGGATCCGCGCGGCGGGCGCCGAGCTGGTCGACCCCTTCGTGAGCCGTCGCGGCGTGGTCGAGCCCAGCCGCCGGTGTCCCTGCGGCAGCCGCAAGAAGTACAAGCGCTGCTGTGGACGATCCCGTCCGTCGCCGGTGCCCGGCGACCTGTCTTCGCTGCGGGATCGCGCCAGGAAGGCCCTGATCGACGCCGCACCGGAACTGCTCGGCGAGCCCCTGCGTCTCGCCGACGCCGACATCATCGACAACCCCGTCGTGACCATGAGCGACGAAGCCCGCTGGGCCTGGCTGCTCTACTGGCGGCACCATGACGGCTTCACCCTGGCGGATCGCTTCCTCGCCGACCCCGACCGGGGTGACCTGTGGCTGCGTCGCTGGCTTGAAGCCGCCAGCGGCACGCCGCCCGACATCTTCCAGGTGCGGGCCAGCGATGGACGAACCGCGCTCCTGATGGCGCTCGGGAATCTCGAGGAGGAACATCGCCAGGTGCTGCTCTCACGGCCGGATGAGCTGCGCGTCGGCGAGTTCGTGCTCGCTGCGCCGGTCCGGCTCATGGGGCGCAGCGTGCTGGAGGGTGCCTGGCGGATGTCGGGCGACGAGGACACCGGGCGCGCTCTGGTCGGTGCGCTGGACCTGTTGTACTGCCCTGTGGAACGACTGCAGCACCCTGATCGGGTCTTGCAGAGCATGTGCGAGGTCGCCGCGGACGCCGCGGGGGCCTGACTACCGCTCGGTCCGAGGGTCCCCGGCGGCTGCGAGATCCCCCAGCAGTCGCTCCAGGATCTGCTCCTCCTCGACCCGCCAGGCCCCGGCCATGGCGTCGCGGAGGGTGCGATCCCAGGGTGTGGCCGGCAGCATGTCGGGGAGGGCGACGTCGGTGTGGGGGGCGTCGCGGTAGGTGTCGGCGTCGAAGCGCCAGGGGGCGGCCCGGCTCGCGTGGCGCAGCAGGATCTGGCCGGCGATCTCCAGGCCGTCCTTGTCGAAGTCGGCCCGGACCCGCAGCGGCGCGTCGGTGCAGGCCAGCAGGCGCCACAGGGCGGTGCTGGGGCGACCCTCGGTGACGACGAGGGGGCGGCAGGCGCTGCCGAGTCGCTCGGCGGCGTGGCGGAGGACGGCGGGGTTCTCGCAGATGAACAGTGGCGTGGAGGAGGGGGGCGACGAGGAGGGGAGGGCTGGAGGGTGATGGGTGAGCTGGTGCAGGGTGAGGCGCAGTGGCAGGCCGTGGGCGGCACCCTCGCGGAGCATGCGGTCGACGGGTCCGTCGCCGGTGGCCGGCAGGTTGAGGACGAGCACCTGGGCGGCGAGGTCGTCGGGCACGACGCCGAAGCGCTCCCACAGCGCGCGGCGGCTGGCGGCGTCGGTGGGGCGGGGCAGGCCGGCGCGCAGCGCCAGGCCGCGGAGGACGAGGCGCTCGACGGGGGTGTCGTCCAGGGCCTTGGTGGACCCGAGGGTGGCGCTGGCGAACAAGGCGATGGGCGCGTCGTCGGCGGGCAGACGGGCCAGCACGGTCGCGGCGGTGTCCAGGCGCTCCAGCGCGCCCTCGTTGGCCAGGCGGGTCAGCGGGGCTCCCTCCAGCTCGGCCAGCCAGGCCTGGTACCAGGGCTGCGTCGCCAGCGGGCTTTGCCGGGCGCGCGCCAGGGCGGCGGCGATCTGCTGCTGCCGCGCCCGCTCCTCGGCCGGCCGGTCCCGCAGCCTGCCGCCGAGCTGCTCCAGCCACGGTCGCAGCCCTCGACCGGACGCGCGCTGCAGCGCGGCGTCCAGCTCGCCCAGCGCGACGCTGACGCTCCGGCCACGGAAGCGCCGGCCGACCAGGCCGCCGATGGCCGTGCGCTCGGCGTCGGTGGGATCGCGCAGGCTGACCCGGGCGGTGGGCGGTGCGTCGGGTTCTCGCTCCAGGCGGCGCCGCACCCGGTCGAAGAGCCGGGCGAAGTCGGGCCCGCCGAGCAGTCGGCGCTGCGCGGTCACGAACCTGCCCCCTCGGCGTCCAGCGCGTCCTGCCCCTCGATGGTCTGTACACCATTCCACAGGATGGGCCAGGCGCTCACCGCACGGGTGACGGGATCGTGGGCCAGGTCGTAGTGCATCACGGCGGGCAGGAAGGGCTCGGTCACCCACAGGTCGTAGCCGGTGAGGAACCAGTCCAGGTCGAAGGCGTGGGCCAGGCGGAGCAGCTCGGGGACGCCGGTGTCGTCGATGCCGGCGAAGGCTTCATCGAGCGCCACCAACCGTGGACAGTCCGGCCGGCCGGCGCCGAAGTGGGCGTGGGCGGCGGCGAACAGGGGCAGGTGGAGGGTGGCGGCCTTCTCACCGCCGGAGAGCTGCCCGTGGCGGTGCTTGCTCAGGCGGGCGCTGCCGCCGTCGGGTTCGTACAGGGTGAGGTCGAAGTGGTGCCAGGCCCGGTAGTCCAGGGCCTCCATCAGGATGGGGTGGTATTCCCGCTCGGGGTGCTCGCGGCGGATCCGCTGGACCTCGTCGCGCAGCAGGGAGCGGACCCGGCCGAGGCGCTCCGGACCGAGCAGGGCCGGGTCGAAGCGCAGCAGATCCAGCAGCTCGCGGCGCTCTGGCGACAGGTCGGCGCGGGGCCGCCAGGCGATCCCCACCGACTTGCCGCTGGCCAGGCGACGGGCGCGCATGGCCCGGTCCATGGCTAAGACCAGGTCCCGGGTCTCGTCGGTGCGCTCCCGGAGCTGGGTGAACAGGTTGCCGAGGAGCTGGTCTTCGAAGAGCTTCTGTTCATGTGCGGCCATGAGCTGCCGCGCGGTGAGCAGCCGCTGCTCGAGGAGGGCGGAGAAGGCTGCCGGGCCGTGGGCGCCGCGTTCGTCCTGGATGGTGAGGCGGACGATGCCATCGTCGTCGTAGCGGGCGCTGCGGAAGCGGCTGCCCAGCGCCTGGTCGAGGCCCTCGAGCTGGCGGCGCAGGCGGGTCTCGGTGGACTTGAGCTGCTCTTCGGTGAAGGAGGCGCCGTCGCAGGCGCGGGCCAGGTGCGCGGCGAAGTCGGTGTCGTCCACGCCGATCTGGAGGGCGGTGACGTTGAGCGCATCAGCGACGTCGGGGTGCTGCAAGGGGCCCAGGCGGGCGCGGGCCCTGCCCAGATCCTCCTCCAGATCGGGCAGCTTGCGCTTCTCGGCGTCCTGCGCTCCCTCGAAGCGGGTGCGGGCCTGTGCGGCTTCCTGGCGCTCCTCCTCGGCCTGTTCGCGGGCCTGTTGCTCCTCGGTCCGCTGCTCCTGGTGGCGCTCGATCTGTTCGAGGACGTGCCGCACCTCCTCGCCGAGGGTCTGTTCGAGGGTCTGCAGCCCGACCGTGAGGTCGGTGTGGGTCTGTCTGGCCTCGTCGCGATCACCGGCGGCGGCCTGGTGGGCTTCGTCCGCCCGCTTCTGCCGGTCGGCGGCCTCGTCGCGCTGGCGTCGCTGGTCGGCTGCGCCTGCCTGCGCCCGCGACACCTGGTCGAGCGCCTTGCGGGCCTGGCCCACCGCCTCTTCGAGCTGGCGCAGCTCGGCGAGCTCGGTGGGGGTGTGGTGGCTCCGGGCGGCCTGCAGCAGGGCGTGGTGGCGCTGCTGTCGCTGTCGGGCCCGGGTGTCACGTCGCTCCTGGGCACCGTGCAGGGCGGCTGCCGCCTGGGCGTGGCGGCCTTCCAGCTTTGCCAGGCGATCACGGGCCTGGCGCGCGGGCGCGGACGGTGGCAGCTCCGCGGTGGCCCGGCCGATGGCGTGGCGCAGGGCGAGCTGCTCCTGGTGTGCGAGATCGAGCTCCCGGCTGCGCGCTTCGAGCTGCTGGCACTCGGCTTCGAGCGCGGCGATGCGTTCCGCCCGGTGTCGGGCACGGGCGGTGGCGCCGATGTAGCGGGGCGCGTCGGGGAGGTGGGCGCCGCGGAGGGGGCCGAGGGTGAACCGGCCGTCGGGGCGGGAGGTGGCTGCGGCGGACAAGACTGCGGCGGACAAGACTGTGGCGGACAAGACTGTAGCGGACAAGACTGCGGCTTCGTCGATGGAGACGCTGGTGAGCAGGCGGGCGACGTGGTCGGCGGGGATGTGCTCCTGCGCTTCGGGCTCCAGCAGGTGGTCGAGGGTCGGGCCCTCGCCGGCTGGCGTGGGGCGCAGGGCGGTGTCCTGGCGATGGGGGTCGAGGCCGTCGACCATGTCCGGGGGATCGACCCAGGCATCCAGCAGGCCGGCGGCCAGCAGCGCACCCTCCAGCCCGGCGCGCTGGTCGGCGGGCACGTCGGGGCGGAAGCGCACCAGTCGCCACAGGGGGGCGCCGGGGCGGTCTGTTCGCGGGGCCAGGCGGGTCGGTGGCGGTGGCGGCGCGTCCTGGCGCTCGGCCCGGATCTCGTCGATGCGGGCGAGGCGATCGGCCCGGTCCCGGGCGCAGCTCTGCCGCTCGTCGTCGATGCGGTGCAGCGCGGCCGAGATCCGGTCTCGCAGCGCGGCGAGCTGCCCCTGGACCTTCTGGTCGAGGCGCGCCCCGCGGCCCAACTCCGGCACGGCGTCGACGAGCACCCCGAGGTCCACCTCGGCCTGCAGCTCGGGGCGCAGACCCTGGTGCCAGGCCTCGACCGCCGCCCGGGCCTCGGCCAGCAGGCGCTCCAGCGCGACCCGGCCCTCGGCTCGGCGCGCCTCGGCCCCCTCGAGGTCGGCCACCGCCCGCTGGACGAACGCCTCGGCTTCTGCGAGCCGGCGCTCGGCCTCCTCCAGCCGCTCGGCCTCCTCCAGCACGGCGGCCACGGCGGCCCCCCGGGCCACCAGCGCGGCACGCAGCGCCTCGGGTTCGTCTGCCTCCTCCATGCGCAGGGCGTGCAGGGCGCCGCGCAGCAGCGCCTGGGCCTCGTCGAGCTGTTCGTGCGCTCGGCGCAGGCGCTTGTCCGCCTCTGCCAGATCGCGGTCGGCACGCTGCAGCTCAGTCGCCGTCCGCGCCGCCTGGCCCTCGGCCCGGCGCAGCGCCTGCCGCGCCTGTGCGACCGCGCCGCGCTTGTCCTCGAGCTGCCCCTGGTCCCGGTAGGCCCGGGAGCGCCGCAGCCCCTCGATGATGGCGCCGAGGCGGGTCAGCTCTGCGTCGGCGGCGGCCACCTGCTCGGCGGCGGCCAGCGCCTGCCGCGCCTTGGCCTGGATCCGGCGCTCCAGCAGATCCACCTGCCGACGGGTGCTGTCCAGCCGCCCGCGGGCCCGGTCGACGTCGGCGAGGCGCTGCGCCCCGCGCGCCCGCAGCCAGGTCCGCCAGGCGGTCAGCACCGCGTCGACCCCCTCCCGGGCCTGCTCCAGCTCGGCCAGCCGCCGGCGGGCCTCCTCGAGGTGGACGAAGGCTTCGGCGCTGTCGCGCAGCAGCTCGGGATCGACGGTGCGCAGGCCGTCGGAGAGCACGTCGGAGAGCTGGTCGAGGTTGAGATCCTTGGCGAGCTGGGGGCGGCGCAGGGTCAGGATCAGCTCCAGCATGTCGCGGTAGCGTTCCGGCCCCAGGCCGAACAGTCGATTGTCTACGGCTCGCTGGTGGGCCTCGACGCTGTCGCTGATCGTGGCGCGTCCGATCTGTTCGATGAGCGCGGGCCGGTCCACGGGGTAGCTGCGGCCGGCCCGGTGCTCGACCAGCTCGATCTGTTCACCCACCCGCCCCTCGGCCACGAACCACCAGCGCTTGACCCGGGGGCTCTTGTCGTGGGCCTGCATGCCCACGCCGACAGTGACGACATCTTCTCCCCTGGCGAACTCCAGCCAGCAGTAGCCCCGGCCGGTGGTCTGGCCGGCGTAGAGCAGGTTGCTCTTCATGGTGCGCTGCTGGCCGGAGAAGGGGTCGAGGCGCCGTGGATCGATGCTGCCATCGAGCACGAAGGGCACCAGCAGCTCCAGCGCCTTGGTCTTGCCCGAACCGTTGGGGCCCCGCAGCACCAGGCGACCGTCGGCGAAGTGGAAGACGTGGGCGTCATAGTCCCACAGGCCGATGATCCCGGCCCGCACGGGCTTGAAGCGCTCAGCCCGCATCGGCGCCTCCGTTCAGGTCCAGCCCGAACAGTCCGAGCTGGTGGGTGATCTCCGGTGGCGCTTCGACCAGCGGTTCGCGGAAGCGGGCGAGGGCGGGCATCAGGGCCACGCCGCCCGGCAGGGGTCGGAGCAGGTCGAAGGCGACGAGCACGTCGACGCCGTCGCGGAGCATGGCGTCGGCGTCCTCGCGGTGGCTGGCCCGGGCCAGGACCGTGCCGGCGGCGTCGTGCAGCTCGGCGGCGAGCTGGCGCAGCTCGGCGTCCGACGCGAAGGGGCGGTCGACCCGCCGGGGAGGCGGCAGCGGGCCGGCCGGTGCCACGCCGACCTCGGCGGGAGCGGCGTCGTCGATGGCCGACACCCAGGCGCTGGTGCGCTCGCCGGCCATCGGTGCCGGCACGAGCGGCAGATCCGGAGCCCGGCGCGCCAGGGCGCTGGCCAGCAGCAGGGCGGCCTGCTGGGCGCCGCCGCCGCTGGGGAAGGCCCGATCCGACAGGCGGGTGCCAGGGTCGACGAGGGCGTAGCCCTCCTTTCGGCGCTCCAGGGTGCCGCCGGTGAGCCGCTCCAGCAGGCGGCCCAGGCGGCCGGCTTCGCCGTGGAGGTAGGCGCGCTCGGCGTCGTCGAGGTCGGCCCGGTAGAGCACGGGATCCTCCAGCAGGCGGCGCAGCAGGCCCTGCCGGCGCTGCCGCCGCTCCTCGTCCCGACCGGCCACGCCCGCTTCCGATGTCAGCAGCCGCCGCAGGCCCCCGCTGCCGGCCAGGCCGGCGCCCAGGGGGAGCACGGCCCGGCACAGCTCGTGGTCGATGTCGTAGAGGGCCTCGGCCTGCTCGTCCCCTCGCTCCCAGGCTTCCCGCGAGCCGTCGGTGAGCCGCAGGGCCTGCCGCTGCTCCAGGACCGCGATGGCGTGGCCCAGGGCCAGGCGCGACGCGTACTCGTCGGGGTCGAAGGGCAGGCTGGCCCGGCGCTCGGCCTGTCGCCGGATCCCCAGGGCCAGCTCGGTGAGGGTGATCTGGCGTCCGGCCCGCTCGAGCACCGCCAGGCTCAGCACCAGCAGCGCCAGTCGTACCCGGTCGAAGGGCTGCTTGCTGGGGGTGAAGAACACCGTCCGTGCCTGCACGGGGGCGCCGCGGCGGTCGAGGGTCAGGCAGTGGCGGCCGCGGCGGACGCGGTAGCCGACCAGCTCGTGGAATGCCTGGTCGAGGGCGTCGGCGTGGCGGCGGGCCAGGCGCCAGGTGGCGTCGTCGGGGACCGCCGGGGAGAGCAGCCCGTGGACCAGCAGCGCCCGGGCCGCCCGCTGGAAGTCCCCCAGCTCGGTGTCGCGCACCCACCTCATGGCGCCCCCTGCGCGGCGCCGGCTTCGGGATCCGAGGACCGCTCGACCGCCAGGTGCAGCCCCTCCAGCACCAGGGTCCCGCGACAGGTGGGCACCACCGTGCCGGTGTCGGCAGGGGTCAGGCGCAGCCGCAGGCGGCCGCGGGTGGTGCGGGCCGAGGTGCTCGCGGCGCCCCGACTGTGCAGGGCGCGGCTGAGCAGTCGCAGCAGCACGGACAGCTCCAGCTCGTCGAGGGGCCGCGCCTGTTGGAGGGCCTCGACCATGGCGTCGCTGGCCCGGGCCTGCTGTTGTCGGCGGCGTGCCTGGCGCAGGCGGAGGACCTCCCGATCTTTGCGGCGGTTGTCGAGGGCGCCGGGCCGCCCCGGGGAAGCCGGCTTGCCGCGCTTGCGCAGGGTCATGTCCACCGGGGCGGGGGGCGCCTCCCACCAGCTCGTGTTGGGGGCGGTGGCTTCGGGATCGTCTTCGGGGGAGCCGAAGTGGCGCGCGGCCCGGATCCCGCTGAAGGTACTGATCAGGGCGGTGGCGTGCATGTCGTCGGGGCAGGCCAGCACCCACTCGGCCAGCAGCTCGAGCTGGGTGGCCCGGCTCACCCCGCCGGCGGTGGCTTCCAGCACCCGCTCCAGCAGGACGGCGAGGTCGCGGATCGCCCGGTTGGTGCGCTCGCCGAGCAGCGTGGCCTGGCAGGGCTGGTCCCGCCGGTCCACGAACCATCCGACGATGCCCTCCCAGGCGCGTCGGGCGCGGGTATGGGCCCGATCCTCTCCCAGGAGTCCCAGGCTGGCCGACGCCGCGAGCGCCGCCAGCCGGTCGGCCTGCGCGTCCAGCTCCACCACCTGGGCCCGCAGCCCGGGGTGCTGCGCGGTCAGCGCCTGGAGGAAGCCGTCGAGGTGGCCCAGCAGGCGGTTCTTGTGGGCGAGGAAGGCGACCGGATCGGCTTCCCAGGCCGTCGCCAGCTCGCTGGTGGCCAGGGTGAAGCGCGCGGCGTGCTCGGCGAGCTGCCGGAGGGTGAGGTGCAGCTCTTCGAGGTGGTGGGCCACGGCTTCAGCGTCGTCGGCATCCAGGGCCGCGCCGAGGGCAGCCAGCTCGTCGCTCACCTTGTCCAGCACCAGCCGACGCAGCTCTGCTTCACCGGCCTGGGCGTCGAGCACCCCCTGCACCGCCGACCAGGCCAGCCAGCCCAGCTCCGTCATCTGGTAGACGCTGCGGCGCCGGCGGTACTCCGCGATGCTGCGCACCCGGCGGTCGTCCTGGACCCGGTCCAGCATCCCCCAGGCGTGGAGCTGGTCGAGCATCGCCAGGGCCGCGTCCTCTCCCTGCGGCAGCGGCGCGTCCCCCACCAGGTCGGCTGCCGAGAGCTGCAGCCGGCTGCGCTCCCGCTCGGCGTCGAAGGCGGCCAGCACCGCGAGGTAGCCGTGCCGCTTGTCCGACTGCGTGAACGCGAAGAGGCGCAGGCGCCGGTCGTCGGTGGGGTGAGGCATGGCGCTGATGCTATCGGCTTGAGGCCCGGGTCACGCGCGTGATTCCTGGCGGGGGATTCCTGGCGGGGCGGTCCAGGATGCTGGGAGCGCCACAGCTCGCCCCGCTCGACCCGGCAGCGGGGGTGGGGACGCTCCCCCTGCGACTCTGTCATTTACGATATCGAAAGCTACAGGATCCGGCATGGGCAACCCCATGGCGCCGTCCTGCTCGACCGGGCCGCCGACCTGCGCCCCGCCTCGTCGATGCTTCGGCTTCGCCGTGCTCTACCGTACTTGTCACCGCCGTTCTTCGGAACAGGTGAAGGTGAAGACGGGCAGGTCGGCGGTCGGTTGCGACAAGCTCCGGTGCGGTCGATCGTGCGATCAGTCGCTACATCGCACACTACGATGCGACGCGGCTGATGGGTGCAGCCTGTCGCCGCTCCGACAAGGCCCAGGAGGCCGTGCTCGGTGGTCTGCCACTGCCAGAGCGCGCCTACGGCCCGAAGAGCTTCTCCCACCATGTCTTGGGCGCAGGCGCAGGCGAGGGGGTGGGCGCGGGCGGTGGTCCGGGCGTGGCTTCGTCGAGATCGGGCTCCCGGGCGGGCGAGGGTGGAGTGTCCGACACCGCGGCTGGATCGGGTGTGCAGGTGTCGAGGAGGGGGGCCGTCGAGCCGTCGGGCCGGATCTCGAACTCGAAGTTCCCGACCACCCGGGCATCGAGGGCCGCGGCGAGCGCCATGATGCCTTGAAACTCGGGGGCCTCGAGGTCTTCGCTGAAGTGCCAGGGGACGGTCGTCCTGATCGAGTGCGGAGACCATTGGAGCACCGCTGCCCCAGCCTGTGCCTGCCACGGAGCGGCAGGAATTCGGATCTCCTGTCCGGTGGCTGGATTCCGGGTCACCCGGTCGTCATTGTCCCAGTCGACGCCATCCACTGCGGCGACAGCGGCTCTCCAGTCGTCGAGGGAGACCTCGACGCATTGGTCAGGTTCAATGCTCAGCACAAGACCCACGAACACCTCACGTAGCTGGGAAGGGAGTGGCCGCCACAGTCGGCCAGCGGGAGAGCAGTGGACCACAGACAGGCTCATCTGTCGAGTGTCCGAGACCGTCCCAACGAGGCCCTTTCTCAGCGACGTCCGGTGTCAGCGGCGTCCATCCAGCGTTGCAGCAGCGCCAGCTTGTCATCGTTCACGGTGACCCAGTCATCGAGGAGCACGCCGCCGGTGTCCCACAGCACCTGCGGCTCGGTAGCCCGCCTCTCGGCCGGCTATGCCAGCCTTGCGATGCCCATCCTCCACCTCGACGCAACCGTGATCAGCTACGCCGAACGCTCTGAGCTGACGCGGGACCAGAGCCTTCCCTTCCAGACCGTCAAGGATGCCGTCGCCCACTCTGCAGCCTGGAAGACCACCACCAGAACCCCGAGCTGACCCCCATGCCCCGCGCCCCCGACCCGCTTGATCTGCGCCTCGACCTGCGCCAGCCAGAGGTGCAGTCCGCGAGCAGGGCTCCCTGACCGGGGTGAAGCTCATCGGCGCAGGTGGTGCACCTCCAGGCACGCCATGCGGGGTTCGAGACGGCCCTTCGCCCTGGAGCAGTTCGATCCGGATCCGGTGTCGCGGATCCGGTGTCGGACATTGCTGTTGCCTGTTTCGCAGCTCCGCGAAATGCGGAGCCGGTGTCGGACATTGCTGTTGCCTATTTCGCAGCTCCGCGAAATGGATAACCGCATTGACAGACACCGCCCCCCGCCCCCCGGGCCCCCGGGCCGCTCAGCGCAGCTTCCGGCTGTACATCTGGTCGATGAGCAGGGCGTAGCGCTCCTCCACGAGCTTCCGCTTCACCTTGAGCGAGGCGGTGAGCAGTCCGTTCTCCACCGTCATCGGCTCGGGGGTCATGGCCCAGTACTTGATGGTCTCGAAGCTCGCGAGCTCTGCGTTGACCCTGTCGATGTGTGTGTCCACCGCCTCCGAGACCCGGGCGTGCCCGGGGTCGGCCGGGATGCCTGCCTGGGCGGCGAAGTCGCCAAGGGCGTCGGGATCGATGGCGATCAGCGCCACGCAGTAGTTGCGGGTGTCACCGACGACCACCGCCTCCTGGATGATGGGGAGGATCTTCAAGCGCCCCTCGATCTTCGCGGGGGCCACGTACTTTCCACCCGATGTCTTGATCAGCTCCTTCTTGCGGCCGGTGATCCGGAGGAAGCCGTCGTCGTCGATCGCGCCCAGGTCGCCGGTGTGGAACCACCCCTCCGCGTCGAAGGCCTGGGCAGTGGCCTCGGGCCGGTTCAGGTAGCCCTGGGTGATGTTCGGGCCCCTTGCGAGGATCTCGCCGTCCGCCGCGATGCGCAGCTCGACTCCCGCCAGCGCGCGGCCCACGGTGCCGACTCGGATGCTGCCCGGAAGGTTGAGCCCCCCGTAAGAACCCGCCGCTCTCCGCCATCCACACTACTGT
>CAZRFD010000123.1:0-21857 GCA_964599085.1 uncultured Enterobacterales bacterium | reverse complement strand
GGACCCACCTCTGCCACCTCGTGACCTGGGCCCGCTGCGGCGGCCCACCCGACGATGCCGCGGCCGGCACCACCGCCCAGCGCCGCGCCCGCGGTGTGGTCAAGGGCCGCGGGCGCGTGCCGCTGTCCCTGCTCCTCGAAAAGGTCGACGGCCTCGAGCTGATCGCCCTGGGGGACTGGTCGGCCGACCGCCTGCACGCCCTCCGCGACGCCGCCGCCGACCACCTCTCCCTCGGACTGGTGCGGCGGCTGGACAGCCACGACGACGCCCGCATGGCCGCCCGCCGCGCCCTGTCGCAGGCCACCGGCGTCCCCCTGGTGGCCACCGCCGACGTGCTCATGCACCAGCCCGACCGCCAGCGGCTGCAGGATCTGCTCACCTGCATCCGCCTGCACACCACCCTCGACGAAGCCGGCACCGCCCTGCAGGCCAACGCCGGCCGCCACCTGCTCAGCCCCGCCGAGTACGCCGCCCGCTTCGCCGGCTTCGAAGACGCACTGGACCGCAGCGTGCAGATCGCCGACCGCTGCCGCTTCGGCCTCGACGAGATCCACTACCAGTACCCGCGGGAAGTCGTGCCCGCGGGGCGCTCCCCCATGGACTGGCTGCGCGAGCTGGTCGGCCGGGGCACCGCCCAGCGCTACCCCGGCGGCGCCCCCGACAGCGTGCGCGCCCAGCTCGACCACGAACTGGCCCTCATCGACAAGCTGGACTTCCCCGCCTACTTCCTCACCGTGTACGACGCCGTGCGCTTCGCACGCCAGCAGGGGATCCTCTGCCAGGGGCGTGGCAGCGCCGCCAACAGCGCGGTCTGCTACGTGCTCGGCATCACCTCGGTCGATCCGGCCAGCAGCAGCCTGCTCTTCGAGCGCTTCATCAGCGAAGAGCGCGGCGAGCCACCCGACATCGACGTCGACTTCGAACACGAACGCCGCGAAGAAGTCTTCGTCTACCTCTACGAAAAGTACGGTCGCCACCGGGCGGCGATGATCAACGAGGTGATCCGCTACCGGCGCCGCAGCGCCATCCGCGACGTGGGCAAGGCCGTGGGGCTGTCGCTGGACCAGGTCGACCGCATGGCCCGGCGGATCCACTGGTTCGACGGCGGGGTCATCGGCCCCGACCAGCTCCGCGACGCCGGGATGGACCCCACCGACCGACGCGTGCAGCTCGCCGTCGACCTGACTGATCAGCTCGCCGGGCTGCCGCGGCACGTGGGGATCCACGTCGGCGGCTTCGCCATCTCCGACGGCGCGCTCGTCGACCTCTGCCCGGTTGAACCCGCGACCAAGGAGGGGCGCACGGTCATCCAGTGGGACAAGGACGACATCGACGTGGTCGGCTTCGTCAAGGTGGACTTCCTGTCGCTGGGGATGCTCACCGCCATCCGCAAGGGCTTCGACCTCGTCGCGCAGCACTGGGGCCAGCCGCTGACGCTGGCGACGGTCCCCGCCGAAGACCCTGCCGTCTACGACATGATCTGCAAGGCCGACACCATCGGCGTCTTCCAGATCGAGAGCCGCGCCCAGATGTCGATGCTGCCGCGGCTGAAGCCGCGCTGCTGGTACGACCTGGTCATCGAGGTCAGCGTGGTCCGACCCGGCCCCATCCAGGGGGGCATGGTCCACCCCTACTTGCGGCGCCGCAGCGGCAAGGAATCTGTGGAGTACGCCCACCTCAAGCTGCGCCCCATCCTGGAGCGGACCCTCGGCGTACCCATCTTCCAGGAACAGGTCATGGCGATGGCGGTGGCGGTCGGCGGCTTCACGCCGGGGCAGGCCGACGAGCTGCGGCGGGCCATGGGGGCCTGGCGGAAGCGCGGCGGGCTGGAGAAGATGAGCGAGGACCTCGTCGCCGGCATGATGTCCGAGGGGATCACCGAAGACTACGCCCGGCAGATCGCCGCGCAGATCCGCGGCTTCGGTGAGTACGGCTTCCCCGAATCCCACGCCGCCAGCTTCGCGCGCCTGGTCTACGTGAGCTGCTGGCTCAAGCACCACTACCCGGCGGCCCTGTCGGCGGCCCTGGTCAACAGCCAGCCCATGGGCTTCTACTCGGCGCGGGCCCTGCTCGCCGATGCCCAGCGCCACGGCGTCGACCTGCTGCCCGTCGACGTCCAGCACAGCGACTGGGACCTGACGCTGGAACCCGCCGGGCGGGACGCCGCCCGCCCCTTCGCCATCCGGCTGGGGCTGCGCCTGGTGAAGGGGCTGCACGAAGACGCCGGCCGACGCATCGAAGACGCGCGGCGGGACCACCCCTTCGAAGGGGTCGGCGATCTCCAGCTCCGCGCGGATCTCGCGCGCGACGACCTGGTCCGCCTGGCGCGGGCAGACGCGCTGTCGACGCTCGGCCCCGCCGGCCGGCCGTGGAACCGCCGCCAGGCGGTGTGGGCCGTCCAGGGGCTGACCGACCTGCCGCTGTTCCGCGGCCTCACCCGCCAGGAGGGTCCCGCTCCCCTCCCCGCTCCCGACGCCGTCGCCGAGCTACGCGAAGACTACGCCACCACCGGGCTCTCCGTGGACAAGCACCCCATCGCCATGGTGCGCGGCGACCTGCAGCGCCGCGGCGTCCTCACCGCCGTCCAGGTCATGGACCGCCCGCCCGACGCCCGGGTGCGCGTCGCCGGCATGATCAGCCACCGCCAGCGCCCCGGCACGGCGTCGGGCATCGTCTTCATGACCCTCGAAGACGAGACCGGCCTGCTCAACATCGTGGTCAAGCCCCACCTCTTCGAGCGGCAGCGGCGGGTGATCCTCGAACAGTCCCTCGTCGAGATCGAAGCCCGAGTCCAGCGGGACGGCGACTCTCTCTCCCTGCTGGCCTTCCGCTTCCTGCCGCTGCAGCGCGCCCCGGCGGTGCAGAGCCGCAGCCGGGACTTCCGGTGATGTGCAGGCTCACAGCGCTGTCAGACCAGCGGCCGCCCCAACGAGTCGCGGTAGCGGCCGGCCAGCAGCATGGTCAGATCGACCGCCCACCAGATCCCGCATCCACCGGCGGTGAAGAGCTGCAGCAGCCCCACCGTCGTGAACCCGGTGTAGAAGCGATGGACCCCGAAGCTGCCCAGGAACAGGGCGAGGATCAAGGTGATCGTGCGGCCACGGGGCTCGAAGGGTGCGGGTTCGTCCATGGCGTCCAGCCTACCGCGAACAGGGATGGCGCACCGCCGACTTTGCAGGTAGGTTGCGCCCCGCCTGCGGCCGGACGCCCTTCCGGAAGCCCACTCCGGACGCCCGCTCCGCGAGCCTGTTCCGGAGGCCACCCCGACAGCGGGCGCCGTGGGAGCGCCGCACAGCGGGACGCCCCGCGCCCGAACACCAGTGAGGAACACCATGGGTCTCGACTACCGCGTGAAGTGCTGCCCCGACGGCCTGGTCACCGACCGGCGCCGCCGCATCAAGGTGCTCGACTGCACCATCCGCGACGGCGGCATCTGCAACAACTGGCACTTCGACCACCCCTTCGTCAACAAGGTGTTCACCGCGCTGCACACCAGCAACGTCGACTACATGGAGGTCGGCTACCTGACCAGCGACGGCGAATTCGACGCCGACAACGTCGGCCCGTGGCGCTTCTGCTCCCCCGATGACCTCTACAAGGCCGTCGAGCCGGGCAAGATCAAGCTCTCGGCCATGCTGGACTGCCACCGCGCCGATCCAAGCGTCATCCCCGACAAGCAGGACAGCGTCCTCGACGTCATCCGCATCGCCACCTACGCCAAGGACATGGACCGGGCCATGCGCCTGCTCGAGCGCTCGCTCGAAGCCGGCTACGAGACCTTCATCAACGTCATGGCGGTGTCCACGCTGACCCCTGAAGAGGTCGACGACTTCCTGGAGACGCTGGCCGGTTCCGGTGTGCACAACGTCGCTATCGTCGACAGCTTCGGCAGCCTCTTCCCGTACCATGTCCGCTACCTCGTCCACAAGTACATGAACGCCCTGGGCGAAGACATCAAGGTGGGCGTCCACTTCCACAACAACCAGCAGCAGGCCTTCGCCAACTCCATCGTCGCCATCGACGAGGGCGTGGACTTCGTCGACGCCACCATCCACGGCATGGGCCGCGGGGCCGGCAACTGTCCACTAGAACTGCTGCTCTTCTACCTGGACAACCCGCGCTACGACGTGCGGCCCATCCTCGACCTCGTCGACGACTTCGCCGGCCTGCGGGACGAGCTGCGCTGGGGCTACCACCTGCCCTACGCCATCACCGGCTACTACAACATCCACCCCCGCATGGGGATCGAGCGCATGAAGCGTGAAGACCGCTACGAGTGCCTCGAGATGTACGAGTCGCTGACGAACCGCCTGCCGGAGCGCCTCCGCCGCGTCGGCTGATCCGGCAGACACGCGCGGACGCCGCCTCGGGAGGCCCCGGGGCGGCGTCGCTGCGTGAGGAGGGTGCTCAGCGGACCGAGACCGCCCCGCTGCTGGTGCCGGCGCCGAGGTCACGGGCGCGGCGCATCAGGTCGAGCAGCTCGACGTCGTCGGTCTCGCCGCGGCGCTTGCTCCGGTCACCGAAGGCGATGAGGGCGTCGAGCGACAGCTCCTGGGCCTCGGGGCTCTGGCGGAGGATCTCGGCGAAGGTGGCCGAGGTGTAGGCGATGCGGAGGTCGCGGGCCGCGAAGTCGGGGCGCTCGGCCAGGTCGCGGTCGCGGAAGGTCCAGGCGCGCTCGATGCCGCCGCTGCCGCCGTGGTCCACGTCGGCGCCAGGCTGCTCGTAGCGCAGGCGGACGGTGGCGAGGCTGCGCTCGTAGCCCTCCGCCAGGATGACGTCGTAGAGCGCGGTGACGTTGTGGCCGCTGCCGACCTCTCCGGCGTCGACCTTGTCGTTGCGGAAGTCCTTGTCGGCGATGTCGCGGTTCTCGTAGCCGATGAGCCGGTAGGCCAGGACGCTGTCGGGGTTGAACTGGACCTGGATCTTGGTGTCCCGGGCCACGGTGACCAGCGTGCCACCCAGCTCCTCGACGAAGACCCGCCGCGCCTGGTCGGCGTCGTCGATGTAGTAGTTGTTGCCGTCACCCTTGTTGGAGAGCTGCTCCATCAGCGTGTCCTGGTAGTTGCCCATGCCGAAGCCGATGGTGGACATGGTCACACCGCGGTCGGCGTAGCCCTTGATCTGGCTGAGCATGTCGTCCCAGGAGGTGCGACCGACGTTGGCGTCGCCGTCGGACAGGACGATCACCCGGTTCTCGTGGCCGGGCTCGAAGCTGTCCCAGGCCATGCCGTAGGCGAGGTCCAGACCGGACGACATCGCCGTCGAGCCACCCGAGCTGAGCCCCTCGATCGCCTGGTGGATCGACCACTTGTCGGTGGCCGTGGTCGGGTCGAGGACCGTGGCGGTGCGGCCGGCGTAGGTGGCCAGGGCCACGGTGTCGTCCTCGCGCAGGCTGTCGACCAGCATGTGCAGGGACTTCTTGGCCAGGCCGAGCTTGTCGGGGCTGGACATCGACCCGGACACGTCGACGAGGAAGGTCAGGTGCAGCGGCGGGCGCTCGTCGCGGCTGACCTCGCGGGCCTGCACGCCGACCCGCAGGACGTGGTGGCCGGACCGGAAGGGGTCGGGCATCGCGTCCATGTGCACGGCGAAGGGGCTGCCGTCGGTCGGCGCCTGGTAGCCGTAGTCGAGGTAGTTGACGAACTCCTCGACCCGCACCGCTTCGGGCGGCGGCAGCACGCCCGCCTCGATCTTCTTGCGGGCGATGGCGAAGCTGGCGGTGTCGACGTCGATGGAGAAGGTGGACAGGGCGTCGTCGGCGACCATGGTGAAGGGGTTGACCCCGTGGTCGGTGTAGGTCTCGCTCGATCCGTACATGGTGATGGGATCGGCGGGCGGGGGCGCCGAGACCGGCTCGGCGGCGGGAGCGTAGTCAGCCGCGACCTCGGGCGGGAAGGGGCGGGCCTTGGGGCTGGACGCGGCCACTGCGCCCGCGCCGACGCTGCCGCCAGCGTCGAGGTCGTCGACGGCCATGGCGCTGGCGCCACCGAGGATGCCGACCTCGCGGCGGCGACCGCTCCCGCGGGTCTCTGCGCGTTCGGACTTGCGGGCAACCCGCCCACGGGTGCTGGTGACCTCGGTCGCGGCGGCCGGGGCCTCTCCACCGGCCTCCTCCTCCAGCTCGATGCGATCCTGACTGCGCGCGGGGCCGGCCGGCTGAGCGACCGGGGTGGGGGCGGCGGTCGCGTCAGCGACGGCGGCACTGGCGTCCGCGATCGTGCCCTCTGCGTGCGCGACGGAGGAGAGATCCGGCTTGCCTGCGGCCTCGGCGCCGTCCCCCGGCGCGGCCAGGATCTCGTCATCTTCGAGATCGGGGGAGACCGCCGAGGGCTCCTTCGCCGAGCAGGCGGCGACGGCGACGAGGGCGGCGGCGAGGGCGAGGGAGGGGCCGGTGAGGATGCTGAGGCGCGACATGGCGATCTCCAGGGGAGGAGGGTTGTGTGAGCGTGGGGTCCGCCGGCACAACGCAGCCCGCCGGGCGACGCTTACAGCCCGTCCGCAAAAAAAACGGAGGCGTCCCGCTCAGTGACGGTCGCGGGCCCGCTCCAGCTCGGTCTCCAGGGCGTCGAGCCGCTCCTCGAGGGCCTCGATGCGCGCCGCCTGCTCGTTGTCGGAGCCCGACGCGGGCGTGGCCCGGGAACGGATCGCCGTGACCGCCGCCGCGGCCGCTTCCTTCTCGCCCGACAGCGTCGTCCAGCGGCGGAAGGACTCCAGCACCGAGATCGTCTGTTCGTCTCCGACCTGACCGAGCACTCCGACCACCCGCTGGCGGGTGCGCAGGTCCAGGTCACGGATCCGCTGCTCGGCGGCGCGGGCGACTCGCCGGGCCTGCCGTTCGTGGGCGTCCCCCTCGCCCCGGCCAGCGATGCGCGCCGCCGCTGACAGGCCGTCGGCCCACAGCCGCCCGGGCGCGCGCTCGTCGAGGAGTGCCGCGATGTCGGAGGCGACGCCGTGCTCCCCGATGACCTCGATGGCGGCGCTGCGCAGCGGGCGCTCGGTCCGATCCCGCAGCCCCAGCAGGGAGCGGGCCACCGGCAGCGTGGGGCCGGGATCGAGGGCCGCCGCGGCCCGCAGCGCCGCCGCGCGGACGTCGACGTTGTCGTCCCTGCGAGCCAGCCGGAGCAGCGCCGAGAGCGGCGTGTCATCGGGCGACTTGCGCAGGGCCTTGGCCACGATCAGCTGGACGCGAGGATCGGCGTCGTCCACCGCCGTGAGCAGGGCCGCCGTGGCGCGCTGCTCGCCCAGCGCCCGGGCCGCGGCGACGCGGATCGCCTGGTCCTCACCGGTGTCGGCCAGCAGCGCCGCCAGCGCGTCGCTGTGGTCGGTCTCGCCCAGCGCCACGGTCGCATCCAGGCGGGCGCCCGGGAGCGGTGCTGCGAGCTGGGCGACCCAGGCGTCGTCGTCCTGCTGGTCGTCCACCTTCGCCAGGATCCCGGCGTCCGGGTCGAAGGCGACCCACAGGGGCGCCTCGTCCAGCGCGACGTCGAGATCCACCTCTTCATCGTCGAGCCAGGCCCGTCGGCGGATCAGCCGGCCATCCGCCGTCCCCACGGCGATGTCGATGGGCAGGGTGTAGGGCGGGTGCGTGTCGTCGACGCGCTGTCGGACGCTGACCGTGAGACGTCCCTCGGCGTAGCGCCGCGTCACCGTGAGCTGGGGCACGTGGTCCAGCTCGATCCACTGCTGGAAGAACCAGTCGAGCTGCTGGCCGCTGACCTGCTCCATGGCCCGCTGCAGGTCGATGGTCTCGACGAGGCCACGCTGGTGGCCCTGGGTGTACCGCGCGATCCCCGCCCAGAAGCGATCCTCGCCGAGCATCACGCGGAGCATGTGCAGGACGAGGGCGCCCTTGCCGTAGACGTCGTGGTTGTCGGCGGCCCCCCGCCCATGGAAGAAGCGGCCCGCCACCGGCAACTTGTGGTCGCGCAGGCCCCGCACCCAGCGGCGCACCTGATCGGCGGCGGCGGCTTCTCCGCGCACCTGCGCCATCCAGTCAGCCGCCATGAAGGTCGCGAAGCCTTCGTTGAGCCACAGCTCCCGCCAGTTCTCGCAGGTGAGCAGGTCGCCGTACCACTGGTGTGCCAGCTCGTGGGCGGCCACCGACTCCACCCAGTCCGAGGTGCCGTCGCCCCCGGCGTCGACCAGCATCCGCTCGTGCTCGATGGTCGCCGAGGTGTTCTCCATGCCGGTGTACAGGAAGCGCTGGACGAAGACCTGCCGGTAGGGACCCCACGGGTAGGGCACGCCCGTGCGCTCGGCGAAGTGCCGCTGCATCGCGGGAATCGGGTCCAGCACCCGGTGCACGGCGACCGGGTCGGTGCCGGGCGGCACCCAGACCTCGACGCTGTCGTCTTCGTCATGGGTCACCACCTCCCAGGGGCCGGCCGCCACCATCACCAGGTAGTTGACCAGGTCGACGCCAGAGTTCGTCACCACCTGCCAGCCGTCGGGGGCGGTGATGTGGCCCTCGTACGCGAAGCGATCACCGGGGTGGTCGAAGCTGGGGAACCAGTGGCGGTTGTCTTCGCCCTCTCCCTGGGACCAGACCTCGGACCAGCCGTCGGGTCCGCGGCGGTCCCCGTGCCGGAAGTGCAGGCCGGTGCGCGGCTCCGCGCGGTAGGCGACGGTGAGCGACGCGGGCCCGCCCTCACCGAACTCCGCGGGCACGTCGACGATGAGCGTGTCGCCCTCGGTGCGCCAGGGCAGGTCCTGCCCATCGGCGCGCACGCTGGCCACGATCAGCGCCACCTGGTCGAGGACCACCGGCCCGTCGGCCAGGCGCAGCATGGACAGCGTCGCCGTGCCCTCCACCGCGCCCTGGTCGGGCAGCAGCGCGAGGTCGAGTTGGAGGCGCTGCAGGTCGAAGCGACGGTCCAGCCCGCCAGCACCGCGCGGGTCCGGTGCCAGCACCGGCGGATCCTCGCCGCGCGCCCCCCCCATCCAGGGCTGGCCGGCGAGGGCGGGAGCGGGAGCGAGCAACAGCGCGGTCAGGAGGAGTGTCGACATGGCAGCCGACGATAGCCTGAGGCCAGGCCCTGCACCCTTGAAGCAGGCGAGAGTCCCTCCCTCCCCCCACCGAGGTGCACCGTGTGTGGTCGCTTCGCCCTCGCCGTCGGCTCCGCGCAGGAGCTGATCGCGTTCTTCAAGCGGCGCCTGCCGCCCGGCACCGACACGGATCCGGCGGCCGACGCGCTGGACATCGTGCCCCGCTTCAACGTCGCGCCGAGCCAGGACGTGCCGGTGCTGCGGGTCATCGAGACGGACGACGGGCTCCGGGCGTCGCTGTCCATGCGCCACTGGGGGCTCATCCCCTCCTGGTCCAAGGGCGACGACAAGGCGGTCCGACGCCGCTCCTTCCGCATGATCAACGCGCGCGCCGAGACCGTCTTCGACAAGCCCTCCTTCCGGGTCGGGATCGCGCGTCGCCGGGGCCTCGTCGCCACCAACGGCTTCTACGAGTGGGACCGCAGCAAGGACAAGCCCCGCCCGGCGACCCTGTTCCATCGGCCGGGGCGGGAGCTGTTCGCCATGGCCGCCATCTGCGAGCGCTGGAAGGGGCCCGACGGCGTGGTCGACAGCTTCACCATCCTCACGACGGCTGCCAACGCCACCGTCGCGCCCCTGCACGACCGGATGCCGGTGGTGATCACCGACGACGACGCCATGGCGCTGTGGCTGGACCCCACGGTCCGCGACAAGGAGTCGCTGGGCCCGCTGCTGGCCCCGGCCCCCGACGAGCTGCTCCGGGCCACCCTCGTCGGCACCACCGTCAACGACGCCCGACGCGACACCGAAGCCTGCTGGCAGCCGGTGGCCTGACTACACGTGCGCCCGGAGCTTGGCGGCCACCATGGCCAGGAGCTGATCGGGAGGGGCGTGCCCCGAGAACAGGCAGACCATGCCCGCTTCTCTCCACACGACCACCGCCAGATCGCCATCTTCGTAGGCGCGCAGCACGCGCCCGTCGACCGACCGCGTCGCCACCGGCGTGTCCTTGGGCGCCACCCCGTTGTACATCTGGCAGACGTAGCGCTTGCCGTCCTTCTCGTAGACGACGACGGTGCCCAGACGGTCACCCGTGGCCAGGCCGCCGCCCACCAGCTCGAGCCCGAACTGGCGGAGGTCGGCGACCGAGCCCAGCGACGGCGTGGCGCCCGCACGGACCAGAGCCGCCGCCAGCGCACCCGGGTCGGACTCGTCGATGAAGCCCGCAGCGCTGTGGTCGGCGAAGGGTGCGTGCTGCGCGAGCAGGCCGTCGACCGCTGGGTGCCGGGCCAGCAGACCCGCCCCACCCAGCACGAAGAGCAGGCCCGCCGCAGCCGCCGCCAGCGCGAGCCAGCCGCGGGCCGGCGCAGACCGTACCGGCGCGACATGGGCGACCGGCAGGACGACGAGTGGTTCGAGGTTCGGGATGTCGTCGGCCAGGCCGATCAGCAGCTCGCGGCAGGCATCTTCTGCACGCTCCAGGTGGCGAGCTTCCGCCGCCAGGGCGGGGTGCTGGTCGAGGATCGCCCGCACCTGTGCCGCCACCGCTTCGGGCAGATCGCCGCAGACGTAGCAGGGCAGCAGCTCGCGCACCTTGACCGGGTCCAGCGTCACGGCGCGCCCCCGGTCGAGACGAGGTGGAAGGCCACCATCGCGCGGGCGTTGCGCACGTCACGCTCCTGCCAGCCCGACAGCGCAGCGAGCGTCGCAGCGGGGCAGCGGAAGAAGATGTCGAGCAGGTAGATCACGCGCAGCTCCGGCGGAACCTCCGCCAGCCGGGCCCCGACCTCGGCCGCCGCCGGGGCGCGGGTCTGGTCCGGAACGCTGAGGGGGATGCCGGCCGGCGTTTCGAGTTCCAGGCAGGCGTGCAGCCGTGACCAGGTGTGTCGGGAGAGCTGGCAGCAGACCGGCGCGTCCAGAGACCAGCCGATCACCGTGCCAGGCAGCGTTCCGTAGAGATCCTGGAGCAGCGCGCGGGCCTGGTCGGTGTCGGTCGCCATGCCGCGACAGATTGCCCACACCCGGGTCTTCCAGCCCTCCCACAGCTCGGAGAGGGCCGCGGGATCGCCACGGCGCAGCCGGGCGATCAGCCTGGCGTCGTCGAGCGGGACCGCACCCGCGATGGCAGCCTCAGGACCCAGCACAGCCTCCGAGCGGCAGGGCCGCGAGCATAGCGCAGGCCCCCCGGGCGCCTCAGCGGGTGACGCTCGAGTAGGTGTTGCCGGTGTGTTCCTTCCACCGCTTGCGCACGTCGTAGAGCGCGCGCGCCGTCGCCTTCCAGCCGGTCACCGCGTGCTGGATGGCACCGGGGTTCCAGTAGGCGGCCTCGATCAGATCGTGGTCTTCGGCGATCATCCCGCTCTCTCGCGCAAGCTCGGCGAGGCGGGTGTGCGGGTAGATGCGGATCGGGTTCATCATCAGAAGGGTGAACATCCGGAGCTGCCCCCCGAGCTGCAGCCGCGCGTGGATGAGGAACTTGAAGATCGAGGCCAGCGACCGCCAGTCTTCTCCCGGCGAGTTCAGGAAGAAGCTGTACTCGACGTCCATCCCGTGCTTCTTGGCCACGTCGACCGTGTACATCATGTCTTCGTGGCGGAAGTTCTTGTCGAGGTTCTTGAGCATCCGGTCGTCGACGTGGTCCGGCGAGAAGCTGAGCAGCCCACAGCCCGCCCGCTTCAGCCAGATCATCAGCTCGTCGGGCAGCGTGTTGCGGTGTTCGTTGAACCACGCCGACCAGGCGACCTCCAGCCGGCGGTCCACGATCTCCTTGCAGATGTCGATGGCGTGGTTGACCGGGATGTTGAAGATCTGGTCGCAGAAGAACATCTGCTCGACGCCGTGATCTTCGACCAGGGCCTGCATCTCGTCGACCACGTCCTTGGGGTCGCGCATGCGGACCTGGTGGCCGAGCAGGAAGGTGTCGCTGCAGTGGATGCAGCGCAGCGCGCAGCCGCGCTTGGTCTGGATGCCCACGCTGACGAAGCTGCTGGCCAGGTAGGGCGCGGCGTCGACCAGGTCGCGGCGGGGGTGGCGCAGGCTCTTGAAGTCCAGGGTCGGCCGGTAGCCGGTGAACTTCACGGTGCGGTCTTCGGGGTCCCGGTAGTAGACGCCCTGCACGTCCCAGGGACGATCGAGCTTGGTGAGCAGCTCGGGGAAGCTGAATTCGGATTCGCCCCAGCAGCCCATGTCGATGGCGGGCAGTCGCTCCATCATCGCTTCGCTGTACAGGCTGAAGGCGGTGCCACCGGCGACGACCTTCACGCCCGGCAGGCGCTTCTTGACGAACTCGATCGCTTCCTGCTGCGGCTGGAAGTCGTCGGTGTGCAGGCCGGGCATCGCGACCTTCATGTTGCGCAGGCTGATGCCGACCACTTCCGGCTTGAAGCGATCCAGCGTCTCGCCGAAGGGCGTGTAGGGATCGTCCCGGTACAGGTTCAGGTCGAAGATCTCGACTTCGTGGTCGTCGAGGTGCGCCGCGAGGTAGGCGAGGCCGATGGGGTACACCAGCTCCATGTCGAGAGCGGTGAAGGCCTGGACGAGGAGAACGCGCATCGCGATCCGGGGGCTGCGGTGGTCATGGAGTGGGGGCCGCGTGCTGCGAACCCACCGTCGACGGCTCTTGGGACGAGGCTGGCCACGCAGGCACCGCCGATGCCCGACACCCTTACCCTCGGATCCGCCGGGTGAGTAGCCCGAAGTCCAGAGCGGCTCGGGTCACACCCGCGCGAGTCAGCGCTCGGCGGCGTCGAGACGGCGAGGCGGGCCCTTGGGGAATTCCAGCAGCTCCCAGGTCACGAAGCTCCGGGGCTGGCGGTTGAGCACGGGTTCCAGCGCGGCGCCGATGGTGACGTGGGTACACGGCTCGCACAGCAGGGTGCGGCGGTGGGCGGGGCTGTCGACGACGAGCTGCAGCGCTTCGTCTGCCGTCATGGCGGCGGCGACCGCTTCGTGGTGGGACGCGAAGGGGAAGGCGAAGCCACGGGCGCGGACCTGCACGCCCGGCGTCAGCCCGTCGATGACGTGGCGGGCCTGGCCGACGGAGGCCATGAACGCGCTGTGTTCCCGCACCAGGGGCTCGAAGATCGGGAACCACTGCACCGGCCGCAGCCCGTTGTCGGCGCGGAAGCGGTTGAGCGCTGCGTACAGCGCCTGCTCGGCGGCGATGGGGTTGTCGACCGGCGGCAGGCTGCTGGCGAGCGGGGCCGGCGTTGCCGGCTGGGCGTCGACGAAGACCGAGAACAGCAGCAGCACATCGGTGCGCCTGCCGCGCTGCGCCACGGCCTCCAGCCGCCAGCGCCCCGGCGTGTGGAACCAGTCGACCCAGCGCGGCACGCCCTCGGACAGAGAGATCTCGTCCACCGGACCGTGGGGTGGGGCCACGATGAGCCGCAGCTCTGCTCCCTGCAGAGCGGGCTCCTCGATGTCGACCCGCACCGGGACTGCGTCGTCGAGGGCGATGTCGCGCGGCATGGGGTCGAGGTGCGCCAGCCGGCGCGCCCACGCCAGCACCCACAGCGCCGTGCCGTCGTCGAAGCGGCGCACCGCGAGGCCCAGGTCGACGGCGGTCGCGCCGGCGGTCGCCCCGGCGATGGTGGTCGCGAGCTCTTCGGGGAAGGCGCCGCCCGTGAGCGTCCGCATGAAGTGGACCTGGCCCGGGTAGCCGGCCCGGGCGGTCACCAGCGAAGACGTGGCCGCGTCGATGTAGCCGCTGCGCTCGACGTGCAGGGAGAGCAGCTCGGCGGCGGCGGCGGCCAGGCCCTCGTCCCACTGGCCCGCCGGCACGGCGTCGACCAGGTGGCGGGCGTCGTCGTCGGGGAGCTCGAAGACCGGCCGGTAGCGGACCTCGGTGATCCCTGCCGCCCGCGAGGCGACCGAGTCCCCGGGGCGGATGTAGCCATGACCGGGCCCCCCGCCCGCGCAGGCCAGCAGCGACAGCAGCAGCATCGTCGTCATCCTTCGCTCGCCAGGTCGATGAGCAGGGTCAGCTCGTGGGCTTCGACTCGTGCCTGGACCCCCGCCAGGGACAGCGCCGGGTCGAGCAGGGCCACCCGACCGGGTCCGGTTCGCATCAGGCCCTCGAGGCACTGGGAGACGGTGGGCGCCCGGCACCACAGCTCGTCGGCCGAGGCCCCGGTGAAGCCGGCCGCCCGCAGGCGTTCGACGCCGGCGTCGCGTTGCCAGGTCCCCGCCACGAGCGCCTGCAGGGGCTGTTCCCCCAGGGTCTCGAGCATGGGGTCGGCGACCAGCACCGGCAGGTCGAAGTCCTCGCGCAGGACGGCGAGGAGGTCGTAGGCCTGGGCGCGGGCGTCGTCGGGGCCGGCCGCCGGCTGTCCGGGCAGCGGCAGCACCGGCGTCGGGGGCATCGCCATGCCTGCGTACAGCGGGAGGCTGAGCCCCCCGCCGGGAAGCCGCGCGTCGAGCCACCACTCGCCGAAGTGATCCAGCGTGCGGTGGATGGGTCCCTCGCCCTCGGTGGCCTCGCCCTCTGGAGACACCAGCGTCCAGGTGCTGGCCGCTGGCAGCGCGACATCCAGGGTGCCCCCCTCCTCGTAGCGGCTGGCGAAGGAGGGTACGCCGTCGATCGGCTGGCCGACCAGGGCCACCCAGCGGTCATCGTCGCCGACCCGCGCCCGGGCCAGGCCGAGATCCTGTCCGGCCTGCACACGCTCGCCGAGCACGCCCTGGACGGCGGAGGGAACGCTGCCGTCCCCCGACATGCCGATGGCGCCGAGCACCACGGCGAAGGGGTACCCAGCCCGCCAGGCCGCCCACTGGGCCATGGGCAGGGAGAAGCCGGTGCTGCCGGCGTCGAGGGCCATGGCCGCGGCCCCACCCGACAGCGCCTCGTCCAGATCGCGGCCCATGGCCGCGGCGGCAACGCGGACATCCCCAGGCACGACGGCACCGCGCGCGTAGACATCGGCCTCCATCGCGGGGAGCACCGGGTTGTCCGGCTCGACCGGCGCCGGCGGCGGGGTCTTCTTCCCACAGGCCGCAAGGGCCAGGGCGAACAGCAGGCGGATCCGGCGGAGCGGCGGGAGGACGGCAGGCATGCAGGGTCTCCGGGCAGGCTCTCCTCACACAACGCGCCGAGGGCCGCAAACCGCCGGACAGGCCAGGGACGCGCCACCGACGGGCAATCTGCACCGGACCTGCGCCGTACCGCAGCCGGGTCGCTACAGTAGCCGCGGGTCCCGCCCCGCAGGAGTCACGCCATGGCCATGGACTTCCACGACGCCTTCAACCCCTTCCGGGCGCTCCGCCACGGCGTCGCGGCGCTGAAGCGGGACCCGCCGACGGTGCTCGTGGGTGGCCTGCTGCTGATGATCATGAGCAGCTGCCAGGGCGGTGGCGGGAACTTCCGCATGCCCTCGGACGGCGGCGGCATGAGCAAGGAGATGGCGGCGGTCGCCCTCGGCGCGGCCCTGGTGGGCTGCTGCATCGGGCTGGCCGTGTTCCTCGCCCGGGGCTTCATCGAGCCCGGGATCTGGCGGGCCGGAGCCCGCATCACCGAAGAGGGCGTCGGCGGCATGGACACCCTGTTCAGCGGCAAGGACGCGTGGCTGTCGATGCTCGGCTACATGCTGATCCGCACGCTGATCGGCCTCGGCGTGTTCATCGTCACCGCCCTGCCCGGTGGGCTGCTGCTCGGCCTGGCCTTCTACAAGGGCGGGGGAGGAGAACCGAACCTGCCGCTGGCCATCGCTGGCGGCGCGCTGATGCTGCTCATCGTCGCGCCCGTCATGATCTACGTGCAGCTCGGCCTGCAGCTCGGCAACCTCGCGGTGGCGATCGACGACTGCAAGGCGATGGAGGCGCTGGACCGGTCCTGGAACCTCGCCCGCGGCAACCGCCTGCAGCTCCTGGTCTTCGACATCGTCAACGGCCTTCTGGTGTTCGTGGGCTTCCTGGCCTGCTGCATCGGCGCGATCCCGGCCTACGGCGTCGTGTTCAGCGCCACCAGCAACGCCTACCTGCTGCACACCCGCGACGACTTCGAGGACTTCGTGTTGGTGCAGGAAGAGGGCGCGTACTGACGGGCTGGTCGGCAACCCCACAAGGGCCCCTGCTCACGCCCGGGGCCCGGTGCACGATCATTGCACTGCCGGACGGTAGTGCCCGCAGGGTCGTGGCGTGTTGCGTGGATGAGACAGGCTCGTCACACAGACGGGCCCTGGACGGCTGCGCGCAGGCGCTTAGAGAGGCCGCATGAAGCTCAAGGTCAACCCGCTGGTCGTCGCCGCAGCGCTCGGGCTGCTCGGCCCAGCCGCGCTCGCCGACGACGACGTCGACGCCGACGACAGCAGTATCTCCGGCCTGTGGAAGCGCTCCGACCGCGCCGACGCACCGGCCCCCGGCCGCCTGGGCGACAGCCTTCAGGTGCTGTCGCTCGACGGCAGCGTCGTGCTCGACGACGGCAGCAACGCCCCGCAGGGAACCTGGGCGCTGGACACTGACGGGCCCGCCCTCCAGGAACTCGTCGTCGATGGCCGCCGCGTGGTCCGCCGCTTCGAAGCCCGCGGCGACCGCATGGACGTACACACCACCGTCCAGTGCGACCGCGGCGAAGTCCAGTACACCGAGACCTGGGTCCGGCAGGCCTGAACGGGACGCGACCGCGGCACTGCAGGCGTTAGCAGGCTCCTCTCCCCAGGAGCCCCGATGCTGCCCTCGCCGCTGCTGACCTCGCTGCTGCTGACCGCCTGCAAGGGCCCCACCATCGCGCTGGGGCCCTTCGATGTCGACGTCGACCCGGATGCCGCCACGATCCTCGTGCAGCGCAACGGGGTCGAGGTGCTCGACGTGCAGCAGCTCGCGCTCGGGCAGGGCTCGGCCGACATCACCTTCTCCGTCGGCAGCTACCTGTTCGAGAACGAAGCCGAGAGCTGGCGGACGGTCGACAGCATCAAGGTCCGCCGCAGCACCGACGGCGCCATCCTGCTCGCCGACCTGCGGGACGAAAGCGGCGACACCATCGGCCAGCTCGAGTCCTGGCTGGCCTCCTCCGACCTGCTGGCCCTGCGGGTCACGCCCATGGACGGGGTCGAGGTGGACGGGCAGGCGGTCAACCGGACCCGCGCCCGCTTCGGCTGCGGAGCCGGCGGTCCCTTCCTGGGTGCAGGCGGCCACCAGCTCGACGTCGACCACCAGGGCGAAGCCTTCAGCCTCTGGACCAGCGAACCCGGCATCGGCAAGGTCGACAGCGACGACCCGCCCGACGACTGGTTCCTGACGGGCACCAAGCACGCGACCAGCTTCCCGGCCCCCTTCCTGCTGCGGCCCGACACCCCCATCGGCCTGGGCATCGACACCGTGTCGCGCGTGGACCTGGACCTGTGCGCCAGCGACCCCTCGGTCTGGAGCGTCTCCCCCTGGGACAGCGAGCTGGCGCTGTACGTCGTCGGCGGGGACACTCCGCTCGACGTCGTCGAGAACAACATGCGGAGCAGCGGCGGCGTGCTCGTGCCCCCGGCCTGGGCCTTCGGCCCCTGGAACGACGCCATCCGCGGCGCGGACCGGGTCCGCGAGGTCGCGACCACACTGCGCGAGGCCGGCGCGCCGACCAGCGTCATCTGGACCGAGGACTGGAAGGGAGCCGAGCAGACCGACTACGGCTACCACCTCGACCTGGGCTGGTCGCTGGACGAAGAGCTCTACCCCGACGCCGAGGGCATCGCCGACGAGCTGCAGGACCAGGGCTTCGCCTGGCTCGCCTACCTCTCCCCCTTCGTCGGTGTGGACACCGACGCCTGGGACGAGACCAGCGAGCGCCTGCTGCTGGAGACCGAAGACGGCGACCCCTACAGCTTCACCAGCGCAAACCTCCAGCAGACCGGGGCGCTGGACCTGTCGGACCCCGACGCACAGGTCTGGGCGCAGGAGAAGATGACCGCGCTGCTCGACATCGGCTTCCGCGGCTGGATGGCCGACTTCGGCGAGTGGCTGCCGCCCGACGCCGTCATGGAGCAGGCCGACGCGCTCGACGACCACAACGCCTACCCGCTGTACTGGCAGTACACGAACGCCAGCCTGCTGCTGGACCAGGACGCGGTGTGGTTCACGCGCAGCGGCTGGACCGGCACCGGCGCGCTGTCGCCCGTGACCTGGGGCGGAGACCAGCGCACCAGCTTCGACACCGACGACGGCTTCCCCACGGTGCTGCCCCTGGGCATCGGCCTGGGGATCTCGGGGGTGCCCTTCTACGCCCACGACATCGCCGGCTACAACAGCGTCGGCAACGATCCCAGCGACCAGGAGCTGTGGTTCCGCTGGGCCTGGCTGGGCGCGTTTACGCCGATCATGCGCACCCACCACGGCGCCTTCGACGACGAGAACCACCAGTTCGACTCCGACCCCGACACCCTGGCCCACTGGGTACGCACCGCGACCGAGCACAGCCGGCTCTTCCCCTACCTCGGCGGGCTGGCCCTGCAGGCCGCCCAGGTCGGCCGCCCTGCCGTCCTGCACCCGGCCCTGGTCTACGAGGGCTACGCCTGGGACCGCATCGACGCCTGGCTGCTGGGTAGCGCGCTCTTCGTGGCACCGGTGCTTGAGCGCGGCGCCACAGGCCGCGACGTCGAGCTACCGCCCGGCGACTGGCACGACTGGTGGACCGGCGACCGGGTGGCGTCGGGCTGGTTCGACGCCGACATCGACGAGATCCCGGTCTTCGCCGCCGACGGCACCATCGTGCCCATGTTCGTGGACGCGCCGGACACCTTCCTGTCCGGTGCCGACGACAGCCTCACGAACCTCGACGATGTCGACACGGCCCGCGTGCTGCGGGTGTTCGGGGCCGACGGCTCCTTCGTGGAAGCCGACGGCACGACCTACGCCGTCAGCGGCAGCCCGACCGAAGCAGCCACCGCGACCGACACACTGACCAGCGGGACCATCAGCGTGGGCGGCGTGGACGTCGCCATCGAGGGCACGACCGAGCGCAGCTACACCGTCGAGCTGTACCCCTGAGGTTCACCCCGCCATGGCGGCGACAACCGTGTCCTTGATGTAGGTGAACAGGTTGACGAGAGACGCCTGGAAGGCCTGCAAGGACCCGATGATGAAGATGCTCACCAGGGTGCCGATGAGCGCATACTCGATGGCCGTGGCGCCGGACTCATCGGCGACGAGCCGGGTGAGCACTTCGGCGAGCGCGTGACGAGACATGGGACCCTCCGGTTCGCCGTGCAGCCGCTTGCGGCTCCATCATAGCCCGCTGAGGGGGGTTCCGATACGGGGCCGGCCGTGACCCCGACAGCATCCGACGCCGACGCTCGCCTCGCCCACTGGGGGCTGGTGGCGCTCCTCGTCGTGACCGCGCTGGCCTACCTCGCGCTGCTGCCGGCGGGCTTCTCGTGGGACGACGAAGCCCTCGTCGTCGACAACCAGATCACGGGCGATCCGTCGCGGTGGACCGAGCTGCTCACGCGGGACCTCTGGAGCACGACCCGGCTGCCATCGCTGCAGAGCGGCTACTACCGCCCGCTGCTGCTCCTCAGCCTGGCCGCCGACCGCAGCATCTTCGGCCTGTCCGCACCGGAGGCCCACCTCCACTCGCTGCTGTGGCACCTGCTCGCCGTGGGCCTGCTGTTCGGCCTGTTGCGGGCCCTGCTGGGGACCCGGCCGGCGCTGCTCGGCGCCACCGTCTTCGCCCTGCACCCGGCCAACAGCGAGGTCATCGCGCTGGTCGCCGCCCGCAACGACAGCATGGCCACGGCCTTCCTCCTGGGTGCTGTGTGGGCGCTGCTCGACCTCGGGGAGCGGCGTCCGGGTCGCCTGATCGGCGGGGGGCTGCTGGCCCTCGCCGGGCTGCTCAGCAAGGAGAGCGCGCTGCTGGCGCCCGCCATGCTGCTGGTGCTCGACCTCGGCCGAGGGCACCTGCCGTGGGAGCGCCCCGACCGCCCCGCCCTGTGGCGAGGCTGGCCGCGCTACGTCGCCCTGGGCGCCGCCGTCGCCGTGACCCTCGGGCTGCGCGCCGCCGTGGGCGTCAACGCCGGGATCACGCCGGGCGCCGGCTCCTGGCAGCTCGTCGCCGACGCCCTCGACCGCGTCGTGGGCGTCTACGCCGGCCTGCTCGTCTGGCCCTGGCCGCTGACCCCCGCGCGCCACCTGCTCTACCTCGCGCCCCTCTCCGATCACCTGCTGGAGGTGGTGCTGGTCGGCGGGCTCGCCATCGCCGCCCTCGCCCGCGGACACCGGCGCGGCCTCGTCGTCGCCGGCCTCGCCTTCGCCCTGCTGGCCTGGCTGCCGTCGCTGGCCGCAACCCTCGACAAGGGCCTGCTCGGGGAACGCTACCTCTACATGCCGCTGGCCGGCGTCGGCATGGCCATCGCCGCCGCCCTGCCGCGGGTCCCGCTGTGGCTGCCCGCCGGGCTCGCCGCCCCCGCCGTCCTCGCGCTCCAGCTCCGCCTGCCGGACTGGCACGACAGCGAGACTGTGTGGCGCCGCGCCCACGACGTCGCCCCCACCCCCTTCACCGCCGCCGGCTACGGCTGGTACGTCCACCGCGACGGCGACTACGCCGCCGCCAGCGACCTGCTCGTGGACGCCGTCATGGGCGACCCGCCCTACCGCGACGCCTGCGATCTCGTGCTCATGAGCCTGCTGGAAGCCCACCAGGAAGCCCGCGCCGTCGACGTCGGCCGCCGCATCGTCGACGAGGGACGCTGCCGGCCAGACTCGCTCGTGACCCACCACCTCGCCATCGCGCTGGCTGGCGAGGGGCACTGGGACGAAGCCATCCGCACGGCACTGGAGCGGCCTGGCGGGCCAGGCGGGCCCAGCCTCGTCGTCGTCGCCGCCGGTCGCGGGCGCGCCGGTGACCTGAAGGCCGTCGCCGACCTCGCCAACCAGCAGGCCGATCCCGTCGCCTTCGTGCGGCACGTCGCCCGCCTGCTGCGGCTGGGGGGAGAGGAGCCCGCCGCCACGGCCGTGCTCGGGCTGCTGCGGCAGGCTCCGACGTCGAGGGACGCGGGGGAGGGAGAATCGGCGGCGGCGGGAGATTCGGCGGTGGGGAGAGCGGGGGCGGCGTCGAGCGGGGCGGCAGCTCAGTCGTCCGGCGAGGCCGCGTCGTCCGGGGCGCCGTAGAAGCGGGCCAGCTCGGTGTAGACGTCGGGGGCCGCGCGGCGCAGGGCGTCGGGGCGCTCGAAGTAGACCTCCGTGGCGACGGCGAAGAATTCCTCGGGGGCCGTCGCGCCGTAGGGGCGCAGCACCTTCAGCAGCGTGCGGTCGCCCTCCTGCAGGCGCGCGAAGGCCGCGCCGAGGTGGGCCGCCCAGGGGCGGTAGTCCTCGCTCGCCCGCAGCGCCGGAGCGGCATCGAAGACGCCATCGGCGAGGTCGAGGGCGTGCGCGAACTCGTGTGCCGCCGTGTCCCGACCGTCGTGCGGCGCGCGCAGGCCCCGCTGGACCGCCGGCCAGGACAGCACCACCGCCCCGTGACGGTGGGCGACGCCGAGCATCGCCCGATCGTCGCGCGGGTCGACCAGCTCGTCGTAGGGGTAGACCACCACCTCCGTGAGCCGCTCGTAGTGCGCGAGATCGAGGTCGAGGATCAGGCGGGCGGCGCAGGCCGCGACCACGACCCGGATCTCCTCGGTCAGCTCGAGGCCGCCAGCGCCCACGATCGGGTGCTCGGCGAGGAAGCCGGCCGCGAGGTGCAGCAGGTGCTCCTGGCGATCCGGCGGCAGCGCGACGAAGAAGGGCACCGACCGCTCCAGCAGCGATCGCCAGCCCTCGGGCACCGGCGCGGCGAGGGTCTCGCGGCGCCTGCGCTGTCGCCACCAGCGGAACATGGGCGAGAGCGTAGTCCGGGGCGGGGGGGAGGGGCGGCTCGTGCGGCGGCGGGGGCGGGGCGGCGGGGGCGGCGGCGGGGT
>CAZRFD010000122.1:0-21874 GCA_964599085.1 uncultured Enterobacterales bacterium | reverse complement strand
TCAAGCGGCAGCTCATCGCCAACGTCAGCCACGAGCTGCGCACGCCGCTGTCGCTGGTCATCGCCCCCCTCGGCACCCTGTTGGGAGACGCCGCGCCCGGCAGCCGGCAACACCAGCTCGCCGAGCTGGCTTCGACCAGCGCGCAGCGCCTCGAGTCCCTGATCGACGAGTTGTTCGACCTCTCCCGCGCACAGGCCGGCGGGATCCGGATGCGGGTCGCCAGGCTGGACCTGCGCACCCTCCTCGCCGACCTGCGGCAGCGCTTCCAGCCCCTCGCCGATGAGCGAGGGCAGCGTCTGGTCGTACGGGAGCTTGCTGATCCCGTCCTTGTGTGGGGCGATCGCGACCTGCTCGACAAGGTCGTCGGCAACCTGGTGGCCAACGCGCTGCGGCACGGACCGCCCGACGATGATGTCGAGCTTCGGCTGGACGTAGAGGAGGAGTGGGTCCGGGTGGAGGTGCGAGACCGTGGGGCCGGGGTCCCCGAAGCTTCTCGCGACGAGGTCTTCGAGCGCTTCCGCCAGCTTGACGACCCGGAGGGTGCCAGCAACGGCGGGACCGGCCTGGGGCTCGCGCTGGCCCGGGAGCTTGTCGAGCTGCACGGGGGGCGGATCGGTGTGGATGACGCCGACCCGGGTGCCTGCTTCTGGTTCACGCTGCCGCTGGGCGTGGCCCACTTCGACCCCGACGAGGTCGACGTGAGCGGCGCGTATGCACCGGTGGGCGAGGAGGGCGGCGCTCCCTGCTCGGCGCCCGATGCGCCTTGTGCGGAAGTGGGTGCAGGCGGCCCTTCCGTCCTGCTGGTCGAGGACCACCCGCAGCTCCGGGCCTACCTCGTCGAGGTGCTCGGCGAGCACTTCGCAGTGACCCCCGCCGAGAACGGGGAGTGCGCGCTGGAATTCGCGACCGCCAGCGCTTCGAACTGGTCATCAGCGACGTGATGATGCCGGGCATCGACGGCCACGAGCTGGTCCGGCGGCTCCGCCAGCTCCCCGGCGATCCTCCGCCGGTGCTGCTGGTGTCGGCCCGGGGCGACCTCGCCGACCGCCTCGAGGGACTGGACACAGCCGACGACTTCCTCGCCAAGCCCTTCCACGCACCAGAGCTGGTGGCGCGTGCGCGGGCGCTGCTCCGCCGGCGGCCGCCGCCGGTCCAGACCACGGACCCCCTGCTCGACCGACTCCGCGCAGCCGCCGGGCCGCGTCTGGCCCAAGAGGGCTTCAACGCCGGTGCGCTGGCGAAGGCCGTGGCCATGAGCCCCCGCACCCTCCAGCTCAAGATGTCACGGCGGGGGCTGCCCTCGCCTGCGGTCTGGCTGCGCCTGGAGCGGATCGCTCTGGGCCGCGAGCTCATGCGGAGCCAGCAATACGCCACGGTGGGCGAGGTGGCTGCGGCCGTCGGGATGAGCCGGTCCTACTTCACGCGGGTGTACACGGCGGAGATCGGCCACTCCCCCAAGGATGAGCTCGACCGCGCTTGACGGCGGGTGGCCCCGCCCACGTCGTCGGCGGCGTCTGACGGACGATGGGGCGTCCTTGCAAGTCCGTCAGCGCCGCCTGACGGCGCGGGTCGTGTCGGGGACCCGATGCCGAGCGTGGGAGGCTGTGACGAGACGCGATCGAAGCGTGTCGAGAAGCGAAAATGCTAGGTTTTGTGCGACTTTTTGTCGTTTTTGTGGCGTAGCTTGCGAAGCGTTCCGGCGGTCGGGAACGAACCTCCTCCATCCACTCAATCCACACCAGGACACCAACCGTGACGATGTTCATCACCCTCGCAGCCCTCGCCCTCCCCGCCCACGCTGGCAACGACGACGACGAAGACGTCTGCGCCTACGACGACTGCGATGTCGACAGCGACGACGACAGCGACAGCGACGACGACTCCGACAGCGACAGTGACAGCGACGACCTGTGCCTGGCCTACCAGCCGGCCACGGTGACCGCGACGGTGGACTCGACCGCCCACTGCGCGCTCAACGGCGCCATGGCCACCGGCGTGACCTATGCCGCGGGCGATGCCGTCACCGTGACCGCCGACCCCCTGGGCACCTGGTCCGGTGGGCTCTCGACCTTCACCGACGCCAACGGCTACGTGTCCTGGCCGTACCCGGTGACCATCAACGGCTACAGCGGCACCTACTGGTCGGCCGTCGGCCAGGTCGGCAACGGCGCCTACTTCACCATCGGCATGGGCTACGCCGGCACCGCCGATGTGGCCGGCGAGCTGAAGATCTACTTCTGGGACGACGTCTGCGGCGACAACATCGGCGCCATCGACTTCTCGATCGAGACCCTCCAGGCGGTCTACACGACCTGCCCCGACGACGACGACGACTCCGACAGCGACTCCGACGAAGACTCCGAGTAGGGTCAGCGGCCCCAGGTCCCCGTCGGGACCCTGGGGCCCGCGATCCTCGCGGTGCCGGCGGCTTGGGCCTCCGGCACCGTCGTCGTTTGGGGGAGGGAGGGGACCTCCCCTGCGTCAACGGCGCGGGGCGACCGCCCTCACTCGATGTAGCCAAGCGCGCGGAGCGCATCTTCGTTGACCTCGGCCGCTGCGCGCTCGGCTGAGACCTCGCTCGACTCGGCCACGGCGCGGGCGGCGGCTTCCACCGGGTCGCCGGGCAGCGGTGACTGGGCGTGTGCTTCCTTGTCGTCGCCGCGCAGCTCGAAGCGGCGGGCGGTCCAGCCCCCGGCGCCGTCGCTGTCGAGGATCACCCGGCGATCTTCGTGGCGCGCGCTGTGCTGGGGGTCGCCGTAGAGGTTGCCGGTCGCGGTGGCGACGCGGTCGGCCGGCAGGGGTTCGTGCAGGTCGTAGCCGTCGAGGCCTTCGGCCGGCAGGCCCGCGGCGGCGAGCATGGTGGGGGTGATGTCGGCGAGAGACGCGGTGCCGGTGCCGGTCGCGCTCCGAGCCATGCCCGGCCCGACGACCGCGAGGGGGACGTCGACGACCTCGCCGTGGTGGGAGTGGCCGTGCTCGAAGCCGCCGTGGTCCCACAGCTCTTCGCCGTGGTCGGCGGCGAAGACCAGGGTGCCGCCGCCCGAGAAGAAGCCTGTCGCGTCGAGGCGGTCGAGGAACTGCCCGAGCAGTCCGTCGACGGCGTCGACCTCCCGGCCGTAGGCGGCGCGGACCGCGCGACGCAGCTCGAAGCTGTCGGGGATCTGGCCGCTGTGGATCTGCTGGGGGTGGCGCACTTGGAGGCTGAGGTCGCCGGGGGGCTGGTGGCGGTAGGGCAGGTGGGGGTCGAAGAAGTGGACCCACAGCATCCAGCCGCCGGCCGGAGCGCCGTCGAGGAAGCGCAGGGCCCGGGCCAGCACGTAGCGACCCTCCTGGGGGTCGGGGATGTCGATGCGCGCCAGCAAGGTGAGGGGGCGAGGGACGTCTTCGTCGGCGCTGTACCAGGAGCGGAAGCCCCGCGAGAAGCCGAGGGAGGTTGCGAGGAAGGGGTTGGCGACGACGGCGGCGGTGTCGTAGCCGTGGTCACGCAGGCGCTCGGCGAGGGTGGGGACGTCGGTTGAGATCGAGGAGAAGCCGCGGTCCCCGCCCAGGGCACCGGCGCCGTGGCGGGTGGGCGACAGGCCCGTGTGCATGCTGGCGACGGCCGGCACGGTCCACGACGAGGTCGACATGGCCCGGGGCCAGGACGTGCCCTGCAGGGCGAGGCGGTCCCAGCTCGCCATCTGCACGGCGTGGTCCCAGCGCAGGGTGTCGACGGTGAGCAGCACGAGGGGCGGCGCGTCGGCGAGGGGGGGGTGGGGCGGCCGCTGCAGGGGCCGCGTCAGCTCGCGGGCGAGCTGCTGGTGGGGGGCGGCGACGTCGGCGCCGGCGAGGATCTCCAGGCGACCGAGGCCCACGGAGGCGAGTGCCGCGAGGGTGCCGGCGACCAGTCCGGCGGGTCGCGGCGGGGTGCGGCCGGCCAGGCGCGCCAGCAGCCCGCCGACACCCAGCAGTGCTAGGCAGAGCCCCACGAGGCCGGCGGGTACCAGGAGATCGCTGCGCATGCTGGCGGCGACGAGGACGAGCACGGCGGGCCACCCCGCCCAGCCTGCGGCGGCTCGACGGCGGCTGAGCGCCACCTGGCCGGCGCCGAGGACGAGGACCCCGCCCAGCTCCAGCGCTGCCTGCTGTGCAGAGGGCGGCACGAAGCTGCCGAGGGCCAGCGCCAGCTCGGCCAGCCCCAGCGCCAACCAGGGCAGCAACAGGCCGGGGCGCGGAGTGGCAGACGGGCGCGGGATGCGGTGGTCCGGTCGGCGAGGGGCAGGGGGGCGGCGGGCGACGGGTGTCCGTATCCACATCCAAGAGCGGTCGTGCTCGCCGTCGTGGGGGCGGGGGTGCGTGTCAGAGCGCGTTCGTGCAGCGCAAGCATGGTGACCGGCGGCTCGCCGACGATCTGCACCGAGTGCCGAGAGCTGTCGGGCCTCGGTCACCGCGGACCGGACGCTGTGGGGCACGGAGCGCCTCTGGTCGAGCGTCGCGGGCGCGTCCTCGATCTGTGAAGCCTGCCCACCCCCGAGCTTTGGGTGCGGGCTCTTGGCGTGTGGGGCCCCTCTCGGGCGGTCGGCCTGGCGAGCGGGTCAGGCCAGCTCCCTCGCTGCGGCGCGGGCAGCCTGGCTCTGTTCGACCAGCCCTTCGAGCAGATCCTGGGCCGAGCCTCCGAGCGTGTCGTCGCCGCGGATCGCACGTGCGGCCGTGTCGGCGGCTGCCCCGATCTCGAGCAGTCGTGCGCTCACCAGGGTCTCCAGCGCCTCGGCGTGGTCGCTCGCCAGTCGCTGCGCCTGGAGTTGAGACAGCGCGGCCTCCAGGGAGCGGAGTTCGGCGGGATCGGCTGGCGTCCCAGCGTGCTCGAGCGTCTTCAGCCGGCGCAGGCGTGCTTGGATGCGGCCGGCGTCGTCTGCGGCCAGCAGGGTGCGCGCGCTCTCGGCCTGGAGCCTGGTGGCCCGCTCGACCAGCTCGCTGGCGTGCTCGCGGAGGGACGCGACAGTCCCGCGTAGATCGACGATGGCCTGGGGTGGCAGGGTCCCGGCGCCCCGGGTTCCTGCGCTGCCCGCGGCGTCCAGGGCGGCAGCCAGGGCATCGAGCTGTGCCTGTGTGCGGTGGTGCACGCGTGCCAGGTGCCCCTGCGGCTCCGGGGATGCGGCGAGTGGCGCTGGCTCCGCGCGGGATCTGACGCGGGGAAAGGCGATCTGGAGCCGCTGGCGGAAGCGGCCCACGACGGCCACCGCGATCGAGGCGAGGATCCACCAGAAGAGGACGTGGATGGTATGAGAGGTCGCGCCGAGCCCCGAGGCCGTGACGAGCAGTCCCGTCGCCGTCGCTGCCATCAGCACGCCCGCCACCGTCAGCTTGTGAACGTTGATCGAGTAGCGCACCTGCGGGTCGTCAACGATCCGCGGCAACATGCCTGCGCGCACTGCTTCATTGGCCAGGCGCTCAGCGAGCGCCTTGTCGACCCCCTCCACGAGCTTGAATTCGCCACGTCGCATCGCGGCGGGGAGCTCGGTGGGCGGTGCCTCTCCTCGCTCCCTGCTGACCGCGGCCGCCAGGGCCCGCTCAGGGTCCGCGTCCTCTGAGGGCTGGATCGGCCCGCGCCTCAGCTTCAGCTTGAGTCGGCGTCCGGCTTCGCCGCGCCGGCCACCGACCACCACGGTAAACAATCCCGGAGCGAGCTCTCCGGCGTGCTCTGCGCCATTCTGCCGCGCAGGCACGGCGGGCGCTGGGGGCAGCGGCCGGTTGGCTGTCAGGGCGTCATGCACGTCTGTCGCCCCGGCGGGTCGGGAACCGGGGTCGCGCTGCAGCATGGCGTCGATTGTGGTCGTCAGCGCCACCGACAGGTCGGGGCAGCGTTCGGCGAGGCTCGGCAGGCTTGCCTCGAGCTGCTGGCGCAGGATTGCCGCGGGGTTGTCCGCCGAGAAGGGTGGCGCCCCGGTGGCCGCGAACCAGAGGACGGCGCCGAGGCTGTACAGATCGGAGCGTGGCCCGGCAGGGCTGCCCTCGAAGGTCTCGGGCGCGGCATAGCCCCAGGTCCCGGCGACCGCAGTCGCCGTCCCCGACGCGGCGTCGTCCAGTCTCGCCAGACCGAAGTCGACCAGATCGGCATGCCCGGAGTCATCGATCAGTACGTTGTTGGGGGTCAGGTCTCGGTGCACCACTCCCTGGCGGTGGGCTTCGGCCAGGGCGCCCGACAGCTCCAGCGCCAGCCGTCGCAGCGCTTCGGGACCCAGCGGGCCGGTGGCCGCGACGAGATCGGCGAGATTCCGGCCCTGGTGGAGCGGCATGGACAGCGCGATCTGGCCGTCGAGTTCGTGGACTTCGCGTGGCAGGAGCACGTTGTCGTGGCGGATCCGCGTGGCAGCACGGACCTCCCGCAGCAGGCGGGCACGGGCCCCGGGATCGTCGGCGAGGTGGGGGTGAAGCAGCTCGAGGGCGATCCGCTCCCCGAGGGTTCGGTCGTCGGCCATCCACACGGTGGCCATGCCGCCACGGCCCAGCTCTCCGATGAGCTCGAAGCGGTCGCCGAGGACGTCGCCCGGCTTCAAGGATGACCTGCTGTCGGCGGCGCCATCGCAGACAGCCGCCCGGGTGCGCAGGCAGACTTTGCGTGCATGGATCTACGGGGGGTGGGGAGGGACTACGTGACGCTACCACGGGTGCGAGCCGAAGCTTGCTGACTCCGGGCCGCGATGTTCCGGCGCGGACCTGATGTTGTTGCGATCATGCTGGCTTGATGACTGCCGCGACCTGGGCTGTGCTGCAAGCCAGCCCGCCAGCCCGCTGGACCGCATCAGCTTCGGTGAGCGTCTCGTCCGTGGTGCATCATGACCGATCTGGACGCATGCCTCCACGCAGGGGTGGACGAGAGGATGGTGGACTTTCTACGGCGACATGTCGACTCCGTCAGGGAGATCCCGGGCGTTCATGCCAAGCTGGTCGTGGGTGATGGCGCGGCGTTGGTTGGGTCGGCCAATCTCACCCGGCGGGCCATCTGCGACCGGGTGGAGATGGCGTGTCTGATCAGAGAGCCCGCACTTCTGGGGGAGCTGGTCGAGTGGTTCGAGTCCATCTGGGCGGCGGCTGAAGATGTCGGCGAGGCTCGCCTGTCCCGTCTCGACGGTAGTGGCCGGCCCTCCACGTCGGCGCCGAAGCCTGCCTCGGACAGCCTTGCGCCCCGGCCGTACGCAGCGCGCGGGTCCCTTGGTTGGCTCGCCGGTTCCGCGACCGCGCAGCGCGGACCGGACATCGGGCCGCGGGCGGTGTCGTCGGACCTCGGCAAGGAGACTGCACGTCTGGCGGAGAAACTCCGGCACATCTTGTCCACGCGTTCCGAGGCGATTTGCGTGCTCCGAACGATGCGAGAGGCCCTTGACACCGCGGGGCTCGAGGTTGATGACGACCGCCTGCACTTGAACTTCGGACGGAGAAGGGTACGCTTGGCGGTCGGCCAGCGCAACATTTGTTGGCTGAGACGTCGTCGGCCGGGCGGGCAGGCCCGACCGTACCTGTCGCTCCTGCTCGACGACTTCGAGATCGCTCACGCTGTCACGGAGACGCTGGAGGGTAGCTACGTTTCGGCGTTCACGAGATCGCGTCAGCCGAACGCTCCGGCTTTGCATGTGCCGGTTGCAGCGATCTCGCAACTCCCACGGGAAGCCAGAGAGAGCTGGCACGGGGGCATTCGTGTACAGGTCGAGAGCGCTGGTGCCAGCGGTTACAGGCGCCACAAGCGGTGCAGTCTCTACTACATCCTCAGGGATGAGCAGACGATCGAACAGGCGGCCCTCCTCGCGTTTCCTCGGGAACCGTCGTAGGCGTGAAGGGCCCGCCCACGGACTCGATGAGCAGGTGCCGAGGGGGCTCCGTCCCGCTCGACTACCACGTCCTCACCAGCAGTCGGGCTCCCCCTCCACACCATCGAGCGTGAACGGGTAGCAGCCGTCGCAGCTCGTGCTGCCGTCGAGGGTCAGCTCACCCACGGCGTCGCCCTCGACGCGGAGGTAGCCCTCACGGTCACCGGCGTCGCAGGTGTCGACGAAGGCGCTGTCGGACTCCAGGCAGAAGGCGCCCGTCGGCCCGTCGCTGCCGATCTCGTGGACCTCGACGTAGGCGGTCCAGTGCTCACCCCCGTCGACCGACCAGATCTCGGTCTCCTGGTAGACGTCGTACGCGGTGCAGGGGTAGCCGGAGTCGGGCGAGAAGCCGTCGCAGGCCATCGACAGGGCCGAGGTGATCGCCGGGCCCTTGTCCGTGTTGTTGTAGAACAGCAGTCCGTCGAGGTGGAAGGTCGCCCGTTCGTGCAGGTTGAAGGTGGACGGTCCCTCGTAGACGAAGTCGTCGAAGCTCCACAGCCAGCCGCTGTCGTCCATGGTCTGCTCCAGCCGGCCCGACATGAACAGGTGCTCGCCCAGCACCGAGTCGTCCAGCTCGCAGCCGTCCCCGGCGTCCACGACGGTGAGCTCGTCGCTCTCCTCCACCGTCACGCAGGGCAGGTCTGCGATGTCGACGCCGGCAGCGCTGGCGTATGACGACAGCCAGAACACCATGTCAACCGTGAGCGAAAACGGCACGAGCATGTCGGGGAAGGCCAGGTCCTGGGCCTGCCACAGGTCGTCGGGCGTGGCCACGGGCCACGGGTCCATGCCGAAGCTGCAGGAGCCGTCCGTGGCGCCGCTGTCCGTGGCGCCGCCGTCCGTGGCGCCGCCGTCTCCACCGGCCCCTCCCGTGTCTGCGGCCCCGCCGTCCGCAGCGCCGCCGTCCGCAGCCCCGGTGTCTCCCGATGCCTCTCCGCCGTCGGCGAGCCCTGCATCGCCGGTGGAGTCTGTGTCGCCCGAGGCGCCGCCATCCCCGGTCGTGGCGCCCGCGTCGGCGGACGCGGCGGCGTCACCACTCGGGTCTGCGGGATCCTGACAGGCGACGAGTAGCCACGCGGCGAGGAGCAGGGACATCGGCAAGCCTCCGTGCGTGCATGATATCGACCGACCGGTGGCGTTTGGAGCCGCGGCGCCGATCGGGACAATCCGGCACGTGCTCCGGTCTTGGGGATCACCGGCGCTTAGCTTTGAGATAGCGTGGAGGTCCGATGCGCATCCGCTTCCTTGGCGCGACCGGCACCGTGACCGGATCACGGAGCCTGCTCACGGCGGGCGACAGCCGGCTGCTCGTCGACTGTGGCCTGTTCCAGGGCTACAAGCAGCTCCGCCTGCGGAACTGGCAGTCCTTCGAGGTGGATCCGGCGTCCCTGGACGCCGTCGTGTTGACCCACGCCCACATCGACCACTCCGGCTGGCTGCCGGCGCTGGTGCGGGATGGCTTCGCCGGACGGATCCACTGCACGTCGGGGACGGCTGACTTGTTGAGGATCCTGCTGCCGGACTCGGGGCGCATCCAGGAAGAAGACGCCGCCTACGCCAACCGCAAGGGCCACACCAAGCACCGCCCGGCGCGGCCCGTCTACACCGAACAGGACGCCCTGCGCAGCCTCTCCCACGTCGTGCCGCACGGCTGGGGAGACACCGTGTCGGTCGGGCCGCTCCACATCAGCTTCCACCCCGTCGGCCACATCCTGGGTGCGGCCTCGGTGCGCGTCGCCGACGACGACAGCAGCATCCTGTTCTCGGGCGACGTCGGGCGGGACGACGACCTCGTGATGCTGCCGCCGGCGTCCCCACCGGCGGCGGACAACGTGGTGATCGAGTCGACCTATGGCAACCGGCACCACGCCGACGTCGACGTCCTCGCTGCGCTGACGGACATCGTTGGACGCACGTTGGAGCGCGATGGCGTCGTGCTGATCCCGGCCTTCGCCGTCGGGCGGGCCCAGGCGATCCTGTGGGCGCTACACCTGCTGATGGGGCGGGGTGAGATCCCGCGAGTGCCGGTCTTCCTCGACAGCCCCATGGCGGTCGACACGACCCGCCTGTACCGCCCGCACGCCGCCGATCTGCGCCTGTCGCCGGACGAGGTCACGGCCATGTGCCGCCGAGTGACCCTCTCCCGCAGCCTCGAAGAGTCCAAGGCCATCAACGCGATCCAGGGCCGGGCCGTGATCGTGGCGGCGTCCGGCATGCTGACCGGCGGGCGCATCCTGCACCACATCGCCCAGCGTGCCCCTGCCAAGCGCAACACCTTGCTGTTCGTCGGCTACCAGGCACCGGGGACCCGGGGCGCGCGCCTGCTCGGCGGGGAGGGACGGATCAAGATCCACGGCCAGTACATCAAGGTGCGCTGCGAGGTGGCCAGCATCGACGGCTTGTCCGCCCACGCCGACACCGACGGGCTGATGGGGTGGCTGCGCCGTCTCCCTCAGCTTCCGCGGCACGTCTGGGTGAACCACGGGGAAGCCGACGCCGTCGACGCCATGCGCACGCGCATCGGCGAAGAGCTGGGCTGGCCGGTCGAGGCGGCGGTCGAGGGGCTGGAGTGGGACCTCGCGCAGGACGGCATCCCGGTCCGGGTGGGGCCCGACAGCAGCGGAGAGGTGACCATCCCACCGGGGCGGGCCGCGCTCGAAGAGGAGCTGTTCCGCCTCGGGATCCGCGGCACGGTCATCAGCCTGGGCGGGCGCCACCCGGCGGTCATGGTCGCCGGGACAGAGGACCCAGCAGCGGCCATCGACGCCCTGCAGGCCATCCGCGCCGGGCAGCACCCCACGGTTCCGGTGCTGCTCGTGGGCCGCAAGGGCTGGGAGCCGGTGCTGACAGTGGGGTTGCCCGGCACCGGCGGGGATGGCCCTCCGCTGGACCTCGTCGACTCGATGCGCGACGTCGCGGTGATCCTGCGGGGGTGGCGCTGACCCCTTGGCCGTGAGGTCTCGGGGCCGTCAGCCCTGGTACTGGCAGGATCCGGGGCCGCCGGGGTGGCCGCAGGACCCGCAGGGGGCGGGGGCGGCGCTGCGCGACGGCGTCGACGCTGCCACGCTCACCGCGAAGGTGGACAGCAGCTTCTTGAGGTCGTCGCCGCCGCAGTCCGGGCAGGCGATCACGGTGTCGCTGCGGACGAGCAGCTCGAAGCGCTGGCCGCAGGAGTTGCAGGCGTACTCGTACAGGGGCATCGGGGTCCTCGCTGTGTGCGGTCAGGCTGTGGATAGCCGCCACGCGGGCCCATGGAAAGGGCGCCCGGCCGCAGCGGGTGGCTCAGCCCAGCGCCGCGGCGACCTCTTCTGCTACGCGTTCGCCTGACTCCAGCGCGCCCTCCATGAAGCCCGTGCTCTCCCGGGCGGTCTCGGTGCCGGCCCAGTGGATCCGGCCGACGGGGGTGCGCAGGGCGGGCCCGTGGGCGCTCAGTCCGCCCTGACCGAACAGCACGACCGGCGCCCCGCCGCTGAATTCCTCGGTCGCCCAGTCCGTTTCGTGGATCTCGACGGGGTGGGCGGCGTCGGGGCCGAACCACTGGACCAGGGCGTCGACGATGTGCTGCCGGCGTTCTTGCGGGTCGCGGTCCGACCAGCCCATGGCCGGGCGGCCGGTGATGAAGACCAGCAGGGCCGGCAGGCCGTCGGCGACCTTGCCGTCGAAGACGACGTTGAGCGGCCCGGCGGTGCAGACGGCTTCGCCGGACAGGCCGGCGTCGCGCCAGAAGGCGCGGTCGTAGCGGACCTGGCACTTGACCGTGTGCCCCATACGGCTGGCCGCCTGCAGCGCGATGCGGTCGTCCGGCAGCGGCGGCGAGAAGGCGATGCGCCCCACCAGCGGCAGGGGCACCGCCATGACGAGGCGGCGGGTGCGGTGGCGGGTGCCGGTCTTCGTCGTGACCGTCACGCCGTCGGCGTCCTGATCGACGGCGGCGACCGGCTGGCCGAGGACCACGTCGCCGACCATTGCGGCGAGGCCCTCGCTGAGCTGCTGAGCGCCGCCCACCACCGAACGGTCCTGGTTGCCGCCGTGCGTCTCGATGAGCTTGGACAGTCCCCCGCCGGAGTGCAGGTAGTGCAGGAAGTGCAGCAGGCTGAGGTCGGCGAGGTCCGCGCCGAAGATGACCCGGGTCGCGCTGTTGGTCAGGGCGATGACGTCGCTGTCGCCGACCTTGTCATCGAGGAAGTCGGCCACCGACATGCCGTCGTAGGCGGCGGCGTGGGCGGCCGACCACGGGTCGACCCGCGGGACCTTGCGGCAGAGCCACTCGATGCGCCAGATGGCGAGCTGCATGCGGATCAGCTTGAGCAGCGAGATCTTCGGGATGGTGCCGGCGTAGGTCGACACGTCGCCTTCGAGATCGAGGACCTTTCGACCGTCGTGGTAGGTGCTCTCTGTTGCCAGGGCCAGCTCTTCGATGAGGGCCGTCATGCGCGGCTGACCCGGCCCGGTCCACTGTCCACCCGCGTCGAAGGGGCTGCCGTCGAGGTCGACCGTCCAGGTCCGTCCGCCGACCCGGTCGCGCGCCTCGATCACCCGGACCGTGTGGCCCCGATCGCAGAGGTGGCGGGCGGCGTTGAGGCCGGACAGGCCTGCCCCCACCACGATGACGTCGACGGGGGGGAGGGGTCGCGGAGGAGGGTTGGGCCCGGTGCTGCTCGAGGCGGCGTGGAGGGGATCCGGCATGGGCCGGGTCTATCCGGTTGCGGGCGGGGCGCGTGCCTCAGTCGGCGACCAGCAACACCGTGCTGATGACGGGCAGCTCGCCACCGGTCAGCTCGCTGCCGTCGGCCGATACGGTGAGCGTGCCCCCGTCGAGCCAGTCGTAGTCGGCGTAGCTCGCGACGAGGGCATGGGCGCTGTCGCCCGGAGCGAGCCCCCAGGTGTTGGTCACCCGCAGGGTCATGCCCGAGTCGACGCGGGTGTCGAAGGGGTCGAGGTACCACAGGGCGAGCACCTGGTCGGCGTCGACGGGCAGGACCGGCGCCAGTGTGGCGGGGATGCCCACAGCCATGGACAGCGGGGCGTCTCCGCCGATGTCCGCGCCTGCCGGGTCGACGCTCACCCAGAGCCCGTCGGCGAGCTGGACCTCGCCCGGAGCGTCGACCTCCTGGCGTGCACCGAGCCGCGCCATGGGGATCGGGCTGTCGAGCGTCGTGATCGTGTCGGCGCTGAGGTCGACCATGAACAGCGACCGCGCCAGGCTGTCGTCGCCGAGCAGCGTGACGTCGAGGGCGTAGCGCTGCGGGTCCACCCCGCTGAACGAGAAGCTGCCGCTGTCGTCGGTGTCCACGTAGCGGCACACGCCGTGGCAGAGGGTGACCCGCACGCCTGCCGCGAGGGCGCCGTTGGGGTCGGCGACGGCGCCCGTGATGCCGGCGGTTCCGGCCTGGTCGGTGCCACCGTCGGCGCCAGCGTCGTCGGTCGTCGCGCCGCCGTCGGTGCTGGCACCTTCTTCGCCCGCGCCGCCACCGTCGACGAGGGCGTCCGGCCCGGTTCCGGGGGCTTCGCCGGTGGCTGTGCAGCCGGCGATGAGCAGGCAGAACAGCGATGCCGCGCCGGTCTGGCGGGTCATGGTTCCGCCGCGCAGCAGCCCGCGCTGGCGTCTGCTTCGGCCGTGACGGATCCGGTCACGCCGTCCGGCGTCGCGTCGGACAGTCGCGCCTGGGCGGCCTTCATCGCGGCCCGCACGTTGCCCAGGCAGCATGCGCCCTGGGGGTTGGTCTGTTCACAGCGGTCTTCACCGCGGCGGCAGCGTTCCGTGATGTCGTCGGGGATGGTGGACGTGCCGGTGGTTGCGACCTGCGACACGACGTCGGCTTCGCTGTAGCCGAAGCAGTAGCAGAGGGGACGGTCGGCGGCGCGCTCCTTCTGGCCGATGCGGACGCGGCTCTCTGACACCGTGATCCGCTGGTGAGACTCCTCCGAGAACCACGCAACATCACAGCCGGGTGTCGCACAGAAGCGCCAGGTCTGGCCCTCCGTGTCTGCGGACGTCCGGGCCAGCGAGGCGATGGTGATGGCCTTGACCTTGCGGCCGGTCTGACCGCAGGCCGGGCACCGTCGCGCATCGCCGTCCGCCGCCGGCGCGGCATCCGCCACTGGTGGTGCGTCGACTTCGCAGTGTGTGTCGGAGCAGCAACCCATCTCAGGCCCCCTGGCCGGTGGCCACGGTCGTCTTGTAGCCGGCGTCGGTGATCCGGTCGGCGATCTGCTGGGCGCTCACCTTGGCGGGGTCGAAGGTCACGGCGGCCTGACCGGCGTCGACATCGACCTTGATGCTGTTGACGCCGTCGAGGTGCTTGGCCGCCTTGCGGACCGTCACCGAACAGGACGCGCAGGTCATGCCCTCGATGGCGAGGGTGGCGGTGCGGGTGGCGACGGCGGTTGCTGCGGTGGCGGTGGCGGTAGCTGCGGAGGGCGCCGGCTGGTCGGTGCCGCAGGCCCAGTTGGACAGCGCTGCGGGCACGAGGATGGCGGCGGCGAAGGGCAGGATGCGCTTCATGGCGTCTCCCTCAGAAGATGTAGGGGGTGAGGTAGGGGAAGATCAGGGCGAAGCCGGCGATGATGGTGGCGACCCACAGCATCCGCTTGCCGGCCTTGTTGGCCCGGGGAAGCTCGCAGCCGCAGTCGTCGGCGGTGGCGCCTGCCGCGCCCACCGCGACGGCAGCGGGCCTGCGGTAGGTCAGGTACCAGCCGGTGCCCAGCAGAGCGACCGTGATCGCCGTGAAGATGGGCCGGTAGGGTTCGAGGGCGACCAGGAAGCCGGCGCCGCCGATGCCGAGGATGGCGAGGATGAGCGGGCCGAGGCAGCAGGCGGACGCTGCGACCGCGGCGGCGACGGCGCCGACGAGGGTGGCCGTGCGGGATCGGGTGGGCTTCATGGGTGACTCCTGCCGTTGGTATAGCCTCTATTTTAGAGTTTGCGCAACTACAACTGTCTCAACGGTCGAGTAGCTCGACGACGGTGGCCTCGATCTCGTCGAGCCCGCTGGTGCCGCCGGCCTCCATCCACACGATGATCCCGTCCTGGTCGATGATGGTGGCCATCGGCAGGACACCGTCGGGGTCCCAGACCGGGAAGAACTGGCCGTCGGTGTCGGCCAGCACGGGGTAGGTCAGCCCCAGCTCGGATGCCCACAGGTCAGCGTCGTCGACGTCGGGGACGTTGCCGTTGGCGTTCTCACCGAGGACGCTCATCGGGAGGAAGCCGGCGTCGCCGTACTGCTCGTAGAGATCCTGAAGGCCCTGGACCAGGGCTCGACAGGACGTTCACCACACCGCCGAGATGTCGACCAGCGCGACCTTGCCACGCTGATCGGACAGGGTCAGCGGCTCTCCGTGCGAGTCGGGGAGGGTGAAGTCTGGGGCGCAGGCGCCGACCTGGAGTGCTGTGGGGGCGTCGGGGCCGCAGACCGGTGCTTCGTCGGGTGCGGTGCCGCTGTCATCGGTGGCGGCGGCGCCGCAGGCGGCGAGCAGGGCGAGGCTGAACGATCTCGTGGTCACTGCGTGTCCAGGGCGAGGCCGACCCAGGTCAGCTCCGGGATGCCCTCGCCGTCGTTGGTGTGGGGGTGGCCCGAGGCGTCGACGGTGCCGTCGGCGACGGGGGTGAGCAGGCCCGTGTCGTAGTCGAGGGCCAGGAAGCGGACCGTGGTGCCGGGTGCCAGGCCGGTGTCGGCGGGCAGCGTCAGCGAGGCGGGGGGATCGATGGTGGACTGGATGGGGTGGAGCACGACGAGGTCGACCAGCTCGAAGCCGTCGGGGACGAAGTCGGCGGCCTTGTCGAGGGGGACGCGGGCGATCTGCAGCTCGTCGGGGGCGAAGGGGGCGATGTCGACCGCGCCGGGCGGGATGGTGAGCTCGATGCCCTCGGCAGAGGTGAACACCTTTGGGTCGGCGGCGTCGGGGTCGAGGGGGAAGATCTGGGTGAGTGCCGGGGTGTAGAAGGGGTTCGGGAAGTCGGTGTCGCCGGCGGCGTCGAAGGCCACCACGATGGAGGCGTACAGCCCGCTGTCGGCGGTCTCTCCGTAGGTGATCAGCCGCTTGGGGCCCGCGTCGACTTCGGTGACCATGAAGGCCCCGCCGTCGTCGGTGCGATCCGGGACGCAGAACTCCGATGAGACGGTGACGAAGACCTCGACCACCGGTGTGTCGTCGAGGTCCAGCACCCGTCCGCTGATGCTGTAGACCGGGGCTTCGCTGCCGGTGTCGCTGATGGTGTCGGCGTCGGCGGTCGGCGTCGGGCCGCCGCAGGCGACGAGCAGCCAGCACAGCAGGCTACTCACCCTCCGCCTCTCGCGCGGCCGTCACCAGCCCGCGCAGCGACTGGTTCACCGGGTGGTCGGTCAGGGCGTAGTACAGCGTCTGGGCGTCGCGGCGGTACTTGACCAGCCGCTGGGCGCGCATCTTCGCGAGGTTCTGCGATACCGCCGACACCGTGATGCCCAGCACCGCGCTGATGTCGCAGACGCACATCTGGTCGACCTGGTCGAGCAGCGCGAAGATCCGCAGGCGGGTCGGGTGCGACCACACGGCGAGCTGTGCGGCGACCAGGTCCAGTTCGGGGGTGAAAGCATAGTCCTGGCGCAGGTCGTCGAGGGCGAAGGGGCGCTGGTCTGGCGGTGTGCACTTCATGGCGTGTTCCGTTGTTGCGTATATGCTAAAGTATTGAACAGCGCGGCGCAAGCCGCGGGGGCTGCGGATCAAGTCCGCAATCCGCAAGTCCTCGTTACTTTGGCAGGCGCGACAGGGAAGCGATGTAGCGGTCGACCCGGTTGAGGTAGAAGCTGAGCGCGTCTTCGAAGCGGCGGCCGACCAAGCCACCGAGCAGCAGCTCGCTGACCAGGCGCTTGCGCTCCAGCACCCGCTGCAGCCCCAGCAGGACCTCGCGTTCGTCGGAGGACATGGTGGCGATGGTGCGCTTGAACACGGTCTGGGCGCGTGGCTGGTAGTACCAGAAGTACATCAGGTCGAGCGCGTTGACGATGGTCTGCTGCACCATGGCGTCGCTGTCGCTGCGGACCGTGCGGACCAGCTTCTTGGGCTTCTCGATCAGCTCGATGACGCTGGACTCCGGCAGGAGCACCTCGAGGCGGGCGTGGATGGCGTTGAAGCGGTCGAGCTTCTCGTCCAGAGACTGCCGGGCCCGGCTGACGTTGCGGGCCCGGTCGGCCGACCCCTCGATGAGGCCCGCCACCGTGTCCGAGGCGGCCTTGGACAGCACGGCCGCGCCGAGCTGCAGCATGTGCATGGCGGTGTCGGTGGGCACGCCGGCGGCCAGCAGCGCCCGTTCCGCCAGGGCGCTGTAGGCGATGGCCACGGGGATGGAGAGCACCGACCGGAAGAAGTTGCCGATGATCGCTGCCCGCGGCAGGCCGCGGAAGGTGTTGTGGCTGGAGATGTAGACGCCGTTGGCAAGGGCGATGACCGTGTAGAGCAGCACCGGTGCGGTCGACACGGTGACGTGCAGCGTCCGGTCCAGCAGCAGCGTCTTGACCAGGTAGTCGAGCAGCGGCACCGAGAAGCCGGTGAACAGCAGCGAGTCGGCCACCCGGCTCCAGCTCACCAGGTCGCGCCAACGCAGCAGCGGCGAGCGGGACACTCCGCCTCCGCCGACCACGGACTGGATCACGTTGCGCAGGCCCGTGATCCCGAACCAGATCACCGCGCCGAACCACGCCAGCACCCACCAGTCCTGGGTCAGGAAGAAGGTGAGGAAGGCTGGCAGGAAGCCGATGAGCACCTTGGCGAGCAGGCGCGCGCGCCCGGGCAGGCGTCGCCACGCCAGCCGCGATCGGGTGGTGGGTGGGCCGCTGGGTGGGTCCAGCAGGCCGTTTCCGAGGTCTTCGGGGACGCCGCCCAGCGACGCGATGTTGCCGTCGGTGGCCCGCGCTCCTTCGTAGCGGGTACTGTTTCGGGCGATGGTCCAGGTCTGTCGGCGGTCGCCGAAGAGGCGCAGCAGCACCGGGTTGTCGACCACGCTCCGGCCGAGGCGGCTGTCGGGCGCGGGGTGGTGGGTGACGCACAGGACGGCCGTGGTCCGCAGCGGCAGCAGCCGATCGCTCTTGCGGACCCGTCGGCGGGAGCGGGCGTCCAGCGTGGGCATGACGACGAGGCCCATGCCGCGGGAGCGCCGGGAGCGCCCCGTCGACCCGCTGCTCAGGCGGCTGCCGAGGCGGTGGCCCACGGTGTAGAAGCTCTGCACGCGCGGCAGGTCGCCGAGGATCTGGCGCAGCCGGGTCGCACGGTCGTCGCGGTCGGGCAGCTCGGAGCGCTCCACGTCGTCGAGGAGTCCGCGGACCAGGCGCTTCAGCTCGATGATGTTGCCGTCGTTGAGCACCCGCCGCAGCTGGTCGATGGCCGCGAGGTCGGGGTTGCGGTGCTCGGCCTGGTCGCGGAGGTTGAACAGCTCGAGGTGGGTGATGCGGCCGCGGCAGTTGTAGACGATCTCGAGGACGTCGGCGGCCGACAGCCCGGTGGGGCTGAGCACGATGCGGGCCGCGAAGGGCAGCCGTGTGATCCGCTCGACGAGGTCGCGCGGGCGCGACGACAGCATCGCGGGAGCGTCCGGATCGTCGTCGGCGTCCAGCGGGTCGCCCAGCTCGGGGTGGGCGTGGACCGACAGGAAGCGCGCCTTGATCTCCTCCGGCACCAGCGCGTCCATGGTGGCAAGCAGGGCCCCGTGATCGCCGCCCTCCTCGCGGAGCGCGGCTGCGCGCGCTCGCAGGCGGGGCAGGAGCGCGTCGTGGATGAACTCGGCGAGGTGCAGGCGGGAGGCCTGGCCGGTGCCGACGAAGGCGAGGAAGGCGTCGCGGTCCAGCGGCGAGACGTCGAGGCCCAGCTCGTCGTTCAGCTCGGTGACGTGGACCGCGTTGAAGGTGTCCAGCAGGCGCAGGACGTGGTCGTGGAACCGGGCGGTGACCTGCCGGCCCTCCTCCATGAAGGCGGCGACGTCGGGCTGTTCGAGGTGTTCGAGGTACTCCTGGCGGGTGTTGAAGCCGCGCGGGAACACCAGGATGCGCGCTGGCCGCCCCCGGAAGCGGGCGGTCAGGTCGACGCCGACGTGGACCTTGACCCCCATGATCTCGCCGGCCTGGAGCAGCTCGTCGGCGGCGTGGGGGGGGACGTGGTTGTAGTAGACGACGCCCAGGAAGCGGATGCCCTTGAGCCAGGCGTCCAGGATGAGGTGGGTGGGGGTCTTGCGGCCGGTGGAGCTGGCGTCGTAGACGCGGTGGTCGTAGGCGATGTGGGTGTCCTCTTCGGGCAGCTCCAGCAGGTGGTAGCGCTTGAGCAGGCGCCGGACGAGGCGCGGCTTGCCGGTCGCGGCTTCCAGGAAGTCGCGGGCGAGGTCGGCCTGGCGCGGCGTGTCTCCCACCGAGCGGACCATGTCCTTGAGCACCTCGATGAGCACCCGGGCCGTGTTGACGGGCAGCAGGTCGCTGCGGTTGTGCAGGGCCTCCTGGCGGACGGCGCGCAGGGCGTCGATGCGCTCGTTGGCGCTGCCGTCGTCGAGGCTGCCCAGCAGGTCGACGAGGGCGGCGGCCATGCGCATGGCCGGGGGAGCCGCCAGCTCCTTGATCCCGCGGGGGTGCAGGGTAGGGTCGAACAGGGTGCGGGTGGCCCGCTGCTTCTTGCGGCTCTGGGTGGCGTGCCGCACGATCTCGAGCAGATCCCGCACCTCGGTGTCGGGTAGCAGGGCGGTCGCGCGGAGCTCGGGCATGGGGCGTGGTGGAGGGTCGCGTGGTGGATGCAGCCAGGGTGCGTATCTTGCGGCATGCGTCCGGCCAGTGGCGGTCCCGTCGCGGTCGACGCGGAGCCCGCCATGACCTCCCGTCGCCGCTGGTTGACCGGAAACGTCCTCGCCCTGGGCCTGGTGAGCATGCTCACCGACGCGTCGAGCGAGATGATCCTCCCGCTGCTGCCGGCCTTTCTGGTGACGCTTGGGGCCGGGGCGGCGGCGCTCGGGGTGGTCGAGGGGGTGGCCAACGGGGTCGCCGCGCTGCTCAAGCTGTGGGCGGGCCGCGCGGCCGACCGCTGGGGGCGGCGGCGTCCGCTCGTCGTCGGCGGCTACGTGCTGTCCTCTCTGGTCCGGCCGCTGGTCGCGCTGACCGTGAGCCCCGCCCAGGTGCTCGCCGTGCGCGTCGTCGACCGGGTCGGCAAGGGGCTGCGGTCCAGCCCCCGGGACGCGCTGCTGGCGGCGTCGGTGGCGCCGGGGCGGCGTGGGGCGGCCTTTGGCTTCCACCGGGCCATGGACCACGCCGGGGCCTTCATCGGTCCGCTGCTGGCGATGGCCGTGATCGCCTGGGTCAGCGAGGATCTGCGCGTGGTCTTCGCGCTGAGCGCGGTCCCCGCGGCCTTGGCCATCGCGGTGGTGGCGCTCGGCGTGCGTGAGGCGCCCCCCCGGGCAGAGGTCGAGGCGGTGGAGCCGGGGGCAGTCGAGGTGGCACAGCCGGAGGAGGCCGCCGCCGGTCCGGCCACCGGGCTCGACCGCGGCGCTGTCGCTGCGGCCTCAGGCCGCGGCCCTGCCCTGTGGCGCGTCGTCATCCCCATGTGGGTGTTCGCGCTGGGCAACGCCAGCGACACCTTCCTGCTGCTCCGCGCGGGCGAGGAGGGCCTCGACCCGGTCTGGGTGCCCCTGCTGTGGACCGGCCTGCACATCGTGAAGTCGGCGAGCGCCCTGCCCGGCGGGCGGCTGTCGGATCGCGTGAGCCCCCGCCTGGCGCTCATCGTCGGCTGGGCCTGGTACGCGCTGGCCTACGGGCTGCTCGCCGTCGTCGACGGGCTCGGGCCCGTGCTGGCGATCACCCTGGCCTACGGCCTGCACCACGGCCTCGCCGAGCCCGCCGAGCGCGTCATGGTGGCCAGCGTCGCCCCGCGCGGGCGCAGCGGCGAGGCCTTCGGGTGGTTCCACATGGGGCTGTCGCTGGCCTCCGTCGTCGCCAGCGTCGGCTTCGGCCTGCTGTGGGAGCACAGCGGTCACGCGGTCGCCTTCGGCGCCGGGGCGGCCCTCGCCGGGCTCGCCTCGCTGCTGCTGGTGGTGCTGGGGCGGCAGCGCTGAGGCTCCTCGCCTGTGGGGCGAGGGGAGGGGGCGGCGGCCCGGGCTCGGCGGAGCCAAGGGCGTGGGCCCGCAGCTACCCACCCTCCCCCCGCGGGTCGCACTCCGGCGTGTCGACGAGCGTGCCGTCATCCTGGACGCAGGCGCAGTCGACGCCGGTGTAGAGGTGCCAGCCGAGCTCTCCCCAGCAGGCCCAGACGCGGCCGCAGTCGTCGTCGCAGAACCAGTCGCCCGGATCCCACGCCGAACAGTCGGTTGCTTCGAGGTCGAGGCAGTCGGCGGTGGCCGGGTCGGCGCAGGCCGAGTCGCGGCCGGTGTCCTTCGTGCAGGCGTTCAGTGGCAGGAGGGTGGCCAGGAGCGAAGCCAGGAGCGTGGGAGGGAGGTGACCGGGCATCGTCAATACTCCATGACGGGCTCGCACTCAGGATCGTCACGGCGGGTGCCGTCGTCTTGGATGCACTCGCAAGGGATGTTGTTGATGTTTCCCCACCCATCCACATTTCGCCCGCACTCCCACACGCGTTGGCACACGCCGTCACACAGAAGGTAGCCGATTTCGTACCCTGAACAGCTTGTGCCTTCGAGGGGAGGACACCGAAACCCCTCCTTCTCGCAGCCGGAGTCCTGTGCCTTCTGCCCAGCGCATCCTGCCCCGAGCAGCATCGCTACGATCGTGAAGCAGATCATGGCACAGCCTCCGCGGCGGGGGGCGCGGTGGGGTCGCATGACCAGCACAGGAAGCTGCCGATGCCGTCCACCGAGCCGGGGTCAGCCAGGACGCACAACCAGGCAGCGCTGGTCGCGGTGGGGCCGGTGCAGGGGCGCGAGCGAGGAGACCACAGGGGCATGCCATGGATTGTACGCCGGATCGACGGAGAGAGGGGCCGGCTGGCGCGGCCGAAGCTGGGGTTCGCCGGGATCTCGGCGGGGCCCGGTTTCGGGGGGGGGCAAGTCGGAATGGAGAGATGCAGGCTTG
>CAZRFD010000121.1:304-21889 GCA_964599085.1 uncultured Enterobacterales bacterium | reverse complement strand
TGCAGCTTCCCGCCCAGGGTCGGGATGACGTCGAAGGAGAGGTGGGAGGCGGTGCTGTCGCTCGCGGCGACGTCGAGGGTGAGCAGGCCGTCCTCGGACTCCCAGCTCGCCAGCCTTGCCGATGCGGGCCAGGGCGGTCATGCGGCCGAGCGCATCGAAGGCGGCTTCGACGTGGTTGCCGTCTTCGTCGGTGACCGACCAGGGCTGCAACACCCGGTAGCTTGACCCCGGAGGGGGGAGGTGCGACGCGGACTGGTTGGCCCCGTAGCGACGAAGGAGCGGAGGGCCAACTGGGACGCGGCGTGCCTGGGGGGAACCTGGAGGGGTTCCCCCCTCACGAGACGGCGGCGGTGACGGTGTTGCCCAGCGGGTCGGTGACGGCGGTGACGAAGAGCTTGTGTGCGTCGGTTGTGATGGTGGAGCTGTGACCGAAGGGGTCGGTGACCGCACTGGGGCGGTAGAAGTTGGCGCTATCCAGGGTCGCCACACCGGAGGGCAGCCACCAGTCGGTGCCGTGCAGGACGTAGCCGGCCTCGGTCATCATGGCGTCGGTGACCCGGGTGCCGAAGCGGTCGCTGCGGGTGGTGGCGGTCATGACGAGCAGGCGCTTGTCGTGGACGAGGGCGCGGCTGCCGAGGGCGCCCAAGGCCAGCGCTGCCGACAGGGCATCGTCCCAGTAGCGGGTCTCGGTGCGGGACAGGCGGCGCTTCTCCACGGCACCCGATGCGGTGGTCGAGAAGTCGATCTCGGTGGCGCCATCGAAGTCGGCGTTCAAGCTAGCGATGGTAGGCGCAGCCGATTCAGACAGCGTCACCCCCGAAAGCTCCCAGCTCTCCTCGCTCACCGCGACAGCGAGGTGCAGCCGGTCGACGTCGACATCGTCGTGGATCACCTGGCGGCTGGTGACCAGCACCTTGCCCTGGGCCTGCTCGGCGGGGTGCCCGCTGCCGCGGCGGGGGTAGACGACATCGGCCTGCCGCAGCACGGTTCCGTAGGCGTCGACATCGAGCATCAGCGTGTGCGACAGGCGCGGGTCGGAGAGATCGCGCTCGGTGTGCCAGGTGGCGGTCTCGCGGGGCAGCACCTGCATGACGCCGGGGCGGTGGCGGGGGCCGATGCCGGCGAGCTCGAAGTCGGCGGGGGCCTGCAGGGCGCGCAGCTCGTAGGTGGTGGCGACGACCGTGTAGGGGATGTCCGCCTCAGCGGTGCCGTCGTCGGCGCTCACCTCGACCCGTAGGGGCTTGCCGCGCAGGGCATAGGCGGCTTCGCGGCGTTGTTCGGGCGTCAGCCCGTCGGGCAGGAGGTTGGGTCGCGGGCGATGCGCGCCAGCCCCCAGGTCGGCGTACTCGGTGGCGTAGACGGCCTCCAGCGCGTCCTGTGATGGCCAGGCCCCGGTGTGAAACCAGGTCTTCGTGACCACCGGGCTGGCGAAGTGGGCGAGGCTGGCGTTGGTGGCCCCGTCGAAGTCCGAAAAGGACTCCGTGTCTCGCTGCTCCACCATGCCGAAGCCTCGCCCTGTCTCTGGTCCGCTGTCGCGGAGGGGGCGTTCATGGCCATCGAAGTAGCCGTGGCGGTAGCGGTAGGAGTGGATGAAGCGCCAGCCGGTGACGGCGTCGTAGATCTCGACCCGCGACAGGCACTGCACGGGGAAGGGCAGCCGACTCGCCCAGGGCGTGCCCGCCTTGCGGTCGGCGACGTAGAAGGTGGTCGAGGGGGTGTAGCGGACGGTGGTGGTCCGCCCCAGCTTGTTGTCGATCTGCTTGAGCAGGTACGGCCGCCCCTCGGCCATCAGCGACAGGTAGCGCAGCGGCCGGTCTCGGCGCGACATCAGCGGCGAAGACCAGGTGAGCGCCTGGGTGCCGTCACCGAGGATGTCGGCGAGCTGGACGTTGTCGGCATCCGAGACGCCTCGCAGCCGGGTCAGCTCGGTGACCGCATCGAAGCCGTTGCCCGAGCGGCTGCGCCACAGCCTTACGTTGTTCGGCCCGATGGTTAGCAGGTCAGCCGGGCCGGTGCCGTCGATGTCGGCCAGCCGCACCCGCTTGGGGTCGAAGCGTTCACGTCGGTCCAGCAGGGGGGCGGCCTCCATCTGGACCTGGGCGCCGAAGCGGCCATGGCCCTGGTTGGGCCAGTAGCAGACGCCCTTGTACCGCACGCGCACGATGTCGGAGAGGCCATCGCCGGTCATGTCGGCGAGGAAGATGATCTCGTTGCCGCCGGAGAAGAGGACCCGGGGCCCCTCGGCTTCGTCGCGGGGAACGAAGCTGCGCTTGCCCGGACCAAAGCCCTCCGTGCCGCGGGACTCGTACCACCAGGCCGCCCCGCCCGTGGGGCGGACGGCGGTCTCCGTCACCAGCAAGTCAGCGCGGCCGTCGCCCGTCAGGTCGATCATGCGGACGTTGTCGCCCTCGACGTCGACGTTGGGCAGGTCCCTGATCTTCTTGAGCGGCAGAAAGCTGCCCTTGTCGGCGTCGCGTTCGTGGTAGCCCCGGACGGGGCCGCGCATCTGCACGACATTGAGCTTGCCGTCACCCCCGAGGTCCATGAGCCGCACGCCGCTGGCCCCCATGTCGACGTTGGGCCGTCGACCCAGCCGCACCCGCGGCCCCAGGCGGCCGCCGCCGTCGTTGCGCTGGTAGTACCAGGCCCCGCCCCACTGCCCCAGCAGACCGGTCAGGCCCTCGCCGTCGAGATCGACCCACCGGGTGTTGCGTGGGTCGATGCCCTGGGGCAGGTCGTCGAGGCCATCGACGAAGGACAGGGTCTCGGCGATGGCGGCGGAGGTGTAGGTCAGCGACAGCGGCGGCAGGGTCTGGGTGGTGGTGCCGCCGGCGCCATCGGGCATATACCCGCGTCGCTGGGCGGCGGTGAGGGTGGTGGCGCGGGCGTTTTCGTCGTAGGACAGCTCCAGTGCGGCGACGAGCTGGGGGCTGCTGCCCAGCTCGGCGACGTCGTGGAACATGAGCACCCGCTGGCACAGCCGAGTGCAGCGGCGCTCGAAGCCGGCGCGGTGGTTGCTGAAGGGGTCGGCGCGCACCGTCCAGGTGCCGGCATCGTCGATGGCCGGGGCGGTGGGATCGTGCTCGCCATAGTCGAGCACCAGGGTGAAGTGGAACGCCGCGGTGCTGCCGGGGGCGTCGTTTCCGTAGGAGACCGACTTCAGGTAGGTCCAGGCGACGGGGTGCGCGGCGCGATGCCGCTCAGAGAGGGTGTTCGGCACGCCGGCCCGGTCTGGCTGGCCCGTGGACGGCCGCAGCCCTCCAGAGCCTTCTCCTTTCCTCGGGGGCGTCCCGCTCCTCCGTCTCCAGGGCCGCTACGGGGTGCGAGAAGGCGGCCTGCGGGCGACCCAGTAGCCAGGACGCCGCTTGGTGTGGGCGACGGCCCACACGACCACCCTGTCCTCCTCGATCATGAAGAACACGACGTAGGGAAACCTGCGAAGAAGAGCCCGCCGCCACGTCTGTCTCCATACCGGGAACCGCTCGGGATTCTCCCCGATCTCGTGGATGACGCGGCTTACGGCAGAGATGTAGTCCAGCCCGAGGCCGGGACGTTTCTCCTCATACCAGAGGGCAGCTTCTTCGACCTCGATATCCGCGTCGTCCTGGAAGACGACGGGGAGGCTCACGACCCGCTCAACTTCCGCAAGATCCGAGCCCGAACCTCGCTCCACGGCTTCGCGTTCTCGGCCCCGGCGGCACGGCGGCGGGCAAGCTCTTCGAGCCACGCCCGCTCCCACTCGGGATCGGCGGGGCCTTCCACGCTGTCGATCAACTCGGTGGCGAGGGCAAGCCGCTCCTCCTCGGGGAGATCGAGGGCACGGGCGGCGAGGTCTCGGGCGGGTTGACTCATCCGCGCATTCTATCCGGTCGGCGGCCAGCAGTCAGCTTCTCCTCGGGGTCGGTCGGTTTCTCGGCGTCCAGGACCGAGTGAAGGTCGTCCTCGGTCGGCTCGGCCTCGGCCTCGGCCTCCGCCTCCACCTTCGAGGGCCTCGACAACCCCGCCGCCGGGTGGGTCGCGGCGTGGACGTTCACCAATGTAGCCGCCCCCCTCACCCCCCCACCCCCCACACCTCGCCCGGCACCGCGACGCTGAGCGCCGGCTGGTCGGAGAGCGACAGCCGGGTGGCGTCGGCGTGCAGCTTCCCGCCCAGGGTCGGGATGACGTCGAAGGAGAGGTGGGAGGCGGTGCCGTCGCTCGCGGAGACGTCGAGGGTGAGCAGGCCGTCCTCGGACTCCCAGCTCGACACGCGGCCGGCGCTCACCAGGGTGTCGAGCGAGCGCTCGTCGACCTGTACGCCCGCCGGCAGGGGTTGTTCGAGCGTGAGCGCGCGGCCTCGGGGAGCGGCGAGGTCGACGGAGAGGGTGGCCCGGTGGCCGACCGTGAGGCCGGCGGGCAGGGAGACCTGGGCCTGGAGGCCGGCGTCGTCGCGGGGGGCGGGCCAGGGCACGCGGGTCTCCAGCGAGAAGCTGAAGCCCAGCCCGGGCACGGCGGGGTCGGCGGCGACGGTCCAGGTGTGGGTGCCGCGGGCGTCGGCGCCAGGGGCTTCCATGACGAGCAGCTCGGTGCGGCGGGCGCCGGTCAGCACGCCACGCCGCAGCTCGAGGCCGTCGCGCTGGACGGTGACGACGATCTCGTCGGGCAGCGGGTCGCGGAGCAGGGTGGTCACGGCCCGCGTGCCCCACAGGTCGGCCCGCCCGTCCCCCCAGCCGCGGCTGGGGCTCCACTGCGCGAGCACGCTGCCGGCGAGGTCGGCGACCAGCTCGCGATCACCGGGCGTGTCGCTGCCGGCCAGGGCCAGGGCCGCCAGGGCGGTGCACTCGGCCTGCGTGGGGGCCTGGCCGTCGGGGCGGACGACGTCGTCGGGCACCGGCAGCACCTGGCCGCCGTCGGCGGAGGTCTGCAAGGCGTCGCGCAGGAGCTGGCGGAGGGCTGTGGCGCGCTGCCCGTCGACGGCCCCAGAGACCAGCACGACGGCGGCGGTGTAGGGGTCGCGGAGCTGGGCGGCGTGGCGCTCGAAGGCCGCGGAGGCTGCCAGCCGGACGCGGGTCGCCCGGTGCTGGCCGTCGTCGTCGCGGGCCACGGTGGCGACGGCGGCGGTGGCTTCCGCCGTGGCGACGAGCATGCGCTGGACCGTCCAGCCACTACCGCCGCCGAAGGTCCCGTCGGGGCGCTGCTCGGTGGCGAGCTGGTCGGCGAGGCGGTCCGCGAGGCGGGCCAGCACGGGGTTGTCGGGGTGGGCGGCTGCGGCCGGCAGCAGCAGCGCGGCGGTCACCGTGTCGGGAGCGCGGGCGTGGCGCAGGACCCGCTGGCTGGCGGTCAGGCCGAGGTCGCGCAGCGCCTGGCGCTGGTCGTCATCGAGGGTCTCGCCCAGGGCTTGCAGCAAGGCCCGGGCGGTGCCGGCGAGGAGCAGGGCGTGGGCGTCGGCCGCGACGCTGCCGCCGCTGCCAGCCCGGGCCAGCTCGCGACGCAGCAGGGCGAGGGCCCCGGGGTTGACCACGACGCGGACACGGGCGCTGTCGAGGTCCATGTCGGCGGGGCCGACCAGCTCGAAGCTGCGGGGGCCCGCGAGGCTGCCCTGGCGCGCCTGGGTGACCGGCATGCCGCGCGGTCGGACCTCGACGGTGCGGGTGACGGCGTCGGCGTCGCCCAGCCGCACGGCGATCTGGAGCTGGCCGGGTCGGGGGGCGCTCAGGGGTACGGCGAGCACCGTGCTGCTTCCGGCGCCGACACGGACGCTGCCGCGGAAGCTGGCGGTGCTCGCTCCGCCCACCTCGACCGTGACCGGCCCGGACCAGGCCGCAGCGGTCGTGTTGACCACCTGCACCGGCAGGCGCAGCGCGTCGCCGGCGGTCAGGAAGGCCGGGACGACGGGATCGACGTAGACCGGCAGGGTGCCCAGGAAGCTGGTCGTGTCGCCGGCGAGGTGTCCGGCGCGGTCGTGGGCCAGGGCCAGCACCCGCCAGGTGGTCAGGCGGTCGGGGACCCGCACGGGGACCTCGGCGATGCCCTGGTCATCGGTGACGACCGCGGGCTGAAAGAGCATCGTCTCCGGGAACCAGGCGCGCTGGGGGGCCGCTGCTCCCTCGTCCTTCGCGCCCGCCGGTGCGTCGTTGGCGAGATCTTGCCGCGCGCTCTCGTCGGCGAAGCCGGGGGCAGCGCTGGCCCGTCCTGCCGCGCCCTCGGCCTCCTCGGCGGCCCGCTTGCGTGCCGGGGCCGCTGCGGCAGGGGCCTCCGCAGTCTTCTCCGCCTCCATCTCGTCCTTGTCGTAGCCCGGCTCCGACTGCGACATCGGCGCCTGGTCGGCCGAGAGGCAGCCGGCGAGGAGCAGCAGGGGCAGGCTTTGCGTCGGTGTCATGGCTGCTCCTCTCGCACCCAGGGGATCCAGGGATCGACGTCCTCGGGCAGGCGGGTGCCGTCGATGACGACGGCCCGCGGGTCCGTGAGCGCCAGCAGGTCGTCGGGCAGCCAGCGCAGGCGCAGGCGGCGACCGTAGGCGTCCGTGACCGGCTCGCCCTCGGCCTCGCAGCGGTCGAGCGCCGTGTCCCACAGGCCCGCCATGGTCTCGTTGTCCATCTGCGTGCCCTCGGCGGCGTCGGTCTCCCAGGCGCGGGTGGCGGCGTGCAGGGCCGACAAGGCGACGTAGAAGCGGTCGGTCAGGCGGGCGACCGGGTCGAAGTCGTCGCTGCTCTGGACCCACACGTCGCGGTCGCGGTCGGCGGGGGAGGGGAGCTGGCTGACCCGCAGGACGACGGCGGCGGCGGCGTTCTCGCCCTGGATCCGGCCGAGGCTGAGCGCCTGGCCGTCCAGGCTGCCGAAGGCGGGGCGCGCGGTCTGGACCGGGTCGCGCAGGCCATCGAGGGCGTCGGGGCCGGGCAGGGGCACGAGCTGGGCGAGGCTCTCGTCGACGCCCACCAGGGCGACGGCGGCCTGCGTCGGCTGGTCACCGGCGGTGGTGTGGACCCGCAGCACGGCGGTGTCGCCGGGGGCGTGGCGGTCGGCGTCGGGTGTGACCGAGACGGCCAGCTCGCCGCGTGGCCGGACGAAGACCCGCGCCTCGGCGCCGCCCCAGGCCACCGTGTACCAGCCGTCCTTGTCGGCGGGCAGGGTGAAGCGGGCGACGTGGCTGTCCTCGTCCAGCTCGGCGCGCTGCGCGGAGCCGTCCTGGTGCTGCATGGTGAGCTTGTCGGGCAACGCGCCCTCGAAGTCGGGCCCTCGCAGGACCTCGATGGCGACGCTGTCGCCGGGCGAGGCCAGGATCGGGTCGGCCCGCAGCCGCACCGGCGGGATCTGCCCCGGCGGCAGGCGCAAGGTGGTGGCACCCAGCTCGGCCCCGCCGTCGCCGAGGGCGCTGACCCGCAGCTCGTAGCCGAGCATGGTCGTGGGCTGCGGTCGAGCGATGGCCGTGCGCGGTGAGGCGACCACGCGGAAGCTGGCGACGCCGATCTCGTCAACGGCGGCCGGCGCGATGCTCGCGGGGAGGCCCAGGTCGGCGAGGCGCCCCTCGACGCAGCGCAGCGTGGCGGTGTCCAGGCGGCTGCCGCCGACCGGGATCCAGGTGGTCAGGACCTGACGGCTGCCGGCGCTGCGCCGCCACTCCAGGCGGCGGGGGAGCTCGCCGGAGGCGGCGTCCAGCGGCAGGCAGCCGCGGGCGTCGAGGACGGCGGCGTTCAGCGCGCGCTCGACGGCGGCGTCGGTGGTCGGCCAGCCGCGTACGGCATGGCCGATGGTCGGCAGATCGCTGGGGTCGACGGCGAGGCTCACCTCGTAGAAGCGCTCGGTCCCCGCGGGCAGACTGCGGGCCGCGAGGCCATCGCCGAGGCAGCGGTAGAGGGCGTCGTCGTCGGGGTAGGGCCGGACCCGGCCGCTGGCGGCGACGCGGAGCAGGACGCTCACAGCGCTGCCGGAGCGGGCGAAGCGGGCGCAGGGGGCCAGCCTGTCCCGGGCCTCGTCGAGGCTGCGCTGGTCGACGATGCGCACGCTGCGCTCGGTGAGGCGGTCGCGCACGTCCGTGATCCGCACCGGGATGACCGGTGGCGGCGGGCGCACCGGCACCGCCGGCACGACGACGTTGACGGCCGGTCCGGGGTCGAGCTGCAGGGCGGCGACGCCGTCGGCGTCGGTGTGGGCGGAGATCCCCTCGTCGCCCGGGTCCCAGGCGCGGCGCACCCGCAGGTCGGTGTCGCGCAGGGGGTGGCCGTCGGCGGTGGTGGCGCGGAGGTACAGGCGGTTGTTGAAGCCCTCGACCAGCCCGTCGCCCAGCTCGGTGACGGCGTCGGCGGCGATGGCGTCTTCGCTGAGCAGCACGGAGACGGCGCCGGTGACGCTGTCTCCGGCCGGATCGGTGGCCCGGATCTGCCCGGTCAGCGTGGCCTGGCCGAGCAGATCGGCGGGGATCTGCGGCAGTGCCAGCGAGAAGCTCCCGCCAGCGTCGGTGGTGGCGGCCGTCGGCAGCGCGCCGGCGGCCCACTCGCCGGGCATGGGCCAGGCCCCGGCGCTGCTCCAGGCGATATCCAGGCTGGCGTCGGCGACGGGGGCGCCGCTGGCGTAGGTCACGCGGCCGCGGACCGTCGGCGCCTGGCCGGCCCGGTAGAAGGGCAGGCCGGCGAAGGCTTCGACCTGGAAGCGCGGCAGGGTGAAGGGCTCCACCCGGACCGTGGCCTGGCCGCTGTCCTCGCCGCTGTCCCAGCGCACGGTCCAGTCGCCGGAGGGGGCGTCCCGGTCCAGCGGGAAGCGCAGGGGGGCGACTCCCCAGTCGTCGGCGGTTCGCTGCTCCTCGAGCAGGACCGTGCCCTCGGGGTCCTCGACCACCCAGGTCCCGGTCCGGCCCGACAGCGGCGTCAGATCCGCCGCCCGGAGCTGGAGGCTGCGGGCCATGATGACGTTGCCCGGCTCGTAGAGCGGACGGTCGGTGAGCACGTGCACCCGGGCCGGGGCGTACAGCGGCAGGGGGGCCTCGACCTCGGTGTCGCCGAGGCGGGTGTGCAGGTGGGCCCGCAGGGTGTAGTCGCCGTCGGGCAGGTCTTCGGGGAGTCGGATGTCGGCGACGCGGTTGCTGGCGTCACCGCGGGCCCAGCGCTTGCGCGGCTCCAGCGCGCGGCGGGTGCCGGCGGCGTCCACCAGCGTCAGCTCGACGCCTCCGCTCGGGCGCAGCGCCGTCGTCCAGTCGGAGTCGGCCGCGTCTGGCGTGTAGTGGATGGTGGCCCCGACCTCGACCTCTCCCCACACCCCGCGCCGCAGCGCCGACGCCGACAGCCAGCCGGTCTGCACCGGCGTCCCCGAGGGGCACTCGCCGACGACCATCCCGAAGCGCAGCCAGGCCGGCAGGCAGAACACGAAGGATGCGCAGGCCAGGCCGCTCACCACGATGATGGCGAGGCTGCCGAGCAGCAGCTTGCGCCAGGGGAATCCCGGGCGCGCTCGGGTCGAGGTGTCAGACGGACCCACGGTCACCTCCGTGGGCATCATACGGACCGCGGCGGGGCGGGCTTACACCCGCGGTGGGGCGGTCGGCCGCACACAGCGCCCAGGCGGGGCGCGGGGCGTCGCGCGGCGCCCTACTCCAGCCAGGCGCGGACCTCTCGGGACACGGCGCGGGCGGTCTTGGCGCAGTCGCGGACGCCGGGGCCGTCGAGGTGGTTGCCGGCCAGGAAGACGCCGGGGTGGTGGGCCTGGACCTGGCGGGCCACGGCCACCCGCCGCAGGTGGCCGCTACGGTACTGGGGGATCGCGCGGGCGTGCTTCTCGACCCGGGTCATGAGCGGCTGGCCCTTGGGGTCGCCCAGGAAGCGGCGGTGCGCTTCGTGGGCCCGGCCGGCGATCTCCTGCTCGTCGAGGAAGGCGGCGGCGGGATCGGGCGTGCCACCGACCATGGTGCGCAGCAGGATCTCGCCCTCGGGGCAGTGGTCTGGGAAGGTGGTCGACACGAAGATGGTGCCGAGGACGGGCACTTCCTGGCGGCCACCGGCGCTCACCAGCACACCGAATCCCTGAGGCGGCGAGGGGAAGGCGTCGGCGGGCCACGCCACGGTGATGACGGCGATGGGGGCGTAGGGGATCTCGTCGAGGGCGTGCGAGGAGTCGGCGTCGACGCCACGCAGGACGGCGGCCTGGGCGTAGGCGGGGCTGGCCAGGACCAGCGCACGGCAGGTCAGGGAGCCGTCGTCGGTGTGGACCCGCCAGCCCTCGCCGTGGGGTTCGACGGCCTGGACCCGCTGGTCGTACTGGACGCGGTCGCCGAGCAGCTCCGCGAGGCCGCGGGTCAGGGTGCCGGCCCCCCCGCGCATGCCCTGCAGGTGGGATCGCGGACCGGTGCGCGGGGTCTTCATCGCGCCCACGAGCAGGCTGCCGTGCTCCTGCTCCATGGCCCACAGCTTGGGGAAGGCGGCCTTGATGGAGAGCCGGTGCGGGTCGGCGCCGTAGATGCCGGCGACCATGGGGGCGACGAGGTTGTCGATGACCTGCTCGCCCAGGCGGCGCCGGAAGAACTCGGCGACCGACTCGTCGCGGGTCGGGTCGCCGCGGCGGGCGAAGGGTTCGCCCAGCAGGCGCAGCTTGCCGCCGGCCGTCAGCAGCTTGCTGCCGATGAGGGCGGGCGGGGAGGAGGGCACGGGCTGCAGCGCGCCATGGGCCCAGATCCAGCGGGCCTTGGCGGCGGGATCGGCGGGCAGCACCTGGTCGGTGAGGGCCGTCAGCTCGAAGAGGCGGTCCAGCGCGGGTTCGCCGGACAGCCAGCTCGCGGGGCCGCGCTCGACGACGCGGCCCTCGACGCGCTCGCTCCAGGCGACGCCCCCGGGCTGGCTGCTGGCTTCGAGGACGCGGATGTCGAGGGCCGGGCCCTCGCTGTCGTCGGCCGCCAGGAAGGCGGCCATGGCCAGGCCGGAGATGCCGGCGCCGACGACGCAGACGGTGGTGTCCATCAGGTGTGCTCGGCGGTGGAGGAGGCCGAGGTCTCGGCAGGGCTGCCCGGCGGCGAGGTCCAGGGCAGGTCCCAGCCGGCGCGTTCCTCGGCGGCGTGGACGAGGCGCGCCAGCGCGCGCAGGAAGGTGGGACGCGTGGCGACGGTGGCCGCGCGCCGCAGGTGGGTCACGCCGGCATCGTGTGCGTCGGCGGCCACGTCCCGGTCCAGCTCGACGACGGTGTCGCGCTGCTCGCTGCTGTAGCCCAGGGGGACCAGGACCAGCGTCTGGACACCCGCCGCGCCGCGCTCCCGCACGACCCGCTCGACCAGCGGCAGGGCGCTGCGGCGCGCGCCCGGGGGCCGGGTGTAGGCGAGGTGCCAGGGCCGCGCCAGGCGGGAGCGGTCGACGACGGCGGCGGCGGTGGCGCGGGCCTGGTCGGGGTACGGGCCCGGGTCGCCCTGCAGCCCGCGACCGCAGAAGATGACTTCGTACGGGCCGGCGTCCGCGGGCAGATCGAGGAGCTGCGCGCGGAGCGTCTCGGCGAGGGCTTCGACGTAGTCGTCCTGGTCGGGGAAGCCCTGGACTTCTGCGATGGGGGCGTCGCTGCCCGCCAGCGCCCGCCGGGCGTGGCGCAGCGGCGACACGGTGGTCGGGCCGCCGACCTGGGCATCGACCGGCAGCAGCACGACGCGGTCGCCCCGCCGCAGGTCCATGGCGGCCTGGGCGGCCGAGGGCCCGGCGTAGCGCAGCACCGGGCGCACAGCGTAGTGCGGGCCGAGGATCCGTCCGAGATCGCGGGCCTGGCGCTCGAGCTGGTCGAGGAGGGGGGAGGGGGTGGCACAGCGGTCGACGAGCAGCGGCGCACCTCGCCACACGGCCAGCCAGGCCCACAGCCGGCGCAGGAAGCGCGGCCAGGGCGAGGTGACGGCGTCGGTGTCGTCGAGCAGCGCGCGCAGCCAGCCGCCGGCCCCCTCGGCGTCGGGAGCTTCACCCAGCGCCAGGAGCCACACGTGGACGCGACCGCTCATGCCGGCACGCGGGGGTTCAAGCCTCTCCAGCCCAGGAGAAGGCGCGGACCGCTTCCACCACGGTCTCGACCGCGTCGATGGGGGTCTGCGGCGTCACGCCGTGGCCGAGGTTGAAGACGTGGCCCGTCGGTCCTGCGGCGCGGATGATCGCGTGGGCACGGCGGCGCAGCTCGTCGGCCGGGGCGTAGAGCGCGATGGGGTCCATGTTGCCCTGGACGGGGACGTCGGCGCCGAGCTGCTGCCGGGCCCAGGCCATGTCCACCCGCCAGTCCAGGCCGATGGCGTCGGCGCCGGACTCGCGCAGCCACGGCAGGAAGGGTCCGCTGTCGCGGGTGAAGTACAGGGTCGGCACGCCCTTGACCCGGGCCAGCGCCCGCGCGGCGGCGGGCAGGGCCCAGCGCCGCAGATCCTCGACCGAGAGCGCCCCGGCCCAGGTGTCGAAGAGCTGGACGGCCTTGGCGCCGGCGTCGACCTGCGCCTGGAGGTGATCGCCCACGGCGTCGGCGAGGCGGTCCAGCAGCAGGCCGAAGGTGTCGGGGTCCTGCCACATGAGCTGCTTGGTGGTCTTCCAGTGCTTGCTGCCGCCGCCCTCGATCGCGTAACAGGCCAGGGTGAAGGGGGCGCCGGCGAAGCCGAGGATGGGCACCGACGCTTCGCGGTCGAGGATCTGCAGCGCGCGCAGCGGGGCCGGCAGGTCGCGGACCGGGTCGAAGTCCTTGAGGGCGTCGACGTCGGCGCGGCTGCGGATCGGGCGGGCGAAGCGGGGGCCGTGGCCCTTGCCGAAGGACAGCTCCAGGCCCATGTGGTCCAGCGGCAGCAGGATGTCGCTGAACACGATGCCGGCGTCGAAGCGGAAGCGTCGCAGCGGCTGCAGCGTGACCTCGGCGCACATGTCGGCGTCGGCGCACAGCTCCAGGAAGCTCATCTTCTCGCGGACGGCGCGGTACTCCGGCAGGAAGCGGCCGGCCTGGCGCATCATCCACACGGGGGGACGGTCGAGGGTCTCGCCGTTGAGCGCACGGAGGAGGAGGGAAGCCATGACAGCCCGGGGGGTGGGAGGGGTTGCAGCGGAGGGAGGGGCCCTCCCCTGCCGCAGGGTCCAGGGGACACGGGCGACGGCGGGTGTGGTCGCCGTGGCGCGCGTGCGGGAGCACGGGCCTATCGAAGTCGGCCCGGGCGCGCCCGGGACAGGCTGCCCGAGGCTGACCGGCGTCAGCTCACACGGCGGGGGCGCAGCGGGGTATGGCGACCGGGTGTCGCTCCGACCTGCCAGTCAGCGCTGGTCGCTGATCGCTGTCTTTGCCGCGCCGGTTGCCGTCGCGCTGGCCTGGGCCGTCGCGGCACCGATGCCCCAGGACCGGGTCTGGGGGCACAGCCTGCAGTCGGTCCTGCTGGCCGCGCGGTCCTGGCTGTGGCTGGCCGGCGCGGTGCTCCAGCTCGCCATGGTGGCCCTCGGAGGCCGGCGCTGGCTGCACCTGCCGGTGGCGCTGGCCTGCCTGCTGGCCTCGGGGCGCCCGCCCTGGGCCGGCGGCGGAGCGGCGGCGGCCCAGGGCGTCGGCGGCCTGCGCATCGTCAGCGCCAACCTCAACGCCTTCAGCGATGGCCCCGACGCCGCGCCGGGGCTCGCAGCCCTGCAGCCCGACGTGCTGCTCGTCATCGAGCGGCGGGCCGAGCGCGTCGCCGGCCTCGACCGCGTCGCGGACAACTACTACGTGCCCATGGAGCGCATCAGCCACGGCCACGCCATCCACTGCCGCCCCGGGGTCGCTTGCCAGGCCGCCATCACCGCCGAGATCGGCAGCGACAGCTCGCACATGCCCGTCGGCCTGCTGCGTGTGGCGGTGCCGCGGCAAGGGGGCGGCAGCGTCGACGCCTGCATCATCAGTCTGCACGCGCCGCCGCCGGCCCCGCTGAACCCGACGGGGCTGCTCCCCTACGCCCGGCGCTTCGCCGCGCAGGTGCAGGACGGTCGGGCGGCCAAGCAGTGGGGGCCGTGCCTGGCCGGTGATCCGGTGCTCGCCATGGGGGACTTCAACACCGTGCCCGGGACGCCGGCGTGGCGGATCTTCCTGGGCAGCGGCCTGCGCGATGTGCAGGCCGGCCGCGGGATCTGGCGGGCGACCTGGCCCGCCGGCGGCGGCTGGCCCGACGTCCCCTTCTTCCCGCTGGACCAGGCGCTCATCGGGCCGGGGCTGTCGCTGCGGGATCTGCACCGGGAGCGCATCGCCGGCGCCGACCACCTCGCGCTGGCCGGGGTGCTCTCGGCCCGCTGATGCCTTCGCCGGCCCGTGTCACAGCTTGCTTGCAGCCTTCAACATCTGTCCCGACTGCGGCCCACGGCCGTCTCGCCGCTGCCGTTGGGGCTAGCCTTGCCGCAGACGGCACCTCGACTGCGACCTGGGACATCATGTTCGCCTCCCTGCTGATGCTGGCGGGCTGCGCGCTCTTCTCATCCGGCGATCAGGCCCCGACCGCGGGCTCCGGCACGGTGGAGCTGCGCGTGCTGGCGCGGGCCTGCGACGCGCCGGCCGCGGCCTGTCGCGACACTGCCGCCGTCGATGGGCTCCCCGACGCCGTGGTCTGGACCGCCGCGGGCAACCCCCAGCCCGTGCGCGGCTCCCTGACCTTCGGGGTGGCCGGCCCGGAGCCGGCGCTGCAGGTGCTACCGGCGGGGTCGACGCTGGCGCTCGCCAACGCCACCGACGACCGCCTCTCGGTGCAGTGGAACGCGGTCGCCGCGTGGGACTCCGCCGTGCTGGCCTCGCAGGCTGGCCGGGTGCTGCACCTGCCCCAGGCCGGCGAGGTGCAGATCGTGGCTGGCGGCGAGCTGGCGCGGGTCCTGGTGGGCGGCGTGGGCGCCGTCACCGACGCCGACGGCCGCGCCGAGCTGCCGGGTCTGCCGGCTGGGCCGCAGAAGCTGCGGGTCAGCCACGCGCGCCTCGGCAGCCGACAGGTCGAGGTGAACGTGCCGGCGGGCGACCGGGTGGTCGTCGAGGTCGAGCTGCGCCCCGACCCGCCCGAAGCCGTGGCCGACAGCCAGTAGGGGCTGGCCGGCAGTGGCGTACGGCCTCAGCGCGCCTGCTGGTGGCGCGGCAGGGCCATGGCGGCTCAGCGCGCCTGCTGGTGGCGGAGCAGCGCCAGCAGGATCTCGGCCTGGTAGGCGGCGTCGTAGTCGGCGCGGTGCTTCTGGCCCATGTCTTCGGCCGGCAGGGACAGCCGCTCGCTGAGCACCTCCTTGTTGGTGTCCAGCCAGTGCAGGCCGAGCACGCCGGCGGCCAGCGACTTGGTGCACAGCGCCTTGTAGCCGAAGGGATTGGCCAGGTCCTCGGCGGCGTAGGTCCAGGCCACGAAGCTCCAGTCGAAGGGGGCGTTGTGGCCGACGAAGGTCGGCTCGGTGCCCGGCACGGTGTGCGCCTTCACCCATGCCGCGAGCGCCACGGCCGCGTCGCGCCGCGTCCGCCCCTCCCGCTTCAGGTGCTCCTGGTCCAGGCCGTGGATCGCCGCGGCCCGCGCGTCGAAGCGGGGGGCCTGGGGCTTGATCTCCACGTAGAAGGAGTCGCCGATGTGCAGCTTTCCCTCCGCGTCTGGCGCGACGACCACGGCACCGAGGGACACCATGTCGTAGAGCCCGGGAACCGGGCCGTTGGCTTCGAGGTCCACGCAGAAGTAGGTCGTCCGGTTCTCGGATGGCGCCCGCGTCTCCATCGGCTGCTCCGCGGTAGGGGATGATGTGGGTGAAGCTCCCCGGATACCGGTGCACCCGGTCCCTGGCAACCCTCTCTCTCGCACGATGCGTCGCTTCCATCATGCCTCCCCGACCTCGTTCCTCGCCCCCGCGTCCCGCTCCCGGCCGGTCTCCGGCCGGGCCTGGCCGTGGCGCACCCGCCGACGCGGCCCGCCACCTCGTGTCGGCGCTGGCCCTGGTCGCGATGCCGCCAGTGGCGCTGGCCATGGCGCTGTTGCTGGGGGCGGGCGTGATGCGCCAGGGGCGACCGCTGGTCGTCAGCATGGCCGCCGGTCTGCTGGTCATGCTGCCGGCGCTGGGCATCGGTGGCCTCTTCCGCCGGCGCATGCTGGGCTTCACCCTGGGCCTCGTGCTGTGGCCGACCGTCGTGGTCGTCGGCTTCCCCCTGTACTTCCCGGGGGAGCGCGCCGAGGCGCTGGCGAGCGGGGCGACCGTGCTGCTGCTGCCCTTCGGGCTGGCGCTCTCCCCCGACAACGCCCGCACCATGGACGCGCTGCTGCCGGCCCCCGAACCCGTGCGCGAGATCCCGCCGCGGGCCGACGTGCTCGAGGTCGCCCCCCTGCCGCCCAGCACCGCCCGTCCCGACGTGGCCGGCAGCGACCAGGTCGTGCTGCCCTACGAGGGGGAGGGGCGCACCATGGCCGTCCAGGTCGGGCTGGAGGGGAGCGGCGGCGAGGTCCTGGACCGCTGGCTGCTGTTCGACACGGGCGCGACCCTGACCACCCTGGATCGCGAGACCCTCGCCGCCCTGGGCGCCGAGGTCCGGACCGACGCCCCCGAGGTGACGGTCCGGACGGCGGCCGGCGAGCGCCGCACCCGCCTTGCCCTGCTCGATCGCGTCTGGATCGGAGGCATGGAGGTCGACGGGGTGACCGTCTCGGTCTGCGATGCCTGTGCCGACGACACCACCGTGGGGCTGCTCGGCCTCAACATCACCGGCCGCTTCCTGGTCACCGTGGACAGCGCCCGCCAGGAGCTGGTGCTGGAGCCGCGCCAGGAGCGGGTGGACCGCGCCGTCGACATCGCGCCCTGGCTCGAGCTCGAAGCCACGGCGACCCGCTGGCAGGACGGCCGCATCGAGGTCGAGGTCCGCGCCGACAACCTCTCGCCGCGGCTGGTGGAGAGCGCGCAGGTCGGCATCCGCTGCGACGACACCTGGGTCGCCGAGCTGCGGGACATCCCCCCCCACGGGCGCGCCAGCACCATCGTCGGGCTGCCCATGGGTGCCGACTGCCAGGGCTACAGCGTCGCCCTGGAGGGCGCGCGCTGGTGAGGGGCACCCGTCGCGCCTGGCGGGGCAACGGGGCGGCGGGTCGTCGGCGCGCTCAGGCCAGCTCGGCCGGGGCGCGCCAGTTGGCGTCGAGGGCCTCGACCGCCAGCCACAGCACCAGGTAGACCAGCGCCGACTGGTTGTCCTCGAGGTCAACCTCGCCCTCGCGCTTGTCTTCGTCGTCGCGCTCGTACAGCGCCCACAGGATCTCGTCGAGGATGTGGGGCTGGGCGCGCCACTCGACGGCCTTGGCTCGCTCGGCGAAGCCGCCGTCGGCCGGCAGCAGGCTGTCGGTGATTTCCGCGATGCGCGCAGCGGCGGCGTCCATGTCGCGGCCGCTGGCCTTGCTCATCCGCCCACCGGTCTGCTCGAAGATGCGCATGGTCACGGTGAGCATGTACAGGGCGACCTGTGCCGGCAGCGGGCCGAGGTGCTCGACGTTGCGCTCGATGTACTTGCTCAGCCGGCGCTGCTGCTTGATCAGCCGGGCGGCGGTCGACTGGAAGGCTTCGCCCTCGTCGGAGCAGGCTTCGGCCAGGGCGTGGACCCGGTCGCGGGGGATGGCGGGGTTGGCGGACATGGGCTCCTCGGGGCGCAGGCAGTGCGAGCCGCCGGCTTAGCTGTGCGGGTGGGGGGCTGGCAAGCCGGACCGTCGGAGGACGAGGCCGCCAAGGACGACACGCGGCCGGGCTGCGCGACGGTCGGCGCCGGTGCGGGAGTGCTGTGGCTGGCCGGACTGCTGGCCGTCGGACGGCGGCGCCGGTGATCGTGGTCTGGCGCCCGTCGTCCACCACGCAGGGAGGCCCCCCGCCTGAACTGGCGGAGTTCGAGCCCCCGCCCATCGCGGGCCTGGATGGGAGGACGACGATGGAAGCTCCGGCCTCGGGCACAGGCTGAGCCGCTGCCCGACGAGGCCAGTGGGAGCGTCACCGATGCCTTCACGCTCTCCCGCCGCGCAACTGCTATTTTGAGTGGCGCGGCGAGCACAGGACGAGGCGTCCCCCACGGGGACGCCCCGAGAGGAGCGGCGATGTACGTGGACTGGCGCGGAGATGGCTCGGGCCTGGTGGTGGGCCTGCACGGCATGCCCACCCCTCCCGACGTGATGTGGCCGGCCCTGCCGGTCGCCACCCACCGCTGCGCCAACGTGCACCTGCCCGGCTACGGCCGCAGCCCCGCGCTACCGGGCCCTCACGACCTGCGCGACGTCGAGGACGCCCTGATCGCGCAGCTTGACCTCGACGGCGCCGTGCTGGTCGGCTTCTCCGGCGGGGCCTGGCGTGCCCTCTCCCTGGCCCTGCGCGACGACGTGCAGCCGGCAGCTCTGGTGCTGATGGGGGCCTTCGCCCGGATCGAGGACCAGGACCGCCCAGCCTTCGCCGGCCTGATCGACGCCCTGCGCGCCGGCGTGGACCTGTCCGGCGCCGTCCGGGATCGCTTCATGACCGCCGAGGAGCAGCGGCGCCCCGAAGCCGCCCAGGTCGACCAGTGGATGGCCGCCACCTCTGGCGACAACCTGGCCGACGAGCTCGAGGCCCTGCTGGCAGCCGACGATCTGGCCCCGCGCCTGGGCCAGCTCGACCTCCCGGTCCTGGTGCTGGTGGGCGAGCACGACGCCGCCAACCCCGTTCCCCTCGCCCGAGAGCTGGCGCAGGCGCTGCCCCGTGGCGAGCTGGTCGTGATCAAGGGCGCCGGACACGCCGCCCCCGTCTTCCAACCGCAGCAGGTGGCCGCTGCGGTCGACGACTTCCTGGCCCGCTCGCTGGGCTGACGCACAAGCAGAAGGGACGCACCGCAGACCGTGACAGAACCGGCCCCGATCCCCACCCTGACCACCGCCAGCGACCAGCAGGCCCTGCAGATCGCTCTGCGGCTCCACGACCTGGTCGACAGCGAGTTCACCGCCTTCGCCGACTTCTACGAGGTGCAGGGGCAGCTTCACTTCGGGCGGATCTCCTCGGTGGGAGGCGACGCCGCCGTGCAGGTCTGGAGCGATCTGCAGCACCGGGAGGCCCACACGCCCTGGAGCCCCTACACAGCCCCTCCCGCGACCCGCAACGCCTTCACCCCCTGCTTCCCGCCGGACGACGAAGAGGAGTTCGTCTGGAGCCACATGTACAACCCCGTCGGCCTGCTCCACACCCGACGCATCCTGGTCTACGACGATCAGCGTTTCGTCGGCTGGATCGGCACCCACCGCCTGGCCGACAACCGCGACTTCAGCGCCAACGAGCTTCACCAGCTCAAGTGTGCGGCCAACGACCTGGCCGCCGTGACCATCGCCCGGGCGCGCGCCAGCGACGGGCCCCCGCCCGGTGGCGCCAACATCCTGCTCCGTGCCAACGGCACCGTCAGCGCCGCCTGCGCCGAGGGCGACCGGTGGCTGACCCGTGCGCGCCGCCAGCTCCTGGCCGACAAGGTCCGCGCCGTGCAGACCGGGCGACACCCTCCGGGTCCCTTCCTGGTGGACAACGCCGAGGTCCGGGTCGTGCGCATGGACGGCGAGGGCAGCCCACAGCTCCTGTGCATGCTGTCCCCGGCCCGGCGCCCGCGCCTCTCTCCCCTGGCCGACCTGACGGCCGTCCAGCGCGAGGTGGCCCGCTGCGCCGCCGCCGGCGCCACCGTGCCTGAGATCGCCCGCCACCTCGGGCGCAGCCGGGAGACCGTGCGCAGCCACCTGAAGGCGATCTACGATCGGCTGGAGGTGGCCAGTCGGGTGGAGCTGGTCCAGCGGTTGAACGGGGGCTGAGATCGGGGCAGGCGCAGCCATCGCCCCGTGTGCTGGAGGACCCGGCCTGTAGACAGACCGCGTTCTGCGAGCGACGCGGCGTGGGCTGGCAGCAACCACGAGTCCAGGGCAGTGTCGCCTGGCGTCAGCACCCGGGGGGGGGCTCAGGAGTCATCGAGCGAGAAGATGTACACGGCGCCCTGCGCGTTGGCTGGAGGGATTGCCTCCGTGGATCACCTCTGGCCCGCTGGTCCCATTGTCTCTGTCCACGGCGTGGGTGCTGAAGCCAGCAAGCACGTCGTCGTATCCATCTCCACTCGAGCCTCGCGCAGAGAGCGCCAGGGCGAGTACGAGGGAAGCTGGGACGACGAAGGAGCTGATGCGCATGGATTCACCTTGGGAATCAAGACTATCCGCAGCAGCCGCCCCCGGTCTCTCACCCGATCGGGGGATGGTGCCGTGGGCATCCGGTTGGGCAGGATGGCCTCGCCAACGGCCTCTCAGGCCGGAGTGCGGCGACATCAGCTCCCTCTTCCTTCGGACGCAGGAACGCGCCCCAATTGCACTCCGACCTCACGCGAACCACGAGCACGCCATGACCCGCAGCCTCCCGCTCTGCCTGATCCTGCTCGCAGCCTGCACGGACAAGGGCGGCACCACCGCGCTGAACAGCGATCCCACCCTGAACATCACGAGCCCCTCGGAGAGCTCGGAGATCATGGAGGGGGCGCCCGTCGAGCTCCGCGCGGAGGTCTCCGACCCGGAAACCGATCCCACCGCACTCGAGGTCACCTGGTTCGTCGACGGCGTAGAGGCCTGCAGCAGCGTGGCCGACGCGGACGGCACCGCCACCTGTGAGACCAGCCTGGAGGCCGACGCCACGATCTCCGCCGAGGTCCTCGACGGCGACGGCGGCAGCGCGGAGGACTCGGTAGCGGTCACCGTCACCCCCAACGACGAGCCCCTCATCACCATCCTGGAGCCTCAGGCCGACGGCACGTACTACCAGGCCGCGCCCATCGACCTCGCCGCCACGGTCAGCGACACCGAGGACGACCCCACCGAGTTGGTGCTCACGTGGCTCGACGGGGACACCGTCCTCGAGCCCACGGGCGCCACCACGGACTCCGGCGGCTCGTATTCCGCCACTGTGGACCTGGCCGAAGGCAGCCACGTGCTCAAGGCCATCGTCGAGGACAGCCTGGGCAAGCAGGCCTCGGCCACCGTCACGATCGACGTCTGGGGCGAGAACGCTCCCCCGTCGTGCGTCATCGACACCCCCACCGACGGCGAGAGCTTCGCCCTGGGCGAGACCGTCACCTTCACGGGCTCCTGCTCCGATGCGGAGACAGGCGCCGTCGACCTTGTGGGCACGGTTGGGAGCAACCTCGACGGCGAGCTCGTCTCAGCCCTGAGCTTCGACAGCGCCGGCGAGTACAGCGAGCCCCTCGCCACCCTCACCGCCGGCGTCCACCAGCTCACCCTCACCGTGACCGATGGCTACGGCGACCAGGCCGTGGAGACCGTCAACATCGAGGTCTGTGGCACTTCCTGGTACGAGGACGCCGACAACGACGGCTACGGCGCAGCCGGCACCGAGGTGCTGGGCTGCGAGGCGCCCGAAGGCTTCGTGGACAACGCCGACGACTGCGACGACACCAACGCCTTCACCTACCCCGGTGCCGCCGAGGAGGAGTCCGGTACCGCCTGCATGACGGACGCCGACGAGGACGGCTTCGGCGACAGCTCCGTCGTAGCCGAAGCCACCGCCGGCACCGACTGCGATGACGCAGACGCCGACATCCACCCCGACGCCACCGAGATCTGCGACGAGATCGACAACGACTGCGACGGCTTCGTGGACGACGACGACAGCTCGCTGGACACGAGCACGCAGAGCACCTGGTACGCCG
>CAZRFD010000121.1:0-204 GCA_964599085.1 uncultured Enterobacterales bacterium | reverse complement strand
GCTACGGCGACGCCAGCTCCAGCACCATGGCGTGCGCCCAGCCCTCGGCCTACGTCTCCGACAACACCGACTGCGACGACGGCGAGCCCGCCGCCAACCCGGGCGAGTCCGAGATCTGCGACGAGATCGACAACGACTGCGACGGCTTGGTGGACGACGACGACAGCTCGCTGGACACGAGCACGCAGAGCACCTGGTACGCCG
>CAZRFD010000120.1:0-21965 GCA_964599085.1 uncultured Enterobacterales bacterium | reverse complement strand
GTCCCGCATCGGCGCCGCCACCACGTCGGGCAGATCGATGGGTGCGGCGGCGTCGATGTCGTCTTCCACCACCGCCGGCGGTGCGCCGACCAGGGTGACGACGTCGGCCGCCGTCCGGCAGCGCTGCAGGGCGGCGAGGTCGTGCACGCCGTGTCCCACGCCGTCCAGGCTGCTGCTCAGCTCGACCCACATCAGGCTGTCGAAGCCCAGCTCGTCGAGGAGCTTCGTGTCACCACGGACCCGGTCGGCGTCCACGCCGGCGACTGCGGCAATGGCGCGGGCCACCGGCCGGGCCAGCCCCTCGCCCGCCCCGGGCTTCGCCGCGTCCGACGCCGCGACGAGCTTGTCCAGCACGTCCCGACAGGCCCTGCGCTGGATCTTGCGCGTCGCCGTGCGGGGCAGCTCTGCGTCGACGAGGTGCACGACCCCGGGACGCTGAACGGCCGGCAGCCCGTCGAGCGCAGCGTCGATGGCGGCCCGTGCGCGATCTCGGGCGCCGACGCGATCGTCGCCGGCATCGGTCACCGGACGAGCCAGCATGGCGAGGCGCTCCCCCCCACGCGGGTCGTCAATGCCGACCAGAACGTACTCTTCGACGTGGTCCATCGGCCCCAGCCGGGCTTCGACGTCGTCGAGGTAGATGTTCTCACCGGCCGCCGTGACCACGACTTCCTTGGCCCGCCCGACCAGGCTGAGCCGACCCCTGTGGTCCAGCCGGCCCATGTCGCCGGTTCGCAGCCAGCCGTCGTCGGTGAGCACCGCCGCCGTGGCGTCGCGGTCGCCGAAGTAGCCCTGCATCACGTTGGGGCCCCGGGCGAGCACCTCTCCGACCCCATCGGCGTCGGGCTTGTCGACGCGGATCTCCACGCCGGGAACCGCCGGCCCGACGGTTCCGCCCTTCGCGCCGAAGCGAGGCTCCGCCACGGTCAGGACGGGTGCCGCTTCAGTGAGGCCGTACCCCTCGGCCAGGGGCAGCCCCAGGCCGACGAACAATTCCTGCGTGGACCGCGGCAGCGCCGCACCGCCGCTGATGAGCATGCGGATGTTGCCACCGAAGCGACTGTGCACGGTGCCGAAGGCCAGCCGTCCGAGATCGAAGCCCGTGGCCCGCGCCAGCTTCGTGTTGAGCGCCAGACCCTGGTCGAAGGCCAGCTTGAACACGCGGCCGCGGTCGTCGACCTGGCTGCGGATCCGCCGCTCCAGGAGCTGCCACAGCGCCGGCACGCCGACCATGGCGGTGATGCCGCCCTCCTGCAGCCCCTGCGACAGTCGATCGGCGTCGACCCGGTCCAGGTAGACGATACGGCTGCCCAGCGACAGCGGCAGCAGCAGGCCGCAGGAGAACTCGAAGGCGTGGTGCAGCGGCAGCACCGACAGCACGCGGTCGTCTTCCGTCAGCGGGAAGAGGCGCCCCAGCGCGCCGAGCATGCTCGTGAAGTTGCCATGCGACAACATCACACCCTTGGGCCGTCCCGTCGTGCCAGACGTGTACAGGATGCTGGCCAGCGTGTCCGGACCGACGTCCACCGCCGGCGGCGTGCCGACCGCGCCCACCGCACCCACGTCGTGCAGGTCGAAGCGCACGTCCACGCGCCCGTCGACCGCCGCACCGAAGGCATCCCGGGCCGCGTCGTCCAGCACCGCCGCCGCCGGCTGCGCACTGTCGACGATGACCCGCACCGCGTCTTCGTCCAGCCCCGGGTCCAGGGGCACCGCCACCGCCCCCGCCCGGATGATGCCGAACCAGGCGATGGGCCAGTCGGGGTGGTTCTTGCCGCTGAGCAGCACCCGGTCGCCCGGCTGGACGCCGGCCTGGGACAGGCGCACGCTGACGGCCATGGCCCGCGCTCGGAGCTGCCGGTAGCTGGTCCGCCGCAGCCCCTCGTCGGTCAGCTCCAGCAGGGCGGGCGCGCGGTCGTGCCGGACGGCCAGCTCTTCGAGCATGGCCAACAGGTCGTCGTGCTGCTGCAGCGGCTTCTTCTCGCGCCGCAGCTTCTTCTCGATCTGCGGAGAGACGTTCTTCTGCAGGCCCGGCACGTGGACGTCGACGAGGTAGTGCCGCCAGTCGATGGCTTCCGGCCGCCAGGGCAGCAGCGCCTGCTCATGCACAGAGAGGCGGTTGTAGGCATCGCGGGCGTGCTTGCAGGAGAAGCGGTAGCTGTGGGTCGCCGTGAAGGGCACGAACTGGTCGGCGATGAAGGCCTGCACTTCCAGCCCGCGTGCGAGCTTGTCGAGCTGCTTCGTTGCGGTGCCGACCAGCGGCTTGAGCGGTCCCTGCTGCAGGCGCGCGACCAGACCCCGGGCGGCCTTGACCTTCTCGGCCCGCGCGCGGGGTCCCCGCCGCACGTAGGTGTCTTCGGGCAGCCCCACTGGCGCGAGCCGCGCCTGCACCGCGTTGAGCAGCGGGTTGCCGCCGGCTTCGTGCTTGTAGTAGCGGCGCTTGTACAGGCCCACCAGCTCGAAGGTCCGCAGCATCTCCAGCGGGTTGCTGTCCGACGTCCCGAGCTGGTAGACGACCTTGTTCGAGCCATCGAGCAGCTCGGCGAGGGCCAGCACCATGCCCGCGGCCACGAGGTCCACGGGGATGAGATCGATGATGTTGTCCTTGCCTGCGGCGTAGGCGACCGGGGTCTTGATCGCCAGGTAGATCATCGGCGCAGAGGTGTTGATCCCCTCGTTCCAGCCCTCTTCGGGGAAGGCCAGGGCGCTCTCGATGATCGCCGGCCGGCAGATCGCGTGCGGCAGGCCGCTGCGACGGAGGATCTGTTCACCCAGCGACTTCGTGTAGGTGTAGGTGTTCGGCCAGCCCCAGTACTTCGCCCGCTCCATGCCCTGGTCGGTGAGCTGCTTGTCGGTGTACTTGCGCTTGACCCGAGCAAGCTCTGCTTCCAGCGCCTGCCCCCGGCAGGGCTCTCCCCGCTCAGCCAGGTTCTTGCGGGCCTGATCGTGGAAGTGGCTCTGGCGGAAGGCGTCGCGCACCCGGTGCCGGACGTTGTCAACGAGATCGACGCACTCGGCGATCTCCCGGTCCGGATCCCAGTGGGAGCGGTCCAGCGTGTCGGCCTTGGGGAAGGGGAATTCGAGGGGGTCGACTTCATCCACAGCACCCGTGCGGCTGCCGGCGACGTAGCAGGTCGAAGTGTGCAGGAAGGGCAGGCCCGCGTCCCCGTTGGCCGGACCCGACAGATCCCGGACCATGGCTACGAGGTTCTGCATGCCGAAGGCGTTGGCGTTGAGCGCGTAGTCCAGCGGCGGCGTGAAGCTGACCACGCCGGCCACGTTGACGAAGGCCGAGAGCGTGCCGCGCAGCTCGTCGCGGACGGTGTCGGGCAAGCCCCCAAGGGGTTCGCTGACGTCACCGGGCACCGGCGTCAGCTTGTCGGCCATGAAGGCGTCGAAGGCCGCGCCCGGGTAGCGCCGCCGCAGCGGATCGAAGACCCGCGAGGTCAGGATCTCGTCGCGGAAGCGGTCGGCGCTGCGCACACGTACGCGGCCGTCGTCGTCCTTGCGCGGACGGACGACGAGGTAGATGTGGCCAATGTCCGGGAAGCGGTCGAGCAGCAGGCAGACGAAGACCTTGCCGAGGAAGCCGGTGCCACCCATGACCAGCAGGCGTGCGCCGGACGTCAGCGCGCGGACATCGAGCGGCGCCACCGCCGGGTTGTCGCTGTGAGCGCTCACGCGTCCGACTCCTCGGCGGCCCGGGCGTCAACCCCCGGGGCGGCTGCCGGCTGGGGCGCGGCCTGGTCTACGCCGGCGTCATCGACCAGCGCCGGCGGCGCGGCGTCGACAGACACGTCGGCCATCAACAGCGGACAGATCCGGAAGCAGGCGATGGACGGATCCGGCCCGTGCACCTCGCGCGCCATGCGCAGGGCTTCGGCCATGGTGCGGGCCGTGTCGTAGCCGAGGATGCCGGGGACGTACTCGTTGTCCGCACCGACGGTGATCACACGCCCCCGGTGCTGGCGTCCGTTCTCTCCCCAGTACCACATGTAGAAGGGGTGGGCGGGGTGGTATGCCTTGCCCGTGCGGTAGAGCTGGATGTACGACGGGTGCCGGGCGTAGTCGGCCTCGAAGCGCTTGTGCAGCTCCATCGCGTCCCGCGTCCGCGGCAGCAGCTTGTGGAAGAACTCCACATAGGCGGGGTGCTGTTCTCGATCGAAGCGGTCCGTGCACGGGTGCAGGGCGATGATCGTGCCGCCCGGCTTGAGCAGGGGCGCGCCGCGATGCAGGTTGTAGAGGTAGCCCTCGATCATCACGCTGAGCAGCACCGGGTTGAGGAAGGCGCCGACGTTGTAGGGCGTGATGTAGGGCACCGGCAGGATGACGACGTCGAACTGCCCCTGCACCGGCACGCAGAGCTGCTGGTGGACCTTGTCGAGGATGGCGTCGTGGACGGGCTCGCAGGCGCCCGCGTAGACCCCGATCATCTCGTAGGGGGCGGGCACCTTCTCGAAGATGGCCTGGCGGGCGGCCTGGGGGAGCACCGACAGGGTCTTGACCAGCGCGCCCATGGCCTTGCGTTCGATATCGGACAGCTCGTCTTCGTTCTTGGCGAGGAAGTCCAGCGGCTTGTCGAACATCCGGTTGTTGACGGTGGTCTCGATGTGAAAGACGTCGACCTTGGATTCGATGAGCTTGCCGACCTCGTCCATGCGCCGAGCCAGCTCGCTGCGAGGCGGATCCATGTAGGAGCCGCAGCCCCGGACCGCCGCCGGCGTGTGGTGGCCGCGCAGCGTGCGGTAGCCCACGAGACCCGTGCCCAGCGACTTGTGGCCGCCGTTCATCGGCACGAAGGTGAGGTTGACGTAGATGACGAGGTCGCTGTCCGCCGCGCGAGTGTTCAGCTCGACGTCGATCCCGCTGTCCGTCGTGCCCAGGAATGTGAGCCCGCCGGGCTTCTCGGCGTCGTGGTTGTAGAGCCGATCCGGCCAGAAGCGCTCGAAGGCCTGGGCGCCGACGACGTGGCGGATCTCGTCGGCGCTCATGGGCCGGTGGAAGGCCGTGGCGATGATGATCTCGATGTCATCGACGCCATAGTCGTCGAGCTGGCGCAGCAGCTCGTCCACCACCACCGCGCGGTTGTCCGGTGCCTTCATGGGCGGCAGCGGCATCGACAGATCGTCGACGGCGATGGTGACCTTCATGCCCGGGCGGAGCTTGGCGAACAGCGGCGGGCTGCCCAGCGGGTGCGACAGCGCGTAGCGCACCGCCGCCGCGGGATCGGGCAGGCCCTTCATCGGCTTCTTGGGGTAGATGACCTTGCTGCCCACAGGCAGGTCGACCTCCACCAGGCGGGTTCCGGAGAACAGCACCCGCGGCTTGCTGCGGTGGTCGATGGTGACGACGCAGGGGTGGTCGGTGCTCATCAGCTCTGGCTCTGTTGCGAGGTGGGGCGACGATCCATGCGGGCGGGGCGCTCGATGTCGAGGACCGGCCAGCGGTAGGCCTGGGCGAGGCGGCGCAGGCGGGCGTCCGGGCGGATGCAGGCGGGGTGGCCGACCACCGAGAGCATCGGCACGTCGCTGAAGGAGTCGGAGTAGGCGTGGCAACGCGACAGGTCGTGGCCGTGGGCCTGGGCGTCGGCAACGATGAGGCCGGCCTTCTCCGGGCCGGCGACGACGGGCTGCAGCAGCTTGCCCGTCGCCTTGCGGTGGGCGTACTCCAGCCGGTTGGCGATGACGTCGTCGCAGCCGAGGTGACGGGCCAGGGGCCACACGGTCACGTCCAGCGAGCCGGTGACCAGCACGGTGCGCATGCCCGCGGCCTTGCACTTGTCGACGAGGTCCTGGGTGCCGGCGAAGATGCGCGGCTTCGTGACCTCTTCGAAGATGTCGTCGGCGAGCAGGACGATGCGATCTTCGCTGATGCCGCGGAAGTGCGAGAAGAGCAGCTCGTTGAACAGGCGGCGGTCGCGCAGCTCGGCGAGCGCGAGCACGGGCGCCTGCAGGGCCGCCCGCCCCACCCGCCACAGCGACTCCGCCGGCGTGTGCTGGTTGGCCAGCACCATCACCAGCGGGTGCAGCAGGTTCGTGCCGACCAGCGTGCCGTCGACGTCAAAGTAGGCGGCGGCGGAGGGCGGGGCGGCGGTGGAAGAGGCTGCGGTCACGGAGGGCTCGAGCGCGGAAGACAAGGGGACAGCGCCAGATCCAGTAGGCACTGCCGGGCGGTTCCAGGGGTCCTGGCGGGTCCCTGGCGAGACCCTCGCCGGTAACGCGCACTCCCGGCCGCTACCATCGGTCAGGGGCTTCGCACCTGGGCCTCGGGGTGCGAAGCCCCCGACGCGGCACTCCCACCAAAGGGGGGCGGCGCACGGTCGCAGGGTGAGGCAGGGCCGATGCATCGGGACCTGATCCCGATCATCCATGCCCCCCGATGCCTCGCGATAGCCTGCAGCCACCCGCCGGCCGCAGCGGCGCGGCCCTTCACTCCGCCCGATCCGCGCGAGACAAGAGTGTGCTGGGTGCATGATCGCCTGCGACATCAGCTCAGCGAGACCATCCTCGCTGGACCCCGCCTGGAGATGACCCCGCAGCAGGGGCTGCCGGAGGGCTTCGACGACCTCGCGGACGCGGTGTCCAGTACCTACGACAGCCTCGAAGCGCGCGCCCGCACGCTGCAGCGCGAGTTGCGCCTGCTGCGCGACCAGCTCCCCCTCGCCGTGCTGGAGTGGGACGGCAGCGACCACATCGTCCACGCCAACCCCGCGGCACGGCGGCTGTTCGGCTGGGGCGACCAGGTGGTCCCGACCCTGGCAACGCTCGAGCCCTGCATCGCCGTCGACGATCGCCTGCGCCTGCAGGAGGCGCTGGCGGCGGCGACGGGTGGGACGAAGGTCCGTGGCCTGAACCTGCGGATCGAGGAGCCGGGCGGCGGCCATCGGCACACCCGCTGGACCGTGACGCGCCTCGTCGACGACAGCCACCGGCTGATCCGGACGATCGCCGTCGTCGACGAGCTGGCGTCCGCGGCAGCCGACCAGCTCGCCAGCAACCCCGCGGCGGCCCGTGCCTCGCTGGCGGTCCACGCCGTCCGGGACGGGATCTGGGACCACGACATCGACACCGGCAAGACCTGGTTCTCCCCCCGCTGCACCGAGATGCTGGGGCTGGTCGAGGACCCCGGCTGGGCAAGCCTCGACGAGTGGCTCGACCACGTCGACACCATCGACCAGACCCGGGCCCGGGAGCTGTTCGCCGACCAGCTCAACGGAGAGGGCGACAGCTTCGAGATCGAGCTGCGGGTGCGCAACGAGCGCCAGGAACGCATCTGGGTACAGCTCCGGGGCTCCGTCGTCCGCGATCTCGGAAACCGCCCGGTGCGCATCGCGGGCTCGATGAGCGACATCACCGAGCGCAAGCGCTACGAGACCCGCCTGGTCTATGCATCACTGCACGACGACCTCACCGGCCTGCCCAACCGCCGCTTTCTGCTGAGCGCCCTGGCCGAGCGGGGGCGCATGCGCCTGCACGCCCGGCGCACGGGCGACGACGCGGTCGCCCGCGACGCCATCATCACCATCGATCTCGACCACTTCCGGGACATCAACGACCGGCTGGGGCCCACCATCGGCGACCGCCTGCTGTGCGCCTACGCGCACCGCCTCGCGCGGCGGGTGCGGGCCGGCGACGTCGTGGCCCGGCTCGGCGGCGACGAGTTCGCCGTGCTCATGCTCGACGTGGGCTGCTGCGAGTCGGCGGTCCAGGTGGCGCGGCGGCTGCAGTCCGAGCTGTGCCGCCCCTTCTCGGTCGCCGGCGCCGAGCTGGACGCCGTCGGCACCATGGGCGTGGCCTGCACCGACACGGTCCCGGCGGGTGGCGACGAGCTGCTGCGCGCCTCGGCCATCGCCATGGCATCCGCCAAGGACCACGACCGCGGCGGCGTGGCCTGCTTCCGCCCCATCATGGACGAGGAGGTCCGCGGCCGGCTGCAGCTCCTCGGTGACCTGCGGCAGGCCCTGGAACGCGACGAGCTGCGCATGGTCTTCCAGCCCATCGTGGACGTGCGGGGCGGGCGGCCGCTCGGCTTCGAGGCCCTGCTGCGGTGGCGGCACAACGGCGTCGACATCCCCCCCGACCACTTCATCCCGGCGGCGGTCGAGGCCGGCCTCATGGAGCCCATCGGCGCCTGGGTGATCGACCGCTCGGTGGCCAGCGTCGCCCGCTGGCTCGACGCCATCGGCCCCCACCTCTACGTCAGCGTCAACATGTCCAGCCGCGAGCTGGAGCTACCCGACCTGTTCACCCGCGTCGACGACGCCCTGCGCCGCCACCGCGTCGACCCCCAGCACGTCGCCATCGAGGTCACCGAGACCAGCATGATCCACGGCAAGGCGCTCTCCCCGCGCCTGGCCTACCTGCGCAGCCGTGGCCACCGGATCATGATCGACGACTTCGGCACCGGCTACGCTTCGCTCCAGAACCTGTTGGCCCTGGAGTTCGACACGATCAAGATCGACCGCGAGTTCTGTGCCCGGTGCGCGGAAGGTCAGAGTGTCTTCCTCGAAGCCATCGCCCACCTCGCCCGCCGGTTGGGCAAGGACGTCGTCGCCGAGGGCATCGAGAACCCCGACCTGCTGCGCCGCCTCAGCTTCCTCGGCGTCCGCTGCGCCCAGGGCTACGGCATCTCCCGCCCCCTCGAAGCCGACGCCGTCCTGCCCTGGCTGGGCCTGGCCCCCCACCCCGCCGAGCAGGCCCTCGCGTAGCGGGCCCACCCGCAACCAGGAGCCGCCGGTTGCGGCTGGACTCCGGGCGGCCCAGGCGCGCCGACAGCCCGGACGACCGGCGACTATGCTGCGGCCATGCTCAGCCTGCTCCCGCTCCTGCTCGCCGCCCCGCCCGCCCTCGCCAACGGCCAGTCCACCCACATCTGGATCACGCTGCATGCACTGGAGCACCTGCCGGACGGCGAGCTGAAGGACCTGCTGACCGACCCGGCCCTGCAGCCGATCCTCATCAACGGCGCGATGTTCCCCGACGGGGGCTACCCGCTTGGCGACCCCTACGCCGAGATCGCCCACTGGGAGCCCTTCCAGAACAGCTACCGCGACTGGATCGCCGGCCACTACAGCTACCCCTTCACCGACGAGGGCGCCGAGCACGTCGCCTTCCTGATGGGCATGGCCAGCCACGGCATGGCCGACCAGGTCTTCGACGCGCTCTACTACCAGCGCGGGCTGCAGCACGATCCCGACAGCGAATTCGGTGGCTTCGAGAGCTTCGACACCGCCACCGACGTGGTGTGGATGTCCCTCGCCGGTCCCCTGGACTACCCAGACGACTGGGTCCCCTACGACACCTTCGTGCAGCTCTACGCCGACTACGGCCACACCGTCAGCGCCGACACGCTCGCCAGTGGACAGAACCTGCTGCGCGTCGCCGTCGTCTGGGTCAACAACATGGCGGCCCTGCCCGACCAGGTCGACTACTACACCGGGCTCTTCCCCTGGATGAACACGCACCTGGACGATCCCACCATCTCCGGCAACCCGCCCTGCGAGGGCGAGGTCGTCGCCGCCTACTGGCAGAGCGTGTGGGCGCGCCTGCAGGGCGATCTGGCGATGGACCCCGAGATCATCGCCACCTTCCCGAAGTCCGGCTACGGCCTGGAGACCGACCACACCCGGGTCGAGAGCCGCATCAGCCTGGCCTTCGCCCAGGGCATCGACACGCACAGCCTGGGGGACGAACCGGTCGTCGTCACCGACCCGGCCGGCGCACGGATCCCCGTCACCACCTGGCTCTACTACGGCAACAACAGCCACCTGCTGCACATCGAGCCGCAACAGGACTGGGCCGAGGACACGACCTACACCGTCCACCTCGCCGACGGCATCCGCACCATCGACGGTCAACAGACGACGGGAGACACGGTGTTCACGGTGTCGACCTCGCCGCCCCCCCCCGACGACGATGTCGCAGACACCGGGTCCTCCGGCGACACCGGGGCCGCTCTCGCCTCAGACCAGGGCGCCAACGCCTACGGCGGCTGCGGCGGCTCCGGGGGCGGCGCCGCGGCGCTGTTGCTGCTGCCCTGGGCCCTGGTGGGAGTGCGGCGGCGGGACGGCTGAGCGGCCAGGCCCCGGGACCTATGGGGCCGCGGGAGGCAGGCCGGGGGAGCGGGTCGGTCCTTCCGTCGCGTCGCGGTCCAGTGGCTCCCCGAAGCGCCACGGGCGCAGTTCCGGACGGAGGATCACCAGGCCGAGGTAGGCCAGTGCCAGCGGCAGTCCGACGCCCGCCAGCAGCATCCACCGCTCTGTCGGGATGTCCGAAGGCGACCAGCGCAACAGCGTGTCCACGGCCAGCGCTGTCAGCAGCGCCCGCGGGGCAATGCTGAGCACGCCGAGGGCGAAGGTGCGGTAGGGCAGGCGGGAGAGGGCGGCGGCGAAGAGAAAGGGCGGGCCCGGCCCGCCGAGCAGGTTCCAGGCCACCACGAGACCGGTGCCGCCGCGCTCGATGAGGCCGATGAGCCAGCGCACGCGGGGCCCGGAGCGCTGTTCCACCACCGAGCGCAGGTTGTGGCGGGACAGCCAGAACCAGGCCGAGTGGGCGAGCAGCGCCCCGACAACGCTGGCCACAGTGCCCCAGCCCCAGCCGAAGAGCGCTGCCCCCGCGGCGATGGCCGTCATGGAGCCGCCCATCATGGTGATCCACAGGGCGCCATAGGCCGCGACCAGTCCCGCCGTGGGCGCGGCCCCCGCCGCCCGCAGCGCGTCCGGGTCCAGCAGCTCGCGCAGGCCCAGCCGGTCCGCCCCCAACAGCACACCCACGATCAGGCCGCCGACGAGCCCGGCGCGGATCATCGTGTTCGTTGACAGCTTGCGGGCCACCGCCAGGCTCCTGGGACCCGAGGGGTCTATCCGACCGGCCCGATCCTGGGCACCCGCGTTAGCAAGGGGCTTCCTCCCGCCACTTGTGCGCGTGCCCATCCCCGACGCCATCCCCGACGAGCTGGCGGCCCGCCTCGACCAGGCGGGCGTGCTCGCCCACGCCACCGGCCTGGCGGCCCGCCGCCGGGCTGCCGCGCTGGCGACGCAGATCCACGCGGCCACCCGCACCGCTCCGACGGACGTCCAGGCCCAGGTCGACGCAGAGCTGGCCGACATCCGGCAGGCGCTGGACGAAGGCCGCCAGGCCTTCCGCCGCCAGCAGCTCGACCGCGGCGGCCAGGCGCTCGGGACCCTGGTCTTCGCGGCACTCTCCGTGCTGCTGCTCGACGTGTTCTGGACGCGGGACCTGATCTTCCCCGACATCCCCGTCGTCACATCCCACGCCGGCGCCCCCGAACGGACGGCCTTCTTCGTCACCTCCGTGACCCCGGGGACGACCGGCCCCGAAGCCGGGACCGACGCTGGCAGCGACCCGGGCCGGGCCGACGACGACGCCGACCTCGCCGACACCACCCCCTCCCCCGACGACACGGACGACGGGGACCTGCTGGGCCAGGACAAGTCGGTCGCGGACGCCACCGACGTCCCCCCCCCAGCGACGGCGCCCCCCGACCCCGGCGCCGACGACGACCACGCCCCACCACCTGGCAGCGCGCCCGACCTCCCCGTCGCGGTGGCCGCGCCCGACCCCCGCCCGCGGCCCGGCACCTCCGTGATGCGGCGCATGGTCAGCGATCTCGTGCCAGAGACCGAGCCCCTCTCCACCCCGACCGACACCGCGGTCGCCGACGCCGCGGGAGAGGTCGAGCGTGACGCGGCGCCCGTCGTCGACGCCCCCCAGGGCGGCGGCGCGGTCCCCGGGGCCCGCCCCATCGGCGTGCGCGCCGCGCTGCGCCGCGCCGGTCGCCCGGACCTGCAGGTCGGCGTCGGCCCGCAGGTCCTCGCGCTGCGCAAGGACGCCCCCATCGACTTCATGGCCGTGGGACCGGCCGCGGTTCCGCCCGAACAGCGCGCACGTGTGTTCGGGCTGCAGGTCTCCCGCACGGAGGTCACCCAGAAGCAGTGGGCCACCGTGCGCCACATGGACCTGTCCAGCATCTCCGGCCAGTGGGACAACCCCGCCGAAGCCATGAGCTTCTGCGACGCCCTGCGCTTTGCCAACGCACTGTCCACGCGGGAGGGGCTGGAGCCCGCGTACACGCTCGACAAGGAGTGTGAGTACGGTGGGACCGTGCGCTGGGACACGCAGGCCAGCGGCTTCCGCCTGCTGACCGAAGCCGAGTGGCTCGCCATGGCCGCCACCATGCCGGGCACCGACCCCGGGACCTGGGACCCCGACACGGAACGCGTCAACAATCGCGGCATGTACAAGGTCGACGTCGGCGTCGACAGCGAACCGCTCAAGGTCACCGGCCTCGCCGACAACGCCCGCGAGTGGGTGTGGGGCGTGGACCGCCGCCCGGTGGGCGAAGCCGACCGCGACGGCGGCCGCTTCCAGGTCCACAGCGGCGCCTGGCCCCGCTCAGTGGTCCGCGGCTGCAACGCCGTCGACCCGCGCGACGACCCGGACCAGGCCCACAAGCGCGACGCCATCGAACACGCCGTCGACCTGAGCTGCCGCATGGACCCGCCGCCGGCCGCGGTCCCGCTCGGCGTCGGCCTGCGCCTGGCGCAGGGCCGACCGGGACACTCTTAGGCGCTACCAGCCGCTCAGGTCGCCCTCGATGCAGCGGACCAGCAGCTTGCGGGCCACGTCGACATCCAGGGGGCGGGGGTTGGTGCCGGCCGTCGGGTCCATGACCACCAGCGGCGCGAGGGCGTCGACCGCGTCGAGGCCCACGCCGAGGTCGGCCAGGGTCTGCGGGACGCCGGTCGCTTCGCGCAGGGCGAGCACCCGGTCGAGGAAGGCGCCGTAGCCGCCGGGCAGGTCGAGCCACGCCGACAGCCGCTCGATGCGGTCTTCGATCAGCGCCCGGTTGAGCTGGAGCACGTAGGGCATGACCACGGCGTTGGTGAGCCCGTGGTGCGTGTCGAAGCGGGCGCCGACCGGGTGGGCGACGGCGTGCATGGCACCCAGCCCCTTCTGGAAGGCGGTGGCCCCCATCAGGCTGGCGGCCATCATCTTGCTGCGCGCGGCGATGTCGGCGCCGTGGGCGACAGCGGCCTCCAGCGACTGGAAGACGAGGCGGATGCCCTCGACGGCGATGCCGTCGGCCTGCGGGTGGAAGCCCGGCGCGCTGTAGGCTTCGAGGTTGTGGGAGAGGGCGTCGATGCCCGTCCAGGCCGTCAGCTTGGGCGGCAGGCCGATGGTCAGCTCAGGGTCGGCGACGACCCGCGCCGGCAGCATCCTTGGGTGGAAGATGATGACCTTGCGGTGGGCGCCGTCGTCGTCGACCTTGACGATGACCGAGCTGCGCCCGACCTCGGACCCGGTGCCCGAGGTCGTGGGGACGGCCACGCAGGGGACCATCCCGGCTTCGTCGACCCGGGTCCAGTTGTCGCCGACATCTTCGAAGTCCCACAGGGGCCGGTCCTGGCCCACCATGAGGGCGACGGCCTTGGCGACGTCGAGGGCGCTGCCGCCCCCGAGCGCCACCACGCCGTCGTGCCCCCCGGCCTGGAAGGCGACCACGCCGCCGTCCACGTCGCTGCCGACCGGGTTGCCGCGCACACCCGAGTAGATCTCCGACGGCAGCCCGGCGGCGTCGAGCCGCGCCTTGATGTCGCCCGGCATGGACAGCGCCGCGAGGCCGCTGTCGGTGACGATCAGCGGTCGCTGGATGCCCAGCTCGCGACAGGCGTCGGGCAGCGCGCCGATGCAGCCGGGGCCGAAGCGCACGGCGGTGGGGTAGTTCCAGCGGCCAGCGAAGGCGTCGTTGGGCACGGTCACTCCTGGTGTCCCGGCGGGGTCCGGGCTTGAAGCGGAGGGTGGGGAGCGGAGGTGGGGAGCGGACGCAGCCGACCGTCAGCCGATGCGCGTCCGCAGGTGGTAGCTCTTGGGGCGGGTGAGCTGTTCGTAGCCCAGCCGGGACAGGGTCTGCCCCCGTCCCGACAGCTTGACCCCGGTCCACGCCAGCTCGGGGTCGAGGTAGTCGGCGCGGTTCATGAACACCGTGCCGGTCGCGATGTCGGGGCCCATGGCGAGGACGGCGTCTTCGTCGGCGGTCCAGATCGAGGCGGTGAGCCCGTAGTCGCTGTCGTTCATCAGCCGGACGGCTTCTTCGTCGCTGTCGACCGGCATGATGCCGACGACCGGCCCGAAGGTCTCTTCCCGCATGACCTCCATGTCGTGGGTCACGCCGACGAGCACCTGCGGAGCGACGTAGACCCCGCCGGGGGTGGCGGCGGGGAAGCGCGCCGGATCGACGAGCCCGCGGGCGCCGGCGGCGATGGCGGCGTCGACCTGGGCGCGGATGTCATGTGCGGCGCGCACCCGCACCACCGGCCCCAGGGTCGTGTCCGGGTCGGTCGGGTCGCCGAGCAGGTACTTCTCGACGAGGGCGACCGCGCCGTCGACGAAGTCGTCGTAGAGGTCGCGGTGGACGTAGACGCGCTCGATGCCGCAGCAGCTCTGCCCGGAATTGAAGAAGGCGCCGTCGACGATGTTGTCGATGGCGAACCGCAGGTCGGCGTCGGGGCGGACGTAGGCGGGATCCTTGCCACCCAGCTCCAGCCCCATGGGCGTGAAGCGTCCGGCACCTGCGGCGTGGACCGCGCGGCCACCGCCGACGGAGCCTGTGAAGGCCACGAGGTCAACCCGGGGGTCGGCGACCATGCGACCGACCTGATCGTGGTCGACGTGCAGGTGCTGGAAGAGGCCGGCCGGCAGCCCGGCCGCCGCCGCCGCCGCCGTCATGCGTTCGGCGCACAGCGGGGTCTGGGCGGCGTGCTTGAGCACGACGGCGTTGCCCGCCGCGAGGGCGGGCACGACCGAGTTCACGGCCGTCAGGTAGGGGTAGTTCCACGGGGCGAGGACCAGCACGACGCCGACGGGCTCCCGCCGGATGAAGCGGGTGAACCCGTCCTTGGCCGGCGGCACGACGTCGGCGAGGGCGTCGGGCGCCAGCGCCAGCATGGTGCGCGCCCGCTCCTCGAAGCCCCGGATCTCCCCGGGGGCGTAGCGGATGGGGCGCCCCATCTGCCAGGTGATCTCCTTGGCGATCTCGTCACCCTCCGCCACGAAGGCGTCGACCATGGCGCTCAGCATGGTGATCCGCTCGGACAGCGGGACGCGCCGCCAGGCGGCCGCCGCGGCACGGGCGAGGTCGAGGCTGGTGTCGACGAGCTGGTCGCTGGCGAGGGGGCGCTCCACGTAGAGCAGGCCGTCGACCGGGGAGACCGTACGCTGGACGCGATCCGAGGACATGGCGAAGACTCCGGAGGGGGTGGGGCGCCGGGCGCCGCGCTGCTCCAACTAAGCCGGCCGAGGGCGGCTGCCGAGAGCGGGCGCCGGTTCGGCCCGGTACAGTGGCCGGGTGACGCCTCTCCTCTTCTTCTCCTGGCTCGCCCTCGCGGCGCCGCAGCCGGCCGCCGCCGAGGCGCCGGGCGCTACGCAGACGGGTGGCTCGCCGACCCTGGTGGGGACCTGGCGCTTCGACATGGTGATCATGACCCGGGCCCACGTACCCGTCCTCGGCGACACCGTGGTCGAGACCCACAAGGTCATGATCGCCCGCTTCTCGGAGGAGGGGGATGGCGGCCTGCGCGCCTGGCACACCGCCTGCGGCATGCACGCCCGCAGCAGCCGGCGCCTGGCCCGCACCTGGTTTCCACAGTCCTTCGTCGATGCCCTCGCCGACCAGACCTACCCGGTGGAGGTGGAGCAGCACGCCGACGCGCTGCCGACGATCCGGGCCCACGTCGAGCCCGTCCGCCTGGGCTGGGACCCGGCGATCTCCGGCGGGAGCATGCCCCACGAAGCAGACGAGGCCGGCGTCGTCGACGTCGACCACGACGGCCATCCCGGCGTGACCCTCTACGTGCAGGCCCCCATCTTCGGCGACGTCCGCGTCTACGTCGTCCAGGGCAGCGAGACCTGGATCGAGGGACGCTTCGAGACCCCGGACCGGATCACCGGCAGCGCCCGCCTGGTCGACCTCGACCAGCGCGTCCTGGGCGCCAGCAACCCGCTGTTCACCAGCAACGTGCCCATCACCCCCGACGACGGCGGGAGCTGGTTCACCATGCAGCGGGTGCCCGAGGGGACGACCTGCACCACGCTGGACGCCGTCGCGGCCAGCCCTGCGGGATCGCCAGCGGCGCAGGACGGCAGTGGCTAGCATTGTTCGGTATGCGTGGGCATTCGAACAATGTAAGGCATGAGACATCACTCCTGGAGCAGCCCGTCGATGACGGCGGCCATCGCGTCCGGATCGTACTCTGCCGCAACGTAGGCCACGACACCATCCGGATCGACGATGACATCGAGTGGGTAGGGCGCGGTCGCCTCGCTGCGGTCGTACTCGCTGTAGGTGCCGTCCGCGTCGTACATCACAGGGAAGCTCACACCGGACTGCTCGATGAAGTCGAGGACCACCTCGTCGAGCGTCCCCGGGGCCCCGTTGCCGACGAGCCCGTAGACCACGAGGCGGGGGCCCTCGCCCGTGCCGTACACGTCGGCGAACCGCGTCTGAAGGTCTGGAAACTCCAGACTGCACACCGGTCAGAAGGTGGCGAAGTAGGACAGCAGGACGACGTTTCCGCGCTGGTCGGAGAGGCTGTGCTGCTGGCCGGTGTTCAGGCCCGGGTAGAGAAAGTCGGGGGCCGCGTCGCCCACGGTGACCTGGTTCGAGCCCTGCTGGAGACCGACGGAGACCTCGGCTTCGTCGGGGTCGTTGGTGCACAGCACCAGGTCGCCGCTGCGGATCTCGGTGCTGCCCGCCGCCGTCAGCGTGAGCCGTGCCTCCTCGCCCGGCGACAGCGTCAGCGAGCTCGGGTCCACCGTCCAGCCCTCAGGCGGGGTGACAAGGTCGATGACCAGGTCGCGCTGCCCCTCGTCGGTCACCACGAGGCTGGCGACCTGGTCGGTGCCGTCGGCGGCCACCTTCACGACGCGCTGGTCCAGGGTGATCTCGGGGCCGACCCGGTCGGCGTACCAGCGGTAGACGTGCAGGCCGGTCCACTCCCCGGCGAACAGGAGGTCGCCCGCGGCGCCCACCGCCAGCGTGCGGGGGTCGCTGCCGGCGTCGAGCACGCCCTCCACCGCGCGCAGCTCGGGGCTGTCGCCATGCACGTCGAAGACTCGGACATCGGTCCAGGTGCTCACCGCGAGGGCGCCGTCGTCGAGCCGTGCGAGCCGCGTCGCCGAGCCCTCCACGCCCACGCTCCCTAACACCGTAAGCCCACCAACATCGACGAGGGCGACGCCGCCCGAGCCGAGGGCAACGGCCGCCCGCCCGTCGCCGAGGTCCTCGATGTCCTGCACGGCACTTCCGAGGTCGATGCGTCCCACCTCGGCCAAGACGTCGTCGAGCACGAGCAGCAGGCCGTCGACCGTGCCGACGAGCAGGCGATCGCCGACGGCATGGACCCGGTGGGCGTTCTCCCCGAGGTCGACCACGTCGACGAGCGCGAGCGTGTCGCGAGCGAGGACCTCGATGCCTTCGTCGTGGGCGGCGACGACCACCTGCTCACCGAAAAAGCAGGCTTCCTCTGTGTTGCGCGTCGAGGAGCGGGTGGCGACGACCTCGGGCTTGCCGGCGAGGGTGACCAGGGAGACAAAGGGCTCGGGCTGGATCTCGTCGACGTGGGAGGCGATGAGCGCGCGGGTGGGGGCCGCCGGGTCGTCGACCGCCAGGAACTGGCAGCGGGGGTAGCGGCTGCTGCCCTGGGGGATGTCCAGGGGCGAGAGGGTCGACAGCGCGGCGGGATCCGTCGGATCGTAGCGGACCAGCCCCTGGACCCCGGTGCACATCCACACCTCGTCCTTCACCGCGAGCACGTCGGTGATCTCGACGAAGGTCGAGCCCGGCCCTCGGGACTGCCAGACCAGGGCGTCGCCCTCGACCGCTGCGCCGTCCGAGGCGCCGCCATCGCCGCACGGGCCGCTGGCCCGACCGCTGTCGTGCGCGGCACCGCACGACAGCAGCAACATGGGGAGCAGGCCGGGCATCCGCACCTCCGGGGTCCCAGCCTGGATGCGCACGACGGCCGTGGGTCGCGGAACGGGTCGTCCCCCACGGCGGCCTCAGCAGCTACACTCCGGGCCGCCGCACGGCTCGGCGGCGAGGAGGAGCACATGTCTCGCATCGGCCTGACCGGATCTCTCTGCCTGCTGGTAACGCTCGCCCCGGCGTGTGGCGACAAGGGAGGCGGCGACAGCGGCGTGGCCGCCGACGGGGGCAGCGCCGACGGCGGCGGAGGTGACGGAGGGAGCGGCGGCGACGGCGGCTCGGTCACCTACCCGGACAACGACAAGGACGGCTGGACCCAGGATGTCGACTGCGATGACGAAGACCCGGAGGTCAACCCCGGGGCCACCGAGATCTGCAACGGCAAGGACGACGACTGTGACCCGAGCACCGACGAGGACGGGTGGATCTCGATCGGCGACACGAACTTCGACACGCTGCAGGCGGCGATCGACGTGGCGACCTACGACGACACGGTGTGGGTCTGCGGGGGCAGCTTCAGCGAGCAGCTCGTGGTGGACCACGACCTGAACCTGATCAGCGAGCTGGGGGCGACGGCGACGGTCATCGACGGCAGCGGCAGCGCCGGCAGCACGGTGACGATCACCGCAGGGCACGTGATCATCCAGGGCTTCTCCGTGACCGGTGGCACGGGGGCCGACCACGACGCTGCGGGGGACCTGCAGGGCGGCGGCGTCTACGTCAGCAATGGCGAGACCACCATCCTCAGCGAGTCCCAGGTCTACGGCAACAGCGCGGACCGGGGCGGCGGCATCTACGTCGCCGAGGGCGCCAACGTCACGCTGCAGTATTCCGAGGTGTCCAGCAACAGCGCCGCCGAGGGGGGCGCCATCTACGGCAACGTCGCCGACATCACGATGAACAGCAGCGAATTCTCGGCCAACACGGCCACGGTCCAGGGCGGCGGCCTGGCCGGCGTGGAAGCCGACTTCACGATGAACAGCGGCGTCGCCAACGCCAACAGCGCGCCGCAGGGGGGCGGGGCGGCCATCGACGACGACTGCTCGCTGCGCGTGGTCGGCTCCGACTGGGGCAAGGGCAAGGACACCGACAACGTCCCCGACGACGTGTGGACGCCGGAAGGCAGCTACGACGGCTACGGCGACGGCAGCACCTTCACCTGCAACCCGGCGGGCTGCTCGTGAGCCTGGTCCTTGCGCTGCTGCTGGCGGTGGGCTGCGGTGGCGATGGCGGCGACGGCGATGGGGACGGCGCCGGGGGGCCGTTGGATGGCGGCACCCCCGACGGCGGTGCAGGCGGAGACGGCGGCGGCTGCGACGGCATGGCGATCCAGGTCCCCCAGCCGGTCTCGCCCGCAGACGGCGCCACGGTGGGCACCAGCGTCGACCTCGTGGTCCAGCACGACGCCGACTACCACGAGCTGCTGTCGTTCACGGTGATCGGCCCCGACGGCGGCGTCGTCTCCAGCACCGAAGCCTACGAAGCCACCGCCGGCAGCACCGAGTCGACCTGGCCGCTCCAGGACCTGGAGCCCGGGCTGCACGGGTGGTTCGCGGCCGGCCGGCACGACGACTGCTGGTCGATCGGGTCGCCCACCTGGACCTTCACCGTGCAGTGACCCACTGGCGGGTGCAGGGAGATGGCGAACACCGTGAGGCTGGCCCCGCTCGCGGTGCTGCGTCGTTCACGTCGAACACTGTAAGGTCACCTGGATCGACGGGTCCTCGCAGCCCACATCGAACACTGTAAGGCAGACATCATGAAGCTCATCGACATCGCGCAGCGACTACGCGCGGACGTGGACGCCATGTCCTTCTCGGCCCCGATCACCCACGTGCTCGACCCCCTCGACTACGCGTGGCCACTGCACCGTGCCTACCTGGAGCGCTTCGGCGCGGGTCTCAAGGACGCCGTCTTCCTCGGCATGAACCCCGGCCCCTGGGGCATGGCCCAGACCGGCGTGCCTTTCGGCGAGGTGGCGGCGGTACGGGACTGGATGGGGCTGACGGGCGACGTCCGGCGTCCGACGAGCGAGCACCCCAAGCGGCCGGTGACGGGGCTGGAATGCCCGCGCAGCGAGGTCAGCGGGCGCCGGCTGTGGGGGTGGGCGGCGGACCGCTTTGGCTCGCCCGACGCCTTCTTCGCCCGCTTCTTCGTCATCAACTACTGCCCGCTGGTCTTCCTCGAAGCCACCGGCCGCAACCGGACCCCCGACAAGCTGCCCAAGGCCGAGCGCGGCCCGCTGGAGGCCGTCTGCGACCGGGCGCTGCGCGAGCAGATCGAGGTCCTGCGCCCCCGCCTCGTCATCGGCGTCGGTGCCTGGGCCGAGAAGCGGGCCCGAGCGGCGCTGGCGGGGGTGGAGATCGACGGGCAGCCGCTGCGTTTCGGTCGGATCCTGCACCCGAGCCCCGCCTCTCCCGCTGCCAACCGTGGCTGGGCTCCCCAGGCGGAAGCCCAGCTCATCGAACTGGGCGTGATCGAGGGGTAGCAGGACGGGGCGATGCGGGGCGGGCGCGGCTCGATGTGGCGGCGCGGAGGCTCCCGGCGCCCTGGCGCCGCCCCATCCTCGGCGCCAGGGCGGCACGAGCGGGCCGGGCAGCCGCGAGCCCTCGGTGCTGGCGGGCAATCGACCGGCGCGGGAGTGGCCGCATCAGGATCCGGCGGCGGAAAAAGGGCAATGGAATTCGCCTGACACCTTGATGGTTGCAAACATGGTTCAAAGATGGTACAAGAGAAATGCACCCACTCCGGAGCCCCTGTGACCATCCTCCTCGCCAGCCTGCTCACCCTGAGCGCACCCGCCCGCGCAGATGAGACCGCCAGCACCGACGGTGCGTCGAACAGCGTCTACCTCGAACCCTCCATCGAAGCGGGCTTCCTCGGGATCCTGTCGCACACGCTGCAGCAGGACAGCCAGGGGACGGACTTCGACCTGAAGAAGGACGGCGGCCAGGGCACGCTGTTCCCCTTCTTCCGCCTCGGCGCGGACCTCAACGTCGGCAAGCGCCACCACGTCGACTTCGTGATGCAGCCGCTCGACCTGCGCTCGGAGGTCCGCCTGCAGGACGACCTGGTGGTGGACGGCGCGCTGTTCCCCGCCGACAGCGCGGTCGACATCCGCTACGGCTTCGACTTCTACCGGGGCAGCTACCGCTACGATCTGATCGGAAACCCGGACACCGAGCTGTCATTCGGCGCCGGCCTGCAGCTCCGCGACGCCGACATCATCTTCACCAGCGGCGACGGCACGCTGCGCCGGGAGAACCGCAACGTCGGCCCGGTGCCGCTCCTGGCGGGGCGCTTTGAGCGCCGCCTGTCGGACCGCTGGTGGATGGCGGTCGACGCGACCGGCTTCTATGCCAACATCAAGGTGCTCAACGGCAGCACGACGACGACGGTGGAGGGGGCGATCTACGACGTCGAGCTGCAGGCCGGGCTGGACTCGTCAGGACCGCTGAAGAGCTGGCTCAACCTTCGCTTCATCGGCGGCGGATCCGACGGCACCAACAGCAACAACGACGGCCCCGGCGATGGCTACACGAAGAACTGGCTCAACGCCATGACGGTCAGCCTGGGCATGGCGCTCGACAGCCGCAAGCTCTGACGAGAGGTCCGGACGGCTTCTGTCCGCGGCCCCACCCGCCGACCCGATAAGGTGCTCGGCGATGTCCAAACCGCGACGCCAGCGCCCGCCCCCAAGGGTCAGCGACGCCATGCTGCGGGAAGCGGTGCGGCGCCACCTCCAGCGCTTCTGGCCCTCGGTACACCAGATGCGCCGGGTGCTCGTGCGGCGGGTCGACAAGTCCATCGCCTGGCACGGCGGCGACCGGGAAGCCGCCTTGGCCCTTGTCGATCAGCTCCTGGCCGCGCTCGTCGCAGAGGGGACCCTCGACGACGCCCGCTTCGCCCGGGCCTGGGTCAACGATCTGCACCGCCGGGGTCTGGCCCGGCAGGCCATCGTC
>CAZRFD010000119.1:0-22114 GCA_964599085.1 uncultured Enterobacterales bacterium | reverse complement strand
TACGTGCAGAGCACGCTTCCACTGCATGTCCGGCCGGCTCGATGGACCCCGGGGACGTGTCGAGCGGTTCCAGGTGGCCGCGCCGGGGGCTACCCTGGCGGCATGGTCGACACCCTCGAAGAACAGCTCCGACACCACCCAGGATCGCCGATCCAGCTCGACGAGCTGCCCCCGCGTCGGGCGGCGGTGGCGGCCGTCCTGTCCCCGGACGCCGACCTGTTGTTCATCCGGCGGGCGGACCGGGATGGCGACCCGTGGAGCGGACACATGGCCTTCCCCGGTGGCCGCGTCGATCCCGTCGACGCCTCGGTGCGGGCGGCGGCCGAGCGGGAGACGCTGGAGGAGGTGGGTCTCGACCTCTCTCGCGCAGGCCGCTTCCTCGGCCCCCTCGACGAGCTGGTGACCCCGGTGCGCACCGGCCCCGCCGCCATGGTGATCACGCCCTTCGTCTATCGCCTGGCGGGCCCGGTCTCGCTCCACCTCAACCACGAAGTCGCGGCGGTCCACTGGTTCTCCCTGCGGCGCCTCGCGGGTGGGCAGGGTCGTGGCAGCTTCCAGCTCGACTGGAAGGGGCAGACGTGGACGATGCCCTGCATCGACCTTGACGGCGTGCGGATCTGGGGCCTCACCCTGCGCATGCTCGACGACCTTGTGGAGCGCCTGTAGCGCTGAGGCTTCTGCTCTGGGCGGCAGGGGTGCTCGACGGCCGGTCAGTCGCCCCCGAGGACGAGCACCGTCACGCCGGCGCCTTCGTCGAAGTCCTGGCGCGCCTCCAGGTGGTCGCCGAGCTGGTCTTCGACCCGCTGCAGCGCCGTGTCCCCGTAGACCCCTCGGTCGACGACCACGAAGCGCAGCCCCTCGTCGACGAGGCTGGCCAGCGCGTCGCCGCGGCGGGCCACGTCCCGCGGGTCGGGGTGATGCTGGTGGGGGTCGGCGCCGCCGGCCTGTCGCCAGGCGTCGTCCCAGTAGCGCAGCAGCTCCACCACGTCGTCGGAGGGTGGGTGCACTCCCAGGGTCTGCAGGTCTGGCGCGTCGACCATGGCGCGGCGGTGGACCACCTGGAACCACACCAGGTCGGCCGAGGCGAGGACCGGGTCGAGGTCGGCGAACACCTCGACGTCAGCGCGCTTGCCGCTCTGCGGCGCCGGCCGCATGCGCGGCAGGGTCACGACCGCGCCGCCGCCCGGCTGATCGGCGATCCACTCGGCGAAGGCGGGGCGGGGCACGTCATGGGCGGGGAAGGGCGTGTGCAGGTGGGTCCTGGCGACACCGAGGAGGACCGCGCCCGCTGCGAGCCCCGCTGCCACGGGCCAGGCCAGCAGCCGGCCCCCTGGTGCGCGTCGCAGCAGGCTCAGGACGCGGGCCAGGCCGATGCCGCCGCCGGTCGCGAGCCCCAGCGCGGTGGCGGTCAGCCAGCGGTTGGGAAAGCGGATGCCCGAGATGCCGGGCAGCGCGTAGAGCGCGCGGTTCAGTGCCAGGAGCTGCTCTCCGGCGCGGGTGCCGGCGGGGCCGAACCAGTTGCCGAGCCAGGTGGGGTTGTCGGGGTCGAGCCCCAGCGCCAGGACCAGGCTCAGCGCGGCCGCGAGCAGCCACGGCAGGCTGCGGGGGGCGCCGACGACGGCGAGCACGAGCGCGACGCCGACGGTGATCGAGGGGATCATGGCCGGCGCGAGGCTGGGGTCGCGGGTCTCCTGGAGACCCTGGTCGAGGTACCACCACACCGACAGGTCGACGGAGTTGCGGCCGCGGAGGCTGGACAGGCCGTCGCTGACGACGCTCTCGTCCAGGGGGAAGGAGCGCGAGAGCCAGGCGAGCAGCAGAGCGCCGCACCCCGCGACGGCGAGCAGCGGCAGCAGGGAGCGGAACAGGGCGCGCCAGTCGCGGCGGCGGAGCCCCGCGGCGAGCGACCATGGCAGCACGATCAGGCCGAGCGTGGTCGCGAAGACGGCGTAGTAGGGCGAGTCCAGGGCCAGCACGACGGCCACCAGGCCGGCGGCGAGCCCCCATCGCCCGCCCCGGCCGCGCAGCGCTTCGTGGGTCGTCGCCAGCAGCAGCGGCACGGACCAGAAGGCCAGCAGCTCGGCCGTGCCGTCGCCGAGCGCGTGCAGCAGGCTGGGCTGGGCGAGCATGGCGCCGCCTGCCGCCAGCCCCGCGGGCCAGGATCCGCTGAGGCGCCGGACCAGGGTGGCGGTGGCCAGCGCGGTTCCCCACAGCAGCAGGGCCGTGGCGAGGTTCCAGCCGTGGACGGGGCCGAGCAGCAGCTCCACGGGTGCCAGCAAGGTGGACGTGGCCGTGGGCAGGACGAGGCCGACGGTTCCCGCAGGGAAGCCGATCTCGGCGGAGGCAAACGGCAGGTCGGGCGGGAGCAGCGAGCGGCGGATGTGGTCGAGGCCCCAGAGACCGCGGAGCGCGTCGGTGTTGGCGTCGCCGACGACGTGATCGAAGCCCGCCGGGCTGACGCTGCCCAGCAACGGCCAGAACAGGTAGAGCGTGCCGACGCACAGCAGCGTGGCCACCGCGCAGAGCTGCGTGATCTCCCCTCGGAGGCTGTGGGCGTCGTCGGCCATCGCGCCAGCGTACCCCGTGGGCAGCTCAGCTCCCTCCGGCGCGGGCCAGGCGACCGGCGTCGTGACGGAGCTGCTCCAGGCCCTCGTTGTCGCTGTGGTAGAAGCCGCGCACCCGGCCCGTGCTGTCGATGAGGAGCAGGCGCTCGCTGTGGGCGATCTTGCCGATGGGGTCGCCGGGCTCGGCAACGGCGTCGGCGGCGAGCTGGAAGGCGGCGAGCAGCGCGCGGATCTGGTCGGGCGTGCCGGTCAGGAAGGCCCAGCGTGAGAAGTCGGCGCCGTAGCGGGCGCCGTAGTCGGCGAGGACCTCGGGGCGGTCGAAGCTCGGGTCGACGCTGATCGAGACGGCGCGGATGGGCACGCCGCCAAAGGGATGGTCCGGCAGGTTGCGCTGCAGCCACGCCAGCTTGCTGGTCATCAGCGGGCAGACATCGGGGCAGCGCGTGAAGATGAAGTCGACGATCGTGACCTGGCCGTGGAGCTCGGTGGCGCTGCGGGGGGCCCCGGCCTGGTCGACCAGCTCCCAGGCGGGGGCCTCGGCGTAGCGGGGCAGGTCGGGTGGCCAGGTCCAGGCCGTCCACGCGGCGGGGGGGACGAGCAACAACAGCGCGAACAGGATCCACGGCCAGCCCCGGCCGATCATGGCAGGGGCGGGGTCGGGCGAGCTGCGCACAGCGCCGTCAGACCCAGAGGTCGACCACGAGCGCGGCGAAGATGCCGGTCAGGTAGACCAGGGTCGTCAGGAAGAAGCGCCGGGCCCAGCGCGCGCCGCCCTCGTTGAACCAGCCCTCGGCCGCCTGGTAGACGAGGACCGCGCCGATGGCCGAGCCGGTGACGGCGGTGGGCAGGCCGGCGTAGCCGAGCTTGAGCAGCAGCAGCGGCAGGGGGAACAGGCCGAGCGTGTAGAGCAGCATGCGGGCCCGGGTCGCCGCGTGGCCGAATTCGGCGGCGTGCACGACGAGCCCGGCCCGTGTGTACTGCGCCTGCCGGTACATCCCGATGGCCAGCGTGTGGGGGACCTGCCACAGGAAGAGGATCCCGAAGAGCACCACGGCCGCGGTGTCGATCGTGCCCGTGGCCGCCGCCCAGCCGATGACGGGCGGAAGGGCGCCGGAGACGGCGCCGACCAGCACGGACAGCGAGCTGGTCCGCTTCATGGGGGTGTAGACCAGCACATAGAGGAGCAGCGCGATGGCCGCGAGCAGGCCGGCGAGCGGGGTCGCGGCGACGGACAGCATCGTCACGCTCACCACGGAGAGCGACACGCCGAAGACCAGCGCCACCCGGGGATCCATGCGGCCGGCGGGCAGCGGGCGGCTGGCCGTCCTGGCCATGTCCTTGTCGCTGTCGCGTTCCAGGTAGCAGTTGAGCACGTTGGCGCCCGCGACGACCATGGTCGTGCCGACGATCGCGGCCAGGGCCTGGCCGGCTGGCACGTCGACCGGAGCCAGCGCCAGCCCGCCGCCCGAGGTGAACAGCACCAGCGACGACAGCCGCGGCTTGGTGAGCGCGAGGAGGTCGCGTGCGAGGGAGGGCGCCCGGGCGTCCGCGCCGGCTTCCGTGGGAGCGGTGGCTGTGTCGAGTGCGGTGGCTTGCAGAGCGGTGGCGCGGGTTTCGGGCGGGCGCTGGACGGTCGGGTGCATCGGGCTCGGTGGAAGGAGTCGTGGCGCGTTTTGCCGTCGAGCCGGGTTGTTGTCAAGTCAGGGTGTGCCGTGTGCAGCCGGTGTTGCCGTCGGATCGTCGGCGTTGGGCGGGATGAACCAGCCACGGTCGGCAAAGATCTGGTGAACCACCAGGTACAGCAGCACACCGGTCACCGACACGTAGAGCCAGATGGGCAGCGTGACCCGTGCGATCCTGCGGTGTCCCGGCCGCCGGCGAGCGCCCAGGAAGACCGTCACACCGATGAGCGGGACCATCAGGGCCGCCAGGAGCACGTGGGGGATCAGCAGCAGGTAGTACAGCGTCCGGATGGCGCCCGTGGCCACGCAGGTCGTGTGCCCCTGCGTGTAGTGGTACACGAGGTACGACGCCAGGAACAGCGCTGAGCTGATCAGGGCGGCCACGATGAGACGCCAGTGCAGGTCGATGTTGCGACGTCGCGCCGCGAGGAAGGCGGCGACCAGGAACACGGCGCTGATCGCGTTGAGCAGCGCGTTGAGGGCGGGTTGGTTCATGGAAGCCGACTCATAGCGGGCTGCAGGCGGGGGTGGATCGGGGGAGGGGGTGCGACACCGTGTCGCAGTTTTGCAAAGCACTTGCGCGCATACTCGCCGCCGCTGTATAGCGTGGGCCGCCTGCCGGGCTCGGTTGTTCGACCGATGCTGTCGGCCCTCTCCTCTCCACCCATCGCAAGCCAGAGGCTCCGGATGCCCCGAGGCACGCTGCTGCTCCTCTCCCTGGTGATCGCAGGTTGCGACACCAATCCTCCCGCGTCGCTGTCGCGCGGCGAGGAGCTCTTCGAGACCTGCGCTCCCTGTCACGGTGACGACGGCGGCGGCAACGCGGACCTGAAGGTCCCGGCCATCGCTGGCATGCAGCAGTGGTACATCGAGACGCAGCTCCACAACTTCAAGGACGGTGTGCGCGGGTACCTCGCCGACGACGAGCCCGGCCTGCGCATGCGCCCCATGGCTCGCTCGCTGGAGACCGAGGAAGACCTGACATCGGTCGCCCAGTACGTTGCCGGCATGACGCCCGTGACCGCTGCGGGCACGCTGTCGGGGGACTCCGCCAGGGGCAAGAACAGCTTTGCCGTGTGCACGGCCTGCCACGGCGCGGACGGCAAGGGCAACGAGTCGCTGGGCGCCCCGGCCCTCGCCGGTAAGGACGACTGGTACCTCGTCACCCAGCTCCACAACTTCAAGAACGGCCTGCGCGGCGCCCACAAGGACGACACGCGCGGAGGGCAGATGCGCCCGATGGCCGCTGGCCTCGACGAGCAGGCCATGCTCGATGTCGTCGCCTACATCAAGACCCTCTGACCTGCCCGCAGGAGCGCCCGATGTCGGACCACCCGGCACCCGTCAACTCTGAAGTCCCGGCCGGCGTGCCCCAGGCCCCCCCGGACAGCGAAAACCAGGCCCTGAAGGACGCCTGGCTCACCTACGTGATCACGTTGGTGGGCGCGGCCTTGTTCATCGCCTCCGTGTTCGTCTTCATCCTCTGAGACCCGCTGATGCCTCAACTCTTTCTCGACCAGGCCTCGTCCTACGCGCACGAGATCGACAACCTCATCTGGATCATTGCGGCGGCGGTGGGCTTCTGGTTCATCATCGCCGAGGCCGTGTTCTTCGGGTTCATCCTGAAGTACCGGGCCAAGCCGGGGCAGCGTGCCGCCTACATCGAGGGCACCGAGCGGAAGTACACCCGCTTCATCAGCTACCCCCACATGATCATCATCCTCTTCGACGTGGTGCTGATCGCGGGCTCCATCCGGGTCTGGTACCTGGTCAAGCAGCAGCTCCCCGAAGCCGACCGGACGATCCGGGTGACGGGGCAGCAGTGGGCGTGGACCTTCACCCACCCGGGTGCAGACGGAAAGCTCGACACCGCCGATGACATCGACATGGTCGACGAGCTGCACGTCCAGGTGGACGACACCTACCACTTCATGCTCACCTCCACCGACGTGCTGCACAGCTTCTCGGTGCCGGTCTTCCGGCTCAAGCAGGACGCGGTGCCGGGCCGGACCATCACGGGCTGGTTCCAGCCCACCAAGACCGGCGAGTACGACATCCAGTGCGCGGAGATCTGCGGGATCGGCCACGGCATCATGGGCGCGAAGCTCTTCATCGAGTCGCCGGAAGACCACGCCGCCTGGATCGCCGCCCACAACCCCACTGCCTCGCTCCAGTAGCGCAAGGACAACGCAGAGATGGCCAACAGCTCTACGGCACATGCGCACGAGCACGCGCATGACCACGGTCCCCAGGGGATCCTGAAGTACATCTGGTCGACCGACCACAAGATCATCGGCATGCAGTACATGTTCACGGGCATGTTCATGGCGCTGATCGGTGGGTTCATGGCCTACGCCTTCCGGATGCAGCTCGCCTTCCCGGGCGCCAGCATCCCGCTGTTCGGCGTGGTGTCCCCCGGCGAGTACAACTCCCTGGTCACGAACCACGGCAGCATCATGATCTTCTGGGTCGCGATGCCCGTGCTCATCGCGGCCTTCGGCAACTACCTCATCCCGCTGATGATCGGCGCGGATGACATGGTCTTCCCCCGGATCAACCGGCTGTCCTACCAGGTCTTCCTGCTCAGCGCGATCATCATCATCGCGTCGCAGTTCGTGCAGGGCGGCGGCTTCGGCGGTGCGTGGACCTCGTACCCGCCGCTGTCGGCCAACCCGGCCTACAACCTGACGGGCCTGGGTGCCACGATGTGGCTGACGGCCGTGGCCTTGGAGTTCGTGGCCTTCCTGCTGGGTGGCATCAACTTCATCGTCACCCTGATGAACGCCCGGGCGCCGGGGATGCGGGCCTACGACATCCCCATCGTGGTCTGGATGATCGTCATCGCCAGCATCCTGTTCATGCTGTCGGTCGGCCCGCTGGTCGCCGGCGCGGTGATGCTGCTCTTCGACCAGACGCTGGGGACGGGCTTCTTCAACCCCGAGACCGGCGGCGACCCCATCCTGTGGCAGCACCTGTTCTGGTTCTTCGGCCACCCGGAAGTCTACGTCGTGCTGCTGCCGGCGCTGGGCTTCGTCGCCGAGATCATCACGGTCTTCTCCCGCAAGAAGCTGTTCGGCTACAAGACGGTGCTCTACACCGCGGTCGCCACGGCGGTGCTGAGCTTCTTCGTCTGGGCCCACCACCAGTTCGTCGCCGGCATCGACCCCCGGATGGCCAACGTCTTCACCGTGACGACGCTGCTCATCTCGATCCCCATCGCCGAAGTCCTCTTCGTCATCATCGCCACGCTCTACCGCAGCTCGATCACCCTGACGGTGCCGATGCTGTGGGCGCTGGCCTTCGTGGCCGAGTTCCTCATCGGCGGCGTGACCGGCATCTTCCTGGGTGCGTCGGGTGCCGACATCTTCTTCCACGACACCTACTTCGTGCTGGCGCACTTCCACTACACCTTCTTCCCCATCGCCATCATCGGCACCTTCGCGGCCGTGACGATGTGGTTCCCGAAGATGTTCGGCCGCATGATGAACGCGAAGCTGGGCAAGCTCCACTTCTGGCTGACGGTGACGGCCTTCAACTTCATCTTCATCCCCCTGTTCATCCTGGGGGCCGCCGGTCAGCACCGCCGGATCTACGACTACAACCACTTCCCGCAGCTCGCGACGGATGGCCTGCAGGACCTGCGCATCGTGGCGACCGTCGCCACGGTCATCCTGCTGCTCTCCCAGAGCCTGTTCCTGTTCAACTTCTTCCACAGCCTCTTCAAGGGTGAGAAGGCGCCGGACAACCCCTGGAAGTCGAACACGCTGGAGTGGACCACGACCACCCCGCCGCCCCACGGCAACTGGCCGCCGGACGCCATGCCCAACGTGTACCGCGGCCCCTACGAGTACAGCGTCGAGGGTCGGGAAGACGACTACTGGCCCCAGAACCAGCCCACCTGAGGACCTCTCCTGTGAAGCCCATCGCAACAACTCGCAGCGCCTCCGGCATCCCGACCGGCCGCCTCGCCATCTGGTGGGTGCTGGCTTCGGAAGTCGTGATCTTCGGCGGCCTGCTCGGCTCCTACATCATGCACCGGCTGGGGCACCCCGAGTGGGGCGAGACCGCCGCCCACACCAACACGTGGATCGGGGCCTTCAACACCCTGGTGCTTCTGTCCTCCAGCCTCATGGCGGTGCTGGCCCACAACGCCGCCGAGCACGGCGACGGCAGGAAGGCGGCGCGCTTCATCGGCCTGACGATGCTCGGCGGGATCACCTTCGCCTGCGTGAAGTCCTTTGAGTGGTACACCGAGATCAGCCACGGCTTCACGATCACGCTCAACGGATTCTGGAGCTTCTACTACACGGCCGCCGGCCTGCACGCCCTGCACGTGATCGCCGGCACCATCATCATGGGCTTCGTCGCCTTCGACGCCAACCGCGGCCGCGAGCTGCAGCGCGTCGAGCTCATCGGGATCTACTGGCACTTCGTCGACGTCGTGTGGATCTTCCTGTTCCCCCTGCTCTACATCGCCAAGTAGGTCTCCGATGTCCGCTGACAGTCACGCCAAGCACTACATCAAGATCTGGGCGATCCTCGTCGTCCTGCTGGTCATCAGCGTCATCGGCCCGATGTTCGGCCACAAGTGGCTGACCCTGGTCACGGCCTTCGGGATCGCCTGCGTCAAGGCCTTCCTGGTCTGCAAGCACTTCATGCACCTGGACATCGAGAAGTCGATGATCCGTTGGCTCCTCGTCACCTCGCTGGTGCTGATGGGGCTGTTCTACGCCGGGACCGCGCCCGACGTCATGGAGCACACGGGGCACCACTGGACCAACGACGCCGCCATCCACGCGACCGAGAACCCGGTGCACGAGCCCGAGGGTCACCACGCCGCCGGCGCCGAGGGTGAGGCCGCCCACGGAGACGCTGCGCACGGAGAGGCCGCCCACGGAGAGGCCGCTCCCGCTCACGACGCGCCTGCCGGTGCGGACGAAGCTGCGGCCGAGCCCGCGGAGGGCAACGCCGCCGAGGGTGAGGCTGCGCCTGCTCCCGACGCCGAAGCGGCCGCTGCCGCGGACGTCGCCCCCGCTGCCGGCGCCCCTGGCTTCGACGCCGCTGGCGCCTTCAAGTCCACCTGCAGCACCTGCCACGGTGACGCCGGTGACGGCAACGGCCCGGTCGGCGCCGCGCTGAACCCCAAGCCGGCAAACTTCGCCGACCCGGCCTTCTGGGACGCACGGGACGACGCCACGGTGCACAAGGCCATCAAGGAAGGCGGCGCCGCGGTCGGCAAGTCGCCGATGATGGCCCCGTGGGGTAGCACCTACGACGACGCGCAGATCGACGCCATCGTGGCCTATCTGCACCACTTCAACACGGCCGGCGGTGCCGAGGGCGCCGCCTCGGAGGCCGGGGGAGCGACGCCATGACTGAAGGCCAGGTCGTCGAGCTGCGGCCGCCTCCCATCGCGCGGCCGAAGATCATGCCCGACGGTGTCATGGGCATGCTCATCTTCGTGTTCACCGAGGTCATGTTCTTCGCCGGCTTGATCAGCGCCTTCGCGGTGGTCAAGGCCCGCGCCGACGGCGTGTGGCCGCCGGCCGGCCAGCCGCGTCTGCCCTTCGAGCAGACCGCGCTGAACACGACGATGCTGCTGGCCAGCGGGGCGATCACCTGGTCGGCCTGGCTGGCCTTCCGCGACCGGACGGGCAAGGCCACGGGCCGCCTGCTGGTGGCCATCGGCCTCGGCGTGGCCTTCGTCGGCCTGCAGGGGCGTGAGTGGGTGGCGCTGCTCGCCCAGGGGCTGACGCTGACCTCCAGCTCGCTGGGCAGCTTCTTCTACGTGATCGTGGGCGCGCACGGCCTTCACGCCTTCGCCGCCATCTCGGCGCTGGTGTGGTCGTGGGTCAAGCTGCGCAAGGGCGAACTCGAGACCTCGGCCTTCGCGACGGTCCAGGTCTTCTGGTACTTCGTCGTGTTGATCTGGCCGGTCATCTACTTCCAGGTGTACCTGTGAGTCGACTGGCAGCGGCGGCGTTGGGGCTCTTGCTGTGCGCGGCGCTGCTGGCCCCCGCGACGGCCCAGGCCTGCGCGGTCTGCTTCGATCCCAACGACACGACTCGCAACGCCTACGCCTACACGGCGCTGTTCATGACGCTGCTGCCGCTGGCGCTGGCCGGTGGGTTGTTCTGGTGGATCCGGCGCCGGGCGGCGATGCTCGCAGCGCTCTCCCCGACCCCTCAGATGAACGGCATCTCGAGGGCGAAGTAGGCGACGGCGCCGCCGGCCAACCAGGTCAGCACCAGCGAGACCGTCAGCCACCCCAGGCGCCCGCGCATCTTGCGCTCGAAGGATCCGCCGGCGAAGGTCCCGGCGAGCGCCAGGAGCAGGACGACCCCGGCCCGGGGGCTGTGGTCCACCCAGGCGCTGCGCAGCAGCGGCGCCAGCACGATGGCGAAGTGGCCGAGCAGGGCGATGAAGACCGGCCACAGCGCCGGGTTGTCGAGGTACTCGAAGATGGTCTCGGCGAGCGTTCGCTCGGCTTTGCTGGCGCCTGGCTCCATGCGGCCTCCAGGCGGGGGCATAACAGTCGCATGGGCAAGGTGCGCCAGCCGCATATAGGAGGTGCTGTCCGTCATCGGTCGCGTGACCCGCGGCCTCGACCGAACCCGCCCGGGGCTGTGGCCCGGGCGTACCACCTCAGGAGTCCGTCATGAACGCCCCGATCCGCGTCGCCGTCACCGGTGCCGCCGGCAACATCGGCTACGCCCTGCTCTTCCGCATCGCCTCGGGCGACTGCTTCGGCAAGGACCAGCCGGTCATCCTCCAGCTCCTCGAGATCCCCCCGGCGATGAAGGCGCTGGACGGCGTCGTGATGGAGCTGTCCGACGCGGCCTTCCCGCTGCTGCACGGCATTGAGACCAGCGACGATCCCAACGTCGCCTTCGACGGCGTCAACCAGGTCTTCCTCGTCGGCAGCAAGCCCCGCACCAAGGGAATGCTCCGCAGCGACCTCGTGCGGACCAACGGGCCCATCTTCACCGGCACCGGCAAGGCGCTCAACGCCAAGGCTGCCGACGATGTGCGCATCATCGTCGTCGGCAACCCCTGCAACACCAACGCGCTGATCGCCATGAACAGCGCCCCCGACATCCCTCGGGAACGCTTCACGGCCATGACCCGCCTCGACGAGAATCGCGCGAAGTCGCAGCTCGCCGCGCGCGCCGGCGTGCTGGCCGGCGAGGTGACCAGGCTCGGCATCTGGGGCAACCACGGTCCGAGCATGTTCCCCGACTTCACCCACGCGCAGATCCAGGGCGCCCCCCTGACCGACAAGATCGACGTCGACTGGCTGCAGGGCGACTTCATCAAGACGGTGGCCGGCCGAGGCAAGGCGATCATCGAAGCCCGTGGCGCCAGCAGCGCCGCCAGCGCCGCCGCGGCCGCCATCGACCACATGCGGACCTGGTGGACCGGCACGGCTGCCGGCGACTGGGACAGCATGGGCGTCGTCTCGCACGGCGAGTACGGCGTCCCCGAGGGCTTGATCTTCAGCTACCCGGTCACGATCGAGGGTGGCGAGTGGAAGATCGTCGAGGGCCTCGAGCACGACGACTTCGCGCAGCAGAAGCTCCAGGCGACCATCGACGAGCTCGTCGAAGAGCGGGACGCCGTCGCCGATCTGCTGGGCTGAGCGTCACCGACGCGGCGCCGGGGTCGGTGCGGCCCCGGCGCTCGGCATATGGGGCGCGCATGTCCCGGCGGGGCGTGCTCCCGGTGGGGTGTGCGTGCCCCACCGGGTGAGTGGGTGCGCACGGCAGGGAAGAAGGAGGCGGATCTTCGCAGAGGGCGGGCCGCTTGGGGCGCGGCATGGATCTTGCGTTGCAAGAGCGCGAATCGCCCGGAGGCCCGACCATGCGCGCTCTCTCCACGCTGTCCCTGCTTCCCCTCGTGTTCGCATCGACCGCGTGCAGCGATCACAGCTTCACGAGCGCGGGAGGCTCGGGCGACGTGTCGGCGCCGGCGATCCAGGTCAGCCCCAGCTTCGTGGACTTCGGCGCCCTCGGCCAGGACGACGATCCGGTCGTGCGCAGCTTCACCATCGAGAGCGTGGGCGGGACCGATCTGACCGTGGACACCATCGAGATGATGGGGGACGCCAGCAGCTTCACCATCATCTCCGAACCGACGCAGTTCACCCTGCCGCCGGGGGCCAGCCAGGACGTCGAGGTCGCCTTCCAGCCCATGGGCGCCTACCAGCAGATGGGCCAGTCGGTCATCGGCAGCAACGATCCGGACACACCGGAAGCCCTGGTCGAGCTCACCGGAGAGGGGACGGTGCCCGAGCTGCTCATCCAGCCGGACCCGGTCAACTTCGGCGAGACCTGGGTCGGCTGCGACGATGAGCTGGACGTCTACCTCAGCAACGTCGGCACCGACGATCTCGTGATCACCGACCTCAGCTACTCTGGCTTCAGCGACGATGGCGACGACGCCGGGGTCTTCTCAGAGCTGTCCGGGCTGACGCTGCCCCTGACCCTGGCGCCCGGCGAAGAAGCCCAGGTCCTGCTGGACTTCGCCCCCGACGAAGCCATCACCTACGGCGGCTCGATGCTGGTCACCAGCAACGAGCCCATGGGCGTGCGCGAGGGCGCCATCGTGGGCGATGGGGCCTACGCGGGCGAGTACACCGACCTCTGGGAGATCCCCGTCGACCCACCCTCGGACATCATCTTCATGGTGGACCAGAGCTGCTCGATGGCCGGCGACCAGACCCGCCTGGCCAACAACTTCTCTACCTTCATCAGCTCGCTGGACAGCTACACCACCGACTGGCAGATCATTGTCGCCAACGACGACGACGGCTGCAACAACACCGGGATCCTCAAGCGCACCACCGGCGGCTACCAGGACACCTTCAAGTCGGCCGTGAAGCAGGGTGGTGGTGACTACACCGAAGCGCTCCTCACAGTCGGCACGAACGCCGTCGAGAAGACCGACCCGGGCGAGTGCAACACCACCTTCCTGCGTGAAGACGCGTTGCTGCACATGATCTTCGTCAGCGACGAGCCGGAGCAGTCGCCGGGGAGCTGGTCGGCCTACCTCGACCAGATCGTCGCCAAGAAGGGGTCGGCGGCCAACGTCCGCATGTCGGCGATCGCCGGGCCCGTGGGCTCCGCCTCCTGTGCCGACCCGGGGACGGGCTACGCCGACGCCGTGACCGCCACCGGGGGCGTGTTCCTCGACATCTGCAGCGACTGGGCGACCTCGGCGAACCTCGCCGACCTCGCGGAAGTGAGCGTCTACCAGGACACCTACGAGCTGTCGCGTGACCCGATCGTCGACACGATCTCGGTGCGGGTCAACGACAGCAACCGCTCCAACGGCTGGAGCTACGACGCGACGCTCAACGCGGTCGTGTTCAGCGGCAACGTGCCGGGCGAGGGAGACCGCGTGGAGGTCTCCTACGCCGGCGTCGCGACCTGCGACTGAGGCCATGGTGCGGCGTGGGCCCCGGCAGGCGCCTCGCCGGGACTTGACCCGGGCGGGCGCAGCGTGTCGGATCGGCAGCGCCGCCGGGTTGGGCCCGGGGGTGGCCGCACGACCTCGCCGGGACAGGACAGGACGCCGTGAGCGAATGGACCGACCTCCTCCCCCTCGGCCCCTTCCCGCCCCGGGGTGCCGCTGAGCAGCCGGGCAGGCTCGACCTCGGGGCGCTCCTCCGTGACCAGCTCCTCGCGCGTCGCACGGTCGAGGGGCCGCTGCGCCGGGGCCTGCAGGCGCGGCTCGCGCGCGCGCTCGAAGACGGTCAGTTCGACCTCGCCGCAGAGCTGATGGCCGCGTGGCTCGACACCTGGCCCGTCGGGGCAGCGGTGGACCCGGCCCGCAGTGAGTGGAGTGCGGCACCGTCGGCCACAGCACTCGCGGTGCTCGGCCGCGCCGCCGAGCTGGCGCGTCTCGCGTTGGGCTGGCCGCTGCTCCCTGGATCCTGCTGGCCGCGGCCTCCGGATGCCTGGATCCGCTCCGCGCTCGACGGGCGGCAGCTCCGGTTTGTCGGGCGGGGGGCCCACGACCACCGCGAGCTGCTCGCCCCGTTGGTGGACCTGGCAGTGGAGCGCGAGGAGGATCCCGGGTTGCCGCCGATCCGCATCGTCGCCGGTGCGCGGCTTGCGGAGGAGCGCGAGGAACTGGTTCGAGCCTTGCGGCAGGGCGATGCCGTCGCCGTGCGGGTCGATGCGCCGGTTCCGTCGGATGCCGCCACGGCCGACGCCCTCGCGGCGCTGCGGGCGGTCGGCCCCGCGCAGCGTGCCGTCGAGCGCTTTGGACCTGCTGGGGCCTGGGTCGCGGGGTGGTCGCCGTGGTCCGAGCAGCTCGAGGACGCCCCCACGGGCGAGCCGGGGACGGTCCTCCAGCCGGTCGCGGACAGCCTGCTCAGCCCCGGCACGCCCGAGATGTTCACCCGAGGAGAGCTGGCCGACACCGGCTGGTTGGTGTGGGCGGCGCCTTTCCGCCCCGTGCCTGTGTCCACGGACGCCGTCGAGGTCCTCCGGGCGCTGGACGGTCAGCGGGACATCGCACAGCTCGCCAGGGCGGTCTCCCTCCCCGTCGAGCAAGTGGGCGAGCTGCTGGACGAGCTGGTCGCGCGAGGGGCGGCGACGGCGGCCTGAGCTACCGGGCCAACGCCCGCTCGAAGGCGGTCAGGATCACGGCGATGTCCTCACTGCGGATGTCGAGGTGCAGCACGAGCCGGACGCGCTCCGGCCCCGACGCGCTGCACAGGACGGCATGCGCGCGCAGTCTCTCGACGAGCAGCGGGGCGTCGGCCACGTCGAGGTAGACCATGTTGGTCTGCGGGGGCGTGACGGTGAGCCCAAGCGCGACGAGCCCGTCTGCGAGCGCAGCGGCCCGCCGGTGGTCTTCGGCGAGGCGCTCGACGTGGTGTTCCAGTGCGTACAGCCCAGCGGCCGCGAGGATGCCGGCCTGGCGCATGCCGCCGCCGAGGGCCTTGCGGACGCGCCGAGCCTTGTCGATGACGTCGCGGTGGCCGCAGAGCAGGGAGCCGACGGGCGCCCCCAGTCCCTTGCTGAGGCAGAAGGTGACGGTGTCGTAGGCCTGTGCCCGCCGGGCGGCGGGGATCCCGCTGGCCACGACGGCGTTGAACAGGCGGGCGCCGTCCATGTGGGTGGCGGCGCCATGGGCGTGGGCCAGGGCTGCGACGTCGTCGAGCCGCTGCAGCGGCCAGACGCTGCCGCCGCCCCGGTTGCTCGTGTCTTCGACGGAGACGAGGCGCTGGGGCGCGTAGTGGACGTCGCCGGCGTGTAGCTGTGCCCGGAGGTCGACGGGATCGATCACACCGCCATCGCCGGGGATGCGCCGCAGGAGCACGCCGGAGATGAGGGCGGCACCGCCGGCTTCGTAGTGGAAGGGGTGGGCGCCGCCCTCCACGATGACCTCGTCGCCCGGTTCCGTGTGGCAGCGGATGGCCACCTGGTTGCCCATGGTGCCACTCGGCAGGAACAGTGCCGCGTCCTTGCCGAGACGCTCGGCCGCCACGGCCTCCAGGCGGTTGACCGTGGGGTCCTCGCCGTAGACGTCGTCGCCGACTTCGGCGGAGGCGATGGCTCGTCGCATCGCGGCGGTGGGTCGGGTGACGGTGTCGCTGCGAAGGTCGATCATCATGCGTCGACCCGCTGCACGAGGCTCGGCATGTAGTCGGCCGGACAGGGCAGGCCGAGCAGCTCCAGCAGGGTGCCCCCGATGCGGGCGATGCTGCCCAAGGGCTCGCTGCCGTTGCGCTCGCGCAGGCGCCAGCGGCCCGCGGGGTCGGCGACGAGCACGGGGACGGGGTTCAGCGAGTGACTGGTCGACACGACCCGCTCGCCGGCCGTGTCGACGGCATAGGCCTGCTTCTTGCGGTCGAAGCGGAACATCTCGTCGGCGTTACCGTGGTCGGCGGTGACCACGAGGACGCCACCGGCGTCGAAGGTGGCGGCTGCGATGGCGCCCAGGCAGCGGTCCACGACGCCCATGGCCTGGACGGTCGCATGGAGCACGCCGGTGTGGCCGACCATGTCGCCGTTGGCGAGGTTGATGCGCACGTGGTCGAAGGCGCCCGACCGGATCGCTGACGCTGCGCGCGCCGTCACGGCTTCGGCGCTCATGCCGGGTGCCCGGTCGAAGGGCACGAGCAGCGAGGGTTCCTCGTACCGCTCCTCACCGGTGGGGGCCTCGCTGCGGTTGCCGTTGAAGAAGTAGGTGACGTGCCCGAACTTCTGGGTCTCGCTGATGGCGAAGACCTGCTTGCCGGCGGCCTCGAGGTGTTCGCCCACCGTGCCGGAGATCTGCGGTGGGGCGACGAGGAAGCTGGGCGGCACGTGCAGATCGCCGTCGTACTCCATCATGCCGGCGAAGCTGACGTCGGGGGCGGGGCGTCCACCCGGTCCCGAGCGATCGAAGGCGTCGAAGCCCTCCTCGGCGAAGGCGCGGCTGATCTCGATGGCCCGGTCGCCGCGGAAGTTGAACAGCAGCACGGCGTCGCCGTCGTGCATGCCGCCGTAGCCGTCGAGGACAAAGGCGGGCAGCCACTGGTCGTCGGTGGCCGGGTCTTCGGCGTAGAGGGTCTCGATGGCCTCGCTGACGGTGGCGAAGCGCCGGCCGACAGCGTGAACGTGGCAGTCCCAGCCGCGCTTCACCATCGCCCAGTCGGCTTCGTAGCGGTCCATGGTCATCTGCATGCGTCCGCCGCCGGTGGCGAAGGCGAAGTCTCGACCGTCGGCCGACAGGTGCAGGAGGTGGTCGGCGAGGGGGGAGAACCACTCCAGCGCCGTGCGCTTTCCGACATCGCGGCCGTCCGTGAGGCCGTGGACGCGCAGGCGCTGCACGCCGTCAGCAGCCGCTCGGTCGATCATCGCCCGGAGGTGGTCGACGTGGCTGTGGACGTTGCCGTCGGACAGCAGCCCCAGCAGGTGCAGCGTGCCTCCGGCCTGGGCGCGCGCGATGGCCTGTCGCCAGGCCTCCCCCTCCCAGATGGCGCCGGTCTCGATGGCACGGTTGACGAGCTTTGCGCCCTGGTCGAAGACCCGGCCGGCCCCCATCGCGTTGTGCCCGACCTCGCTGTTGCCCATGTCACCGTCGCTCGGCATGCCGACGGCGGTGCCGTGCGCAGCCAGCAGCCCCCAGCCAAAGCGTGTCTGCAGGTCGTCGAGATGGGGGGTCTGCGCGAGGAAGACGGCGTCGCCGTCGTCGCGTCGGCCCCACCCGACCCCGTCGAGGATGAGGAGGACGACCGGGCGACGGGGGAGGGGAGTCGGGGACATGGACTGCTCCGGGTAGGCCGGCCTCCTATCCAGCGCATAAGATGCGGCGACGCGCGGGTGGCCGCGAGCCCCCGGTCAGGAGCCTGCCATGGCCGAGCACGTCGTCATCATCGGAGCTGGCATCACCGGCAGCTTGACCGCGTGGCGGCTCCAGCGGGCCGGCTGGCAGGTGACGGTGCTGGAGGGACGGCACGTCGGCGCGGGCTCCTCGTCGCGGACGGCGGCGGGGATTCGCCAGCAGTTCTCGACCCCCGAGACGGTGGTCGGGATGCGCTTCTCCGTCGACTTCTACCGGCGCTTCGTCGAACTGGTGGGTGGCGATGCGACCCCCATCCACCAGAACGGCTACCTCTTCCTGACAGAGGGCGATGCAGACGCGGCCCGGGGGCGCGCGCGCGTGGAGCTGCAGCGGAGCTGCGGGCTGCAGGATGTGTCCTGGCTGTCCGAAGACGAGGTCGTGGAGCGCTTTCCGTGGGTCGACGGCGAACGGATCAGCGGCGGGAGCTTCTGCGGCAGCGACGGCTTCCTGCGGCCGGAGATCGTCTACAACGAAGCGATCGCGGCGGCGCGCCTGGCTGGAGCGGTGGTGCACCAGAACGCGCCAGTCGTGGAAGCCCGTCGCTCCGGCGACCGGCTGATCGCAGTGCGGGCCGGTGGCGCCTGGCACGAGGCCAGCCTCTTCGTGGACGCCACGAACGCCTGGTCGCCGCGCCTGGCACCCGTCCTCGGGGCCGCCGAGCTGCCGATCGCGGCCTACAAGCGCCACCTCTGGTTCATCGAGCGGGGCGGGGGAATGTCGGCGGAAGATCTGCTGGCCATGCCCCTGGTCATCGTGCCGGGGGGAGCCTACTGCCGACCGGAGAACGCCCGCTCGCTCATGGCCGGCTTCGCGCACGCCGCCACCGACGATCGGGACTTCGACTACGACGACCAGGACGCGGTCGATCCGACCTGCTCCCATCGCTCCGGGACCGACAGCCTGGCCTTCGAAGCCTGGCTGGCGCTGGCCGAGTACCTCCCACCGATCGGCGAGTTCGCGGGGATCACGGCCACCACGGCGGGGTACTACGGCACGACGCCGGACCACAACCCCTACCTGGGCTTCGATCCGGTCCTCGGCAACCTGCTGCGACTGGTCGGCTTCTCCGGGCACGGGGCCATGTTCGGCCCGTTCTCGGCCCTGGTGGCCGAGGCACTCGCGACCAGTGGCTGCGACCTCGACCATCTCGTGGTCCTCGACCGAGAGGTGTCGCTGGCACCGTTCTCGCCGAGCCGTCGGCTGGGCTCGGGCGAGGCCATGGTGATCTGAGCCCAGGTGTCCGGCCCGGAGCGCGCGCGCGCGTCGGTGGCGGCGATGCTTCGACACGGTCTGGTGAACGTTTCCGGCCGGCATCCTGGCTGCGAGGTGCTGTGTTAGGCGGCGGGTGTCCAGGGTGGCCTGCGCGTCGCCCCGACCGCCAGGGTGGCCCGCCCCCGAGGGCCCGTCGAGCGGCCGCACTTCCGCGTCGAGGCTGCGACTGCGGCGCGGCTCGGACCGATCCTCCTCTCACCTCGCCGGGAGCTGCCGATGAGCAGTGCTGAAGTCCTCTCCACCGAGATCCCCGAGCCCACCGCCGAAGAGCTGCGCCTCGCCTACCGCGTCGGTGTCCGCTCGCGCTCGACCGAAGAGCACATCGTCCGGCTCGTCAGCCGCGGCGAGGTCAAGTTCGCCATCTGGGGGCCCGGTGAAGAGGTCCACGGCACGGCGACGGCGCTCGCCCTCTCCCGGCTGACGGACCCCTCTCGCTTCGGGCTGGTCCCGCACTACCGCTCCGGCAGCCTCTGCGCGATGTGGTGCGAGCTGAACGGCCGCGAGGGCTTCACCATCGACGTGCTGCGCCAGCAGTTCAGCAAGGACACCGACCCCATGAGCCGGGGCCGGCAGATGGTCTACCACCTCGACATGCGCGACGTGGGCATCCTGCCTGTCCAGAGCCCGGTCGGCATGCAGCTCGGCAAGGCTGCGGGGTACGCGCTCGGCTTCAAGCAGAAGGGCATCACCGACGGCATGACCATCGGCATCGTCGGCGACGGCACCACCGCCGAGGGCGACATGCACGACGCGATGAACGCCGCCTCCGTCTGGCAGCTTCCCTTCATCGTCATCGTCACCGACAACGGCGTGGCCATCAGCACCACGCCCGACGAGGGGCGCGGGATCAAGGACTTCGAGGCCTACGCCCACGGGTTCGGCTTCCGCCACTTCAGCTGCGACGGCCGCGACTTCTGGGACGTCTACAAGACCACCTTCGAGTGCGCCCGTCACGTGCGCGACGCGCAGGCACCGGCACTCCTGCATGTCCGCAACCTGCCGCGCTTCAACGGCCACAGCTCGGCGGCCGACGTCACCTTCGACCTTGGCCAGGACGACCCGCTCATCCGCTTTGGCCAGGCGCTGGTCGATCAGGGCGTGCTCGAAGCCAAGGACGTGCTCACGCGCGTGGACGGAAGCGGGCGCGACTTCTTCGCCCACCACGACCTCGGTGCGATCATGGGGGCCGAGGACGCCGACGTGGCCGCCATCCTCGAGTCTGTCCGCCACGAACCGGACCCGCCGACCGACTCGATCTTCGAGAACATCCGTGCCCCCTTCCCCGACGTGTTGGAGCCCCCGCACCAGGGACAGACCAGCATCACCTACGGTGGTGCCATCCGGGCGGCCCTCGACCAGATCATCACCCACCAGGGCGGCATGATCCTCGGCCAGGACGTCGGCAAGCTCGGTGGCGTCATGCAGGCGACGGCTGGGCTGAAGGCGCGGCACCCGGAACGGGTCGTCGATGCCCCCCTCAACGAGCCGCTCATCGTCGGCACATCGTGTGGCTTCGGGCTGCACGAGGGAGTGGTCGCCCTGCCCGAGGTGCAGTTCGGCGACTACTCGCTCAACGCCTTCCACTGGCTGGTCCACATGGGCAACACCTACTGGACCAGCAACGGCAACAGCAACTTCGCCACGATCCTGCGCATGCCTACGGATCCCTTCGGCGGGGGCGCCGTCTACCACTCCATGAGCGTCGACGGCTACTTCACGCCGATCCCGGGCCTCGTGGTGGTCATGCCCTCGACCAGCTTCGATGCCTACGGGCTGCTGATGACCGCTGCGGACTACCGGGGGCCCGTCGTCGTGCTCGAGCCCAAGTGGATGTACCGGCAGACGCTCGGCCCGGCCTTCCCTGGAGAGCCCACCGACGCTGCGGACATCGCCGCGTTGAAGAAGTCGATCATGCGGGGCGAGATCCCCGAGATCGATGACTCGGTGCGCGTGCCGCTGGGCAAGGCCGCTATCCGCCGGGCCGGCCACGACGTGACCATCGTGGCCTGGGGACGAGCGGTCTGGACCGCCATGACCGCTGCACAACGGCTGGCCGCCGAGGGTGTGGAAGCCGAGGTGATCGATCTGCGCACGCTTGTGCCCTTTGACATCGACGCCGTCTGCGCGTCCGTCGAGCGCACCGGGCGGCTGGTCGTGGCCGCCGAGGACCGCAACTACGCGGGCTTCGTCCGGGCGGTCCAGGGCCAGGTCATCGAGCGCTTCCCGGGGCTCCCCTCACGGGCGCTCGGACAGAAGAACGTGCCGGGCATCGCCCAGTCCCTCGTGTTGGAAGACGCGACCATCCTCACCGCAGACGACATCGTCTCTGCAAGCCAGGAGCTGCTCGAGGCCGGCCTCCCCCGCCACGCCGCGCAGGGGTGGAGCTGGGTGCCGCCGCGGTACTTCCTGGGTTGACCCGGTTGTCTCCAACAGACCCGCGCCGCCCGCGGGTCAGCAGGGATCCGCGCTCGGGCAGGACCGGCCCGTCACCTCGACGGGGGCGCTCCAGTTGTCGTCCTCGTCCAGGACGCGGACCTGGATCGTGTAGGTGTCGGCGATGTCGCAGCGGATCCCGTCCTGCGATTCGTTGAAGCTGCCCGAGCAGCTTCCTGTGCCGCCGCAGCTCATGGCGTAGCCGGCCACGTTGCTGCCGGACTGCAGCACGGTGATCCCGTCGAAGTAGGGCGCCAGGCTCTCGTCTCCCTGGGGATCGCTCACCGCCGCGTCGACCTGCCAGATGAAGTCGTCCGTGCCGGTCGTGTGTGGGTAGCACCACGCATCGAGCGACTCGACAACGGGGAGCTCGGGGTCAGCCCCCCCTCCGTCGGTGCTCCCTCCGTCGCCCCCACCCCCGTCGACGTTGCCGCCGTCGGTGCCGCCGCCATCGACGCTGCCACCATCGACACTACCGCCGTCGGTGCCGCCGACCAGCGCGCCGGAGTCGCTGTCCTTGTCGCCACATCCGGCCAGGACGAGCACGACCAGGGCCGAGAGCGAGAGCCAGCGGCCAGGATGGATGTCGAGGACGCGCATGGGAGGCTCCGAGGGAGTGCCGCCGGTGCCCGAGGCGACGGGGCCTCTACTGTAGGGCACCGTTGTGGGGCGCGCGAGCGTCCGGCCTGCGGGGCGCGGCCTGGAGGTTCCCTCAAGCGGTCGCTCCTCCGCCAGCCGCGGAGGTCCCTCTGATGCGCGAGTGCACTCCCCAAAAGGCAGCCACCCCCCTGACCGAGGTCAGGGGGGTGGTCGGTAGCACCG
>CAZRFD010000118.1:0-22400 GCA_964599085.1 uncultured Enterobacterales bacterium | reverse complement strand
GCCAGCCTCGTCCACGCCCCGAGGGAGGGGGGCCGCGCGGGCGGTGCGGCAGAGGGCCACGCTCGCGACGGGTTAGGCCGGCCGCCGCTGGATCATTGCGCGCTGCCTGCCGCGCTCCGCGACCGGGTCCTCCCACACACGCCCCGAACATGGCCCTCAAGCTCCGCCAGATCGCCCGAGCCATGCCCAGGATGCTGGTCCTGGAACCCTACGACCTGACGGCGACCCTGCAGATCTTCGACGGCGTCGCGGAGTTCTGGCCGGTGGAGCGGTGGTTCGACCGCCTGATCGCCGACCTCGACCCCGCAGAGATCGCGCACCTCGAGGCGCTCACCTTCTCGCGCATCGACCTCGACACCCTCCGCGGTCTGCCCCACGGCAGCTACGGGCGGGCCCTCGCCGCCTTCATCGACGGCGACCAGCTCGATCCTGAGTACTTCCTCAACCTCTACCCGCCGGCACGCCAGGCCTTCGCCGACCACTGGGTGATGTACCGCTACGCCAAGGTCCACGACATGCTGCACGTCATCCTCGGCGTCAGCATCTGGATGCCGCAGGAGATGGGCCTGCAGGTCTTCCAGTTCACGAACTTCGGCGAACCCTTCGCGCTGGGGACGCTGGCGGCGTGGCCGGCCGTCGTCTGGAAGTTCGGCCACCCGGGCCGCACGGTCAAGGAGATGCTCCACCAGGGTCGCGTCGGCCGCACACTGCCGAACCTCCTCTTCTTCCCCCACGAAGAGCGCTGGGAGCAGCCCTTGGTCGACCTGCGGCGCGAGCTGGGAGTGCCCGCCGCGGGGATCGGACCAGCCTGAGCCGCGTCAGGCCCCCGGCCCGTGCAGTGCCGACCAGCCCGGTGGCACCCAGGCGGCGACCGCCCGCTCGGCACCCGGCGTGCAGGCGGCCAGCAGCCCCAGCTCCTCGGGCACGAACATCTTGCGGACGCTGACGGCGCAGTCGTGCAGCGCGCCCCGGGACGCCCCGCTGACGGCGAAGAGCCCCAGGGCGACGCCGAGCTGCGTCGGAGATCGGTAGCCGTCGAGGAAGACGACGCCCCGTCGCGCGACACGCGCGGCCTCGGCGTAGAGCACGGCGACCTGACCGGGCGAGAGGTGGTGGATGGCGGCGGTGCAGGTGACGATGTCGAAGCTGCCGGGCTCGATGTCCATGGCGAGGGCGTCCAGCACGCGCGCCTCCACACGCACGCCCTCGCGGCTCGCTCGCTCCCGCACCAGCCGGACAAAGGCAGGGTTCACATCCGACGCCGTCACCTCCAGCCGAGGCCCTTCGCTGGCCGCCCGTCTGGCGAGCCACAGCGGCAGCCCACCGTGGCCGCTCGCCACGTCCAGCCAGCGCAGCGGGCGCCCGCTCGACCCGGGTGACAGGTAGGGGGCGGCCACGTCGAGCAACCGATCGTAGGTGCCGATGCGCTCCTGGACGCGGTCGAGGTCGGTGATGATCCGCTCCTTCACGGCGTCGTCGACGTCGTCCCGATCCATCAGCTCGACGGTGTCCACCGGCATGCGGCCGTCCACGGCGCCGCACAGGCGCCGGGGCCAGGATGCCGCCGCTGCCCTGCGGAGCACCTCGGCCCGCATGCGCGGGAGCAGCGCGTCGACCAGGTCCCGGAGCTCCCCGCGCGCCGCCGCGCGATCGTCATCCCAGGCAGCGCGCAGGGAGGCGACCCGCGGCGCGGCCTCGGCGAGCAGCTCGACCAGCACCTGCCGGCGGGTGCTGCGGAGCAGGAGGGAGATGGCCGGCTCCGGGAGCCGCTCCTGGTGGAGCACGCGACGGAGGAGGGGGTGCATCGGGCGGCTCCGGCCGGGTGGGGAGGGCGAGCTTGCCTCTTTCTGGTAGAACGTCCGACGGCAGAAGCGCAAGCCGGCGGCTCCTGCCCGTCCCACCTGCCCGCCCGGAGTTCGCTCGGTGCTGCCGCTCCGCATCCTCGGTACAGCCAGCCTCGTGCCGGAGACGACCGTGTCCACCGAAGCGGTCGTGCGGCGCGCAATGCCCGACCGGGACCCGGCGGAGCTGCAGGCGCGAACCGGCATCGAGGAGCGGCGCTGGTGGGGCCCGGAGCGCTCCGCTGTCGACGTCTCCGCCGAGGTCCTGCACCGCGCCCTGGACGACGCCGGGCTCGACGCCACCGACCTGCGCACGGTGATCTACGCCAGCAGCATCGGCGGCGACCGGCTGGTCCCCTCGACCGCCAGCCCCATCGCCGCGGCGGTCGGCGCCACGCCCGACTGCGCCTGCTTCGACGTCAACAACGCCTGCCTGGGCTTCCTGACCAGCCTCGATCTCGCCGCGCGCCTCGTGCAGACGCTGCAGGCTCCCGTCGCCGTCCTCGGCGTCGAGGTGTTCCACCGCTACCTCGACCCCGCGACCCCGCGCTCCTACGTGGTCTTCGGCGACGCCGCCGCCGCCTGCATCGTCGGCCCCGCCAACCAGGGCGCGCTGCTGGCGAGCGACTTCGGCAACGACGGCCGGCGGATCGAGGCGACCACGCTGCACGTCCAGGCGCTGACCGGTCAGCCCGAGCAGATCCGCTTCGGCGTGCCCGGCCGCACCATCACAGGCTACGCCCTCGACGACATGAAGCTGTCGATCGACCGGGTCCTTCAGCGCAGCGGCCACGCCATCGAAGACGTCGACTGGTTCCTCCCCCACCAGCCCAACGGCACGATGTTCGACCTGTTCATCGACCGCTTCGCGGGGCCCACCGCCCGGACCCACAAGGTCGTCCACCGCCTCGGCAGCCTCGGTGCCGCCAGCGTCCCCGTCGCCCTCGACGGCGCGTGGCACGGCCAGGGCGACGCCGGGATCCGCGACGGCCAGCTCCTGCTGCTGGCCGCGGTGGGCGCGGGCAGCAGCCGGGGCGCCGCCCTGCTGCGGGTGCAGCGATGAACGCCGGCCGCGCTGCCTTCTCGCCGTCCCTGCGAGGGCGAGCGGCCCGGGCGCCGCTGCGCGGCGACGAGGGCAAAGCACTTCGGCGGTGGCTGCGCTTCTGGAACTGCTTCGCCCGGTGGACCCGCTACGAGGTCCACGGCATCGACAACATCCCCCGGGGCCGCGCCTGCCTGATCGTCGGCTACCACGGCCGGCCCATCGCCCACGATCTCTGCATGCTGCAGAACGTGCTGTACGCCCGCGACGGCGTGATGCCCCACCCCATCTTCCACGCCGCCTTCGCCGAGAACGACCGCGCCCGGGCCGCCATGGAGGAGCTGGGCTTCGTCTGGGCCGACGACCACCGGCTGGCCGGCGCAGTCGACCGTGGGGAACCCGTCATCGTCACCCCCGGCGGCACCCGCGAGGGTTGCCGCAGCGTCCGCCACCGCTACCGGGTCCACTGGGGCGGGCGCACCGGCTACATCCGCCTGGCGCTGAAGTACAAGCTGCCGGTGATCCCCGTGGCCGCCGCCGGCACCGACGACACCTACCTCGGCGTCAACGACGGCCACGCCTGGGGCAAGCGCCTGGACGTCCCCCACGGCATGCCGGCCTGGCTGGGCTTCGGGATGCTCGGCGTCTGGCCGCTCGCCGTGCCGCTTCCGGTCAAGATCCACCAGCTCGTGGGCCCGGCGATCGACCTGGAAGCGGAGGGTCCCGTCGATCCCACCGACCGCGACCAGCTCCTTGCCCTGCACGCCCGCATCACCGGCGCGGTCCAGGGCCTGCTGGACAGCGCGCGCGCACGCCGGCGCCGGAGGGCAGCGTGAGCCTGGCACTCGTGCTCGGCAGCTCGAGCGGCACAGGCGCAGCCGCGGCGGTCCACCTCGCCGAAGCCGGCTTCGACATCGTGGGGGTCCACCGCGGCAACCACGCCGACGGGGCGGCCCGGGTCCGCGACGCCGTCCAGGCCACCGGCCGCCGCTACGACGAGCTGCGCGGCGACGGCAGCCGGCCCGAGGTGATCGTCGAGATGGTCGACGTGCTGGCCGAGCGCACCGACCGCGGCAGCGTCTCCTTCCTGCTGCACGCCATCGCCAGCGCCAGCGTCGGCACGCTGGTGGCCGGCCCCGGGCCGCACCTCGCCCCGCGGCAGCTCCAGCGGACCTTCGACAAGATGGCCCACAGCTTCGTGTGGTGGGTGCAGGCGCTCGATCGCGCGAGCCTGCTGGCGCCGCGCGCCCACATCCTGGGCCTGACCAACCCCGTCCAGGACAGCCTGTTCCGGGGCACCAGCGCCATCACCGCCAGCAAGGCCGCCCTGCACCAGTACATGCGGCACCTCGCCTACGAGCTGGGTCCCCGGGGAATGCGGGTCAACCTGCTCAACTTCGGCATGGTCGAGTCACCCGCCGTCGTCGCCACCTTCGACGGCGTGCTCCAGAAAGCCGAAGCCGTGGTGCGCCGCGTGACCCCCGCCGGCCGGATGGTGACCCTGGATGAAGTCGCCGACTTCATCACGCTGCTGGCCGGCGACCGACTGTCGTGGTTCAACGGCGCCGTCATCGACTTCTGCGGCGGCGAGATGCTCGCCCACTACGACGCCCTGGTGCACGACCAGCCCCTGGAACCTCCCGCCGACCTGCCAGACGAACCCTGACCCCCGGAGCGACCATGGCCCCTCGCGACATCACGACCATCCTCTCGGCCAGCCAGCTCCAGGAGTTGCGCGCCGGCTACAGCCTCGCCGATCTGATCGCCGGCGCCACCTACGCGCTGGCCGACGCCCGCTTCCCGCCGGCCCGCGCCACCATCGACGCGCTCTACGACCACTTCTACCCGGACCCCGAAGCCCCGCTCTTCTTCGACGGCTACACCCTCGAGCAGGACGACCGGGCCATCGCGCTGGAGCTGAACAACGCCACCCGCGAGCTGCTGCTCGTCGGGATCCTGGCCGCCACGGGCGACCCCTTCCAGCTCTCGGTCCACATCTACTGGGCGCTGATGTGCGGAGCCTCGCCCACCGCCATCGCCAACGCCCTGCTGCTGAGCGGGATCTACGGCGGGATCCCCGGCTACGCCAACGGCATCAGCACGACCCAGCAGGCCTTCGAGGAGCTGGCCAGCCTCGCCGACGCCGGCAAGACCACAGCCGCAGAGGTGCTCGGCGCCTTTCAGATCCGCTTCGGCACCGGGAACCCCGTGGAGGGGTGAGCAACCGTCAGGATGCGCGACCCCGGAGGGGGGAGGTGCGACGCGGAGTGGTTGGTCCCGAAGCGACGAAGGAGCGCAGGGCCAACTGGGACGCGTCGTGCCGGGGGGGACCTGGAGGGGTCCCCCCCTCGAAACAAGCGCGCTCAGCCCGCCATCCGCCAGGTCAGGCAGTAGTAGAAGCGGCTGACCTGTTCTTCGATGATGCCCGTCGCACCCGGCGGCAGATCCTCCGTCGGGCAGTGCGGGTCGTCGTCGTAGAAGGTGATGGCCTTGAAGCTGGCGCGGTGCAGCAGGTTGTGCTGGCCGGCCGGGTCCAGCCGCTCGTCGACCACCACGATGGGGGTGTCGGGCAGCGCCACCCGCGACATCTCCGCGAGGGCGGCGGCCGGGTCGTTGAAGCCACCGATGCCACCGACGTGGAAGACGCGGTCGAAGCAGCGGTCGGGGAAGGGTAGCCGGTGCGCGTCCGCCAGCAGCAGGCGCATGGGCGGGTCGGGATGCCGGGACAGCTTCCGGCGAGCGATGCGGATCATGCCCACCGACAGGTCGAGGCCCCACAGCTCGACGTCCAAGCCAGCCGGGAGATCCCGGCGGATCAGGGCGAGGTTGGCGCCCGCTCCGACGCCCACCTCGAGGATGCGCACCGGGCGGCCGTCCGATCGAGGGCGCAGCGCGGCGAGGTCGAGGCGCCGCATGTAGCCGTCGCGGAGCTGCGCTTCGGTGCCGCCGGTCTGGAAGATCGGCAGGGTGGTCTTCACCACCGGGTCGTGGAGGAAGGGCAGGCCGTCGTAGATGTGGCGCATCAGCCGGTCGGTGCCCTGGACCTGGGCCTCCCGGTACATGCGCGGCAGCCCGTCCCGCACCGCCCAGACCCGGCCGCCCGGCGCGCGCAGCTCGCCCTCCGCCAGGAAGCCACCGGGGGCGCGACCGGCAAGGCGCAGCCCCGCGCCGGTCTCGGGGCAGCGGAGCAGGGCGACGTCGGCGATGGTGAGCGAGCCGGGGGGACGCATCGCAGGGACCGGGGAGGACGGCAGGCGCGCAGTGTAGCCGTGTGCGCAGATCAGGGCTGCAGCACCCGGATCAACACGGTGATCTCGTCCACCCAGATGGAGTCATCGCCCAGCGCGTAGATGGTGACCACCCGGTACTGGTCGCTCTCGCTCGGTGCCAGCACGCCGAGGAGGTCCAGCGTGAAGGTGACGACGTCTTCGCCGGGCGTCATGCCGCTGACGTCGACGACCTCGGGTTCGATGTCGACCACGAAGCCCGCCGGGTCGTCCACCGTGACCGCCAGCTCTTCAAAGGAGATCGACTCGACCAGATCCTCGACCGCTCCCGCGAGCAGCTCGGTCGTGTCGTCGGAGCCGGTCTGCCAGTCGAAGACCAGGGGATCGTCGATGCTGCCGTCGCTGTCGAGGTCGGCGAGCGAGCTGGTGTCGACTGCGAGCTCTTCCATCTGGGGCCGGCAGTCGTGCATGCCCGGCGAGCAGACGCCGATGACCCGCGCCCCGAGCTCTGCCGCGGCGTCGACCACGTCGCGGTGGCCGGCGTCCTTGAAGCAGCCGTAGGCCATGCGGTAGTCGTCGGCGTGGTCGGCGTCCTTCAGGGAGTCGTCAGTGGCGTAGATCACCACCGGCAGCGCCCGCTCCCGGAAGCCCATGCCGCCGAGGTCGCCGCCCCCAAGGGTGGACTCGTCGTTGTGTTCGCCGCCCAGGCCGCCGAAGGGGTCTTCGGGGCTGGCGTCGAAGGGGCGAACGTCCTGGTCTTCGTCGTAGACCGTGTCGCACTCCATGTCGTAGCCGACGCCGGTCAGCGCCTGGTACAGCCCCTCCAGGGCCGATTCGGGGTAGTCGCCACCCACGCCACCGGCGTGGCTCTCGATGTCAGCGAGCGCGGTCTCCATCAGCGAGGTCGACGTCGTGATCTGCTGCTGCATGCGGAAGGGCAGGGCGCCCGTCGTCGACGCCCCGGTGGACTCAAGGGGGTAGTCCTCGAAGGTCGCGAACCCGAAGGCGATGTCGGGGATGGTCGCCCCCAGCCGCTCGACGATTGAGCGGAAGGCCGACCGCAGCGCGCCGGCTTCGTCGATCATCGACGCGGTCGTGTCCAGCAGGAAGGCCACGTCGGCCCGCTGGATGGTCAGGCCGATGTCGACTTCCAGCTCGGTGTGGGTGCGCGGGTTCAGCTCCAGGTAGACGCCGTGGATCTGTGAGCTGGCGTCGGTCGGATCGGTGCCGATGTACAGCTCTCCGCCGTCGGGGACGCCGTCGCCGTCCGTGTCGGGGTCGCGGGGGTCGGTCTTGGTGACCCCGATCTCGACGCCGTCTTCGATGCCGTCGCCGTCGGCGTCGCGGTCCTGGTGGTCGTAGAGCCCGTCGCCGTCGGTGTCCCGCGGCAGCCCGGAGCCGTCGGCGTAGCCCTCGTCGACATCGGGCATGCCGTCGCCGTCGCTGTCCAGGTCGCGGCTGTCCTGGATCTCGTCGCCGTCGGTGTCGCCGTGCTCCCACCGGTCGTCGATGCCGTCGTTGTCGCTGTCGGGGTCGACGCGGTCGTCGAGGCCGTCGTTGTCGTTGTCGTAGGCGCCGCAGCCGCCGGGGACGCCCTCTTGCAGGTCGCTGAGCCCGTCGTCGTCGTCGTCCATGTCGGCGAGATCCGGCAGGCCGTCGGCGTCCGTGTCGAGCAGCGGGTCCAGGTCGGCCGGCCCCTCCAGGGTGTCGAGGACGCAGTTGCCGTCGCTGTCGGTGTCCTGGAAGTCGGGCTGGCCGTCCATGTCGGCGTCCCGCGGCAGGGTCTCGAGATCGGCGTCGCCTGCTTCGAGCCGGTCGAGCACACCGTCGCCGTCGGCGTCCGTGTCGAGCATGTCCGGCGTGCCGTCGCCGTCGGTGTCGCCGTCGCCCTCGTGGATGTCGAGGATGGTGTCGCCGTCGGTGTCCACGACCACGGCCGGCTGGCCCGAGTCGACGGCGCCGCTGTCGACGCCCCCGGCAGTGCCCCCGCAGGCTCCCACGCCGGCCGCGACGACCGTTCCGGCCGCAGCAAGCAGGAGGACCAAAGGGTCCAGGCGGCCCGCGGGCATCTCGACTCCCGTGTTCCCTCGACGGTAGCCGACCGATCCACCCGTGATCAACGACCCCTTCGGATAGCACCGTCCCGCTTCCCCGACGAGTGGGTGACATGCGCGCCCCTGACCGGGCCGCCGCGTGCCGGCCGTCATAGGAGGCCGCCCTCGCGACGGGACCCGGAGTCCCGCCGAATGGAGAGAGCATGCAGGTCGGCGTGGTCCGAGAAGCAGCCCCCGGAGAGCGCCGGGTGGCCGTCGCCCCCGACACCGTGGCGCGCTTCCAGAAGCTCGGCTTCACCGTCGCGGTGGAGCACGGTGCTGGCGTCGCCGCCGGGTTCACCGACGCCGCCTACGAACAGGCCGGCGCCAGCCTGGTGTCCCGAGAGGATGCCTGGAACAGCGACGTCGTCGTCAAGATCGACGCCCCGACGACCGTCGACGGCGTCGACGAGGTGGGGCTGCTGAAGCCGGGCGCCCTGTTCGTCAGCCTGCTGGATCCCGCGCGCAACGGCGAGCTGCTGGCCCGGCTGGCGGCGGCCCGGGTCACGGCCATCGCGCTGGAGCGGGTTCCCCGCATCACGCGGGCCCAGAAGATGGACGTGCTCTCCAGCATGGCCAACATCGCGGGCTACCGTGCCGTGATCGAGGCAGCCAACGCGTTTGGGAGCTTCTTCACGCCGCAGATGACGGCGGCCGGCAAGTCCCCGCCCGCACGCGTGCTCATCATCGGCGCCGGCGTCGCCGGGCTCGCGGCCATCGGGGCGGCCCGCAGCCTGGGCGCCGAGGTGCGGGCCTTCGACGTGCGCGCCGCCTGCCGCGAACAGGTCGAGAGCATGGGCGCCCGCTTCCTGGAGGTGAAGCTCGAGGAAGAGGAGAGCGGCGAGACCGCCGGTGGCTACGCCAAGGTGATGAGCGACGAGTTCATCGCCGCCGAGATGGCGCTGTTCGCCCAGCAGGCCGCAGAGGTCGACATCATCATCACGACGGCCCTCATCCCCGGCAAGCCGGCCCCCCGGCTGATCACCGAGGAGATGGTCGCCGCGATGAAGCCCGGCAGCGTGGTCGTGGACCTTGCGGCGGCGACCGGTGGCAATTGCGCGGGCACGGTGGCCGGCGAGATCGTCGACGTCGGTGGCGTCACCATCATCGGCCTGACCGACCTTCCCAGCCGCATGGCCCGGGTCGCCAGCCGCTTCTTCGGTAGCAACCTCGCCCACCTCCTCGACGAGCAGGGCGGCGCCGCCCGTCTCGAAGGCGACGCCGGTCCGGTCGACCTCGAAGACGAGGTCTTCCACCAGAGCACCGTCGTGCTGCAGGGCGCGGTGCGCTGGCCCATCGACCCCTTCCCCAAGAAGGCCCCGCCACCTCCGCCACCGCCAGAGGAAGCGGCCACGCCCGCTCCCTCGCCGGCCGCCGCCCCGGCCGCCGCCCCGGCGGCTCCCGTCACCGAGAAGAAGGGCGCCACCTGGCGCAATGTCGGCATGCTCGCCGCCGCTGTGGCCCTGACCGCCGTCGGCATGACGGCGCCCGGGGCGCTGCTGCAGCACCTCACGGTCTTCGTGCTGGCCTGCTTCGTCGGCTGGCAGCTCATCTGGAACGTCACCCCGGCCCTGCACACCCCGCTGATGAGCGTCACCAACGCCATCAGCGGCATCATCATCATTGGCGGCATGCTCCAGGCCAGCCGCGGTGGCGAAGCCCTCGACGCCGCAGTCTGGATCGGCACCGTGGCCATCCTGCTCGCCAGCATCAACATCGCCGGCGGCTTCCTCGTGACGCAGCGCATGCTGCGCATGTTCCACAGGTAGGAGGCGGCCATGTCGACTGCTGCAGTGAGCACGAACATGCTGACCGCCGCCTACCTCGCGGCCAGCGTCCTCTTCATCCTCAGCCTCGGTGGGCTGTCGTCGCAGGAGACCGCACGGCGCGGCAACCTCTTCGGCATCATCGGCATGACGATCGCCATCGTCATCACGACGCTGGCGCTGCCGGTCTCGGGCTACGCGGTCATGCTGGTCCCGGTGGTCGTCGGTGGCGGCATCGGTGCCGTGCTGGCCAAGCGCGTCGAGATGACCGGCATGCCGCAGCTCGTGGCCCTGCTCCACAGCTTCGTCGGCCTGGCCGCCGTGCTGGTGGGCATCTCGTCCTTCCTCCACCCGGGCGAGGGCACGCTGAGCACCGGCGAAGCCGTCGTCCACCTCACCGAGGTGTGGCTCGGCGTGGCCATCGGCGCCATCACCTTCACCGGCTCGGTCATCGCCTGGGGCAAGCTGCGCGGCAGCATCTCGGGCAAGCCCATGCTGCTGCCCGGCCGCCACGCGCTCAACGCCATCGGCGTGCTCACCGTCTTCGCATCGGGCATCGCCATGACGCTGGGCGACGCCGGCATCGCCCCCGGCCTCGAAGCCGTGGCCCTGCCCTTGCTGCTGGTCATCACGGTCATCAGCTTCCTGCTCGGCGCCCACATGGTCATGGCCATCGGTGGCGCCGACATGCCCGTCGTGGTCAGCCTGCTCAACAGCTACTCGGGGTGGGCGGCCGCCGCGGCCGGCTTCATGCTGTCCAACGACCTGCTGATCGTGACCGGCGCGCTGGTGGGCTCCTCGGGCGCCATCCTGTCCTTCATCATGTGCGAAGCCATGAACCGTTCCATCTGGAACGTCGTGTTCGGCGGCTTCGGCACCGGAGAGAGCAAGAAGCCCAAGGCCGCCATCGAGGGTCCCCAGGGAGAAGTCCACACGACCGACGCCGATCAGCTCGCCGCCGAGCTGGCAGACGCCAGGAGCGTCATCATCGTCCCCGGCTACGGCATGGCGGTGGCCCGGGCCCAGCACCCGGTCGAGGTGTTCACCCGCACCCTCCGCGAGCGGGGCGTAGACGTCCGCTACGCCATCCATCCGGTCGCCGGCCGCCTCCCCGGCCACATGAACGTGCTGCTGGCCGAAGCTGGCGTGCCCTACGACATCGTGCTGGAGATGGAGGAGATCAACGACGACTTCCCCGCGACCGACATCGTGCTGGTCATCGGGGCCAACGACATCGTCAACCCCTCGGCCCAGACCGACCCCGACAGCCCCATCGCCGGCATGCCGGTGCTGGAGGTCTGGAAGGCGAAGACCGTGGTTGTGTTCAAGCGCAGCATGGGCACCGGCTACGCCGGCGTGCAGAACCCGCTGTTCTTCAACGAGAACACCCGCATGTTCTTCGGCGACGCGCGAGAGAGCATGGACGCCCTGGTCGGGGCGCTCAAGGGCTGATCAAGGCCCCGATGGCTGCGCCACGAGCGTTGACGATCCGGTGAATTGCCGGCGTTTGCCGGCGGCTGCTGCGGAACATCGTCCTAAATACAGGGGCGTCACTCGAGCGTCCCCTTGACCGACGATTCCTCCCGCAACCACCTGAGCTTCGTGCCTCGCCTCCGCGGCGGCCTGCACCGGGCCGAACGCAAGGATGCAGGCTTCGTCGTGCCCGTCCGCGACCTGGTGTTCAAGCCGGCGACCGGTCGGATCGTGGCCTACCGGGTGGCCGCGCCCGGCACTCCCACGGGCGAGGGCAACGTCGCCGCCATCTTCACGACGCCGCTCGCCGACGGGCGGGTCCGCGTCCCCCCCGCCCAGACCGCCGGCTGGCTCCGCAAGCAGGCACTCGACGGCCTCAGCTTCTCCAGCGAGCTGCGCGGCATGCCGGTCATCGACTGCACTGGCGATCAGCTCGGCCGCGTCGACCGCCTGGTTGTCGACCACCTCCGCCAGCTCGTCAACGCCCTGCTGCTCGACGACGGCAGCCGCGTCGCCTTCAGCGACGTGCTGATCCTCAGCGACGGCCGCGCCCTGGTCGAAGCCCACGCCGTCGAGCGGTCGCCGACCCGGATCTGGCTGCACTGGCAGGACGACATCGAGACCGGCCGCCTGTGGTGGGATGGGCAGCTCGCCGCACCCCCACCGCTGCGTCCCGCGGCCCGGATCGCCGCTGCAAGGTAGGGGATGGGACCCGAGAGGAGCGTCCCATGCCCGACGGTCGATTCCTGCCCTACGCCCCGCCCCGCCTCCCGGAAGCAGAGATGCTCCAGCGGGCCCGCAGCTTCTTCTCCGAGCTGGACGGCCGCCGCAGCGTGCGCGCCTTCTCGGACACGCCGGTCCCGCGGGAGGCCATCGAGCTGGCGATCCGCACCGCCAGCACCGCCCCATCGGGGGCGCACCGCCAGCCCTGGCGCTTCGTCGCCATCAGCGACCCGGCCCTGAAGCGCCGCATCCGCCAGGACGCCGAGGCCGAGGAGTACGAGAGCTACGAGGGGGGGCGCATGCCCACGGCCTGGCGCGAGGCCATCCGCCCGATGGGCACGACCTGGCAGAAGCCCTTCCTCGAGACCGCACCGTGGCTGGTCGTGGTGTTCGCCATGAGCCACGGGGTCGCGCCCGACGGCACCAGCATCAAGAACTACTACGTGCAGGAGAGCTGTGGGATCGCCGCCGGTATGTTCATCACCGCGCTCCATCACATGGGCCTGGCGACCCTGACCCACACGCCCAGCCCCATGCGCTTCCTCGGTGAGATCCTGGAGCGCCCCCCGCACGAGCGTCCGTTCATGCTGTTTCCGGTGGGCTACCCCGCAAAGGACTGCTCCGTGCCCGACCTCGTCCGCAAGCCGCTCGACCAGATCGCAGTCTTCCACGAGGCCCCGTGATCCGCGAGGACTACATCCTGCGGATGATCCGCCAGGTCATCCTGCTGCTCGTCGGCAGCCGGCGACAGAGGCAGGAGGCCCACCTCGACCAGGCCCTCGACGACGTCGACGACGCCAGCCGCCGCGTGCTCGGCGTGGACAGCGGCATCCTGGCGCGGATGCCCCTGGCCATGCTGCTCGACCTGCTGAAGACCGACGGTGCGCTGCGCATCGACCGCGCCGCCGCCACGGCGGCCCTCCTCGAAGAACGCGCCGCCATCTTGGATCAGCAGGGGCAGGCCACGGCTGCCGCCGGCTGCCGCGTGCGCGCCCAGGGGCTCTGGGCCGCCATCGACGCCACCGACCAGACGGAAGACGAAGCCGCCATGCTGGCAGAGCTGCTGGCGCTGCTGCGGGGCTGACCCCCTCCCGCTCAGTCCTTGCCGAACAGCCCGCCCAGCATGCCAGCCGCGGCGCCGAGGCCGCCACGGGCGTCACCGCCACCACCGGCGAGCAGCGGCGCTGCCGACAGCACCGTGCTGAGCAGCTTGGGGTCGAGGCGGTCCTTGAGGAAGGAGAGCACCACCGGCGCGACCAGCGCCGCCTTGCCTGCGTCGACATCGAGCTTGCCGAGCAGGGTCACGATGGCCGCCGTGTTGCGTGCGTCTTCTCCGCCCAACGCTTCGGCCGCCGCGCCGAGCAGACCGCCGGCGCCGCCGCCGCCGAGCGCACCGAGCAGGCCGCCACCACCGCCGCCGCCCATGAGCGACGCAGCCTTGTCCTGCCAGCCCGACAGCTCCGGCACGGCACCGCTGAGCTGGTCGGCCGCTTCGTCCCCGGCGCCCTCGGCGACTTCGTCCTTGACCTTGCCGAGGACGGCGCCGGCAACGGCCTGGGCCTGTCCCTCGTCCACGCCGAGCGTGCCGGCGAGCTGCGCGATGAGATCCATGAACACTCCCTGGGATGATGGTGTCCGTCCACAAGCTATCCACCCGGTACCGGTCGCAGGTGACCCGGTGGTCACAGGCTGGTCGACAGAACGCTACAGGGTAGGCCGACCCCGTCCCAGGGAGCGGACATGCAGGACTACATCGACTGCGACGCCACCGAGCTGGCTCGCCGGGTTCGAGAGGGAGAGGTCTCATCGGCCGAGCTGGTCGACCAGGCCATCGACGCCATCGAAGCGCTGGACCCCAAGCTCAACGCCGTCGTGCACCGCATGTACGACAAGGCCCGGGCCCAGGCCCGGGGCCCCCTCGGCGACGGCCCCTTCGCCGGCGTGCCGATGGTGGTCAAGGACTTCGATGGCTTCGTCAAGGATGAACCCTTCACCGCGTCGACCCGCTTCCTCGACGGCTTCGTGCCCGACCACGACGCCACCGCCATCGCCCGGCTGCGGGACGCGGGGCTCATCTTCCTCGCCAAGACCAACCTGCCCGAGCTGGCCATCCTCGGCACCACCGAGAATGAGTGGCGGGGCCCGACCCACAACCCCTGGAAGCTCGAGCACACCCCGGGTGGCTCGTCGGGTGGCTCGGCCGCCCTGGTCGCCGCCCGCGCGATCCCCGTCGCCCACGGCGGCGACGGCGGCGGCTCGCTGCGCATCCCCGCCAGCGCCTGCGGCCTCGTGGGTCTGAAGGCAACCCGGGGCAGGATCCCGCTGGCTCCCGACCACGGAGAGGGCTGGGGCGGCTACGTCCAGTGGGGCGTGCTCAGCCGCTCGGTGCGCGACACCGCCGCCCTCCTCGACGTCATGGCGGGCCCCGCGCCCGGCGACCCCTACGCAGCCGCCCCCCCCGCGCGCCCCTACGCCGAAGAGGTCGGCGCCGACCCCGGCAAGCTGCGCGTCGGCTTCGTCAACCAGTCGATCCTCGGCAAGGAGACCGCAAAGGCCTGCAAGGACGCCGTCGCACAGGCGGCCCGGCTCCTCTCCGACCTCGGCCACGAGGTGGAGGAAGCCTCCCTGCCCATCGATCGCGACCGCCTCGCCCACGCCTACCTCGTCCAGGTCGGCGTCGGCGTCGCCGCGGAGATCGCGGAGATGGGCCGCTGGACGGGCAAGCGACCGACCGCCGACATGTTCGAGGCCTCCACCTGGTTCCTCAACCAGGTGGGCATGACCATGACCGGCCTCGACCTGCTGCATGCCCGCGACGCCGTACAGGAAGCGGGCCGCCAGATGGCCTCCTTCCACCAACGCTTCGACCTGTTCCTGGGCCCGACCCTTGCCCACCCGCCGGTCCGTCTCGGCGAGCTGGCGCTCAAGCCCGCAGAACGCGCGGGCCTCGCCGCGCTGCGCAGCCTGCCCGTCAAGCCAGCCATCCGCCTCGTCCTCGCCCAGCTCGCGGCCAACAACTTCGAGCGCACCCCCAACACCCAGCTCTTCAACCAGACCGGCCAGCCGGCGATCTCCCTGCCGCTGCACTGGTCGGCCGAGGGCCTGCCCATCGGCGTGCAGCTCGCCGCGCCCATGGGCCGCGAAGACCTGCTGATCCGAGTCGCCTCGCAGCTCGAGCAGGCCGCGCCCTGGATCGATCGCAAGCCGCCGGTCTGCGCCGGCTGACCCACCACGGCGTAGCGATCTCCTCCGTCACCCGACTACGCTGCACACGCAAGGAGACCCCGATGCTGACCATGATCGCGCTGTCGCTGGCCTGTGCTCCCTCCGGGGGCGTGCCCGCCGGCGAACAGCCCCCGGACTTCACGCTCGTCGACGTCAACACCGCGTCGGCCACCTACCTGCAGGAGGTGTCGCCGCGGGACAAGCTCGACCAGGCCAGCGCCTGGTACTTCGGCCACTCCACGTGAGGCTACTGCCGTAGCCAGTTCGGCTACCTCGGAGAGATCCTCGCGGAGTACGACAGCAGCAGCCTGTCGATCACCGGCATCAACGCCTTCGGCGAGGAGAGCGGCAACGACCTGATCGCCGACGAGAGCAGCCTGCCCTGGCTGCAGGACACGGCCGAAGTCGACGCCTGGGGACAGTGGGACGCCACCTGGCGGGACGTCTTCGTCCTCGACGGCGACAACCTCGTGGTCGGGGTGATCAACCTGACCGAGCACGACCTGGCCGAGGACACCAACAAGGACGCGCTGCGGGCCCTGCTCGACGAAGCCGGCGCGCAGTAGCGACCCTCCCGGTGGCCGCCGCGTCAGCGGGGCGGCAGGCGGATCCGCACCGGCCGTGGCAAGCCGTCGACCCGCAGCCAGGCCGGGTGGTCGTCGAGGCCGTCGATGACCACCCGCCCCTCGTCCACCGGCACCGGTCGGGGGTTGAGGTCGAGGAGGGGATCTCCGCCAACCCAGGCCGACAGCGGCACGTCGTGGGAGAGGGAGAGCGTGACCGTCGCTCGGTCCCCGTTCCGCTGCACGACCGGGGGCGCCACGAGGTGCGGGAAGCCGCTGTCGCCCACCGACAGCCAGATGGACCGGGTGAAGCGCTGGGAGCCGCCGTGGTACGGCGACGCCGAGGAGTCCGACACTGTGACGGCGAAGACGAAGGTCCCCGCTTCTTCCGGCGCGCCCGTCAGGCGACCATCCTCCGTCAGCGCCAGGCCGGCGGGCAGCGGGTCGCTGGTCGCGAAGCGCAGCGCCCCCTCGCCGCCCCAGTGCTCGAGCTGGACGTCGGCGTCCACGCCGAGGTCGAGCTGCAGCATCGCCGGGAGGAGGACGAGCCCGCGCTGCTCGTCGAGCGAAGCGGCGAGCTGCGCCTGCAGGTCGGCCAGGTCGGCGTCTCCGGCGAGGTTCAGCTCCTCGAAGGGATCGGCGGACAGTTCGTACAGCTCGGTCTCGCCGGTGGCGTACTCGACGTACTTCCACTCGGCGGTGCGGAGCCCGGCGTAGTCCGGCGACCAGCCCGTCGCGTAGCCCTCGATCAGGCGCGCATCGGGCAGCTCGACGTGGTCGCCCTGGAGCAGCGGCGCGAGGCTGGTGCCTGCTGTGGGCGCGTCGATCCCGGCGAGGGAGAACAGCGTGGCCGGCAGGTCGGTCGTCACCGACACCTGCCGCGCCTCGTGCTGCCCCGCGACGCCACCGGGCAGCCGGATCGCGAGCGGGACACGGAGGGACTCTTCGTAGGGCACGCCCTTGCTCCACAGGCGGTGCTCCCCGAAGAGGTGGCCGTTGTCGCTGGTGAAGACGATCACGGTGTCGTCGAGGCGCCCCTGGGCGTCGAGCACGTCGAGGACCCCAGCGACGCCGCGGTCCACGGCCAGCAGGCTCTCGAGCGCGTCCTGGTAGAGAGCGTCCTGCTCGGCCCGGGTGTCATCGTCGATGTTCGGCAGCCCCTGGATGAAACCCGGCTTGTCGCTGACGTCGGCTTCGTCGTAGGCACCCCCGCGCCAGGCAGCACCGGCGTAGGTGTCGTCGTCCTGCGCGGCGGGCTGGGCGAAGTCGTGGGCAGCGGTCTCTGCGAGCACCAGGAAGAAGGGCCGATCGTCCGGTTCCAACAGGAAGCGCGCAGCCTCGACGTGCAGCAGATCGGTCACATACTGTCTGGAATCCGCGTTGACGCCCTCTGCCGCGTCGGCACCGGAGCTGCCAGAGACGAGGGCGTAGTGGGTCCAGTCGTCGACCGGCAAGGGGACGGTGAAGCGGTCCCAGCCGGGCGGGATGTAGCGTTCGTCCCCCTCGTAGAGGTTGAGGTACTTGCCGATGAGGGCCGTCCGGTAGCCGGCCGCCTGGAAGGAGCGCCCGATGGCGCCGCGATCATCGAACGCGTCCACGCCGCCCTGCTCGCCCTCGTTGGCGAGCACCCCCGTCTGGTGGGCGAGGAAGCCGCCGGACAGGAAGCTCGCGCGCATCGGGCAGCACAGCGGCGTGTTCACGATGGCGTCATCGAAGACCAGGCCCTGGTCGAAGACCCGGGCCTGCACCTCCGGCAGCGGGTCGAGCATGTCGGCGCGCTGATCGTCGGTGAGGACCACCAGGATGTTCGGCGGCCGGCCGGACGCGTCCGAGTCGGCGTGACAGGCGAGCAGCAGGGACAGCAGCGCCAGCAATGAGGCCTCCGGGGAGCCCTCATTGTGGCACCAGGGGACGCGAGACTGGAGACAAGCGGTTGCAGGCAGCGCCGGATCGCGGTGCCACCTTGAGTGTGCACTTGGTTCTTTCCGTCTTGCGCAGGTGCACCCATGTTCCGCAGGCAACGGCTCGGCAGCCGGCGTGGCGCCACCATCGTGGAGTTCGCCATCGCGCTGCCCGTCCTCTTCATCATGACGCTCGGCATCGTCGACCTCGGCAACCTGCTGCTCGCCCGCCAGCGGCTGGTCCAGGCCGCCTACGCAACCGGTCGCTACGCGGCACAGGGGTCGATGGTCGTCACCGACGCCGAGGTCGCGGCGCGGGCGCAGCTCGCCCTGTCCACCCAGGGCCAGCCCATCGACGGGCTCCAGGTCACCGTGACCCGGGCCGTGTCGGGCACCGACAACATCGTCACCGTGCAGCTCTCCCTGCCCGTGCGGGCGGCCATCGGGCTCATCGACATCCCCACGACGCAGACCCAGGCCTTCACCTTCCGCGACGAGGGGGTGTGACCATGCCGACCCGTCTCCACCGCCGCCGCCGCCGCGGCAACTACGGCACCCTGCTGATGCTGAGCATGCCCGCGCTCATCGGCGCGGGCGCCGTGGCCGTCGACCTCTCCTACCAGAAGGTCGTCTACGCCGAGCTGCAGGCCATCGCCGACATCGCGTCCGCCGCCGGCACCCACGAGCTCGACGGGACCCAGGCCGGGATGGACAACGCGCTGGCCGCGTCGGTCCGCGCCGCCATCCGCAACAGCGCCGACGGCCGACCCGTGGCGCTGGCCCTCACCGACATCGAGTTCGGCTACTTCGACCAGGACACCTGGACCTTCACGGTCTCCAGCGACCCGGCCCTGGTGGACGCCGTCCGCGTCACCATCGCCCGCAACGACATCATGACCAACTTCGCCGCGGTCAGCCGCTTCACCCACTCGGTGATCGGCGCGCGGGCCCGCTCGACGGCCATGCAGCCGCCGCCCATCCCCGCCGGCATGGTGCTCTGCTACCTGCCGCTGGCCGTGCCGGACTGCCTGTTCGACGAGTACGAGCCCGAAGAGCTGGTCGAGATGAGCTTCAACCTCAACCCGGCGGGCATCGACAACGTCGGCTGGGCGCGCATCGGCGACCACCCCAACGCCTCCTGGATCCGAGACCAGCTCGAGGACTGCATGCAGGACGGCAGTGCTGGCGTCGGCGACGAGGTCTACCTCCAGAACGGCGTGGTCTCCTCGGCGCTCTCCACCCTCGTCGACGAGATCGAGGACAGCGACAGCGACTGGGACTCCGACGAGTGGGGGGAGCTGCCCGAGCAGTCCGACAACAGCGCCATCGACGAGGACGACTACGGCCAGGTGGTCGAGGGGGTGATCGTGGTCTTCGACGGCGGCGACGAGTACTGCGAGTGCGACCCGGTGGATGTCGACCACGACAGCGACGGCGACACCGAGTCCGACTCCGACGAGGACACCGACAGCGACACGGACTCCGACTCCGACAGCGACGACGACAGCGACACCGACGCCGGATCCGACCGCGACACCGAGGGCGACAGCGACGACCGCGGCACCCACGACCCGGACGCACGGAGCAACCGGGGGCGCGGCCACGACGATGACTCCGACGCCGGGTCCGAAGAACACGACTCCGACAGCGACTCCGACAGCGACTCCGACAGCGACGACGAGTCGGACACCGACGGTGACAGCGACACCGACAGCGACACCGACTCTGACTCCGACGGGCCCGAGTGCGAGTTCGACAGCGGCCACTTCAACGGCCAGGAGCTGGTGGTGGGCTTCGTCTGGACGCAGATCTACGACGTGCGGACGAAGGGCGGCGCCGAGGACAAGAACCTGTGGATGCGGCTGGACCCCTTCGCCGACCAGACCGTGGGCGTCATGGCCGGCGGGCTGATCGACGGCGGCGTGGAGTTCGCCATGCCGGCCGCCGTCGTGGAGTAACCCCCTGGACACTCCGTCAACTCCGGGCGCAACGGCGCCGCGAGCGTGACCTTGCAGGATGGTAGCTGACACTCCGTGACAAGCACGGAGGGGGCCGCCGTGCGACAGTCTACCTGCGGTCAGTCCAGCATCCACGAGCACACGTCATGCGCCCCAGGTTCCGGCTCGGCAGTCGCCGCGGTGCCACCCTGGTGGAATTCGCCACCGTCCTCCCCGTGACCCTGCTCATGGGAATCGGTGCCTTCGACATCGGCACCCTGCTCATCGAGCGCCAGCGGGTCGTGCAGTCGACCTTTGAAGCCACGCGCTACGCCGCGCAGGGGGCCGCGGTGGTGTCCGACGCTGAAGTGCAGGCCCGCGCCGAAGCGTCACTGACGGCCTTCGGCGTCGACCCGCAGGGGCTGCAGGTCAGCGTCAGCCGCTACGTCGCCGACACCGATCCCGTCGTCACCGTGCAGCTCCAACTCCCGGTCCACGTCGTCGCTGGGCTGCTGGACCTCCCCACGACCCACACCGAGTCCTTCACACTGCTGGACCAGGGGGCCTGACCATGGCACGCAAGAACCTCCAGCGCCGCAGCCGGCGCGGCAACTACGGCACCCTCTTCGGTCTGACCCTCCCGGTCCTGCTCGGCGGGGCGGCCGTCGCCGTCGACCTCTCCTACCAGAAGGTGGTCTACGCCCAGCTCCAGGCCGTGGCTGACGCCGCCTCCAGCACGGGCGCGGCCTACCTCGACGGCACGCCGAACGGCGTGGCCGCGGCCCGCGACGCCGCCATCCGCGCGGCTCTGCGCAACAACGCCGACGGCAAGCCCGTCATCCTCGACCCCGGCGACATCGTCATGGGCTACTGGGACGTCGACGCCTGGCAGTTCGTGCCCTCGACCGACCCGACGCTCATCGACGCCATGAAGGTGCAGCTCTCGCGCAACGACATCAAGAGCAACTTCGCGTCGGTGAACGCCGTCGGCCGGCGGACCATCGGCGCGCTGGCCCAGTCCATCGCCACCCAGCCCGAGACGGTGCCGGCCGGGGCCGTGAGCTGCTACATCCCGCTGGCCATCCCCCAGTGCCTCTTCGACGAGTACACCGACGAAGAGCTGATGGACTTCACCTTCCAGTTCAGCCCCGCCGGCATCGACAACGTCGGCTGGGCCCGCGTAGACGGGCACCCCAACACCACCTGGCTCCTGGACCAGATCGCCGACTGCCACTTCGACGGGGTCGCCAGCGTCGGGGACGACGTCTACCTGGACAACGACGTCAAGGTCCCCGCCCTGCGCGAGGTCGCCGACCAGATTGAAGACGCCGACAGCGACAGCAGCGACTGGGACACGGAAGAGTGGGGCGACGAACCCGAGCAGTCCGACGACAGCGACGTCGACTCCGACGAGTACGGCAAGGTCTTCCAGGGCGCGATCATCGTCTTCGACGGCGGTGACGAGTACTGCGACTGCGAGGAGAAGCAGGCGGTGGACGAAGACGGCGACGGCGACTCCGACTCGGACACGGACGAAGACACCGACTCCGACACCGACTCCGACTCCGACAGCGACGACGAGTCCGACACCGACGCCGGATCCGATCGGGACACCGAGGGCGACAGCGACGATCGCGGCACCCATGACCCCGACCGCCACGACAGCTCCAGCCACGACGACGACTCGGAGGCCGATACCGAAGACCACGACGACGACTCCGACTCGGACTCCGACTCCGACAGCGACGACGAGTCCGACACCGACGGGGACAGCGACACCGACAGCGACACCGACAGCGACAACGACGGCGCGCCGGAGTGCGAGTTCGACAGCGGACACTTCAACGGCGTCGAGACCATCACCGGCTTCGTGTGGGCGGAGATCTACGACGTGCGCGTGACCGGCAGCGCAAGCCAGAAGAACATCTGGGTCCGAATCGATCCCTACGCCGACCAGAACGTGGGCACCGCGGCGGGTGGCCAGGTTTCCGGCGGCGTGCAGTTCGGCGCGAAGTCGGCGGTCGTGCAGTAGCCGCGGCGTCGGGCCCCGGCCGACCGGTTGGGGCCCCACGAGCACGAGAGAGGCCGGGTCAGCTGACCCGGCCTTCCTGCTTCGAGGAGCGGGACGCTCCGGCCTACATCGGCTGGAACTCCAGCAGCGCGACGTCGTGCGCCACGACGCTGTCGTAGACGAGGACCGCGCCGCCAGCGGAGCCCACCGGCCAGGTCACGTCGCAGACGACGCTGCGGCTGGGGGCCGCGCCGTCGAGCACGAAGCTGAAGGTGCAGTTGCCACAGTCGCCGCCCAGCTCGGCCAGCTTGGCCTTGGTCTTGGCTTCGGCGCGGGCCTGGAGCTGTGGCAGGCGCCAGTCGTTCGTCCCCGGATCCATGGTCGCGCCCGCCCGGCAGCCCGCGTTGAGCGCCGTCTCCAGCGAGGTCTTCTGGTAGACCCACCAGCTCGCCTCGAGCGAGCCGGCCATGACCGTGACCCAGATGGGAAGGAGCAGGGCGAATTCCAGGGAGGCGCCGCCCCGCCGGGTCCGTCGCCTGCTGCTGATGATCGGTGCCATGACGCACTCCTTGCCTTGTTGCAGGGAGCTTAGGCGATG
>CAZRFD010000117.1:0-22426 GCA_964599085.1 uncultured Enterobacterales bacterium | reverse complement strand
TCAACCTGCCGCGCTCGATGCTGGCGTGGACGGACTTTTTACGGGGGGCTCAACCATCCGGCTGCCGGCACAGCAGGCCGAGGCCCCGCAGCGTCTCCAGCGCGGCCTCCGCCTGGACGGGCGCGATCGGTGGCCGGATGCGCTCTGCGATCCAGGCCGGATCCGCCCGGAAGTCGGGCCGATAGGCCAGCTCGCGAACCACCGGGATCCACCAGGACGACAGGTACGTCATCGTCAACGCCGTGAGCCCCTCGGGTGACGCCATCCCCCGCTGGCCTCGCGCCCGCTGCCGCAGCTCGTCCTGCAACCAGGCCGCGTCGACGGTGGCCTGGGTCACCAACAGCTCGAAGTGGGCGCAGGCGGCGGCGTCCAGGCCCATCGCCTGGGCGAAGCGCCCTGCTGTCTCGGCCGAGAGGTGGCGTTCCCGGTCACGCACCTTGGCCACGAAGATGTGACTGACGCCTGCCCGACGGGCGAAGGCGCGGAGGCTGTACCGGGATCGCGTGGCGAGCTTCCACGCCAGCCAGTCGTCGAAGAAGCTGCGGTAGTCGAGGTAGTCGTGCACGCACGGCTGCTCGGGGATCGGAGGCATCGCCGCCTGCTCCGCCAGGAGAGAATGTCGTGGGAACCGGCATCACCCCTAACCGACCCGGTGCCGCCACCTCCCTCCGCCCACGCACCCGCGCCGCGACACCCAGCCTCACCCCCCCGGCAGCACCACCCTCCCGAGCTGGGCCTCGGCGGCTTCGAGCTGGCGCCGCACCGCGATGACCATGGGGGCCAGCTCGGCGCGCTGCTCCTCGGACATGCCCTCGGCGAGGGCCTTCAGCGTCCGGCGGTTCAGGGCGAGCCCCCTGGGTGAGCCCTTGCCGTGGTTGAGGCGCACGCTGTCGACCAGCATGCGCAGGGCCTCGGCGTCGTCGTGGCGGTCGCCGAGGAGGCCGGCCATGGCTTCCGTCGTGGCAGCCAGGCCGACGGCGTCGCCCAGGCCAAGCTGCACGCGGGCGGCGCGGTTGAGGTGGTCGCGGGCGGCCGTGGCGTCGCCGGCGCGGCGGGCGAGGCGGCCCCGGGTCTGCCAGACGCGCCCCAGCTCCCGCTGCATGCCGATCTGCTGGTAGATCGCCTCTGCATCGGCGGCGTGGGCCTGGGCGCGGGCGAGTGCTTCGGCCTGCATGCCGGGGCGGGCGGCCACGACCAGCGGGAGGCTGGCCATGAGGTGGAGGGTCTCGGCGACCTCGCGGCGGTCGACCTCTTCGTCGGGGGTGAGGCTGCGCCCCTCGCGCTGGGCGGCGCGGGCGGCCCGGGCGGACAGCGACTGGAAGGTCTCCAGGGACTGATCGAGGAGGTGGCTGGCGCGCACCGGGTCGCCCATGGCGACGAAGACGGCGGCCTGGTCGTTGAGCAAGCGGGCGGCCCGGCGGGACTCGCCGATGCGGGAGAGCTCGCGGGCGGCTTCGGTGAGCTGGGCGAGGGCGAGATCGAGGCTGTCGGCGTCGCCCTGGTCGTAGGCGACGGCCGCGAGGAGGCGGCGCACCTCGGCGCGCAGGACGACGTCGTCGCCGTCGTTCAGCAGGTCGAGGGCCTGCTGGAGCGCGCGCCGCGCCCCGTCCAGGGGGTAGGCGCCGGCGTCGCCCGAGCCCTGCCAGAGGAGCTGGCCGATGGTGGCGTGCGCCGAGGCAGCCTGGCGACGACGCTCCGGCGTGCGGGGCAGCTCGTCGAGGATGCGGAGGGCTTCGCCGGCGTAGGCGATGGCCTGGTCGGCGGCACCGCGCCGGGCGAGCTGCTGGGCGGCGCCGAGGTAGCGGTTGACGGCGACGTCGACGTCGCCAGCCCGGGCGGAGTGTTGGGCGGCCCGGGCGTGGACGTCGGCTTCGGCCGGTCCCGCCGGCGGCGGCGTCGCGCTGTCGACGGGCGCGTCGGGGTCCCGCTCGGCCGGGGCGACCACGCCGCTTGTCGCGTCCACCAGCAGGGACGCGAGGCGACGGTTCCAGGCGCTGGCCAGCGAGGGCAGCAGCTCTGCGCGAAAGCGCTCCACGAGGTCCGCAGGCAGGTGGAAGCGTCCCTCGCCGAGGTCGTCGACCGGCACGCCGAGGTCGGCGGCCCGCTGCAGCTCGGCGAGGACGAACATGGGGTCACGGTCGAGCAGGTGGCCCACCAGCTCGGCCTCGAAGCCCTCGCCCACGGTGGCGGCGGCCCGCAGCACCTGGGCGGTGTCGAAGGGCAGCCCCGGCAGCTCGGCGGGTGCGTCGGCGGGCGGCGGCGCCGGCAGCGCCAGGACGGCGGCCGGCCCCTCGGCCTTGCCGACGGCGTCGGCGAGCGCCTGGACGCGACCAGCGGGGGCGGAGCGCACCGCCAGCACCACCGCCGGGCGCAGCCAGCCCGGCCGCGAGAGCACCCGCGACAGGAAGGCCAGGGTCGCGGCGTCGGCCGCGTCCACGGCGTCGAAGACCAGCGCGGCGGGCCCATCGACCGAGTCGGACAGTCGGTTCAGCTCGGCGACGAGGTCACCATCATCGGGCCAGCTCTCCACCCCATCCTCGCCGAGCAGACGCCGACGCAGTCCGCTGCGGAGGCGGTCGGCCGCCAGCTCGACCACCGGCGTCCGTGCACCGACCAGGCGATCGACCTGGCGGCGTGCGTCCTGGACCGGGCCGAGCATGCGGGGCGGGCCGTCGCAGCGCACACGCACGACCCACCAACCCTCGGGCGCCGAGGGGACGCCGCCCGGGGCGGCGAGCAGCACACGGGCATGCCCCTTCTGCAGGTCCTTCCACACACCGCTGTTGCTGGCCGCGCTCGTCGTCGCCATGGGCACACCTCCCGGTGGGAGCCTACCCGGGGTCGCCCTCGGCGGGTGTGGCAGCCGCGCCCCCCGCCCCGGCTTCAGCCTCGGCGGCCGCCGCTTCTTCAGCGGCGCGGGCCTCCTCCTCCTCGCGCGCCTTGCGCTTCCACAGGCCCTCGTACTTCTTGTGCCCGCCCTCCTCTTCCACATCCGGGGGCGGGTGCACGGTCGGGCAGGTGGCGCGCGGTTCTGTCCCCGGCAGGAAGGGGGCCCCGATGAGCGGGCAGGTGCCGTTGCTGCGCAGCCCCGTCTCCTGGCAGATCGCCCGCGAGGTCAGCTCGACGCTGCCGCCGAAGTCGGCGCGCGGCAGTCCCTCGTGCAGCGCACGCATCCACCAGCCCCACAGCGGCGCGGCGAGGTCGCTGGCGCTGGCCCCGATGCGCGTGGGCTGGTCGTAGCCGATCCACAGGGCGGCGCTGTACTCCGGCGAGCCGCCGATGAACCACAGGTCCTTCTCGCTGTCGGTGGTGCCGGTCTTGCCGATGGCGTTGCCGGAGAAGCCCGGGAAGCCGCCGCCCCCGCGCGCGGCCCCGCCGGTGCCCTGGGTGATCACTCCGCGCATCAGCTCGCGGGTCAGCGCCGCGGTGTCTGCGGGGAGCACCCGCTCGCCGAAGCCCTCGGTCTGCAGCCGCGACCTGCCGGCGGGGTCGGTCGCCGACATCACCGGCCAGGCGCTGGCGAGGCGCCCCTCACCGATGATCGTGGCGACGAAGCGGGCCTGCTCCAGCGGCGTGACCTCGGCCTGGCCAAGGGCGAGCCCCAGCTCGTCGGGCCAGCCGGTGGTGTCGAAGCCGAGTCGCCAGGCGAGCTTCTTCATGGCCACGGGCCCGCCGGACTCCGCCAGCAGCGCCGCGGTGGCGATGTTCTGGCTCCAGGCCAGGCCGTAGGCCAGGCTGGCGGTCGGCGTGTAGCCACCGCCGACGTTGCGCGGGTTCCAGCCGTTGGTGTCCGGGAAGACGCCGCGGCTGTTGCGCACGGCGTGGGCGGCCGTGAACCGGGGCTTGCCCTCGTCGTCGCGCAGGCTCAGCGCCAGCGCGTAGACGATGGGCTTGATGGACGAGCCCGGCTGCCGACGCGCCTGGGTGGCACGGTTGAAGTCGGTCTGGGTCTGCTGGGTGCCTCCGTAGATCGCCACGAGGTAGCCGCTGTGCGAGGAGACGACCGCGCCGGCGGCCTGCAGTGGCTCCTTGCCCCGCCGGCCGACGGCCTTCTCCAGGTAGGCGAGCCGCTCGGGGATCAGGGCGTCGCCGCGCTCCTGGGCCGCGAGATCCAGCGCGGTCCAGACGTCGAGCCCCGCACCGTAGAGCACCCCCGGATCCAGGGACCGCTCCAGCCAGCTTCGCACCGCCTGGAGGTAGGAGGGGTAGCGATCCTCGGGCCAGGGATGCGGGCTCGCGACGACGGGTTCCGCAAGGGCGGCGGCGACATCGAAGCCGGCGTCCGCCATGCGCCCGAGCACCAGATCGCGACGCTGACGGGCTTCTTCGGGGTGCCGGTCCGGGGCGAAGCGACCCGGCGCTGGCAGGATCCCGGCGAGGGTGGCCGCCTGGGACAGACTGAGGTCTCGGGCGTCGACGCCGTAGTAGTAGCGGGCGGCCGCCTGGAAGCCGCAGACCGAGAAGCTGCCGTCCTGGCCGAGGTAGGGCGCGTCCAGGTAGACCTGGAGCACGCCCTGCTTGCCCAGGTGCTGGTCCAGGGCCAGCGCCGCCGCCGCCTCCCGCAGCTTGCGGCGCAGGGTCTTGTCCTTGTCCTGGCTGAGGTTGCGCACCACCTGCATGGTCAGCGTGCTGGCCCCCTGGGCGTAGCTGCCACCCCGCGCGTTGACGAGGGCGGCGCGCAGCAGGCCCCGGAAGTCGACCCCGCGGTGCTCGTAGAAGTCCTCGTCCTCGGCGGCGACGATGGCGGCGAGCAGCAGGTCGGGCGCCTCCTCCGCGGGGAGGTGCTGCCGGATCTCGGCGTCCGGCCCGATGAGCGTGCCGAAGCGCACGGGCTCGAGCGCCAGCGGGCGGGTCCAGCCCTCGATGCCTGGTGGCTGCACGCCCTCGGGGAAGCGGCCGCCGCGCGGCACGACGCTGCCGTCGTCGGGACAGACCTGGCCGGGCTGCGTCGCGGGGCACGCGTCGTCGTAGCCGCGCAGGTGGGCCTGCTCGACGAGGCGCTCCGGCGGCGTGTCCAGCGGTACGGCGTCCGACCAGACCCGCGCCGGGAAGGACCATCCCGGGTGGGCGATCTCGTAGGCGAGGTGGGCGTCGGCCAGCTCGACGGTGGCGTCGCGGACAGCCACCCACTGCGGCCACAGCACCACCGCCCCCGCCGCGGAGGCGGCGAGCAGGGCGACGGCGAGCCAGGACAGGAGGCGCTTCAGAACCGCTCCAGGTGCGGCGGCATCCTACAGCGATGGCCCGGCGACCCGCCGCGGGGGCCGGCCGCCGACCACGGCGCCTACTCGGTCGGGTAGCCCGCCTGCACCCACGCCTTGGTGCCACCGAGCACGTTGACGACGTCGGTGTAGCCCTGGCTGCGCAGGTACTCCACGGCGGCCGCCGAACGGCCACCCACCGCACAGATCACGGGGAAGTCCTCGCCCTTGTGGGGCTCCAGCTCACTGATCCGCGCCTTCAGCTCCTGCAGCGGGAGGTTGACCGCACCGGGGACATGCCCCTGGGCGAACTCGCCCGGCGTCCGCACGTCCAGGACGAAGGCACCGCCCGCGTCGACGCGGGCCTTCAGCGCGGCGACGTCGATGTCACCGGAGGCGGCAGGCGCGGGGGCCGCAGCGGAGGTTGGCGTGGGGGCGGCGGGGGCCGGGGCCGCCACGGGGGTGGCGGCGGGCGCGGCGGACGGCGTGGCGGCGTCGCCGCCGCCACCGCAGGCGATGAGCAGGCTGAACAGGAGGATCACGAGGGGTCCGGGGCGGGGGTCTCGGGACCCGAGGCGGGGAGCTCGGGCTTCGAGGTGTACTGCGGGTCCACCTGGCCCGTCAAGGCGCCGAGGAAGGTGGAGATCGACGCCACCTGCTCGGGCGTCAGCTCCTTGCCGAGCTGGTGCTTGCCCATGAGCGTGATCGCCTCGTCCAGGGTCTTGACGCTGCCGTCGTGGAACCAGGGGCCGGTCTCGGCGATGTTGCGGAGGCTCGGGACCTTGAAGACCTGCTTGTCGGCGTCCTCGTGCGTGACCTCGAAGCGGCCCTGGTCGGCGGTCTCGTAGGGCTCTACGAGGCCGAGCTTCTGGTACATCTGGCCGCCCACGGTGGCGCCGGCGTGGCAGGTCGTGCAGCCGACCTCCATGAAGGTCTCCAGCCCGGACTGCTGCTCCGGCGTCAGCGCGATGAGGTCGCCGCCGAGGAAGCGGTCCAGCGGCCCCGGCGTCAGCAGCCCGCGCTCGAAGGCGCCGATGGCCACCGCGGCGTTTTCGTAGCTGACCGGGTCGTCGACGCCCGGGAAGGCGCTGGCGAACAGCGGGCCGTAGTCGGGGATCGTCTTCAGCACGGCGGTGACGGCGTCCCCCGAGGGCATGGCCATCTCGATGGGGTTGAGCATGGGGCCGCCGGCCTGTTCTTCGACGTCGGCCGCCCGACCATCCCAGAACTGTGCAAGATGGAGCGAGGCGTTGTACACGGTCGGGCTGTTGCGACCGCCGCGCTCGGACTTGTGACCCGGGGAGGTGGGCTCCCCGTCGACACCGTAGTGGTCGAGCTGGTGGCACGAGTTGCAGGCGATGTCCTGGTTCTTCGACAGGCGGGTGTCGAAATAGAGCATCCGGCCGAGATCGACGCGCGCCTGGCTCAGGTCGTTGTCCCCGGCGACCGGGTCGGCGGGCAGCGCCTGGAACAGGGCCGCGGCCTTGGCCTGCAGGTCCTTGGCGCGGGGGTCGGCGTCGACGTTGCCGGCGGGCGGTGCACCGGCGGCATCGTCGGTACCCGGCGGGGTCTCGGCGGTCGGCGTGGGGGCGCCACCACCGCCGCAGGCGGCGAGCGTCAACAGGAGGAGCAGCGAAGAGCGAGGAGAGAGCGTGCTGGACATGGGGTCTCCGGTGGGAAGAGGGGCGGTCCGCCCCACACCCACGTGCCCAGCAAGCCGCGTGCCGTCAAGCGCCCCGGTCGCGCCCGGGTGCCGCAGGTGCCCTCCCGCGGTGGCACGACCGCCCCATCCCGATAGGCCAGCGGCGATCCCAGGAGCACCCCATGGCCGACTTCAGCCTCGCCCAGTACGGCATCGAGCCGACCAACATCATCCGCAACGCCGCCCCCTCGCGGCTCTACGAGTACGCGCTGCGCAACGAAGAGGGCACGCACATCGCGTCCAGCGGCGCCATCATCGCCCTGTCCGGCGAGAAGACCGGGCGCTCTCCCAAGGACAAGCGCATCGTCGACGAACCCTCGTCGACCGAAGACGTCTGGTGGGGTCCGGTGAACATCAAGCTGCCGGAGTCCAGCTTCGACATCAACCACGACCGCGCCGTCGACTACCTCAACACCCGCGACCTGCTGTTCGTGGTGGACGGCTTCGCCGGCTGGGACCCGCGCTACCGGATCAAGGTCCGCATCATCACGACCCGGGCCTACCACGCCCTGTTCATGCACAACATGCTCATCCGTCCCACCCCCGAAGAGCTCGAAGACTTCGGCGAGCCCGACTACGTCATCTACAACGCCGGCGAATTCCCCGCGAACCGGCACACGCCGGGCGTCGTCAGCAAGACCAGCGTGGACCTGCACTTCGGCCGCAAGGAGATGGTGATCCTCGGCACGCAGTACGCCGGCGAGATGAAGAAGGGCGTGTTCACGATCATGCACTACCTGATGCCGAAGAAGGACGTGCTGTCGATGCACTGCTCGGCCAACGAGGGCCCCAACGGCAAGGTCAGCATCTTCTTCGGGCTGTCGGGCACCGGCAAGACCACCCTGTCGGCCGATCCGCACCGCTTCCTCATCGGCGACGACGAGCACTGCTGGTCCGATCACGGTGTGTTCAACATCGAGGGCGGCTGCTACGCCAAGGCCATCGACCTCTCCCCCGAAGACGAACCCGAGATCTACAACGCGATCCGCTTCGGCAGCGTGCTGGAGAACGTCGTCTACGAGCGCGAGACCCGGGAAGTGGACTTCCACGACACCTCGATCACCCAGAACACGCGCTGCAGCTACCCGATCCACTACATCCCCAACGCGAAGATTCCGTGCATGGGGGGGCACCCCAACAACGTCATCCTGCTGACGGCGGACGCCTTCGGCGTGCTGCCGCCGGTGGCGAAGCTGACGCCCGAACAGGCGATGTACCACTTCATCAGCGGCTACACCGCCAAGGTCGCCGGGACGGAGGTCGGCGTCGTCGACCCCGAAGCGACGTTCTCGGCCTGCTTCGGGGCGCCCTTCCTCATCTGGCACCCGGCCCGCTACGCCGAGATGCTGGCCGAGCGCATCCAGAAGCACGGCGCGGACACCTGGCTGGTCAACACCGGCTGGACCGGTGGCCCCTACGGGCTCGGCCACCGCATGCGGATCGCCCACACGCGCGCCATCATCGACGCCATCCACGCCGGTGAGCTGCGGGACGCGCCAACCACCGTCGACCCGATCTTCGGCTTCGAGGTGCCCACGGTGTGCACGGGGGTGCCCCCCGAAGTGCTGGTCCCGCGGAACACCTGGGCGGACAAGGACGCCTACGACGCCACCGCCCGCAAGCTCGCCAAGCTGTTCATCGACAACTTCAAGACCTTCGAGGACGGCGCCAGCGACGAGATCAAGGGCGCCGGCCCCCGCATGTAGGCCCGGCGGTCAGAGCGACGACAGCGACAGCAGCAGCACCTCTCCCCCGAGCGTGCTGCCGTAGGTCGAGCCGACGGCGAGGTCTGTGGCCTCGCCGTCGGTGCGCCCGAGCGAGAGGTCGGTGCCGAGCGCCGCACCGGTTCCGGCCCCGAGCAGGCGGGCGTCGCAGCGGTCGTGGTCCAGGGCGCCCCTGGCGGGGCCGAACAGCAGGCAGAGGGCGCCCGCGTCGGTGCCGGCCGCGGGGTCGTGCGGAGCGCCGATGGCGATGTCGGCACGACCGTCGCCGTCGAGGTCCTCGAACGCCAGCCCGCCGGCGCTGTCGCCGAGCGCGAGGCCGGGTCGTGTCCCGGTGATGGTCAACAGCGGGTCGAGGTCGAGGCCCAGGCCGTCTCCGGCGAGGATGGCGACGCGTCCCGCCCCCTCCACGCCGCCGCTGCTGGAGCGTCCCGGCGCCCCCACGAGCAGGTCGTCGCGCCCGTCCCCGTCGAGATCGGACATGGCCAGGTGGGCACCGTCCGCTCCGCCGAGCTCGTCCCCCTCGACGAATTGATCGGCGTCACGGCTGTCCATGCCGCCGTCGAGGGGCCCCGAGAACACGTAGGCCGCCCCTCGCCAGGCCGTCGCGCCCACGGCGAGGTCGTCGATGCCGTCACCGTCGAGATCGCCGCCGCCGGCGACCGCGTCGCCGAAGCCCAGCCCCTCGGCCTCCCCGACCACGCGCAGCTCGGCGTCGGAGGTCTGCATCGTGCCGCTCAGCGGGCCGCTGAACACCCAGACGCTGCCCCCGCCGTCGTAGGACGCGGGTGCCGGCAGCAGCAGCTCGGCGAGCCCGTCACCGTCGACGTCGCCCTGGCCGACCGGGCCCGCCCCCAGCTCCATTCCGGGGAGGTGGCCCTCGACCCGGGCGTCGGCGTCTTCGAGGGACAACGTCCCGGCCTGCGGACCGACGTACAGCGCCAGCACGCCCTGCTCGTAGTAGCCCGCGGTGTCGCCCTCCCAGCCAGGGGCCGCGACCAGCAACCCGGGCGTCCCGGCACCGTCGGCGTCGTCGACGACGGCGAGGCGGCTTCCCAGGGCGTCGGCCTCGGTCCCACCGGTCAGGGTGGCGACGGCGGTGTCGGCGTCCAGCGTGCCCGAGAGCGGTCCCGCCACCAGGTAGACGCGTCCGAGGCCGTCGTCGGTGGGGCCATCCCAGGTCGGCGCGGCAGCGGCGAGGTCCAGGACTCCGTCGCCGTCCGGGTCCCACAGCGCCACCCGCTGGCCGAGCGCCGTCGTGCTCAGGGCCGGGCCCGCGAGGCTGGCGATGGCGAGGTCCTCGGCCACGAGGGCGTCGGCGCAGGTGTTGTCGGCCACGCCGTTGCAGTCCTGGTCGACGTCGTCACCACACTGTTCGGGGGCACCCGGGTAGCTGTCGCCGTCGTCGTCCAGGCAGTCCCCCCCGACGTCCACGTGCTCGTCGGGCTGTTCGCAGGCGGCCGTCAGCGCGGCGTCGTCGCCGAAGCCATCGCCGTCGACGTCGGCGTACCAACTCGGCGCGTCCACCGGATCGTCGTCGATGACCCCGTCGCAGTCTTCGTCAACGCCGTCGCAGTGCTCGTCGGCGCCGGGATGCAGGGAGGCGTCACCGTCGCTGCAGTCTCCGGGCTCCAGCGCGTAGCCCTCGTACGGGCGACAGCCGCGCTGCTGGGTGCCGTCGACGCCGAAGCCGTCGCCGTCCGCGTCGACATACCAGGTCCCGTCCGGGTTGTCGGTGGCGTCTTCGTCGTCGCAGTCATCAGCGTTGTCCGCCGTGTCCGGCGGCTGGTCGCAGGCCTGGACGGTGCCGGCAGGATCGCCGTAGCCGTCACGATCGGCGTCGGCGTACCAGGTGGCGGGGTCGACAGCGTCTTCGTCGATGTCGTCGTCACAGTCGTCGTCGACCCCGTTGCAGCGCTCATCGGCGCCGGGGTGCACGTCGGGGTCCCCGTCGTCGCAGTCGTCGGAGAAGGGCTGGTAGCCGGTGGGGAAGTCGCAGGCGACGGTGGTGAAGCGGTCGCCGCCATAGCCGTCCCCGTCGGCGTCGGCGTACCAGGTCTGGCCATCGACCGGGTCTTCGTCGACGACGTCGTCGCAGTCGTCGTCGGCGCCGTTGCAGTACTCGTCGGCACCGGGGAAGACGAGGGCGTCTCCGTCGTCGCAGTCGAGCTGCTCGGGGAAGCCGTCGCCGTCACGATCCGGGCCCGACCCGCAGGCGATGACCAGCGGGAGGAGGGGGGAGGCGAGGAGAGCGCGTCGGTGCAGCCACACGGTGGGACCCCCGGGGCAGAGGGCCGAGCCTACTCCGAGTGCTCCGGTGGCTGCCCGCCCGACTGTCGCAGGAAGCGGCCGACGGCTTCGACGTGGCGGGTCTGGGGGAAGAGATCGACCGCCCACAGATCGGCGAGCGCCCAGCCTCCGGCCGCCAGCAGCTCACGGTCCCGCCCGAGGCTGGCGGGGTTGCAGGCGACGTAGACGAGCACGTCGGCGTCGAGCGACGACAGGAACTGCGCGGCCTTGGGGTGCAGACCGACCCGGGGCGGGTCGACGACGACGCGCAGCGGGCGAGGCAGGTCCAGTTGGGGGAGCAGGGCTTCCACCGGGCCGGCCTGCCACACGCCGTCGACACCGAGCCGGTCGGCGTTGCGGCGCGCAGTCTCGATGGCGCTCTCCAGCAGCTCGATGCCGACGACGCGGTCGAAGCGGGACGCGAGGGCGAGGCCGATGGCGCCGACCCCGCAGTACAGGTCCAGCAGGGTGCCGCCGGCGGGGCCCTCGTCGGGATCTCCCGGTAGCCGCAGAGCGTCGCCGATGCGGGCGACCAGGATGTCGGCACCGGGGGTGTTGACCTGGAAGAAGGCGTCCGGGGGAAGCTCCAGGCGCGCGCGCCCCAGCGTGATGGCCACGGTCGGTTCGCCGTGCAGCACCGCGCGCAGGTCGCCCGTGGCTACCTCGGCCACGCCGTCGTTGACCCGCCAGAGCACGCCGGTGACGCAGTCGAGGGCGGCGACGGCGTCGGCGACCCGACGCACCGCCCGGTCGGGGCAGGAGCCGTGGGTGACCAGGGTGACGAGGACCCCGTCGTCTCCCTCCCGCAGGACGAGGTGCCGCCACCAGCCCTGGTGGGTGGCGTTGTCCCAGGCCGGCGCCGGCGCCTGCGCGCGCACGGCCGCGATCACCCGGTTCATGGCCGCCGAGCCGAGCGGGCAGCCATCGACGTCGACGACGCGGGAGTACCAGCCGGGGGGGTGGAAGCCCAGCCAGCTCCCCTCGATCTCGCTGCGATCGTCGGTGGCCTCGGCCAGGAAGCGGCGGGCACCAAACGACAGCTCCAGCTTGTTGCGGTAGCCGTAGGCGTCCGCTGCACCCTCACAGCCGCGGCAGGGGTGCCCCACGAGGCGTCCCACGAGGTCGGCCTTCTCTGCCCGCTGGCGTTTCAGCGGCATCTCCTGGAGCTGGCAGCCGCCGCACAGGCCGAAGGCGGAGCAGGCCGGGTCGACCTGGTCGGGGGCGGGCTGCACGAGGCCCACGCGCTGGCCCTTTCCCTTGCGGCCCGCGCGGGCTTCGATGCGCGCGCCGACCGCGCCGTGGCGGACCTGGACGCGGCGCCCGTCGTCGGTCAGGCCGCTGACGCCGCGGGCCTCGAGGCGGTCCAGCGTCACCTCGACCGGTGCCTTCTGCTTGCGGCGCCGCCCCATCAGCGGCAGCGGACCTCCTGGCCGCCGACGTCAATGACGATGGTGCGGCCGTCTTCGGGCGCGCGGGTGATCGAGACGGGGTGGCGGCCCGCCGGCAGCGACACGGGCAGCAGCGTCTGCTTCCAGTGGGTCGTCGGGTCGTGGGGGCCGCTGGGCATGTCGATGCCCGGGGCCATGTGCAGCGTGAACCAGGCCGCCAGCGCTTCGCAGGGGGCGTCCAGCACCAGCTCTCCCTCCCACTCTGTGCGGCAGGGCATCTCCACGCGGCCCAGCTCGATGGGGGTGCCGATCTCGGACGGCAGGACGGTGCGGTCGAGCGCCCGGCCACGGGCATCCCCGAGCAGGCAGGTCAGATCCACGCCGTCGTCGCGCCGGCGGAAGGCGCCCAGCAGGTCCGGCGGCGACACCGGCATCGGCGCCATCCACAGGGTGAAGGCGCCGGGGACGATGACGCCGTCGGGTTCCAGGTTGTGCTCGGCGCAGGCCAGCACGTCCTCCATCATGCCCTCGGCCACGGCGAAGTGGCCGAAGGTCTCGGTCACGATGACCCGCGCCTTCTGTGGGAGCTGGACCCGCCCGACGTCGGCGCGGACCACCTCGACCTTGTCGCCCACACCGCTGTCGCGGGCCACCTGCGGGATGACCTGCGCGTAGTCGGTGCGCTCGATGGCGTAGACCTTGGACGCGCCGCACAGCGCAGCCATCGTCGCCAGCACCCCGGTGCCGCTGCCGGCGTCGATGACGACGTCGCCGGGCCGGACCGTGGCCTTGAGCCCCCGCCAGTAGGCGTCGAGCCGCACGTCGTCGTTGAGCATCACGCGGTGGACATCCACGCCGGCGTAGTTGGCGAAGATCACCGGCGTCTCGGCTGCGTCGGCGGCATCGACCAGCAGGCCGGCTTCGTACAGGCCATCGAAGGCCTGCGCGGCGTTCTCACCCATGGCCTGGGCCACCTCTTCCCGGGTCCGCGGGATGTCACAGGCCGACAGCACGCCCACCGCCCAGGCCGGCGCCCGCGCACCGGCACCGCGGCTGGTGCTGCGCAGCATCACCATGCCACCGGGTTCGAAGGTGACCAGCAGGTCGCGCGGGCGAACGAGACGCATCGGGGCCTCCGTGCAGGGGGTGCCCGGCCTAACGCAGGCGTCTTTCGGGGGCTGCCGCCACCGGACTACGCTGCCACCCGGACCCCCTCGCCGAGGAGCCCCGTGCCGACGCCGCTGACCCACCGCCTGGGCCCCGCCGGACTCGTGGTCGCGCGGGAGCCGGACCTGCTGCTGCGCGTCGATCTTCGCGGCCGGTGGGCGATGCTGCGCACAGCCAAGGGCCGCTGGCGGCGCTGCCTGGACGGCGCGGTGGTCCGTGGGCAGGGAGAGGCCCTCGAGGACCTCGACGCCGCCGCCGCCGCCGTGGTCCACGACCACGTCCGCGCGCTGGTGGAGGAGCTGGTCGCCCAGGTCACCGACGCCCAGGCCCGGGCCGTCCTCGACGCCGCGCGGGGGTGGAGCGCCAGCCGCCTCGCCGCGGAGGCCGGGCACTACTCGGATACCTGGCCGGAGCCCACACCGGTCCTGCCGCCGGACCGCCTCCGCGACCTGGTGCTGCTGCCGGCAACCGGCTGCCCGAGCAACACCTGCAGCTTCTGTTCGCTGTATGCCGGGCGCGGCTTCACCGTCCTCGACGCCGCCGCCCTCGACGCACACCTGCGCGCTGTGGCCGCGTTCATGGGGCCCGGCCTTGGCGGTCGGGACGGCTTCTACCTCGGCAGCGCCAGCGCCATGTCGCTGTCGGCGCCGCGCCTCCACGACGTGCTCGACCGGGTCGAAGCACGGCTCGGACAGCCGCGCCGCGGCCTCGCCGCCTTCTGGGACCCCGAGCACGCGCCGACCCACAGCGTCGCCGACCTGGAGGCGCTCGCGGAGCGCGGGCTCCGCCGCGTGGTCATCGGCCTGGAGACCGGCGATCCCACCCTGCGCGCCGCCGCCGGCAAGGCCGGAGATCTGTGTCGCCTGCGCCTCGCCCTCGACCACGCCCGCGCGGCCGGCGTCCAGGTCGGGTTGACCGTGCTGGTCGGACTCGGCGGCACCCAGGCGGTCGCGACCCACGAGACCGCCACCGCCCGACTCCTCGGTGAGCTGCCGCTGACCGCCGCCGACCTCGTCTACCTCTCGCCCATCGCCGGCAGCATGCCGCCCTCGGCGCTGGCCGACACCCGCGACCGGCTCCTGGCGGCGCTGCGACCCACCACCTCGGCGCGCGTCGTGCCCTACCGCCTGCTGCGCTACCGCCCCTGGGCGTGATCCCCGCAGAAACGCCGTCGTCGCGATAGCCGGCGGCCCATGCGACCCCTGAGCCTCTTCCTCCTCGCCTTCCTGTCCACGACCCCGGCAGCCGCAGCGGACGACGCCGCAGCGGACGACGCCGCAGCAGACGACGCCGCAGACGACTCTGCTCCCGACTGGGACATCTCAGAGCCCTGGGGCCCCACCCACGACGTCCACCTCTCGCTGTCCGAGGGCACCTGGATGAGCGTGGACCAGCACGGCGACGCCACCACCGGCGTTGTGGTCTTCGACCTGCTCGGCGACATCTGGTCCATGCCGGCCGCAGGCGGCGAGGCCACGCGCCTGACGTCCGGCCCGGCGTGGGACACGGACCCGCGCATCAGCCCCGACGGCACGCGCATCGCCTTCAGCAGCGACCGCGACGGCAACCGCAACGTCTGGATCATGGGGATCGACGGCGACGACCCGGTGCAGCTCACCCACGAGGACGAAGCCCGGGTGACCGACCCCGTCTGGGACCCGGCCGGCGACTGGCTCATCGTCCGCCGACGCACCGTCGACACGCGCAGCATCGGCGTCACCGAGCTGTGGCAGGTGCACCTCGACGGCGGCCAGGGCTTCGCGCTCACCAGCAAGGACGCCTACCCCCACGCCGCCGACGCCGTGACCGACGGCCGCTATGTGTGGTTCAGCAGCCGGCATGGCCGCTTCGAGTACAACGGCAACCCGGTCGCCGGGCTGTGGTCGATCGAGCGCCTGGACCGGCGCGACGGCAGCATCCGCACCGTGGCCACGGGCCCCGGCAGCGCGGCTCGCCCGGTGCTCTCTCCCGACGGCACGCAGCTCGCGTTCATCAGCCGCGACCGCACCGAGACGCTGCTGGAGGTGATCGCGCTGTCGACCGGCGACCGCCGGGTCGTGACCCGGGACCTCAGCGGCGACGAGCTGGAGGGCTTCGCCCTGCACGGCACCTACCCGGCCATGGACTGGACCGGGGACGGCCTGCTGATGTGGGCCCGCGGCAAGCTCTGGCGCGTGGACATGGACACCGGCGACGAAGCGCCCGTCGCATTCCACGCCGAGGGCGACTGGACGCTGCACGATGTCAAGCGGCCGGTGGTCCCCATCGACCCCGCGGTCCAGGCGAAGCTCGTGCGCTGGCCGGTGTGGAACGCTCGGGGCGACCTGGCGTTCTCGGCCATGGGCCAGCTCTGGCTGCGGACCGCGAGCGGCGACCTGAAGCTGCTGAGCGGCGACGGCACCGGGGTTGCGCCGTCCTGGTCCCCCGACGGCCGCAGGCTGGCGTGGACGAGCTGGGACGACGAGGAAGGCGGCCGGCTGCACATCACGACAGATCCGGCCGGCCGCGCCCGCACCGAGACGCTGCCGGTGCAGGGACAGCTCGTGAACCCGTCCTGGGACGAGGAGGGCCAGCGCCTGCTGGTGCTCCGCGGGGTCGGCGGCCAGACCAACGTCGACCTGTCGGCCGAACCCTGGTTCGAGCTGCTGCTGCTGGAGCGGGGCCGCAAGGGGTGGGCCTCGCGGGTCGTCACCGCGGTGGGCAACCGGGGCTCCAACAACCGCGGGCCCCGGGTCTTCCTGCACGACGATCGCGTCTGGTTCCTCCAGACCCGGCCCACCGAGCCCCGCGCGCCGGACGAGACCCTGCTCGTCTCGATGGATCTGGAGGGCCACGACAGCCGCACCCACCTCGTGCTCGGGGGCGCCCAAGAGGTGGTCCCCTCGCCCGACTTCGCCCGCGTGGCCTACCAGCTCGACCACCAGGTCCACGTCGCGGCGCTGCCGGCCTGGGGCGGGCCCGAGGTCGCCGTCGCCGACGCCCTCCCCCACCGCGAGCTGACCGAGGTGCTCGGCGACTGGCTGTCGTGGCGCCCCGACGGCTCCCTGTCCTGGGCCGAGGGGCCGGTGATCCGCACCCAGGCCCTGCCCTCGCTCCAGGAGGATGCCGAGCTGCCCGACGCCGACAGCCTCGACCTCGGCCTGTTCCGCCCGCGAGCGCACCCCGTAGGCGTCAAGGCGCTGACCCACTGCCGCGCCCTGACGATGGCCGACCGCGACCAGCCCGACGCGGTCATCGACGACGCCACGATCGTCGTCGACGGCGACCGGGTCCGCTCCGTGGAGGCCGGCGGCGCCGTCCCGGCGGGCGCCGAGGAGCTGGACTGCGGCGGCGGCACGGTGATCCCCGGCCTGATCGACGTCCACGCCCACCTGCACTACAGCGCCGGCGACGTCCTCCCCGAGCAGGAGTGGCGCTACCAGGTGGCCCTGGACTTCGGCGTCACGACGGTGCACGACCCCTCGGCGAGCACCGACCTGGTCTTCACCCAGGCAGAACGCGTCGCTGCGGGCCTCGAGGAGGGACCGCGGGTCTACTCCACGGGCTTCATCCTGTACGGCGCCCTCGACAGCCAGGACGCCAAGACGCCGGACCGCGACGCCGCCCTGCACCATGTCCAGCGCCAGAAGACGCTGGGAGCGACCAGCGTCAAGGTCTATCAGCAGAGCCGCCGCGACCAGCGCCAGTGGTACGCCAGCGCTTGCGCCAACGAGGGCATGCTCTGCGTCACCGAGGGTGGAGGCGACCTGTGGATGGACCTGACCATGGTGGTCGACGGCTTCCAGGCCGTCGAGCACGCCCTGCCCGTCGCCCCTCTGTACGCCGACGTCCAGGGGCTGCTGGCCGGCAGCCGCACCGCCGACAGCGCCGGCACGGCGTACACGCCGACCCTGCTGGTCGCCTACGGCGGGGTGTTCGGCGAGAACTACTTCTTCCAGCACGACGATCCGCTGGTCCACGACCGCCTGCTGCGGCACTTCCCCCGGCGCCAGCTCGACGCCCGGGCCTGGCGGCACGGCGCGTTCGGGCGCGACGACGACTGGCACCACCAGGACGTGGCCCGCAGCGCCGCCGCCCTGGCCCGCCAGGGGGTGCTGGTCACCCTGGGCGCCCACGGCCAGCTCCAGGGGCTCGGCGTGCACTGGGAGCTGCACGGCCTCGCCGGCCCCGGGGCCATGACGCCCGTCGAGGCGCTCCGCGCCGCGACCATCGACGGCGCCCGCTACCTGGGCCTGGACCGGGACCTGGGCAGCATCGAGCCGGGCAAGCTGGCCGACCTCGTGGTCATCGACGGCGATCCCCTCGACGAAATCGACGCCAGCACGGAGATCCGCGCGGTCCTGGTCGGCGGCCGGGTCGTCCCCTGAGTCGCCGTGACAAAAGCTTGCAATGACGGTTCGGCCCTGCTGGTGCGCATCACAGCGCCCTCGTGACCAAATCGTTACACGAATGCGAAAGCCAGTTGGCATGTTGCCAGCACTGACGACGCCGCGGCTCCTGCGTCTGACCCCCCACCAGCGGCTCCTCTCTCCGCGGACGACTACGTGACCCTTGCCTCCCTCGCCCCCGTCCTCATGACCAGCGCTGCAGCGGTGATCGGCCTGATGGGCCTCGCCTGGCTGTGGAGCCTGATCCGCAAGGACGCCGGCGTCGTCGACGTGTTCTGGGGCCTCAGCTTCGTGGCCATCGCCATCGCCGCCGCCGTCCAGGGCGACGCCTCCGGCCCCCGCAAGCTCGTGCTCCTCGCCCTCGTCGGGCTGTGGGGCCTGCGGCTGAGCATGCACATCGCGTGGCGCAACCTGTTCGCGGGCGTCCACCCCGGCAGCGAGCTGGGCGACAAGGAAGACCGCCGCTACCGCGCCATGCGCCGCCGGTCCGGCAAGCGCTTTCCCTGGGTGAGCGCGCTGACGGTCTTCGCCCGCAAGGCCGCGCTCGTCTTCGTCATCAGCCTGCCCGTGCAGCTCTCCCTGGCCACGCCCGGGCGCTCCGACATGTTCTGGGCGGACTGGATCGGAATCGCCCTGTTCGCCGTCGGCGCCGGCATCGAGATCATCGGCGACTGGCAGCTCGGGCTGTTCAAGCTGACACCTGGCAGCTACGACCAGGTGCTCTCGTCGGGGCTGTGGCGCTACAGCCGCCACCCCAACTACTTCGGCGACTGCATCGCCTGGTGGGGCATCTTCATGGTCGCCGCCGCCGCCGGCCCGCAGGTGCTGCCCATGGCGTTGGGACCGGCCGTCCTGACCGCGCTGCTCGTCAAGTCGGCGCTCGCCGACTCCGACCTCGAGACGCGCCGCCCCGGCTACGACCGCTACCGGGCTCACACCTCGGCACTCCTTCCGCTGCCCCCGAAGCGCACGAAGGCCGACCGCAGCACTCGCGGCGACCGCCGCGACAGCAAGCTGACGAGCGCCCAGGCGAGCTGACTGCACCTGCTCGACGCCGACGACGCCCCCGCCCCCGGGGGCGTCGCTGCGTTGGGGGCCGTCTTCACACTCCTTCACACTTCGAAGGACTGCTTCAGGCAGGCTGCACGGGCCTCCAACAAGCGGAACGTAGATCCATGGTGCGAGGTCGCCACGAGCGGCCCGTGACACCGGCTCCCGGTGTCGTACCCTCGCCCCTGGAGGTCCCCGTGACCATCTCCACCCCGTCGCTGTCCAAGAACGTCCGCCGCATCCTCTTCGCCTCCGGCTTCATGCTGCTCGGTTCGCTGGGCACCGTCGGGCTCACCGCCGCTGCCGGCCGTGGCGGTCCGAGCGGCGCTGGCGCCCACGGCCCCGCCGGCGGCCCCGAGCGCGTGGTCCTCATGGCCATGAACCGCCTCGACCTGACCGAAGACCAGCAGGCCCTCCTCGACGACGCCGTCGACGACATCCGGGACCAGCTCCGCACCGCGCGCCGCAGCAGCGAGCGTCCCGACCGCACCGCGATGATCGCCGAGATCGGCGACGGCAGCCTGGACCGCACCACCCTGCACGCCCAGGTGGACGCCCGCATGGCCACCATGACCCAGACCGCGCACCTGTCCATCGACCGCATCATGGACGTCTACGACGCCCTGGATGCCGACCAGAAGGCCGAGCTGGCCGACATGCTGACCCAGGTGGCGGAGCGGCGGCAGGACCGCGGGCAGGGCCGCACCCGCGGCATGGGCGGCCCCGGCATGGGTGGCCCCGGCGCCGCCCCCTTCCTCGACGGCGCAGCGGAGTAGTCGTGCAGACGGTGCTCGTCATCGACGACGATCCCGGCCTCTCCGAGCTGCTCGTCGAGTACCTCGGGGGCCGGGGCTTCGCCGTCGAGCGGGCGCTGGACGGGCCCGCCGGGCTGGAGCGCCTGGGCCGCGGCGGTGTCGACCTCGTCGTCCTCGACGTGATGATGCCTGGCATGGACGGCTTCGAGGTGCTGCAGGCCATCCGCCGCACCCCCGCCACCGCGCGGCTGCCGATCATCATGCTGACCGCGCGCGGCGAGGACACCGACCGTATCGTCGGCCTGGAGCTCGGGGCAGACGACTACCTGCCCAAGCCCTTCAACCCCCGCGAGCTGCTCGCCCGCGTCAAGGCCGTGCTCCGGCGGGCCGAGGCCCCCGCCCCCGCCGACCCTGTGCTCAGCGCAGCCGGGATCGAGGTCCACCCCGCGCGCCGCGAGGTGCGGGTCGAGGGCGTGCGCGTCGAGCTGACCACCACCGAATTCGACATCCTGCGGGTCCTCGTCGCCGCCGCCGGCCGGGTCGTGCCCCGTGACAGGCTCATGGAGCAGGCCCGGGGCGAGGAGTGGGCCGCCTTCGACCGCTCGGTCGACGTCCACGTCAGCCACCTGCGCCGCAAGCTCGGCGACGACCCACGCAAGCCGACCCGCATCAAGACCATCCGCGGCGTCGGCTACTTGGTCCCGGCGTGACGCCCGGCCGCGCCAGCCTCCACGCCCGCGTCGTCCTCGGGGTCGTGGGCCTGCTGGTGGCCACGGTGCTGCTGGCCTGGCTGGTCGCCGGCGGCGCCATCCTGCGCCCCCTCCTCGGCGCCCTCTCCGATGAACGGGCCGACGCCGCGGCCTACATCGCCCGCGAGGTCCAGGCCGCCGACAGCCCCCGCCAGCGGGCCCGCGAGCTGGCCGACGAGCTGGGCGTCCAGCTCCGGCTGGTCGAGGGGATGCCCCGCCGCCACCGCGGTGGGGCCGAGCCCACCACCATCGAGCGCGACGGCGTCACCATGATCTTCGCCGCCGGCCGCCGTGGCCCGGTGCTGGTGCCGCTCGGCGATGGCGGCGGTGGCCCCTACCTCGCCATCCACTTCCGCACCGACCTGGAGCGCCCCCAGCGCCGCGTCGGCCTGGGCCTGCTGATGCTGGCGGTCCTCGGCGTCGTGGCCGGTGTCCTCGCCAGCCGCTGGATGCTGCGGCCGCTCGATGTCGCCGGCGACGCCATGGCCCGCATCGCCGACGGAGACCTCGCTCACCGGGTGGACGACCAGGGCGGCGACGCCGCCGCCCGCATCGGCGCCACCTTCAACCGCATGGCCGACCGGGTCCAGGGCATGGTCGAGGGCCAGCGGGAGCTGATGGCCGCCATCTCCCACGAGCTGCGCACGCCGTTGGCCCGCATGCGGCTGCAGGCCGAGCTGCTGCGCGAGCAGGGCGCCGACGAGCGCCGCATCGCCGCCCTCGAAGCCGACATCGCCGAGGTCGACGGGCTCGTCGGGGAGCTGCTGGAGAGCGCCCGCCTGCACCAGGGGATGCTGGCGCTGACCGTCGAGCGGCTGGCGCTGCGGCCCCTCGTCGCGCAGGTCCTGGCCGAGCGTCCGCCGGGAGACCGCCCGGTGTCGGTCGACATCCCCGACGGGCTGCAGGTCCGCGCCGATCGCAGCCGGCTCGCCCGCGTGCTCCGCAACCTGCTGAGCAACATCGCCCGCTACACCCCGGCCGACACGCCGGTCGAGATCACGGCGCGCAGCGACGACGAGGGCGTCCACATCGCCGTCGCCGACCGCGGACCCGGCGTGCCGGAGGACGCGCTGCCGCGGCTCTTCGACCCCTTCTTCCGCACCGAGCAGAGCCGCAGCCGGAGCACCGGCGGGCTGGGCCTGGGGCTGATGCTGGTCCGCCAGATCGCCGAGGCCCACGGCGGGCGGGTCAGCGCCCGCAACCGTGATGGCGGCGGGCTGGTCGTCGAGCTGCTGTTGCCAGGGGCGCCGGCCTGAGCGTGCCGCCGCGCCTGCGGTCAGCTCGACTTCGTCCCGGGGGTGGGCGCCGTGCTGTCCTCGCCCTCGCGGGGCGCGCGCACGGCTTCCGGGGGACGGCGCAGGCCGTTCGCCGCCGGCGTGTACGAGACGCCGCCGTCGTTGCTGCCCTCTGGGAAGGCGGCGCGGTAGAGCTTGCGTGCAGCCCGCAGGGGCAGCCGGGCGATGCGGTCGAGCATTGAACCTCCCTGCTGCGGGGCTAACCTGGGTCCAGGGACTTCCAATGCACCCCACCCTCCTCGACGGTCCGCTCGGCACCGAGCTCGGACGACGCGGCATCGACACCCCGGGGCCCGGCTGGTCGGCCTACGCCCTGGAGCACGCCCCCGACGTGGTCGCCGCCATCCACGCCGACTACGCCGCCGCCGGCGCCACCGTGCACACGGTCAACAGCTTCCGCACCCAGCCGCGCTGGTTCCCCGACACCTGGCGGCAGCTCGTCCACCGCGCCGTGGCCCTCGCCCGCGGAGCCATCCCGGCGGACCACCGCCTGGCCGGCAGCATCGCGCCGCTCGAAGACTGCTACAGCCCGTGGCTGTCGCCCTCCGACCCGCGCCCGGAACACCGCCAGCTCGCCCGCGCCCTGGCCGAGGAGGGGGTCGATCTGCTGCTCGTGGAGACCTTCCCCCACGCCGGCGAGGGGCTCATCGCCGTCGAGGAGGCCGTCGCCACCGGCCTGCCCGTCTGGGCCAGCTTCACCCCCGGCCCCGAGGGCCACCTG
>CAZRFD010000116.1:0-22572 GCA_964599085.1 uncultured Enterobacterales bacterium | reverse complement strand
TGCTTGCTTGCTTGCTTGCTTGCTTGCTTGCTTGCTTGCTTGCTTGCTTGCTTGCGTCATCTTGATCTCCTCCTGGCGCGGTGCGCCAATCCAGATGTGCTGACAGTAGCATGCGAGGTCGCGGCTCGCCATCGAGAGGTAGAGCGCCCCCCCTACCCCAACACCCCCTCCAGCCACCCCCGGAAGGCGTCGGTCTGCAGCAGGTCCATGCCCCGAGCGACCACCTGGTCTTCGATGTCGGCCCGCCAGCGGGTCTCGTCGATGCCCGCCTGGACCAGGAAGTCCCGCAGGCTGCGGCCGCCGGCTTCGTCGAGCGCGGTGCGGATCGCGCGGGTCAGCTCGTCGTGGAAGCCCTCGCGGCGGGCCAGGGCGCGGGCGACGGCGGCGCCGGTGGCCACCAGGCGGTCGGGGTCCATCTTGTCGATCTCGCCGGCCAGCACCTGCAGGTCGGTGTCCAGCAGGGTGTCGACGATGTGCACCCGGTAGCGGCCGTAGTGGTCGGCATAGGCGGGGTCGGTGAGGTGGTCGGCGACCTGCTGCATCACCGCGCTCATGGCCTGGTCGACAAAGTCCTTGGCCCGGGTCTCGGCCTGGGCCTCCAGCTCTGCGGACAGTCCCTTTGCGATGCCCTCACCCAGCGACTTCAGGCGGCCGAGCCCGCCCCCCAGTCCGCGCTGGCGGCCGCCGATGCCCAGCCTGCTGGCGGTCTGGCTGACGGGGTTGTTCTGCGACAGGTGCGCGAGCTTCTGTGCATAAGAGGTGACCGCGCGCCGCACGACCTCCGAGAACAGATCCCGCAGGGCTGCGTGGTCTACCAGCCGCCCCACCAGCGCTCGGTCCCAGACGATGGGCTGGCCGAGCGCCTCTCGCAGCGGGTCGACGATCTCGGCGGGTGCGCGCGCCGCCAGGGTGCCCTCCGGCACGCGTTCGAGCAGGTCGGCGATCCCCTGCCGCAACCACCGCTCCGTCTGTTCACCCTCGCTGCCGGTCTCCAGCGCCTTGATGACCTGGTCGGCCACGAAGTCCGGGTCGAGCATGCCCTGGACCGGCCGGGTCAACAGATCGTCGATGACGAGCACCACGAGATCCCGCAGCGCCCCGTCGCGCAGGCGGTGCAGCACGGTGTCTGCGCTGGCCATCACGTCTCCTGGGGCACGGCGTGGGGTTGGACCTGGGGGAGGATGGTCGAGGGGCGCCCCACCGCGGTGATCCAGAGCTGGTGCACGGCGCGGGTGGCGGCGACGTGCAGCAGGCGGCGGTGGTGGGCCGTGTCGGGCCACCAGCGGGCGCTGGCGTCGACGATGACGACGTAGTCGAATTCCAGGCCCTTGACCTCCCGGGCCTCGACCACGTCGATGCCCGGGGCGAAGGCGAAGCGCTGCTGCTCGACCAGGCGGACGTCTTCGAGTTCGGCCCGGCGCAGGCCGTCGAAGTAGGTGCGGGACAGCGCCGGGTCGGGGGTGAGCAGGGCGACGTTGGCGAGCGGTTCGGCCAGGGTCAGGCGGCGCAGCTCTTCCGCGAGGAAGGCGACGCAGGCGCCGTGGTCGGTGAATTCGAAGAGCTCGACCGGGGGGCCGTGGCGGGTGGTGCGCGGCGCGGGCTCGTCGTCGTCGTCGAGCACCGCCAGCGCGAAGGAGGTGATCTCGTGGGTCGAGCGGTAGCTGACCTCCAGCGTGGCCAGCGACGTGGTCGGCACGCCGATCCTCTCCAGGAAGCCGGTCCAGGAGGAGAAGCCGGCGTCCTTGGAGATGTGCTGGCGGACGTCGCCGGCCAGGGTGACGCAGCGGCGCTCGTCGGTGGTGCCGAGCAGGACCTGGACCTCGACCGGTGAGAAGTCCTGCACCTCGTCGAGGACGACGTGGGCGTGCCGCAGGTCGCGGCCGCGGCGGTGGCGCAGCGGGCCCATCCGGAGCTGCCAGCCGCGGAGCAGCAGGGCAGCGTCTTCCTGGTCGAGGCGGGCGTCGACGTCGGAGTCGCCGGCGGCCCAGGCCAGCACGGCCTGGGACTGCTCGGTCATCCAGTCGATGGCCTTGTCGAGCTGGCCGGCGGCCATGGTGTCGCCGAGGACCGCGGCGATGGCGGGCTTGTCGGTGAGCACGGCGGCCCAGTCCTCGAGCACCTGGAGCGGGCGTCGGGGGGCCTTGTGGGTGGCCACGTGCTGCGCGAGCAGCTCCGAGACGCCGGGGTGCAGCTTGATGCGGACCACGGAGGCCGGCGTGTCGTCGGCCCACACCTTCGGCACAAGGCGGCCCAGGTGCTGGCGGACCTGGCGGCGAGCCCACTCCTCCCACGTCGTGACCTTGACCCCTTCCACCCCCAGGGCGGGCAGCACGTGGCCGACGTAGTCGCGCATGGCCCGCCCCCAGACGACGACCAGGATGCGGCCCGGTCCGAAGCGCCGCGGATCGTCGTAGGCGAGGTAGGCGATGCGGTGGAGGGCGACCGTGGTCTTGCCGGAGCCGGCCGACCCCCGCAGCACGACCACGCCGCTGTCTTCGGCGGTGATCAGCGCGAACTGCTCGGGGTCGATGAGGGCGGCGATGTCGGGCAGGTGCTTGTCGGCCCGCAGCCGCCCCGACGCTCCGAGCTGCGAGGTCGCCCTGCGGCCGGCTCGTAGCGCCTGGCCGGAGCCGCCGGCGAGGTGGGTGCTGGCGGCGGGCAGCTCGTTCCAGCCGTGCTCGCCGCGCAGCCAGGTGCCCTCCGCTGTGCCGACCCGCATGAGCTGGCCCCGCGCGATGTGCAGCGTCCGCCGGGCCTGCACCCGGCCACGACGCTCGCGGCCGGCCATCTCCTCCTCGAACTCGTCGCCCTCTTCGTACCGGTAGAACATCCGGCTGATGGGCGCGTTGCGCCAGTCGACGATGCGCAGCCCCGGGCCCAGCCGCGTGGCGCGCCCGATGAAGATGTCGCGCTGGCGGCCGTCCTCGACCAGCCCCAGGTGGCCGAAGTAGGGGCTGTCGGGGTCCACCGACTCGCTCGGGCGCCCCTTGCGGACCTGGTCCAGGCGCGCCTGGAGGTGCTCGAGCTGCTGGAAGAGCGCGGGCTTGTCGTCGCCACGGGCGTTGGGGAGATCCTGCTGCAGGCGCAGGATCTCGTCGATGACCTGCCGCTCGCTGGCCCCGGGGCCCTCGGGGTTCTCGGCCAGCCGGGTGCGGATGCGGGCGAGGTGGTCCAGCTCTTCGGCCACCGGCGCGGGCAGGCCCGGGTCGGGCAGGGCGGGCGGGGTGCGTGGGCTCGGGTCGGTCGACATGCGGTTCACGCGGTCTCCTGTGGGCGGGCGGCCTGGACCGAGGATGCAGGCGTCCGGCGCCGGATCGGGCAAGCCGATCGCGTAACGAGGGTGCCGATGGGGTTCAAGGTGGGGGAGCGGGGGGGCCCGTGGATGCCCGGCTGCGCGATCAGACACGTGAACCCGGCGGTTGTCGGAGAGCGCCGGCCGGGTCAGGTTCCCTCCGCTGTGCGGAGGTCGAGATGCTGTGGCTGGTGGTGCTGGCGCTGGGTTGTGGTCGCCTGTCGAGCTGTGCGGGGGACACGGCGAAGGACGAGGTGGCCCAGGCGCCCTCGGCGCCCGTCCCGGTGGTCGAGCCGGTGGCGCCGGTGGCGCCGGCCGGGCCGACCTGGCTGTGGGCGGCGGTGGTGCGGGTGGAGCCGGGCCTGGCCGAGGCGGAGGAGGTCGAGCTGACCACGGCGAGTGGCCAGCCCCTGGCCGAGCCGGGGATGCCCGGGGACGACCCGCTGGCCGACGACGTGGCCGCTCCCGACTCTCCCGAGGCGCTGGCCGAGGTGGAGGCGGCGCTCGCCGGCCAGCCGCTGACCCTGTGGCGCGCGCCGGCCGGGGCCAGCCTCACGGTCCCGCCGGCCCGGGGAGAGGGCGAGCCGGTGGACGTCGACGTGCCCGCGGACGCCGCTCCCGGCTGGCTGGTGTTCACCGACGCCGGCCTGCACCGCCTGGAATGGGGCGACGCCGCGCGGGTGCAAGAGCTGGAGGTCGCCCTGGGGCTGGAAGCCTGGCGGATCGTGTTGGACGCCGGCGGCAGCCAGACCATGGGGCCGGCGGCAGAACACGCCGACCTCGGCCACCGCTTCGCCGACGCCGGCGTGCGGCTGGTGGTGGTCGACCGGGACGCCGTCGTGCCGGTGCCGTTCAGCGACGACGCGGCGCAGCAGGTCGACGTGGCCGCGACCCTGGCGGCGGCCGGGGTCGACCGTGGCTTCATCCTCGTCGCCGCTGGCAAGGATCCGCTCGTCCTGGAGGATGTCTCGCCCTTCCTGGTGATGCGCAAGGCCGGCGGCTACTTCGGTGTGGACGTCCGCCCGGCTCCCCGGCAGGCGGCGCTCGGCCAGCAGCGCCGCGGCAGGGGCGGCCAGGGCGCAGCCGGTAGCGGCAAGGGGGGCAAGGGCCGCGGCCGCTTCATGCGCGGCAAGGGCGGCAAGGCCGGGCGCTTCGGGCCGGGCATGCGCGGGCACGGTGGCCCTCGAGGCGGTCGCGGTGGCCCGCCCGCTTTGACGGGTAGCGACGGCGGCGGCAGCACGGGCAGCACGCCCGACAACACGACCGACGGTGGATCGACCGGGAGCAGCGATGAGTGATCCCCACGCCCCCCTCCGCGCCGACGTGCGGCTGCTCGGCCACCTGCTCGGCCAGACGCTGTCGGAGCAGGGCAGCCCGGCCCTCCTCGCCACGGTCGAGTCCGTGCGGACGCGCTCCAAGGCGGCCCGGAGCGGGGACGCCGCCGCCGGTCACGATCTGGACCGCCTCCTCGCCGGCCTCTCCCTCGACGAGATGACCCAGGTCGGGCGGGCGTTTTCCTGGTTCCTCAGCCTGGCGAACATCGCCGAGCAGCACCACCGGATCCGCCGCCGCCGCGACCACGAACGGGCCGACCACCCGCCCCAGCGCGGCAGCATCGCCGAGAGCTTCGGCCGGCTGCGTGCCGCGGGGGTGACCGCCGACGGCCTCCGGGACGCCGTGCTGGGCCTGCAGATCGAGCTGGTCTTCACCGCGCACCCGACCCAGGTGATCCGGCGGACCCTGCTGCAGAAGCACCGCCGCGTCGCCGACCTGCTCGCCCGCCGCGACCGGGAGTCGACGCCGGTTGAAGACGCCGCCTCGCGGCTGTCGCTGCGCCGGCAGATCGTCAGCGCCTGGCTCACCGACGAGGTCAATCGCCAGCAGCCGACCCCGGAGGACGAAGCCCGCGGCGGGCTGGTCGCCATCGAGCAGTCGGTGTGGGAGGCGGTGCCGGCCTTCCTGCGGCAGCTCGACCAGGCCCTCATCGAGCACACGGGGCAGGGCTTGCCCTTGGACGCCGCGCCGATCCGCTTCGCGAGCTGGATGGGAGGCGACCGCGACGGCAACCCCAACGTCCGGCCCGAGACGACGGCGCGGGTGCTGCTGCTGGGACGATGGATGGCCGCCAGCCTCGTGCTGGCCGAGGTCGACCAGCTCCGCAGCGAGCTGTCGCTGGTCCCGGCGACGGACGCGCTGTGGGCCGCCGCCCGTGCCGTCCGCCCGGGTGCGACGGTGCGGGAGCCCTACCGCGAGCTGCTGCGCGGAGTCCGTGACCGGCTGCGGGCGACGGTGCGCTACCTGGAGGAACGCCTGGACGGACGGGTCCGCCCTGACGATCCCGCCGTCTTCGACGGGCTGCGCGTCTACGCCGACCTCGACGAGCTGCGCGCCCCCCTGCAGCTCTGCTGGCAGAGCCTCCACGACAGCGGGGCCGGCGTCGTCGCCGACGGTCGGCTGCGCGACCTGCTGTGGCGCCTGTCCTGCTTCGGCCTGCACCTGCTGCGCCTCGACCTCCGCCAGGAGAGCGCGCGCCACACGGCGGCCATGGACGCGCTGACCCGGCACCTCGGGCTCGGCGCCTACGCCGACTGGCCCGAAGCGCAGCGCGTGGACTTCCTCACCGCCCAGCTCGCCTCGCGGCGCCCCCTGGTGCCGCCGGCTCTGTGGCGGGCGCCCGGCCCGCTGTCGGCAGACGACCACGACGTCCTCGCCACCTTCGCCATGGCCGCCCGCCAGGGCCGTGGCGCGCTCGGCGCCTATGTCATCTCCATGGCCACCGCCCCCAGCGACGTGCTGGTGGTCGAGCTGCTCCAGCAGGAAGCCCGCGCCGCCTTCGAGCCCGGCGCCGGCGACGGCCCGGCAGCCCCTCCGCAGCGGGTCGCGCCGCTGTTCGAGACGCTGTCCGACCTCGACGGCGCCGGTGCCAGCATGGCCGCCCTGCTGTCGGTGCCCTGGTACCGCGACCACCTGCGCGCGGTCCACGGCGACCACCAGGAGGTCATGCTCGGCTACTCGGATTCCGCCAAGGATGCCGGGCGCCTGGCGGCTGCCTGGGCGCTGTACCGCGGCCAGGAAGACCTTGTCGCCGCCTGCGCCGCTGCCGGCGCGCGTCTCACCCTCTTCCACGGCCGCGGCGGCACCGTCGGTCGGGGTGGCGGCCCGACGCACGAAGCGATCCGCGCCCAGCCCCCGGGCAGCATCCAGGGCCGGCTGCGGGTCACCGAGCAGGGCGAGATGATCCAGGCCAAGTTCGGCCTGCCGGGCCTCGCCGTCCGCAACCTCGAGCTGTACACCACCGCCGTGCTCGAAGCCGGCCTGCTGCCGCAGCCCGCCGTCAAGCCGGAGTGGCGGGCGCTCATGGACGCGCTGGCCGACCGCTCCTGTACGGCCTGGCGGGCGATCGTCCGCGACCACCCCGACTTCGTGGCCTGGTTCCGGACGACCACGCCGGAACGCGAGCTGTCCCGCCTCAACGTCGGCAGCCGCCCGGCGCGGCGCCCGGGGGGGACCGACGCCGGGGTCTCGTCGCTGCGGGCCATCCCCTGGGTCTTCGCCTGGACACAGGTCCGCCTGATGCTGCCGGCGTGGCTCGGCGTCGGCGATGCCCTGGCCTGGGCCCGGCAGACCGACCCCGACCTGCTCGCCGAAGCCGTCGCCGGCTGGCCCCTGCTCCAGAGCACCCTGGCCCTGGTCGAGATGGTGCTGGCCAAGGCAGAACCCGACATCGCCGCCCGCTACGACGCCGTGCTCGTCCCCGACGCGCTGCGTCCCCTCGGCGATGAGCTGCGCGCCCGCCTCCAGCAGACGCGCGACGAGGTCCTCGCCGCCCGTGGACACGCCGAGCTGCTCGCCGACAACGCCGTGCTCCAGCGCTCGATCCGGGTGCGCAACCCCTACGTCGACCCGCTCAACCTGCTGCAGATCGAGCTGCTCCGGCGGGTGCGCGCCCAGGGGGATGCGGCTGATCCCCGCCTGGTGGACGCCCTGCTCGTCACCATCAACGGCGTCGCGGCCGGCATGCGCAACACCGGCTGATCAGCGGCGGCGGCGCCGCCCGGGCAACAGCGCGAGCAGGAGCAGCGCCCAGCCGGAGGCTCGGCGACCGGCGGAGGCGCTGGAGCAGGCGCAGCCCTCTCCCTGGATGTCGTAGGCGCCCGCCCAGGGGTCGCCGCCGGCCGAGGGCTGGCCGGGGCGCGGGTCGGTGCTGCCGCCGTCGACCACCTCGACCGTGAAGAACAGGTAGTCGGTGGCCCCGTCATCGTCTTCGACGGTCAGCGACATCTCCCAGTCGCCGAGCTGGGGCGCGGTGGGCACCCAGGTGATCTCGCCAGTGGTCGGTTCGAGCAGCGCACCGGGGGGCAGCTCGGCCGAGAACAGGTGCAGGTCGTCGGCACCGGGGTCGCTGACCATGGGGGCGAAGCGCCAGGTCTGCCCGACCAGGGCGCGGGCCGGGGGCGTTCCGACCAACTCGGGGGGGGCGTTGTCGACGCGCACCCACAGGGTGTCGCTGTCCTCGCCCCCGTCGTCGTCCTGCACCGTGACCCGGACCTCGACGTCTCCGTCCTGGGGCATGCTGGCAACCACCTCGTCGCCGGACAGGGTGGTGCCGTCTTCCAGCTCCCAGGTCACGACGTGGGTGTCGGCGGGTTCGGGATCGGTCCAGGCCACGTCCAGGCGGACGCTGCTGCCCTCCTGGACGGTCGCGGGATCGGCGGAGAGCGCGGTGATCACCGGGGCGGCGTTGTCGATGGTCAGGCCGGTGCTGTCGGACGTCTGGGTGCTGGTCACCGAGCCGGGCAGCCAGCAGATCACGTACAGGGTCACGCGGAAGCTGGTGGGCCCGTCGATGTCGGCGGTGGACAGCCGCGCGGTGGCGCTGTCGCCGCCGTCGATGTCGACCACCCGGTCCCCGTCGAGATCCCAGCCGAACTCGGTCTGCTCGCACTGAAAGGTCACGCTGGCGCTGCCGTCCAGCACCACCTCGTCACCGGCGGTGACTTCGTAGGGGCCGCCGGCGTGGGCTTCGAGCTCGAGCGTGTCCGGCGTCGCGTGGGCCACGGAGGCCGTGGCGACAAGGGCGTTGGCGGCGAACAGGAGTGCGTGCATGGGGAGGGGCGGTGCGCAGCTCCAGCGTACATCGAGATCGGCCGATGGTCAGGTGTCGAGGTTAGCCTGCCAGCGTCGAGGAGGAATCCATGGGCATCTTGCGCCGGGTCGCCGCCAGGGTCGTCGGACGCGTCCGCGATCGCCAGCCCTCGCAGGCTGCACCCCGTTCCGCTGGACCCGCTCCCGCGACGCCGGCACCGTCCGCGGCGGTGGACGGTGGCGCCGTGCTGGCGGCCGAGACGCTGCAGACGCTGGGCTGCGATCCCCAGGAGCTGCGCGAGCGGCTCGACGCGGGCGAGTCGGTGGTCATCGTGGACCTCCGCGCCGGCACCCAAGGCGGCATTCCCGGCGCCCGCCACATCCCCAGCGCCGAGCTGGCGACCCGCTGGTCCGAGCTGGCCGACGCCGACGAGATCGTGCTCTACGACGACAGCGGCGCCACCTCGGAAGACGCCGCCCGCCTCCTCCGGGACCGGGGGCTCATCAACGCCACCAGCCTGGACGGCGGGCTGGCCGCCTGGCGGGCGCTGGGCGGCCGGGTCGTGGACTGACGCGCGTGCAGAACCCCCTCGTTCGCGTCCCCGCAGCACTCCCGGTGCTGGAGCGGGCCAACGCACTCCGCCGCCGGGTCGAAGCGCGGCTGCGCAGCTTCGACGTCATGGACTGGCCCGGCGTCCGCTACGGCGATGCGCCGGAACAGGTCATCCGCATGTGGGAGCTCAACGACCTGGCGCCGCGCGACGGCTGGCCGGCGGTGCTCCTCATCCACGGCGGGGGCTGGGTCGAGGGGGACCTCTCGGCCTTCGAGAGCCTCGCCCCGCGCTTCGCTCGACGCGGCATCGTCGGCGCCGCCATGAACTACCGGCTGGGTCCCGACGCCCGCTGGCCCGCCCAGCTCGACGATGCCCACGCCGCCCTCGACCGGCTGCTGGACACCCAGGTCGATCCTGAACGCATCGCCGTCTGGGGCCACTCCGCTGGCGGCCAGCTCGCGCTGCTGCTGGCCTTGCAGCGCCCTCAGGACGTCCGCTGCGTCGTCGCCCTCGGCGCACCCTCCGATCTGGAGCTGCTCTCCCGCCACGGCGGCGAGCGACTCGACCTCGTCTTCGATGACGAGCAGCTCGCCGACGCATCCCCCCTGCACCTGCGGCCCTCCTCCCCGCCGCCCATGCTCCTCGTCCACGGCGAAGCCGACCCCGTTGTCCCCGTGGGCCACGCCCGGGCGCTGCACGCCCGCTGGCCCGACACCAGCGAGCTGTGGGAGCTGCCCGACGGCGACCACGGGATCCGCTGGCCCCCCATCTCGGCCCTGCGCTTGCGCCGTGACGCGATCACTTGGGTCGAACGCCAGCTCGACCCCGCCGCCCGCGGCAGCAAGTGGAAGCGGCGCAAGAAGAAGGACCGCTGACGGCGCCGACCTGGGACGCGCGGCGCCGCGCGCCATGCGGGCGCCGACGCGGCCCGCCTACCAGCCCGAGGTGTCGCAGTCGGGGTTGCTGTAGCTGGCGTCACACAGCGGGTGACAGTCGACCTCCTTGACCTCTTCCACGCCGCTGGCTTCGGTGCCGTCGATGTTCTCGACCTGCACCGTCAGGCAGTAGCTGGCGCCGTCCGAGCTGCAGGTCTCGCAGGTGGCGCCGAAGACGCCGAGCAGGCCGCAGATGCTGTCGGGGTCCTTGGTGCCCAGCAGGCTGCCGATGAGCTCCGTCATGTCGCGGATGTCGATCTCACCCTGCAGCGTGCCGTCGTTGATGGCGGTGCCGTCAGACGCGAAGGTGCCGGAGATCTTCAGGTTGGTGATGGCCACCGTGTAGCCGGCGGCGGTGATGCTGATGTCGGCGGGGCCGGCCTGGAAGTAGGGGTTCTCGCTGAAGTCGGCCGTCGGGAAGTCGATGGTGGGCTCGCAGTAGTCCTGGCTGCCCGAGCCGTCGCCGATGGCGCCGTACATGTCCAGCGAGGTGCTGGTGACGCTGGTGACCGACAGGTACAGCTCGTAGAGGGAGCCGCTCAGCAGGCTGCCCACGCCGGCGGGTTCCACCCAGGTGGCGCCGTTCAGGTCCATCTCGTAGGCGCGACCCTCAAGGCCGCTGGCGGGGGTGCCGGGGTCGGTGGTGGTGAAGCTGATGGAGTCGCTGCCGCCACACCAGTCGACGACGGCGGTGTGCAGGGTGTCGCCGGCCAGCGGTCCGTCGGCTTCGAACCACACGACGGTGTCGTCGTCGGTGAGCCAGGAGTCGCCGCTGACGACGCTGCCACCGGCTTCCGCGAGGCTGACGGTCGCTGTGCTGTCGCTGTCGGAGAGGGTGAAGCTGACGCGGCTGGACAGGGCCACGTCGCCCTCGCCGTTGGTGGGCGAGGAGCCGGTCACGGTCACGTCGCAGCTTCCGCCGCCGTCGCCGCCGCCGCCGTCGGTGCCGCCGCCATCGGTGCCGCCGCCGTCGGTGCCGCCGCCGTCGGTGCCGCCGCCGTCGGTGCCGCCGCCGTCGCCCGTGGTGCCGCCGTCGCCGACGCTGCCGCCGTCCGCGGTGGTGCCGCCGTCGGCGGTGGTGCCGCTGTCGCCGCTGGCGTCCACCTTGCCGGTGGAGCAGGCCGCGAGGCCGAGGCCGAGGAGGAGGAAGAGGCGAGGCTGCATGGCGTCTCCAGGCATGCGGGGGGCGGAGTGCGCGTGTGGGAGCGCGCACCGTGGTGATCCTTCCGGTGGCGCAGGATAGCGCGCGCCGACCGCGGCTGCCTGCGTCAGGGCGACGGGTTCAGGGCTTCGTGGCGGCGCTTCCTTTCTTCGCGGGCGGCCCACGGCGGTGGGCCCGGACGGCGTGGTGGCGGCCGGCCGAGGTCCCAGCGCAGATCCGGCCCAACCTCGACCGGTGTCCCGAGGTACCACCGGAGGCGCTCCTCCAAGGCGGGGGTCACGGCCGGGTCCAGGTCCCGGTGCAGGATCACCCAGCGGAAGCCCTCGTGCAGCAGGTTGGGCGCGTGCACCGGTCCGTGCAGCGACGACGCGAAGTCCTCGGCGGCGTCTTCAGCGGGCCGACGACGGCAGAGCGCGGCGAGGTGGCGGAAGTCGGGCTGGGAGACCAGCGATGCTGTCGTCGCCCGGGCGTCGGGGATGTAGGGGATGGGCCGCCGGTGGGCGGTCTGCCAGTACAGGTAGCGGCTGGCCCCCATGGTCGCGCCGAGATCCGTCGGGAGGTCGAGGATGGCCTCCCCCGGAGGCTGGTCGAGGGGGCGGGCGAGGTCGGCGTAGACGGCGGGGATGGTGGCGTCGGCGGTGGCGACCGGCCAGGGCGCGCCGCTCAGCACCAGGCCGTCGACGAGGACACCGGCGGTGGCCGCCGCGACGAGGATCCGGCGCTGGCCTGTGAGCGCCACGGCCGCCAGCGCGGCCACGAGCACGACGGCGGGCATCACCATGCGCAGCGGGTGGGTGATGGCGAGGCCGGGCAGCAGGGCCTTGAGGGCGGCCCAGGGCAGCGGCAGGGCATGGCCGGCGACCCTGACGAAGGCGCCACCCCAGAAGAGCTGGCTGCCCAGCGCCAGCACCACGCTGACCAGGGCGGCGACCGCCCAGCGCCAGCCCTCGGGCCGCCGGTGCAGGCCGACGGCCGCCAGGGCCAGCGCGAACAGGCCGAGGTAGCCCATGTGGACGAAGCCCTCGGCCGACAGGTCGACAGACTGGAAGCCGCCGGGGGCCACGAAGCTGCGGGGGTCGACGGCGTTGTGGAGGAGGAGGGAGGCGTCGAGCTGCGGAGACCGCCGGACCATGGCGTCGGGGCTGCGCAGGCTGGCGAGGAGCAGGGCGATCGGGCCGGCGGCGACCGCGGCGGCGGCGCCGAGGGCGGGGCCGGCGGTGCGCGACAGGTCGCGGAGCGAGCCAGGGCCGAGGAGCAGGCGGGTGCCGACGACGACGCCCACGGCGAGGCCGGCGTAGGGCGACAGGGCCGCGGTGAGGCCCACGGCGAGCCCCAGCCGCAGGCCGGCCCGGGGCCCGGGGCTGCGCAGGGCGCGGGCCGCTTCTGCAAGGGCCAGCGCCGTCGGTGCGAGGTGGGCGGCTTCCGTGATGCCGTTGTGCAGGGCGCAGACGACCCAGGCGCTGCCGGCCCCTGCGGCCGCGGTGACGGTGGCCGCGGCGCTGTCGGCGCCGAGCTGGCGGGCGAGGTGGCGCGTCGTGGTGGCGGTCAGCGCCACGCTCAGCAGCAGGGTGAGGTTGTAGGCCAGGGCCGCCCCGAAGAGCAGCACCAATGGCGCCCCGACCAGCGCCAGGGCCGGGTCGATGAACCACAGCACGCCGCCCACCGGCCAGCGGAGCAGCTCGGTGTGCCAGGGCAGCACCCCCTGGCGAAGGCTGTCGGCCCACCACCACGGACCCCAGGCGTGGTTCCACACATCGACATCGGGGCTGCCGATCAGGCGGCGGGCAGGTGCCAACCACACCGACGCCGTCACCAGCAGCGCCAGGCCGAGGTCGATGAGCGCCCCCCACCACCAGCGTCGCCGGGCGGGCGGGGCGGGCGGACCGCGCCCGGCGTCGTCGGCGGTGATCAGTCGCCCCAGGTGCTGTCAGGTCCGCCGTAGGCGCCCTGGTCGTTGGTCGTGCCGTCGGCGTCGTCGCGGGTGGCGTCGGGATTGCCGGCGTCGATGGAGGGCGAGCCATCCAGCAGCTGCCAGTCGTCGTTGGTCGGATCGCCGTCGTCGCTGACGTCGACGAACAGCGGGTCGTCCGCGATGTCGCCGAGGGTCCCCGTCGGGTCGTCCATGCCGGTGAAGCCGCCGCCTGCGTTGCCGTAGACGTTGCTGTACTGGAGGTCGGCGGTGGCGCCCGACACGTAGATCCCTTCTCCCGTGGCGGCGCCGTAGACGATGCTGCTGTCGACCGTGAGGCTGCTCTTGCCCTCGGCGTAGAGCCCGCCGCCGGTCGCCGCGTCGTCGCCGCCGAGGGTGACGTTGAGCAGGCTGACCGTGGCGTCGCTGGCCAGGACTCCGCCGCCGCTGCCGGACGCTGCGTTCCAGGCGCTCAGCACGTTGATGTAGGACAGCTCGGCTTCGGAGACCTCGGTGCCGGCGCCGTCGACGGCCTGGTTGTCCTGGACGAGGCTGCGCTCCAGCCACACCAGCGAGCCGCCATACGCGTAGATCCCCCCGCCATCCGTGGCGAAGTTGCCGGTCAGGTCGCTGTCGAGCAGCTCGATGGTGGCGCCGGACCCGCAGATCCCGCCGCCGTAGCTGTAGACGTAGGTGACGTCGTCGCCCGTCGTCGTGCTGCTGTTCTCGGGCAGCACGTTGCCGTCGATGATCACGTCGCTCAGGGTGAGGCTCGACCCCGCGGCGTAGAGCCCGCCGCCGCACCAGGTCTGGTACGTGTAGGTGCCGGTGCAGCCCGACCCGCAGGAGTACTCCTCGCTGGTCTCGTCGAGCATGCCCTCGCCTGCGGTCAGCGTGAAGCCCGACAGGCTCGCGTCTTCGCCGGACGCGGCGGTCAGCACCGGCAGCGACAGGCCCGCCGCGTCGATGACCGTCGTCGCGGCCCCCTCGACCGAGGTGATGTCGACGCTGGCGCCGCCGAGGTCGACGGCCTCCAGGTAGGTGCCGGGAAAGGCGACGACGCAGGCGTCCGCGGAGTCGACGGCCGCCTGGATCGTGTCGAAGGGGCTGTCCATGCGGCCATCACCGGTCGGCGCGCCCAGGTCGGCGTCGGCCACCTTGGGTTCGGTGGGGTCGGCGTCGTCACAGTCCAGCTCGTTGTCGGCGCCGTCGCAGGCCCAGGCCGTGCTGTCGGGGGCGCCGAAGCCATCGCCGTCGGCGTCGGTGGCGTAGAGGGCGCCGTCTTCGGCGTCTTCGTCGACGCTGTCGTCGCAGTCGTTGTCGACGCCGTCGCAGTACTCCGGCGCGCCCGGCCATGCGTCGGCGTCGCCGTCGTCGCAGTCGGTCGCGTTGCCCACGTAGCCGTCGGGCTGGCTGCAGGAGACCTGGGTGTAGGCGTCGCTTCCGTAGCCGTCGCCGTCGTAGTCGATGTACCATGTGCCGGCGTCGGCGAGATCGGGGTCGTCGCCGTCGACGAGGTCGTCGCAGTCGTCGTCGACGTCGTTGCAGGTCTCGGTCGCACCCGGGTACACGTCGGCGCTGTCGTCGTCGCAGTCGTCGCCGGTGGCCACCGTTCCCTTGGGGCGGCTGCAGGCGGATTCCGTGCGCGCCGGGTCGCCGTGACTGTCGCCGTCACCGTCCACGTACCAGGTGGTCGTGCCGGTCACGCCGTCGTCTTCGTCGTCGATGAGGTCGTCGCAGTCGTCGTCGATGTCGTTGCAGGTCTCGGTCGCGCCCGGGTGGACGCTGGCGTCGCCGTCGTCGCAGTCGGTGTCGTCGTCGACGTAGCCGTCGGGTGCTTCGCAGGCGTCGACGGTGACCGTGGGGTCGCCGTAGCGGTCGTCGTCGGTGTCGGCGTAGAAGGTCGTCAGGACGTCCTCGTCGACGAGGTCGTCGCAGTCGTCGTCGATGCCGTTGCAGAGCTCGTCGGCGTCGGGGTGGACGTCGTCCTGGCGGTCGTCGCAGTCTTCGCAGGCCGCCCAGCCATCCCCGTCGGCGTCGGCGTAGCCGGTGGTGCCGTCGCAGTTGTAGTCGTTTTCGTCGGTGCAGTCGGACTCTTCGGCGCCGGGGTGGAAGGCCGTGTCGTCGTCGTTGCAGTCCCCGCCGACGGCGGCGTAGCCGTCGACCGGGTCGCAGGACAGCGTCGTGTCGTCGTCGACGCCGTACTCGTCGCCGTCCATGTCGCGGTACCAGGTGGCCATGTCCACGGCGTCGTCGTCGATGACGTCGTTGCAGTCTTCGTCGACGCCGTCGCAGTGCTCTTCGGCGCCGGGGTGGATCTCCGGATCGTCGTCGTTGCAGTCGACGGTGTTGTCGTAGCCGTCTTCGTCGGCGTCCACCGGCCCGCCGGAGTCGCCGCCGTCGCCCTTGCCACCGCCGTCGGTGACGCCGCCGTCGCCGCCGCCGTCCGTGATGCCGCCGTCCGTGATGCCGCCGTCCGTGCCCCCGCCGTCCGTCGAGCTGCCCGAGGTGTCGTCGGTCTTGTCGGTCCGGCAGGCCGACAGCGAGAGGAGGAGGGAGGCGACGAGGACGGTGCGCATGGGGACCTCGGATCGTGGTAGAGCTGTCGACAGGTCGCTGATCATGCCACGTTCACGGCGCCTTGCGGAGGGGTGTGATCAAGGTGTCGCGGCTGGTGCCGGTGGCCAGGGAGGCGTCGGGCTGGCCGACGAGCTCGGCGTCGGGGGCGGGCGGGTCCGCCGCGCACGGAGAGGGCGCGCCCCAGGGGGCGTAGATCAGCGTGCGGGCGTCGGCGTAGACCGGCCCGCCGAAGGCGTGGGTCAGGGCGTTGACCAGGCGGCGTCGGCGGTTGCGCGTGCCGGTTGCGGCCAGTGTCGGCAGCGTGCGGGACAGCGGCTCCCAGCTATCGAGCTGGACCACGACGTACTCGTAGCCGAGAGCGTGCACGGCGTCGGCGTCGGCGTCGGTCCACTGCAGCGTCGGGTCCGGGGCGTGGCCGGCGGCGATGAGGGCGCGGGCGAAGCTGTTGCCGTCGCGGAAGCGCTGCCAGGCCCGCGGCGTGAACATGTCGTGCTCGTCGCGCATGCCGCCGAACATGGGGCGGGCGTGGGCGGTCTGGTAGTAGACGTGGCCCTGCGCCCAGTCGAAGGGGAGCTGGATGACCCCGCCCGGCGGGCCGTCGGCGAGGCAGCGGAAGCCGGCGGGGACGGTCGCGTCCCAGGTCGGCAGGGGGACCTCGCCCCGCTGCTGCATGCCGGAGAGGCTGAGCAGGGCGAGGAGGACGGCGCCGAGCAGGCGCAGGCCGCCGTGGACGCGCGCGAGGCGGGCGAGGAGCACGGCCGCACCGAGTCCGTAGAGCACGGCGAGGAGCGCGAAGGCGCGGCCCGGCCACCACAGGCGGCGCAGGGGCCCGATGACGCCGGTCAGCGCGAGGTAGACCGGGTTGCCGAGGTAGTCGTCGCCGACGACCAGCACCGGCCCGGCCGCCAGCAGGGACACCGCCAGTGTCAGCAGCAGCAGGCCGAAGCGGTGGCGGCAGCAGGCGATGCCCACCAGCAGCACGGCGGTCATGGGCAGCGTGTTGGCCGTGACGCGGTCGGCGAGCTGTCCGCTGCCGTCGGCAAGGATGCTGACGAAGCCGAAGCTGCCGCGCAGGGCGTGCCACTCGAACAGACCCGCCTCGGTGCCGTCGACCGTCACCGTGGGCACCGACGCCAACGTCCAGCGGGCGGTGTCCATCAGCCCGGGGACGTCGCCGCCCTCGGTCGTCGCCCGCAGCAGGGGCAGGGCGACGGGGGCGACCAGGGCGACGGCGATGGCTGCGGCGAGGGACAGGCGGCCGAGCATGTGCAGCCTGCCGCCGGAGTGCGGCGGGGGGCGCAGCGTCAGGCCGACGCCGAGGGCCAGCAGCGCCAGGCCACAGAACAGGGCGTAGTACCAGTACCAGTAGCCGGTGAGCGCCAGCAGCAGGCCGGTCGTGAGGGGGGGCGCCAGGCCGCGGCGGTGGGCGCTGCGCCAGCCGGCCCACAGGGTGAGCGCCGGCAAGACGACGATGGCCTGGGTGAGCCTCCCCTCGACCAGCTCCTGGAGCAGGAAGGGCACGGTGCAGCCGAGCATGCCGCCGGCCGCGGCCGCGGCGCGGTCACCGGTCAGCTCGCGGGCGAAGCCGGCGATGGCCAGCCCCGAGGCGGCCAGCCCCAGCAACGCGAACAGGTTGAAGCCCAGCACCGGCCCGAACAGGACCCGCAGCGGCAGGGCCGCCATGCCGTCGAGCACGTTGGCCCCGGTGTCGCGGTAGATGTCCTTGCCCCACGGGTAGAAGAACAGCTCGGTCCAGCCGAAGCCATCGCCCCTGCGCAGGCTGCGCTCGGTGAACCAGTAGAACCACTGGGTGCCATAGTGATCGACGAACTCCGTGCCGAGGAAGTGGCTCCCCAGGGCGGGCAGGTGGGGGCCGACCAGGGCGCCGCCGAGCAGCAGCACGAGCAGCCCGACCGCGAGGGCCGGGTGGTCGAGCAGGCTGCGGCGCGGCCGGGGGCTCATGGCGACAGCATCGCGCGGGTCAGCGTGTGCCCCGCAACAGCACGGCGCTCAGCTCGGCCATCGCGGCGACGATGCGCCCGTGGGGCCGGCGGTCGATGTCGTGGCGCAGGGCGACGAGCAAGCGGCGCTGCAGGGCATGTCGGCTGAGGCGCCGACGGTGCGGCGGCCGACGGCGCGGAGACCGGGGGCTGGCCTGGGCGAGGGCGTAAAAGAGGCGGGCGCGTGGGTAGCCCCAGGTGTCGAGGTCTTCGTCCGAGATCCCGTCGAGCTGTGCCTGGACGGCGGCGAGGGCGTCGGGGCGGGACAGGTCGTCGACCCAGGCATCTACGCGCTCGGCGACGGGGCGGTCGTGGCGGTTCACCCCGGTGGGGTCGCCGAGTCCCGCCGGCATGGGCACCGCGCCGTAGCGCAGCGCGTCGGGTCGTGGTTGCAGGCCGAGGAAGGCGCAGATCCGCTCCAGTTCGGCTTCCGGCCGGGTGACGAAGGCCTCGTAGGACAGGTGCAGCAGGGGCACGGGCCGCTCCCGGAGCAGCCGGGCCATGGGCGGGATCCAGCGCTCCAGCACCGGGTTGTGGCGGCGGGCGGCGTCGTGATCGCCAGCAAAGAAGCTCTGGGCGTAGCTGCTGGCGATGGCCGCGGGGTGCCGGGTCAGCACGAGGTAGCGGGCCCGGGGGTAGAGCCGGGTCAGGAAGGGCAGGCAGAGCGCGTTCTGCGGGGTCTTGTCGACGAGGTAGCGGGCCGCGGGTCTCTCGGCGGCCCGCAGCGCTGCGTAGACGCGGTCGGTGAAGGCCCGGCAGGCGTCGAGGTAGTCGGCGTCGCCGCGTGGCAGGCGGGCCACGAGGTCTCGCTGGCCCTGGGCGGCCCGCAGCGGGTCGTAGGGGGCGGCGTCCACCGGCCGCCACCAGCCCTGGTGGGCGAGGGGAGGGATGAGTTGGGGTTCTGGGCCGCCGAGCACCTCGGGCATGGCGTGCAGCACCCGGACCAGCAGCGTGCTGCCGGCGCGCGGTGGGCTGATCACGAAGACGAGGCGGTCCTCCACCGTCACTCCGGCGGCGGCAGCGGCCAGTGGCCCGCGGGCCAGTCGCCGGCGGGGTGCACCTCGGGCTCCAGCGCGATGCCGAAGCGGCGCCACACCGTGTCGCGGGCGTGGCGGACCAGCCACCACACGTCGGCGGCCGACGCGCCGCCGGTGTTGACGATGAAGTTGGCGTGCTTGTCGCTGATCCGCGCGCCGCCGCGCTGCACACCCTTCAGCCCCGCCGCCTCCTGCAGGCGCCCGGCGGCATCGCCCGGCGGGTTCTTGAAGACCGAGCCGCAGCTTGGCTGATCGAGGGGCTGGGTGGCCCGGCGCCGCGCGAGGTGGGCGTCGACGGTGGCGGCTTCGTCGGCCACCTGTTGCGCGCTGGTCAGCAGGTCGAGGCGCACCCGGGTGACGACGGCCCCCGGTGGCAGCCGGGTCTGGCGGTAGGCGAAGTCCAGCGCGTCGCCGGGCAGCTCATCGACAGCGCCGCCGGGCAGGACCACCCGGACCGAGCGCACCCGGTCGCCGATCTCGCCCAGCGACCAGCCGGCGTTCATGCGGATGGCGCCGCCGAGCGTGCCCGGTACGCCCGCGAGCGCCGCCGCCCCGCCGAGCCCAGCGCTCCGTAGCCGCGACAGCAGCACCGTGTTGGCCATGCCCGCCCCGACGTCGGCGCCGTCCAGGCCGAGCGCTCCCCCCCGCAGCGCACCTCCCAACCGCACCGTGATCCCGCGGATCCCGGCGTCGGCGACGAGCAGGTTGCTGCCGCGCCCGACCACGGTCACCGGCAGGCCCAGGGCCATCACGCCCTGGAGCTGGGCTTCCTCGGCCACGTCGACCCAGACGTCGGCGGGGCCGCCGATGCGCCAGAAGCCGCGGCGGGCCAGCGGTTCGTCGACGATGGGGGACAGCCCCAGCCGCTGCAGGTCGGTCAGCAGCGACCGGGGAGCAGGCATCAGTCGCCGCCGAAGATCTTCTTGAGCAGGCCGCGGTCGCCCTGGACCGCCACCCGGTTGGTGTAGAAGCCCATGCCGCGGGTGCCGCCGAGCTCTTCACCGCCGCCAGCCCGCCCGGGGCCGCCGTGCACACAGGAGGGCAGGACCATGCCCGGCGGGGTGGCGCTGTCGGCGATCTTGCCGCTGACGGCCAGCACGCGCCCGTTCCAGGGCGAGGATCGCAGCAGCATGTCGCCGAGCCAGCCGCGGTCATCGGTGTACAGGCTGCTGACCAGGCTGCCCTGCCCGCGGGCCACCAGCGTGGCGGCGTCGGCGGCGCTGCCGTCGTAGGGCAGGATGGTGGCGCAGGGGCCGAAGACCTCGTGGCTGTGGACGTCGTCGGCGCCGTGGGCGTCAGCGGCCACCAGCAGGGTCGGGGCGACGTAGTAGCCCTTGCCCTGCGGGGCGCCGATGCCCTGGACCGGGGCGGCGCCCCCGAGCACGATCTCGGCCTGGCCGGCGAGGCGCTCGATGCCGGCGCGGACGTCGCGGAGCTGGGCGGCGGTGGCCACCGGTCCCATGTCCACGCCGTCGGCCAGCGGGACGCCGACGCGCACCATGGCCAGCTCTTCCTTCAGCGCGTCGACCAGGGCGTCGACCTGGTCTTCGGGGGCCAGGATGCGGCGGATGGCCGTGCACTTCTGGCCCGTCTTCTGCGTCATGTCGGTCACGATGTTGCGCACCGCCGTGGCCCACACGTCGCTGCCCGGCATGGCGTCAGGCCCGAGCACCGCGGCGTTGAGGCTGTCGGCTTCGACGTTGACCCGCACGCTGTTGTGGAGCACCGCCGCGCCCGCCCGCAGGGCGGCGCCCGTCGCCGCCGAGCCGGTGAAGGCCAGGGCGTCCTGCGAGCCGAGGTGGTCGAGCAGATCGCCGGCGGGGCCGGCCACGAAGGACAGCACGCCGGCCGGCAGGTCGCACTCTTCCACGACGATCTGCACCATGCGCCAGGCCAGTACCGCCGTCGCCGTCGCCGGCTTGCTGACGACCGGCATGCCGGCGAGCAAGGAGACGGCCACCTTCTCGAAGCTGCCCCAGGCCGGGAAGTTGAAGGCGTTGACGTGCACGGCCACGCCGGGGCGGGGCATGCGCACGTGCTGGCCGACGAAGCGGGCGCCCGACGACAGCCGGTCGGCGTCCCCGTCGATGAGCCAGCGGTCGTCGCCGAGCTTGCGGCCCAGGCTGGCGTAGTACGCCAGCGTGCCCGTGGCGCCGTCGACGTCGAACTTCGAGTCGCCGCGGGTGGCGCCGTTGCAGCGGCTGGACAGCTCGAGCAGCTCTTCGCGGTGGGCGTGCAGCGCGCGGCTCATCGCCTTGAGCAAGGAGCCGCGGGCTTCGAAGCTCATGGCGCGGAGGTTCGGGCCACCGACCTCGCGGGCGTAGGCCAGGGCCGAGCCGAAGTCCAGGCCGACCGTCGTCGTCTCGGCCAGGGGAGCTTCGGTCGACGGGTCGACGAGCAGCCGCGGCGAGCCCTCGCCGTCGTGCCAGGTGTCGTTCAGGTAGGACTGCAGGCGCAGCATCAGGACCTCCTCGCCAGCGCGAGAAGCCCGGCTAACCCGCGCGGCACGTCCTGCGACGATGCGGTCGCATGGGTCGGGTCAGACCTGCGAGATGCCCTTGAGCAGGCGTTCTTCGGCGTCGTCGGGGAGGATCGAGGTCTCGGCCGGCTGTTCCGCCTCCGACAGCTCCTCGTCCAGCTCGGCCAGGCGCTCGTCGATGGACTGCAGGCCGTCGTCTTCGATCGACGGCAGGCGGGGGCGGGGCGGTTCCGCCACGCCCGCGTCGACGGCCAGTGATGCCACCGTCGCCGTCGCCGACGTCAGTTGCTGGCACATGGCCACGATGAGCGCGCGCCGGAAGGGCGAGGCCACCTTGAATTCGCCCGTACGCATCACGACCCGCGCCCGCCGGGCGGACATGTTGAGCAGCTCGACCGGACCCTTGGCGCGGATGCTGGCCGTGCGCTCGGTCAGCGACAGCACGCCCACGTGGCCGAACAGGCAGGGGGCGTGCAGCTCGGCGACCGTGTGCTCCCGCCCGCTGATGGAGCGTTTGCGCACGTCGATGGCGCCGCGGGCCAGCACGTAGAGTGTTTCGGCAGGCGCACCCTCGTCACAGATCAGCTCGCCGTCCTTGTAGGCCGTGCGCTCGAACTGGTCGGCCAGCGCCTGCAGCGCGGCGGGCTTCGCTTCGCGCAGACCGGGGAGCTGTCCCAGGACCTCTGCTGGTGTCACGCCGCTACTCCTTGCTCGAGAACAGGCGGGCGAGGTGCGACAGCAGCCCCCCGGACCTGTGGGTGTCGAGCAGCTCTGCGAGCGTCTCGTTCGTGTACTGCATGCGCAGGCTGACCGCCTGGAGCACCGCGCGCTCCAGCGACTCGGCGGCGGGGCTCTCCTCTTCCAGCAGCTCGTCGTAGACCGAGCGCGGCAGCACCGCCGCCATGCCCCGAGTCGCGCCGACCACGTCCGCCGTGCGGACCCGCTGCCGGTCGAAGAACGCGATCTCGCCGATGATCGATCCCGGTTCGAGGATGGCCACCAGGTAGCGGTTGTCGCCGGACCGGGCGTACACCTCGGCGAAGCCGTCGAGCAGCAGGATCAGGTCGCTGCCCGTGCCGCCCGCCGTGATCAGGTCGTCGCCGGCGTCGAAGGGCAGCGCCCGGAAGCGCCACAGCAGCGAGTCCTGGGCCGCGCGATCCAGCCCCGCCAGCAACGGCGCCGTGCGGAGCATCGGTTCGATGCTGGCGTCGGCGGCGGGGCTTGGGGTCGGGTCGGTCACGACGGCACCGGGGCTGTGGTGACGAGCGCCTGCATTGCTCAGTGGAGCGAGGGCCCGTGGCTGTGTTCTACCAGATCAGCGGCGGCTTGCCCACGGCGGCGGCGTGTGCGTCGGGGTGGAGGGGGAGGGGTGGCCCGGTGGTGGGGGAGCGTGGTGGGGGGGCGGGGGGGGGGAGCGTGGTGGGGGGGGGTCGTTGGGGCAGCGGGGCCGGGGCGGCGGTGGGGGGGCGTGGTGGGGGGGCGGGGTTGGGGCGGCGGGGCGGCGTGGCGGCGGGGTGTTGGGTTGCGGCGGGGCGGGGG
>CAZRFD010000115.1:0-22655 GCA_964599085.1 uncultured Enterobacterales bacterium | reverse complement strand
ACCTGCCGCGCTCGATGCTGGCGTGGACGGACTTTTTACGGGGGGCTCAACATTGTAGAGGCAAGCTTCCGCCTGTCCGCCACCTGAGCTGATCCTGGTTTCATCGACCCGAAGAACGGAGCCATCGAGGTCAACCCGGTCGACCTCGATCCAGTCGTGGAGACTGGGGCAGACCGGCAGGTACGAGATGAGTGCGACACGATCCTTCAGGTCAACGTCTGGCACAGACTTGCCGAACAGGTCCATGAACAGCGCTTCAAACTCAGGCATCGAGTCTGTTGATAGAACCACAAGCGAAGACTCATCACACATGATGGGTGAGTTCAGGTCGGAGACCCCACACGCGGGGCGCGTAGCCACATGGCCCGTCGCGACCTCGGTGAACGAAATCCCACTGCCACCAGTGTCCCCACCGTCCCCCACGCCGCCCCCGCCCCCATCGGCTGTGCCGGCATCACCACTGCCTCCGTCCGCCGTCGCGCCCGAGTCCGCCCCGCTGTCCGGTTCGCCACAGGCCACGCCCAACGCGGCCGACAACATGATCAGGTTGAAGATGTGCATGGTCGTCTCCTTCACTGGATGCCGGTGTCGAGCGAGAGACGTGCCATGTCCGGGACCTCCCTCCAACGAGTACCGCTCCCTCGCAGACCTCGCCCAGCTTCCGTCCTCGGCTTGCGGGACTCGCTGCGGCTGCGGCTGCGGCTGCGGCTGCGGCTGCGGCTGCGGCTGCGCAAGCCGCTGATGCCCGACAGCCGCAAGCTGGTCGAGAGCACGCTGGACAGCCTGCGCAAGGGCCGACCACCCCGCGACAGCCTGCCGCACACCGGTCCAGCGCCCCGCCCCTGCCCCATGATCGAGCGTGAGCCCCGGCCACGGATCCGGCCGAGGCCGCGGGGGAAGCATGGACGACCTCCTCGACACCCTCTCCCCCGACCTGCCGGCGGTCACCTGCCTGCCCATGCTCGAGGTGGCCCTCGACATGATGTGGACCCACGAGTGGCGGAAGATGGGCGTCCACCGGGCTGGCTTCATGCTGCTGGAGCCCGACCTGACCGGACGCATCGAGTGGCTGCACGTCGATGGCGAGCCGTCGAAGGTCGGCCTGCACGCCCGCGTCCCGCTCGACGCCACGTCCCTGTCCGGCGTCATCGCTCGCGACGAGGCCCGACTCCGCTCCGACGTCGCGCAGTGGATCCGCACGCAGCCCGGCCACACGACCAGCCGGATCATGGTCGAGGAGGGGGTGCACAGCGACATCGTCGCGCCCGTCCACGACGGGCGCGGCGTCATCTGTCTGCTGTGGGTCGGAGCCGCCGACCCAGGCGCCCTCACGGAGCAGGACCGCCAGACGCTCCAGGGCCAGGCGGACCGCGTCGGCAGCTTCTTCTCCCGCTGCGCGGACTGTCGGGCCACGGGTTCGCCTGCCGCGAGGGTGGCCGCCAACCCCGCCGCCGACGGCTGCCCCGCGGCCAGCCCCGCCGGCCTCCTCCTGCCTCCGCCATCGCCCACGGCCCACCGCGCGCTGGCCGAGACCACCGCCCGACTGCGAGAGGAGATCCGCCTGGCGATGGACGTCGTCGAGCAGATCAACGACGGCTTGAGCCTCGACGAGGTGCTCTCCCATATCTTCGACAGCATCCAGCAGCTCGTCCCGCTGGACCGCCTCAGCTACGCCTCCGTCGACACGGACGGCATGCTCACGGTCCGCTGGCAGCGCTCGCGCTACGATCTCGACGCGCCCGGCTCCGGCCTGCGCTTCGACCCGAAGGCCGAGGGCCTCGGCGCGCTGCTGACGGCCGGGGGCGCCCGCATCCTGCCCGACCTGGCGAAACGCCTCGTCACCCACCCCCAGGCCCGCGTGACCCGCGCGCTGGTCGCCGCCGGCATCGCGTCGTCGCTGGTCTGCCCGCTGCAGGTGGACGGCCGCGCCATGGGCGCCCTCTTCTTCGGCGCCCATCAACCCCACGCCTACGGCGAGGAGCACGTCCGGATCATGACCTGGCTGGCCGGCCACCTCGCCCTGACGGTCCACCGCGGCGAGCGCTTCGGCGCCCTGAAGGCCGCCAACGACCGCTCCGAGGAGCTGATCCACGTGCTCCTTCCCGACGACATCGCCCGCCAGCTCCGGGCCGGCCGCGGCGCGCTCGCGCAGCGCTTCGACGCCGTCACCGTGCTCTTCGCCGACATGGTCGGCTTCTCCGAGCTGGCCGCCTTCGTCGATCCCGAGGTCCTCGTCGCCCACCTCAACTCGCTGTTCACGGCCTTCGACGAGATCTGCGCCGCCCACGGCGTCGAGACCATCAAGACCCTGGGCGACGGCTACATGGCCGCCGCCGGGCTGCCGGCGATCTGCCAGGACCACGCCGATCGCGCGGTGCGGGCCGCGCTGGACATGCTCGACATCGCTGCGGCGATGCGCGATCCCACCGGCCGGCCCCTGTCGATGCGCATCGGCCTGCACTCCGGCCCGGTGGTGGCCGGCGTCATCGGCAAGCACAAGCTGCGCTATGACCTGTGGGGCCACACGGTCAACATCGCCAGCCGGATGGAGAGCACCGGGGAGAGCGGGCGGGTCCAGGTCAGCAGCGCCACGGTCGACGCCCTGCGGGGGCCGTTCACGGTGGTCGCGCGCGGCCCGGTCCGCATCAAGGGACACGGCCTGCTCGACACCAGCTTCGTCGAGCGGCCACGACCTGAAGCCGACGGGTCCTGACTGGACGCATGCCGGCAGACGGGTGTTAGCTCAGGGTGGACCTTCCGGCGCCGCTCTGCCGCCGACTCCCCGGACTGATCTTGCGCGCACTGCTCCTGCCCCTCCTGTTGATCGGCCTGACCCCGGCTCGCTCCTCCCAGCCCACCGGTCCCCAGGCCCACCAGCCCGCCGTGACGGCCATCGTCGCCGGCCTGCTGTCCCGGATGCACTACCGGGAACTGCCGCTCGACGACGCCATGTCCCACTGCTGGCTGGACTCCTACGTCGACGCCCTCGACCCCTACCGGTCGTACTTCACCGCCACCGACATCGCGTCCCTGCAGCGCTACGACACAGAACTCGACGACCTCACCAACAGCGGCCTGCCGGACATCTCGCCGGCCTGGACCATCTACAACACCTGGCGCAGCCGGGCGCGCCAGCGGGTCGAGTGGACCCGCGCCGCCCTGGCCACGGACCCCGACCTCACCAACACCGAGACCATCGAGCTGGACCGCGAAGATGCGCCCTGGCCCGCCGACGAAGCCGCCCTCCAGGACCTGTGGCGACGCGAGCTGGAAGACGACTGGCTTCGCCTCGTGCTGGCCGACGAACCCGCCGACGACGTCCGCGACCGCATGCAGCAGCGCATGGACCGGCTCGAGAAGAACGCCGACGCCTTTGAACCCGATGACATCCTGGAGCTGTACCTGTCGTCGCTGGCCGGCTGCTACGACCCCCACACCGTCTACCTCAAGCCCTTCTCCGCCGAAGACTTCGCCATCGAGACCCAGGGCTCGCTCGAGGGCATCGGCGCCGCCCTGCGCATCGACGAAGACATGGTGATGGTCAGCGAGATCATCGCCGGCGGCCCGGCGCAGCTCTCGGGCCAGATCAAGGCAGAAGACCACATCGTCGCCGTGGCCGAGGGCACCGACGGCGAGTGGGTCGACGTCATCGGCATGCGGCTGGACCACGTCGTGCAGCTCATCCGCGGGCCGAAGGGGACGACGGTCCGCCTGGAGATCCTCCCGGCCGACGCTGTCGACGGCTCCGACAAGAAGCGCATCACCCTGGTCCGCGACCGCATCGACCTCGACCAGGTCGACCCCACGGTCGACGTGCGCGAGGTGGCCGACCCCGACGGCAGCGTCCGCCGCATCGCCCACATCGAGGTGCCGGCCTTCGTCGGCGAAGTGGACCCCGACGCCGGAGAACCCCGCCCCTCGACCACCCAGCAGGTCGACGCCCTGCTCCGCCAGCACCAGGACGTCGACGCCGTCGTCATCGATCTCCGAGCCAACGGCGGCGGCCTGCTCGACGAAGCGGTCAGCCTGACGGGCTTGTTCATCGACAAGGGCAACGTCGTGCGGATCCGTGACGGCCTCGGCCGGATCGAGCAGCTCGACGACGAGACGGCCGGGGCGTCCTGGACGGGCCCGCTGGTGGTGCTCACCAGCCCCTACTCGGCGTCGGCCAGCGAGATCTTCACCGGTGCCTTGCAGGACCACGGCCGCGCGCTGGTGGTCGGCAGCAGCACGACCTACGGCAAGGGCTCGGTCCAGACGGTCCTGCCCCTGGACGACAGCCTCGCCCGGCTGATGCCCTCGACGCTGGGGCAGAACCTCGCCGGCGCGCTGAAGCTGACCTTCGCGCAGTACTACCTGCCCGGGGGCCGCTCGACCCAGTCCGAGGGCGTGCCCTCCGACATCGTCCTCCCGAGCCCCTTCGACGTCCGCGTGGAACGAGACGGCGACCGCCCCCACGCGCTGCCCGCCGACGCCATCCAGCCCGCCCGCTTCAAGCCGGCCCACGACCTGGAACCGCTGGTCGCCGGCCTCCGTGCGCGCTCCAAGGCCCGCGTCGCGGTCGAGCCGCGATTCGACGCCATGCAGGAGTGGGGCCAGGAGCTGGAAGCCATCGACAAGGAGAACGCGGCGGCCCTCGACCTCGCGGAACGCAAGGCCGAGCTGGCCCGACGCAAGGCCCGGCGCGAGCAGATCGACGAGATCCTGGGGGACGACGACGACCCCGTGCTGGACGAAGCGCTGGCGATCAGCGCCGACCTCGTCGAGCAGCTCGGGAGCTGAGGCGCTGCGCCGGGGCGCTCAGGAACGGCGGGCGCGGCGGCGCTCGGCGGCACGCCAGGCGCGGCGGACCCAGGCGACCACTTCGTGGGCATCCCGGGTGAGACCGGCGCGGTCCATGCGGACCAGCAGGTGCGTCTCGGCTGGGGGGCCGTCGTCGGGGGCGAGGCCCTCGCCCATGCGATCGGCCAGGTCTTCGGCCCGCACGTAGGCTTCGAGCGCAAAGCCCCCGCGCTCCGGGTCGAAGCTGACCGCGAGGCACAGCTCTCCGCCGAGGCCGGGCCCACACTCGACGAACAGCGGCGAGGCCATGCAGCGCCCCTGCAGGCCGTTCATGTGGACGATGCGAAAGGGGGGGTAGCAGCGGAGCTGGTGGGGGATCCCGCTGTCGGCGAGGCCCTGACAGACGGTGTCCATGGCCGCACGGAGCTGCCGGGCGGGGAGCTGGCCCTCGTCTAGCTCGGAGAGGGGCCGCCAGTCGTCGGCCCGGGGGTCGTAGTACTCCAGCCCGCCGACCTCGCGCTTGTAGTCGAAGGCCGGCACGCCGGGCACGACGTAGCCCGCGTAGTGGTAGGCGTAGCCCTGCTCGATCCCATAGCGGATCTCCAACAGCATGCTGGCGATCCCCAGGCCGTCGCGGGCATGGTCGGGGTCGTAGACGCCGACGATGCTCTGGAGGCTGTTCAGGCCCCGGTCGAAGACGCTGAAGCCGACGAGCTGGCCGTCGTGGTCGCGGATCGCGACCTCCCAGGAGTCGAAGATGTCCCGCTGGCTCTCGTCGTGGAGGACCTGGTCGAGCTCGTCGGAGCGGTCTCCGCCCACGTGGACCCGGTAGCGCCGGTAGAGCGCTTCGTGTTCCGGCCCCATGCGCCAGGGCTGCAGGCGGACGTCGTAGCGTTCCTCGATGCGGCGCAGGCGGCGGCGGAGGCTCTTGCGGAAGCGGTAGCCCTGCAGCGGCAGCCGCGTCCACACGGCCGTGTGCAGCCCGCGGCGACCGAGGAGGAAGCGGCAGGTGAACACCGCCTGGCGCATGCGGTACCAGCCCTGGGCCAGCAGGTCGTCGAGGACATCCGGCGGCAGGGTCTCGGGATGGACGAGCTGAAAGGTCATCGCACTGCAGAGCCTACATGGCGTCGCCCCGGGTCGTCAGCAGTGCAGGCGAGGTTCGGGCCCAGGATCCGCGAGGCAACGGGCTTCATGCTCGGCAAGCTCTTCGAGGCGAGCGTCGGTCACCGCCCCGCCGAAGCGGCGGCGCGACAGGTCGACGTAGGTGGTGAAGTGTCGCGCCTCCTCCGCCAGCAACCCCCGGTAGGCGGCGGCGAGGTCGGCGTCCGGCAGCGCGTCGGCCAGCAGCTTCATGCGCTCGCAGGACCGGGCCTCGATGAGCGCGCAGACGAGCAAGGTGTCGAGCAGGCGGTGGGGCTCGGCCTTGCGGATCCCCGCGTGCAGGCGCGCCGCATAGGGGGCGGGCTGCAGCCGCCGCAGGGCGATACCGCGGGCGTCCAGCCACGACAGCACCCGCTCGAAGTGCTCGAGCTCTTCGCGGGCCAGGGCCGAGAGCGCCACCACCAGGTCGGGCTGGTCGACGTAGCGGAAGATCAGGTTCAGCGCGGTGCTGGCGGCTTTCTTTTCGCAATGGGCGTGGTCGATCAGTATTTCTTCCGTGTATAGAAGAGCCTGCGGCAACCACTCGGGTCGGGTAGGCGCAGCGAGATGCAGCACGAGTCCTCCAGGGCACACCGCGCGCGGCGGCGAGGCATCACGACGCAGGCCATACCCCCTTTTCCCCGGCTTTGATGCGGGAACAGGTCACACCGCGGGAGCCAGCATGTCGCTCTTCAGCCGTCTCTTCGCCAGCCAGCCCTCGGCACCACCCGAAGACCCGCTCTCCCTCGCCCGACGCCTGGGTGTGCCGGCGCCCGACCGCGCCCGCGACCTGGTGCTCTACAAGTTCGACAGCTGCCCCTACTGCCGGCGCGTGCTCCGCACCCTCGGCGATCTGCACGTCGACGTCGAGCTGCGCGACACCCGCGACGACCGCCACAACGGCACGCTGCTCTACGAGCAGACCGGACGCACCCAGGTGCCCTGCCTGTTCATCGACGGTGTGCCGCTGTTCGAGAGTCGCGACATCGTGGACTGGCTGCGCAGCTACGAAGCCCACAACAAGGCGGCCTGACGACACGATCACGTCACGTGCCGGCAGTCCCGCTCCGCGGTAGGCCGTCGTTTCGCCCCTCTCCGCCGCGCCCGCCCCGGAGCCCTCCATGACGCCGACCCTGGTCCTCGCCCTGACCCTGCTGGCCTGCTTCGACAAGGACTCGTCGCGAGACGGCGACGGCGATGGCGGCGGTGGCGGCGGCTGGGACCTGGGCTTCGACACCGGCGCCACCGGCGACGGCGGCGGCTCCGGTGACGGGGGCGGGGGCTCCGGCGATGGCGGCGGCTCCGGCGATGGCGGCGGCGGCAGCGACGGGGGCGGCGGCTCCGACGGTGGTGGCTCAGGCGACGGTGGCGGCGGCGGCTCCGATGGTGGCGGTGGCGGCGGCTCGGCGACCTGCAGCGACATCATGCCCATCGACCAGACCGGCACGACCTGGACCTACCGCTACATCTCCTCGACCTACAGCGGCGGCTACACCCAGACCGCCATGGGCTCGGAACGCTACAAGGGCGAGGACGCCTGGCGGGTCGACATGGACTCCAGCTACACCGGCAGCGGCTACGAGGTCGAGATGTCGACCAGCTACTGGTACCGCTGCGACAGCGACGGCGTCTGGATCCTCGGCGGCCACACCGAGACGCTGACCACGACGGACTACGGCGACACCACCTCGATCATGGACATCGAGTACACGCGACCCGGCCTGGTGGTGCCGAAGTCCGCGGGCGTCGGCGACACCTGGACCTACGACTACGCCTACACCTACACCGAGAGCGCCAGCGGGACCTCCGGCAGCTACTCCGACAGCTACACGATGCAGGTCGAGGGCCAGGACACGAAGTCGGTGCCGGCGGGGACCTACGACGCCTGGCACATCGTCGCGCCCGCCGGCGGCAGCTACTGGGCGGCCGACGACGTCGGCGCCGTCGCGGGCGCCAGCTTCGAGCTGCTCAGCATGGACTGAGCTGGCGCGACGCGCGGTCGTCGCCCGTCAGCCGAGCTGCTCGTCCAGGTCTGCCCGCGGCGGGCCGTGGCCCCAGGCGCGACCGCTCGCCCGGATGCGGCGCAGCTTGTCGGCCAGCGGCTGCCAGTCGTCGCGGGCGTCGATGGGCTCCCACAGGGCCTCGACCTCGTCGATGAGCAGGGACTCCGGCGCGGCCGCCTGCATCGAGGAGTGGTCGAGGAGCGACGGGTCGGCGGGCTCGTGGGCACCGAGCAGCCGGCGGAGGGCGTCCCAGCCCTCGCCGCCGTAGGCGACCGGCGAGGCCTTGGCCCGGTCCGCCGACAGCTCGCCGCCGGCCCAGTCGAACCAGGCGCGATCCAGGTCCGTGCCCGACGCCTCCAGCCACTGCCACCAGGCATCGGTCAGCGCCCGGTCGGCGGCGTCGCCCGCCGACCGGAGCCCCAGGCGGGCCAGGGTCCGCCGGACGAAGGCTGCGGCGAAGGCCGGGCGGAAGCGATCGAGCGCCCGGGACAGGCCGGTCGGGCTGCCCAGCGGCAGCAGGGCGCCGGCGAGCTGTTCGAGGTTCCACGCCACCGACGATGCCTGGCGGCCGTAGGCGTAGAGTCCGCCGTGGTCGAAGTAGGCGGCGGTGAACGACGGATCGCAGCGCGGCGCGAAGCGCCAGGGGCCGTAGTCGAAGCTCTCGCCGCTGATGTTGATGTTGTCGGTGTTGAGCACGCCGTGGACGAAGCCGGCGACCATCCAGGCCGCCGCCGTGTCCGCGGTGGCTTCCGCGACCGCGCCGAAGAAGGCCGAGGGCAGGTCGGGCGCGTCGGCGATGGCCGGGTGGTAGGTCGCGGCGGCGTAGCGCAGCAGGCGGTCGAGGGCGTCGCGCTGGCCGAGCCAGGCCAGCCGCTGGAAGCTGCCGATGCGGATGTGGCCGTGCTGCAGGCGCACCAGCACACAGGATCGGGTCGGGCTGGGCTCGTCGTGGCGGAGGAGGGCTTCGTGGGTCTCGACGACCGACAGCGTCTTGCTGGTCGAGACGCCGCGGGCCTCGAGCAGCTCGGTGGCGAGGATCTCGCGCACGCCCCCCTTGAGCGTCAGCCGGCCATCCCCGCCGCGGCTGTAGGGGGTGGTGCCGCTGCCCTTGGTGCCGAGGTCGAGCAGCCGGCCGTCGGCGGCCCGGAGCTGGGCGTAGAGGAAGCCGCGGCCGTCGCCGAGGTGGGGGTTGTAGCTGCGGAACTGGTGACCGTGGTAGCGGAGCGCCAGCGGCTGCTGCAGGTTGCCGGGGAGGGGCGAGAAGCCGGCCATGGTGGCCAGCCAGTCGTCGTCGGACAGCGCGTCGAGGCCGACGGTGGCGGCGTGGCGCTGGTTTCGGAAGCGCAGCGTGCGCTGGTCGAAGGTGGCGGGCTCGACCGGATCGTAGAGCTCTGGTCCCAGCGATAGGTGGCGCGGATCGGGCTGGTAGGCGGGGGCCAGCGGCAGCGGGCGGGTCATCGGCGCGCCTCGCCCCGCGCGTGGCGACAGGCCCGGCACACGAAGCGGGTCTGCCCGCCGTCGCGGGCCGGCGGCTGGAAGAGCCAGGCGAACAGGGCGTCGGCGGGGCGGATGGCGCGGCAACGGTCGCAGCGCAGGCTGGGGCGCCAGGGGCGGGTCGGTGGCATGGCCCCGGGGGTAGCCCGCCACCAGCCGCTGTCACCCCCTCCGGAGGGCGACGCGCCGGCTCAGGGAGCGGCGGCTTCCAGCTCCTCCCACTCGCCGTAGAGCGCCTCGACCCGCGCGTCGGCGGCCTCTCGCTCGGCGACCAGCGCCTGCAGGGCGTCCGGATCGGTGGCGACGGCGACCATGGCGGCGTCGATCTCTTCCACCCGGGCCTCGGCGGCTTCCAGCTCGTCGTGGAGCTGCTCCAGCCGCCGCGCCGCCCGTTGCGCGGCCCGTTGCCGCGCCTTGCGCTCCTCCCAGCTCTCCCGCGCCTCGCTCGGACCGCCGCCGTCGCCCGTCGCAGCCTGTCGCCCGTCGGTGCCGGTGCGGCGCGCCGGGGGCAGGAAGTCGTCGGGCCGGACCCCCGCGTGCAGCGCAACCCCGCCGTCCCCGACGTGGGCGACGTGGGTCGCGAGCCGCTCGACCAGCCAGCGGTCGTGGGTCACGAGCACGATGGTGCCCTCAAACGACTCCAGAGCGTGGGCCAGCTCGTCCGCGGTGACGGCGTCGAGGTGGTTCGTGGGTTCGTCGAGCAGCAGGAGGTTCGCCGGCCGGCAGGCGAAGCCCGCCAGCACGACGCGGGCCTTCTCGCCGCCGGAGAGCTGGCCGACCGGCCGGAGCTGACCGTCGCCCTGCAGGCCGAGCGCACCGAGCGCCTGGCGCACCCGCTGCACCGGGGCCAGCGGAGCGAGCTGCTGGACGGCGTCGACCGCCGACAGTTCCGCCGGCAGCTCCTGCGCGAGGTCCTGGGCGTAGCGCCCCAGGCGCACGTCGCGGCCCTGGATCCGCCGCCCTGCGCGCGGGCGGAGGGTGCCGGCGATGCCCGACAGCAGCGTCGACTTCCCACAGCCGTTCGGGCCGAGCACGGCGAGGCGCTGCCCCCGCTCCAGCTCCAGCGAGACGCCCTGGAGCACGGGCGCGCTCTCCCCCCAGCCCAGCTCGGCGTCGACGAGGCGCACGGGCTGCAGCGCCCCGGCCGGTGCGTCGGGCAGCGACAGCTGCGGCCGCCCCTCGTGCTCAGGAGCGTCGATGCGCTCGATGCGGTCCAGCGCCTTCTGCTTGCTCTGGGCCTGGGCCGCCTTGTTGGCCTTGGCGCCGAAGCGGTCCACGAAGCGCTGGAGCTTGTCGATCTCGGCCTGCTGCCGCGCCCGTGCCGCGACCTGGGCGTCTTCCCGGCGCTGGCGCTCGGCCAGCCAGGCGCTGAGGTTGCCCGGGTACGCCGTCGCCCGCCGGTGGCGCAGCTCCAGGATGTCGGTGCACACCGCGTCGAGCAGGAAGCGGTCGTGGCTGACGACGATCATCGTGGCGCCGCTGCCCGCCAGGAAGCCGGCAAGCCAGGTCCGCGCGGCGATGTCGAGGTGGTTGGTGGGCTCGTCGAGCAGCAGGAGCTGCGGGTCGGACAGCAGCAGGCGGGCCAGCGCCACCCGCATCTGCCAGCCCCCCGACAGCTCGCAGCACGGGCGGCGCCAGTCGTCGGGAGAGAAGCCGAGCCCGTGCAGCACCTCGCCGATGCGCTCCTCGGCGGCGAAGGCCCCTCGCAGACGCATCTGCTCGGTGACGCGCGAGAGTCGCTCGATGGCGCCGGGCACCTCGGCTTCTACGTCGGCCTGGGCGCGCCGCAGCCGGGCCTCCAGCTCGTGCAGCCAGTCCATGCGCCGGCTGGCCTCGTCCCAGACCGTGTCCGCCGACCCGCTGACCGCCTGCTGCGGCAGGGTGCCCGGGCGCACGCCACCCCGGATGTGCACCCGGCCCGACGACGGCGTCAGGTCTCCGGTGATCGCCCGGAGCAGGCTGGTCTTGCCGACGCCGTTGCGCCCCACCAGGCCGACTCGGCGCCCCGGGCGCAGGTGCCAGTCGACGTCGACCAGCAGGTCGACGGCACCGACGGTCAGGGTGAGGGCTTCCAGGCGCAGCACAGCAGCGCCGGGCTAACGCATGGAGAGCAGCGACAGCGGGTCCCGCTGCGCGATCGCGGCCACAAGAGGTAAGGTGGGACAGCGCCCACCCGGGACGTCCCAACGGGAGTGAGCGAGATGAGCTTCGACCCCAGAGAGCTGGGCTTCATCCGTGCGCTGCGCGGCCTCAGCTCCGACCAGATCCTGTCCTTCCTCGACCTGTGCCAGCCCATCGAGCTGCCGGTCGACGAAGTGATCATGGTCGAGGGCGAAGAAGACGACGCCATGGTCTTCATCCTCGAGGGCGTGCTCGAGGTCTTCACCGGCACCGCCCCGGAGATCACCGTGCTGCAGCAGCTCCGCCGCGGCGAGTCGGTGGGAGAGCTGGGCATCTACGGCCTGACTGAGCGTCGCACGGCCAGCGTGCGGACGATCGAGCCATCGGCGGTGCTGGTGCTCGAACGCAAGGCCCTCGACAAGCTGCAGGCCGACGGCCACCCGGTGGCCGCCCGCATCGAAGACCAGGTGCTGCACAGCCTCGCCGACCGCATCCGCGAAGCCGATCGGCGCATCGGACTGCTCAGCGAGGGCACCGAGCTGGAACCCGACGAAGAACCCGAGGGGCTCTGGGCGCGCCTCGCCGCCAGCCTCTCCGGGGGGGGGCCCTCCGGCCGGGCCCCCAAGCCCCTGGCGGTGCTCCAGAAGTCGCCCCACTTCGGCGACCTCGACGCCGACCTGCTCGACCGGCTCGCGTCCAACCTCGACGCCGTCGCCTTCTCCCAGGGAGAGCGGATCATCGAGGAGGGCAGCATGAAGGGCGACGCCTGGCTCGTCGCCACCGGCAAGGTCGGCGTGTACCGCGCCACCCGCAGCAAGCTGCACGAAGAGGTCGGCCAGCTCGGCCCCGGCGCCCTCTTCGGCCACCTCGCCCTCATCGACGACCACATGCGCACCGCCACCTGCGTGGCCGAGGTCGGGTCCTGGCTGTACCGCCTGCCGCGCGACCTCGCCAAGGCCGTCGTCACCGTCGACCAGCCCGAAGCGCGCGCCCTGCGCCACTGCTTCATCCACGCGCTGGCCCGGCAGCTCCAGCAGGCCAACGACCAGCTCGGCGAGATCACCCGTCTCAAGACGGCCGCGATGCGGGCGAAGCACCTCTCCGACCGCGAGATCGAGGACCTGAACCGGGCCCGCATGGCGCTGATCAGCGCTTGATCGGGCGTGGGCGCCTGGCGCGCCGGACCTGCTCCTCCCTCACAGAAGCCCAGGAGTGGTGGATCAGTCGGCGGCCAGCTCGCGAGAGACGTCCAGCTCGCAGGGGAAGTCGAGTCCGTAGCTGTCGCCGATCTCGCCGCACATGTTGCCGTCGCAGGCCAGGTGCATGCTGGCGTCCAGCGTCATGCTCGACTCGGTCGTCAGCGTGCCGGCCGTGCCCCAGGTGTAGGTCAGGGTGTAGCTGCCGCCGGACTGGCTGCCGGAGTCGGACTCTTCGTAGGCGTCACAGGAGAACAGGCCGGTGCTGTCGAGGCTGCAGGCGAGGACCTCCGTGTCGTCGTCGTAGACCACGGTGAAGCCGTCCTGGGCCGCGGCGTCCAGCGACAGCCCGGCGGGCATGCCGGTCTCGCCGAAGGTGCCGACGAGGTCGCAGGTGTCGAGCACGACGTCTTCGGCGGTCACCGTCCAGTGCCCCGCCAGCGGGACGACGGGGGCTGACGCCTGGGGCGCGCAGGCCGCGAGAGCGGCGGACGCGAAGAGGACGGCGGACAGTCGCCGGACAGGGGCTGGTGCAGGGGTGCGCATGGCGGCCGCCTATGACGGCGCGGGGCGCGGCGCAGCCCCGCCGGTCACCCCGCGGGTCACGCGACGGCGTAGCATCCGCCCGTGCTGTTCAACACGCTGGTCTTCGGAGTCTTCTTCGCGGTGGTCTGGCCCGCCTGGTGGGTGCTGCCGCCGCGGGTGAAGAAGGCCTGGCTGCTGCTTGCCAGCTTCGTGTTCTACGGCTGGTGGGACTGGCGCTTCCTGTCGCTGCTGCTGCTCAGCGGCCTCGTCGACTTCTTCGTGGCTGCCGCCATGCCCGACGACGACGGGACGGAGGCCACCAGCTGGCGCCGCCGTCGCCTGCTGACGACCAGCGTCGTCGTCAACCTCTCGATCCTCGGCACCTTCAAGTACCTCGGCTTCTTCTCGCAGGAGGCTGCGCGCCTGCTGTCGCTGCTCGGCGTCGACGTGCCCGCGCCGACCCTCGACATCATCCTGCCGGTCGGCCTGTCCTTCTACACCTTCCAGTCGATGGCCTACACCATCGACGTCTACCGGGGCGCGAAGCCCACCCGCAGCCTGCTCGACTTCCTCTGCTACCTCTCCTTCTTCCCGCAGCTCGTCGCCGGCCCCATCGAGCGGGCCCACCACCTGCTGCCCCAGCTCGAACACCCCCGACGTCCCAGCGTCCGCTTCCTGCAGGAGGGGCTGCTGCTCTTCGTCTGGGGGCTGTTCAAGAAGGTCGTGGTCGCCGACAACCTCTCCCCCCTCGTGGAGCGGGTCTTCGACCAGGGTCACGGTGGCGCCGCCGCCGTGCTTCTGGCGGCCTACGCCTTCACCTGGCAGATCTACTGCGACTTCTCGGGCTACTCCGACATGGCGCGGGGGCTGGCGCGCTGCTTCGGCGTGGACGTCATGGTCAACTTCGCGCGGCCCTTCTTCGCCGCCAGCCCGCGCGAGCTGTGGCGCCGCTGGCACATCAGCCTGTCGCGCTGGCTGCGGGACTACCTCTACATCCCCCTGGGCGGCAGCCGGCAGGGTGCCGCCGGCACCATGCGCAACCTGATGCTCACGATGCTGCTCGGCGGGTTGTGGCACGGGGCCAACTGGACCTTCCTCGTCTGGGGGGGCGTGCACGGCGCGGCGCTGGCGCTGCAGCGCGCCCTCGGCGTCGAGCTGAAGCTGCGCTGGGGCCTGCGCCGCCTGCTGCTGGTGGTGGCGACCTTCCACCTCACCGCCATCTGCTTCGTGATCTTCCGGGCCCACGACCTCGGCCAGGTCGGGTCCCTGGCGATGTCGCTGGCCAGCATCCCGCTCGCCGGCCTGCAGGCGACGGCCGAGGATCTCACGGGCCTGCGCCTGCTGGCCTTGCTCGCCGGCGTCGTGCTCACCTGGGAGATCGTCGAAGAGCGAAACGATGACCCGCTGTGGGCCATGAAGCTGCCCGGCCCGGTGCGTGTCGCCGGCTACGCCCTGGCGGTGCTGCTCATCGTGGTGATGGGCGGCAGCTACGGGCAGCCGTTCATCTACTTCCAGTTCTGAGCGATATTCCCACCAGAGGCTGGTCGTAGCGGCGCTGTGCACACCGGCCGTGCACGGTCGGCGACCCGGCCCGGAAGCCCCCCCAGACGCGCGATAGACTGGCCGGCGTGTCCACCCCCTCCCCACAGTCCGGCAAGAGCCACGCGCGGAGCTGGATCGGCCTGCTGCTGACGCTGCTCGCGATCGGTGGCGTCCTCGGCTTCGCCGAGCACCGGGCCCGGGTGGACTTCCTGCGGGCCGGGCCGCTGCTGACCAAGGCCAGCCAGCTCCAGCTCGATCCGGCCCGTCGCCACGTGGTCGTGCTCGGCACCTGCCTGTCGGGACAGCACATCTCGAAGTGGACGACCGAAGAGGGGCTCGGCCCCGACTGGGAGCTGACGAACCTGGGCACCGCGGGGTCGACGCCGGTCGAGTGGTACCTCACCTGGAAGAACTTCCTGGCGGAGCGCGACATCGAGGTGCTGCTGCTGGCCTATGGGCGCTTCGACCTCACCGAGCCCATGAACCCGGCCGAGACCGAGGCCCTCGACCTCGCGACGCCAGCGGATGTGGACGAACTGGCCACCCACGTCTGCGCGAGCACGGAGTGCCGCCTGGACCTGTTCCTGCAGCGGCGCTCGGCGCTGTACCGCTTCCGCAGCCTCATGGCCGGCGAGATCTGGCACGCGCTGGGCCTGCAGCGTGACGACGCGGGGGAAGCATCGGCGCAGCGGATCATGGATGGCCTCCCGTCCCTGCGCAAGGTCACCTACGACGCCGCAGACCCGGCGTGGATCTACCTGGAGCGCATGCTCGGCGAGGCCCGCGCCAGCGGTGTCCACGTGGTGCTTCTGCCCCTGCCCTTGCGCCCCGACCACCCCGACCAGGCGCGGCTCCGCCAGCGGCAGGACCACGCTGCCGCCGTGGCCGACCTCGTCGCGCGCACCGGCGTCGAGATCCTGCCGCTGGAACAGCTCCCCACGGATGCCTTCGACGACGACGTGCACCTGCACAAGGAAGCGATGGAGCAATTCTCGCGGCGGGTGGGCGAGGAGCTGGCGGCGCTCGCCGGGTCGTGATGACGGGCCGGGGATCGCGCGCGAGGGCGTGCGCCCGCGGTACGGCGAGAGGCGCGTGATAGCGTCGCCGCCATGACCGCCCTGGCCGGCTCGTGGAGCCGCTCTCGCCTGCTCCTCGCCGCCGTCTTCGCCCTGTCGGGGACCGGGGCCCTCGTCTACGAGACGGTGTGGGTCCGCCAGCTCAGCCTGGTGTTCGGGTCGACGACGCTGGCGGTCACGACCATCGTGACGGTGTTCATGGCCGGGCTGTCGCTGGGGGCGGCGCTGGCGGGGCCGCGGGCCGACCGGGTGCGGCACCCCGGACGTGTCTACGCGTTGCTGGAGGTGGGGGTGGCCGCCTGCGCCCTCGCCCTGCCGTTCGTGCTGGCCGCGCTCTCCCAGACCTGGCACCGCGTGGTCCCGGCCGAGGGCCTGCCGCTCGTCAGCGTGCTGTTGCTGCGCTTTGCCGCCGGCTGCGTGCTGCTGCTGCTGCCGACGGCGTTGATGGGCGCCACGCTGCCCTTCCTCGCCCGCCAGTTCGTCCGCGCCGACGCCGACATCGGCCCCGATCTGGGCTGGCTCTACGGCCTGAACACCCTGGGCGGCGCTGTCGGCGCCTGGATCGCCGGCACGCGCCTGCTGTCGATCATCGGCACGCAGGCGACGACGCTCGTGGGCGTGGCCCTGTCGGGTGCAGCGGCCCTGCTCGCCGTCCTCGCCAGCCGGGCACCCGTCGCGGGCGGCGGGCAGGGCTCGACGGCGGGCCGGGCGGCAGCCTCCCCTCCCCTGGCGCACCGCGTGCTGTTTCCGGTGGCCTTCGGTTCGGGCCTCACCTTCCTCGCCGCCGAGGTCATCTGGGTGCGCCTGCTGCGGCTCTACCTGCCGCTCACCCCCCTCGACGTGTTCAGCCTCGTGCTCGCCGCCTGCCTGCTCGGCCTGGGTGGGGGCGGGCTGCTCTACACGAGGCTGCAGCAGCGCCTCACCGGCCTGCGCCACGTCGCGCTGCTGCTCCTGGCCGCCGGGCTTCTCGCCGGCCTGCCCACCCCGCTGCTCGTCCTTGTGCCCGGGGATGCCTGGCTGGGTCCGGCGCTCGTCGTCGCCGTGCTGCTGTTCGCCGCGGCCTCGCTGTGCTGGGGGCTGCTCTTCCCGCTCTACAACCGCCTCGGGGCCAGCGGCGTGTCGCTGCTCGGGCGCACCGTCGGCGGTGTCTACGCCGCGATCACCATCGGCAACATCGCCGGCTCCTTCCTCGCCGGCTTCGTGCTCATCCCGACGCTGGGCCTTGGCCGCGGGCTGCTGGCCTGCGCGGCCCTCGACCTCGTGCTCGCGGCCATCGTCGCCGCGAGCAGCCGGGCACGTCGCCTGCTCGCCGTCGCGGGAGGCGCCATCGTCGCCCTCACCGCGGCGGCCCTGCTGCTGCCTGGGCGTCCCTGGCTGCGCCTGCCCGAGGGCCGCCAGGTCGCGTTCTACGCCGACGGGCTGAACGCCACGACGGCGGTGTCGACCCTGGCCGACGGCAGCCAGCCGCAGCTCATGGTCGAGTCGATCTACAGCCACATCAACGCCGACGACGTGCGCCCGGACATCCCGCTCCTGCTGCATCCCGACCCGCAGGACGTCCTGCTGGTGGGCTTCGCGTCCGGCAGCAACGCCTGGCGGGCCATCGCCACCACCCCCGACGCCACCGTCACCGCCGTCGAGCTCGACGACAACCAGCGTGACACGGCCCGCTTCTTCTCGGCCGCCAACCACGACGTCATCGACGCGCCCGGCTTCCACTTCGTCGCCGACGACGGCCGCAGCTACCTGCACGGCCACAGCGGAGGCTTCGACGTCATCGTCATGGACGCCTACCTGTTCTACAGCCACCTCGACCTGTACGCCCTGGGCTTCACGACGTTGGCGCGCAGCCGCCTGGCCCCCGGCGGGATCTACTGCCAGCGCTTGCCGACCCGGAACCTGGAACAGCCCGATCTGCAGGCGCTGGTCGCCACCTTCCTGGCCGTCTTCCCCGACGCCACCCTCTGGCACATCAGCGGCGACATCTACACGCTCGTCGGGTTCACCGGCGGGCTCGACATCGACGGGGCGCAGCTCGAAGCACGGGTCGCCGAGCTCGCCCGCCGGTCTCCGCCCGGGGTGCACCGCGAGAGCGCCGGCAAGCTGCTCGGTCGGATGGTCGCCGGGCCCGAGCAGCTCGCGACGCTTGCAGGCGACGCGCGGCCGATCACCGAGGAGCACCCCTACCGCCTGATCTCGTCGGAGCACCCCACCTCGGCCGAGGTGTTCAGCCCGCTCTTCCCCGACCGCGAGGGCGCGCCCATGGTCGACCTGCAGACCTGGCTGCGCAGCCACCGCCCCGACCCGACCCGCTGGACGCACGGGCTGTCACCGGCCGCGACGGCCGAGGCGCGGCAGGAGCCGTGGCGCGAGCGCCCGCCAGGCCCCTCACTTCCGCAGGGGCCGCGGGGACCGGCGACGCCCTCCCCCGTCAGTCCTGCGGGTCGGTGATCGCGTCGACGTCGATCATCCGGTACTCCAGGGAGTTCGACAGCTCCCAGGCCCACTCCATGCCCTCGCGATCCTCGAAGCGGCGCCCCCGGCCCCCGCCCCGGTCGCGGACCCGGCGGTCGATGACGTCGTCGAGGAGATGTTCCGTGCCGGCCCGCAGGACCAGCACCCAGGACAGCACGTCGCTGTCCCCCATGGGCTCCTCGATCCGGCCGCCGTGCAAGACGGCGAGCGCCCGGGCCAGCCGGACCTCGACCCGTTCGCCCTCCGGCTCCCGCCAGAATTCGTCGTCGTTGCCCCGCTGCTCGCGGTCCCCATCCCCCTCGCACCACACCTCGATGCGGACGAGGTCGGTGCCCGTGGCGTGGCGGTCCACCGACACCTCGACCTGGACGTCGTCGTTGCTGCGGCGGAGGGCCTCCGTCAGCATGGCCAGCACGATGCGCTCGAAGCGCACCGGGTCGAGGTGCACGTCGTCGGACACGTCGTTGAAGGACAGCTCGACGAACAGTCCGAGCCGCTCGGCGCGCTCCTGTACCGGCGCCACGATGCCCTCGACCGTCTCCTGGAGGTTGACGCGCTGGGCGCGGAGCCGGAGGTAGCCCCGCTGGATGAGGGCCAGCGTGCCGAGGTCGTCGAGCTTGCGCAGCAGCCGCAGGCCGTCGCGCCACAGCGGCTGCAGCTCGGCCTGGCGGTCCGGCGCGGCCTTGAGCTGCAGGTCCAGGCGGCGCAGCATGCGCACCACCGGTTCACGCAGGCCGTTGGTGACGTCGCTGAAGAGCTGGTCCTTCTCGCGGCCGCTCTGGCGCACGCGGTGGCGTTCGGAGTCGACGACGGCGCTGGAGCGCTCGACCTCGCAGAGCTGGCGGAAGCGATCGGCCTGCAGCAACAGAAGGTAGCGCTGCCCGAGGATGGCCAGGGCCGCGCTACCGACGAGCACGAAGGCATCGGCGACGAGCTGCGCCGGGTCGCCGAGCCAGCCCGGACCAGCGCTGACGGCGCCCACCCACAGCAGCACGACGGCGAGCTGCACCGCCAGCGCCGTGGGCAGCTCCCAGGAGAACAGCAGGCCCGCAGCCAGCGCGCCGAGCAGCAGCCCGCCGGTGGCAAGGGCCAGCGCGACGGGCGAGACGATGAGCATGGCGGCGACCGCGACGCTGCCCAGCAGCACCAGCGCGGGGGAGAGCCAGACGATGTGGGCACGCGTGGCGTCGGGCACGCGCCACGCGGCGAGCGCCGCCGCCAGGGCCGCGGCGAGGCTGATCAGCGGCAGCGCGTAGGGAACACCGAGGGTGTGGGGCCCCGCCACTGCGCCGGTCGCGACGGCGGCCCCCGCCTGGATGAGGGCGACCAGCGCCCACAGGCGCAGCGCACCGGTGTCGCGCCGCGCCTGGGCGACCCGGAAGGCCTCGCGGTCCTGGTCCAGCCAATCGTCCACCGGCACATCATGCTCCCTGCGGACCCGATGAGCACATGACCGGCCGTCTGGAAAGGTCTCAGCGGCATATCGGGCGCCATGCACGTCCCGGCGCGCCGGGGCGCGCCCACTGCCACGACCGCGCGCTGCCCCCGGGGCCGGCCGGCTCCCCGGCAGGCGCAGGTTACCCTCGACCGCCCGGGCTGAGAGCGCCAGCGGCGCCGGCCCTCCTCCTCTCCCAGCCCCGCGTGGTGCGTCGTGGCGAGCGCTTCCTTTCGGTCCGTGGCCGAGCTGTACCTCCACCGGATCGCGTCGACGCCCGACAGCGAAGCCTTCACAACCCACGACGGCGCGACCTGGCGGAGCATGACCTGGCAGGAAGCCGGGGAGCGGAGCCGGGAGATCGCCGGCGGGCTGCTGGCCTGTGGGACCGAGCGCGCCGAGCGCTGCGCGATCCTCAGCAGCACCCGCGTCGAGTGGATCCTCGTCGACATGGCGATCCTGACGGCCGGCGCGGCGACGACCGCCCTGTACCCGTCCAACACGCCCGAGGAGTGCGCATTCATCCTCGCGGACAGCGCCAGCCGCGTCGTGTTCGCCGAGCACGCCGAGCACACCGAGCGGGTGCTCGCCCACCGCGATCAGCTCCCGGATCTGCGCCTCGTCGTCCAGATCGAGCCGGGCGGCAGCGCCAGCCACGAGCTGGCGGCGGACCTCCCCGCCGGGGGCGGCGCCCCCACGGTCGTCACCCTCGCCGCCCTGCGCGAGCGCGGCCGCGCCTGGCTGAGCGCCCACCCCGGCGCCTGGAACCGGCGAGCAGCCGAGGTCGGCCCCGACGACCTGGCGACGCTGATCTACACGTCGGGCACGACGGGCCGCCCCAAGGGTGTCGAGCTGACCCACGACGCCTGGGTGTTCGAGGGAGAGGCCATCGACTCGCTGGGCATCATGTCGCCGGCCGACACCCAACTCCTGTTCCTGCCGCTGGCCCACAGCTTCGCGCGGGCGCTCGAGATCGCGACCATCCGGGTCGGCGTGCACACGGTGGTCGACGGCCGCATCGACGTGCTGCCGGCGATCATGCGCCAGACCCGCCCCACCTTCATGGCCGGCGTGCCGCGCACCTTCGAGAAGCTGCACAACGCCATCATCCAGCAGGCCCACCGTGCCGGCCCGGCCGGCACCCGCCTGTTCCGTCGCGCCCTGGCCACCGGCCGCGAGGTCAGCATGCTTCGCCAGCGCGGGGCGCCCCTGTCGCGGCGCCTGCGCCTGGAGCACGGGCTCGCGGACCGCGCCGTCTTTGCCCGGATCCGGGACCGGCTGGGCGGCCGGGTGCGCTTCTTCATCAGCGGCGGCGCCCCGCTCTCCCCGGAGATCGCCGAGTTCTTCGACGCGCTCGGCGTGCTCGTCCTGGAGGGCTACGGCCTGACCGAGACCGCCGCCGCCAGCTTCGTCAACCGCCCCGACCGCTACCGCTTCGGCACGGTGGGGCCCCCGCTGCCCGGCGTGGAGCTGCGCCTGGCACCACAAGACGGCGAGATCCTGCTGCGCAGCCGCGGCGTCATGCGTGGCTACCACGGCCTGCCCGACGACACCGCCGCCGTGCTGGACGCGGACGGCTGGCTGCACACCGGCGACATCGGCGTGCTCGATGCCGACGGCTTCCTCAAGATCACCGACCGCAAGAAGGACCTCATCAAGACCTCCGGCGGCAAGTACGTGGCACCCCAGGCGCTCGAAGCGCGGCTCAAGGCGCTCTCGCCCTGGGTCAGCCGGGTGCTCGTGCACGGCGACGGCCGCAACTTCGTCAGCGCCCTGCTCACCCTGGACGAAGCACAGGCGCGCGCCTGGGCCAGCGTTCACGGGCGCGCCAACCTCGATCTCGCCGCACTCTCACGACTGCCCGAGATCCACGCCGAGGTGCAGGCCGCCATCGACCGGGTCAACAGCGGCCTGCCGACCCACGAACAGATCAAGCGCTTCGCCATCCTTCCCCGTGATCTCTCGGTCGAGGAGGGCGAGCTGACGGCGACGCTCAAGCTCAAGCGAGCGGTCGTCGAGGAGCGCTACCGGCACCTGCTCGACGCCTTCTACGACGGGGCCGTCGCTCGGCTCTGAGCCCCGGCCAGGCGGGCCGGACGCTCGCGACCGGGTCCTCCGCGGCGGGGCGACCCTCCCATCGCCGCGGCGCCTGCGCTAACGTGCGAGCCCCTCGAAGCTCGCCGTCTCGCGGTCCAATCCATTAGGAGCCGACATCGCGACGCCCGTCGAGGGCTCCGGTCCTGCCCCCTCGACCCCCTCCTCCCCCTGAAGCGGAAGTTCCATGGCCAGCAGCTACCCGTCCGTCGCCCACATGTTCCTCGACCGTGTCGAGAAGACGCCGACCAACAGCGCCTTCATGTACCCGGACAAGTCCGACCAGTGGCAGACCATCACCTGGAAGGAGACGGGTGACTGGGTCCGGCGGGTGGCCTGCGGCCTGCGCGCCCTGGGCCTGGAACAGGAACAGCGTGTCGCCATCCTGTGCAGCACCCGCGTGGAGTGGGTGATCGCCGACCTGGGCATCTGCTGCGCTGGCGGCGCCACCTCGACCATCTACCCCAGCAGCACGGCGGAAGAGTCGGCCTTCATCGTCAACGACTCCGGCACCGTCTTCATCTTCGCCGAGAACGACGAGCAGGTCGCCAAGCTCCAGGACGCGCGCGGCGACATGCCCACGGTCCAGCACGTCATCGTCATCGACGGCTCGCCGTCCGACGATGGCTGGGTGCTGACGCTGAACCAGCTCGAGGACAAGGGCAAGCAGGCCGACGCCGAAGACCCCGACGCCTACGAACGCATCGCCAAGGCGCTCACGCCGGACCGGCTGTGCACCCTCATCTACACGTCGGGCACCACCGGTCGC
>CAZRFD010000114.1:0-22769 GCA_964599085.1 uncultured Enterobacterales bacterium | reverse complement strand
GGACGGCGCGCGCAGGGGAGGGGCCGCAACTTAGGGCGGCCGGGTCCTGCCTTCAACACCGCGGGGCGGGCGGCGGCTTCCGCGTTGGGGCGGCGCGACGGCCGGGATCAGCCCTCGGGCAGCGGAAACGGCGTCGCGGGTTCGGCGAGGTCGACAGCACTGCGGGGCACCCAGCCCTTGCGGTCGTCGGGCAGCTCGACGAGCACCGCGGCGGTGCTGTCGTCTTCGTAGACCTCCAGCGTCTGGACCACGGCGCCCTCGTGCAGGACGAAGAGATCGACGCCCTCTGCGCCCAGGGCGCTGCGCACGCGGACCTCGGGGACGAGGACGGTGGCGGGCGGGTGCTGGGCAAGGTGGTGGCGCGCCGAGGCCGCGAAGACGACGCCGACGAGCACGAGCAGCGCCGCCTCCCAGCGCCTGCGGGCGGGACGCTGCTTGCGGCGGTCGGCGATGGCCTGCACGAGCTGCAGCAGCAAGCCCAGGCCGGCAGCGAAGCCGGCGAGCAGCGCTTCGGTCCGCGCGGGCACGAAGGCCTGCCAGAAGAAGGGGCCGGCCGCCGGCGTGGGCAGGTCGAGGCGGTCCTTCGTGTCGGCCAGGGCGTGGGCCCGGTTGGCGGCGAGGTCGCCGTCGGTCGGGTCGAGCTGCAGCCCGCGGGTCCACGCGGCGATGGCGTAGCCGTCGTGGTCCTGGCGGTACAAGGCGTTGCCGAGGCCGTGGTACACGGCCGGGTCCTGCCCGCCGGCGGCGAGGGCGTCCGTGAACTGCGTGACCGCGGTGGCGTTGTCGCCGTCGCGCGACGCGGTGACGCCGGCGTCGAAGGCGTCCTGGGCGCGGCTCGCGTGGCCCGGACTGCAGAGCAGGACCGCCAGCAGCACGCTGCTCATGTGCCCTCCACGAAGCGGCGGACGCGAGTCTCCAGGTCGCCGCCGGGCTCGAAGCCGCCGTAGCGGGCGCGGCCGAGGTCGTCGTAGAGGGCGGCGGCGTCGTCCCCCAGCGTCGCGACCGCGTCGCGGGTCAGGCCCGGGGCCGGGCGGGACAGGCGCAGGCCGCAGGCGTCGCGAAAGGCGGACTCAAGGGCACCGAGGCGGGCGGTCGGATCGGTCGGCAGATCCTGCAGCGCGCGTCGGAGCAGCGCGCGAGGATCGGGCCGTCGACGGCGGAGGGCGCCCTCGACCGCGAGGGCGACCAGCCCGACCGCAGGCAGGGCGGGCATGGACAGCGCCCATGGCATGGTTGAGCGCAGGCTGCGATCGCGGACACGGGCATCGCCGGGGACGGGCAGGATGTCTTCGGCGAGGGTCTCGACGTCCTGACGCTGGTCGGGCGCCTGGCCCCCGTCGTCGCCGAAGCTGCGGACCTGTCCATCGGCAGCTTCTCCGGGAGTGACACGCAGCGTGATGGGATCGGTCTTCAGGCGCAGGTAGCGTTCGGCATCGGGGTCGAAGACGACCAGCTCGACGGGCTCGACGGTCAGCGAGCCCTCGGCGGAGGGGACGACCGCGCGGCGGAAGGTGGCCACACTGGAGAGGCGCCCCTCCTCCACCGACGCCGTGATCTCGGGGCTGTCGTCGTAGGCGCGGTAGCCCTTGTCCGGGGGCGCGTCGGGCAGGCGGACGCCGGCGAGGGTGCCGGTACCGGCCAGGGTGATCTCCAGCGTGAGCGACTCGCCCAGGGGCAGGTCGACCGGCTGGCCGGGCGGCAGGGCGGTGCTGCTGCCCTCACGCCGGGCGACGGCGTCGAGGCGGAAGCTGCCCACCAGCCCCGAGAAGTCGGCGGGCCTGCCCTCGGTCGGCAGCGGGCGGATCTCCACGCTGATCGGCTGCGACGCCAGTGTCAGCGTGTCCACCGATGCCATGAAGGGGTTGCGGCGTCGGTTCGCCGACTTCGCAGGAACCTTGGCGGAGACGACGGCCGGCGGGATCTCGCGCCGACCTGCGGCGCTGGCCACGAGCGGGATGCTGATCTCTTCGATGCCGTAGGTCGTCCCATCCTGCTGGATCTGGTACTCGCGCTGGCCGGCGTCGGCCATCTTCTCGGCGATGAAGCCGTCGAAGGCCGGTGGGGTCCAGTTCAGATCCAGCAGCCGTTCGCTGTGCTGGTGGCGGAAGCGGTAGACCACGACCTCGCCCAGGTAGGGCTGCGGGTCGGAGATGGTGGCCAGCACGTCCTGGCTCTTGGCCGATGCGGCGTCGCGGGGGGCGACGGTGATCTCGACGGCGGGCGCGGTGAGCGTGCGACCGCCCAGCTCGACGGACACCGGCCCGACCTTCCAGGTGCCGGCGGTCAGCGCCGACACAGCAAAGGAGTAGGCGGTGATCCGCGTCGACTTCATGTTTTCGATGATGTGCTGGCTGCTCTGGCCGCTGAACCGGGCCTGCAGGCCGCTCTCCACGGGAAGCTCGGGCTGGCCGCGGAAGCTGGCGTTGGTGAGCTGGAGCTGGACCGTGATCGTCTGGCCGACCTGGAGCTGGCGGCTGTCGACGACGAGGTCGAGGTGCGAGCTGTCGGCGGCCCACGCCGGCGCGGCGAGGGTGAGGCTGGCTGCGGCCAGCAACACGGCGCGGCGGGTCGGGTGGTGCTTGGTCGGCACGCTGCTCACCAGTCCTTGCCTCCTCGGGAGCCGGGGTCGACGACGACGCGGGGGCTGCCCTCCTCGACGCTGTCCAGCAGGCGGTCGGCCTCCTGCTCGGAGAGGCTGCCGGGCCGGTGTACCTCGCCATCGGTGGCTTCGCCGCTGTCCTGCTGTTCGGCGTCGGCCTGGGCTTGTACCTCGGCTTCGCCGTCGGGAGGCTGCTCTTCTTCGTCCTGCTCGGCCTGGTCGGCCTGGACTTCCTGCCGAGTCCCGTCGTCCTGCTGCTGCTGGTCCTGTTGTTGCTGCTGGTCCTGCTGCTGCTGGTCCTGCTGCTGCTGGTCCTGCTGCTGTTGCTGCTGGTCCTGTTGTTGCTGCTGGTCCTGCTGCTGTTGCTGCTGGTCCTGTTGTTGCTGCTGCTGGTCCTGCTGCTGCTGGTCCTGTTGTTGCTGCTGCTGGTCCTGCTGCTGCTGGTCCTGTTGCTGTTGCTGCTGGTCCTGCTGCTGCTGCTGCTGGAGTCGCTGGGCGATCTCCTGCTGAACCGCCTGGGCGTTCTGTTGGGCGGTGGCATCGTCGGGGTCGAGCTGGAGCGCGTCCTGCCACTGCTGCACGGCGTCCACGAGGCGGCCGGCCCGGTAGGCCGCCAACCCGGCGTTGCGGCGGGCGCGCCGCTGCTGGCTCGGGTCGACCGCGCGCTCGGCGACGCCATCGAGGACATCGGCGGCGCGGTTGTAGTCGCCGGCTTGGAACAGGGCCTGCCCGAGCTGCTCGGCGATGGCGAGGTCGTCGGGGTGTTCGGCCTGCGCTGCGAGGAGCTGCTCCACGTCGGTGGGTTCCTCGGCCCGGGCCGGTGCGCCGGCGATCAGCCCCGGCAGGAGCAGCGCGGGGAGGAGCCCGGCGGCGCGTCGGGCGATCGCGGAGCGGGAGCGGCGGGCCCGCGGCGGACGCAGCGACGACGCCAGCAGCAACAGGAGGAGGGCGGCGCCCAGCGGCCACTGGTAGCGCTCCGTCCAGATCTTCTCGCGGCGCTCTCCGAGGTCCGCAGCCTGCAGGCCGCCTCGGATCTCGTCGACGTACAGCGCGTCGATGTCCTGGTCGCCCGCCACCGAGTCGGCGTAGGCGCCCGAGCCGACGGACGCGACCTCCTGCAGGGCACTGCGGTCGAGGCGGGTGAGCACGACGCTGCCGCCGCTGTCCTTCTTGAAGCCACCCTCGGCCAGCGGGATCGGCGCGCCGTCGTCGGTGCCGATGCCCAGCGCGTAGATGTGAATGCCTTGCTCGGCCGCGGACTGGGCGGCTTCGCGCGCCTTGCCCACCTGGTCTTCGCCGTCGCTCACGATCAGGATGGCCCGGTCGCCGACGGTCACGCCCTGCAGCATCTCGACGGCGGCGTCGATGGCGGCGCCCAGGTCGCTACCCTGGGCCCGGAGCGTGTCGGTGCCGCTGTCCTTGACGATGCGCCGGAAGGCGTCGATGTCGGTGGTGAGCGGCATGCGGGGGTAGGCGCCGCCAGCGAATTGCACCAGCCCGATCTTGTCGCCGCGCAGCTTGTCGGCGAGGTCGACCAGCTCGCGGCGCGCGCGCTCCATCCGGGAGGGCTTGACGTCTTCGGCGTCCATGGACCGGGACACGTCGAGGACGACGGCGATGGCCCGCCCCTTGAGCGGGCGGGTCTGCCACTGGTAGCCCCACCGAGGCTGGGCGAGGGCCACCAGCGCGAGGGCCGTGCCCACCAGCGTCAGCGCCAGGCGGGTCGTGTGAATGCGGCTCGCGGATCTCGCGACCTCGATGCCGGCCAGGGCCAGCGACGCCAGCGCCCGCAGGCGGCGGCGCAGCGCCCACACGACGAGGAGCACCAGCGGTGCGAGCACCCACAGCGCTGGCAGCAGGTCCGCGCGCCCCCACTCGCCCATGGCTTCTGTCACGGCAGCCTCCGCAGCCAGGTCTCGCCCAGCAGGAGCTGCAGGAGCAGCAGGAACAGGCCGCCGGCCAGCCAGCCGTGGTACCGCTCCTCGGTGTGCACGTACTCGCGGGCTTCCGCCGTGCTGCGCTCGAGCTCGTCGATGGTCGCGTAGACGTCGCGGAGAGCCTTGGTGTCGTCGGCGCGGAAGTAGCGGGCGTCCGTGGTGCGGGCGATGGCCTGGAGCGTCTTCTCGTCGAGGTCGTTGCCCCGGCCCGAGAAGAAGCCGCGCAATCCGCCGCCGCCGGTCGTGCCGATGCCGACCGTGTAGACCCGGATCCCCAGTGCACGGGCCGCCTCGGCGGCTTCCAGCGGTGGCACCTGGCCCCTGTTGCTGCGGCCGTCGGTGAGCAGGATCATCACCTTGGAGGGGGCGTCGAGGTCCTTGAGGCGAGCGCCGGCGACGGCCATGGCGTCGCCGACCGCGGTCGCCCGCCGACCCGCCGCGCCGAGCACGACCTGGCGCAGGATGTCGACGAGCGCGCCGTGGTCGAGGGTGAGCGGGACCTGGGTGAAGGCCTCCTCGCCGAAGACGACGAGGCCGATGCGGTCGTCGGGGCGGCCGTCGACGAAGTCGGCGATGACCTCCTTGGCGACGCGCAGGCGGGAGGCGGAGCGGCCGTTGAGCGAGTAGTCCTCGGCCTCCATGGACCCCGAGGTGTCGAGCACGAGCATGATGTCGATGCCCTCGGAGTCGACGATGCGCTCGCGGTCGACGAGCTGGGGCCGGGCCAGGGCGACGCAGATCAGCACGAGGGCCACGGTGCCCAGCGCCCGCGGCAGCCAGGCCAGGGCGGTGCGCAGGGAGCGACCGCCGGCGATGGCCGAGACGGAGGCGTGGCGCAGCCGCGGGCCGCGTCCGCGCAGGGGGAGCAGCAGGGCGGGCAGGATGGCCAGCAGCCACCAGGGAGAGGCCCACTCGATCATGCGGCCCCCTCTGGAACTGGTGGTTCCGGGGCGCTCATCGCCGGGCGGGTGGCCTCGATCACCCGGTCGAAGTCGTCGTCGAGCTGGGCGAAGAAGTCGGCGCCCCCGCCCTCCCGGGCGAACTTGAGGCGGTCCGTGGCCGACAGGATGTGGCTGGCGTGGACCCGCGCGGTGGCGCCTGCGATGCGCTCCTCCTCCAGCCAGGCGAGGATCTCGGGGCCGGTCCGCATGGTGGCCGGCCACCCGGTGATGGCCTCGAAGTAGGTGCGGAGCACCCTGGAGAGGGCGACGGCCTGCGGGTGATCGTCGAGGCCCGCGCTGCGGACCTCCTGCCACTCGTGGCGGGCCGCGACGTGCGGCGGGACCGGCGGTGGGGGCGGCGCGGGCTTGCGGGTGGCCCGGATCACCAGCGGCACGGCGGCGGCCAGCAACAGGACACCGGCGCCGATGGCGCTGTACAGCAGCCACGGGGTCTCGGCGGGCGGCGGGGGCGCCTCGAAGTCCGACAGCCCCTGGGCCAGCGGGCCGTCGACGCCGATGTCCACGAAGATGGGGGCGATCTCGACCTGCTGGTCGTCACCGTCGGGGCTCGTGGCCTGGGCGGGGGGGATCTGGATGACGTAGCTGCCGGCGGGGCCGGTCAGGCTGTACTGCCAGGTGTGGACGGTGCGATCGCCCTGCGACAGGGGGCCTTGCTCCGCATCGAGGCGGACCTCGAGCCCCTCGGAGACGGGCTCTCCAACCGCGAGTTGCCAGCCCTCCGCCTGGTCGGCTTCGACGGTCAGTGCGACAGCCTCGCCCTCGTCGACGTGCTTTGCGGCGACCTCGGCCGTGACCTCGACCGGCCCGCGGGCCAGCGGCGGCAGCGAGACGCCACCGCAGCCGGCCAGCAGGAGCGCGAGGAGTGGCACGCTCATCGGCGTCCCCCGAACCGACGGAAGTGCTGGTGCAGGGTGGCGAAGGGGTCGCGGTCGGTCGGGATCTCGGCGACCCGGGCGCCGGTGCGTTGTAGCGCCCGCACCCGGGCGTCGACCGGCAGCGCCGACCGCGCGGTGCGCGCGTCCACCAGCCGCGGTCGCCCCGTCTCGGCGTCTTCGAGGTCGATGAGGCCGATCGGCGGCAGGGCGGCTTCGAGGGGGTCGTGGACGACGAAGCAGTGCAGCGTGTGGCGGTAGGCCAGCACGCGGAGCTGGCGGGTGAAGGGCAGCTCGCTGCCGGCGGGTGCGCCGCCGCCGGGCAGGAAGTCGGAGATCACGCAGACGACGGCGCGACGCTTGAGCATGCGGGCGGCGTGCTCGAGCGCCAGACCCAGGTCGGTGCCGTGGCCCTCCGGGCGATCCTCGAACACCGAGCGGATCACCATCCAGGCGTGCCCCCGGCTCTTGCGGGGCGGGACGAAGCGCTCGACCTTGTCGCTGAAGGTGAGCAGGCCGACGCGGTCGCCGTTGCGGATGCCGGCGAAGGCCAGCGCGCCGGCGATGCGGGCGAGCTGGCGGCGCTTGTCGGTGTCCCCGTCGGCGCCGCCGCCACCGAAGTGCATCGACCCCGACACGTCGACGACCAGCATCAGGACCAGCTCGCGTTCCTCCCGGAACTCCTTGACGAAGGGCGTGCTGGTCCGGGCGGTGACGTTCCAGTCGATGTGGCGGACGTCGTCGCCGGGCACGTAGGGGCGGACCTCCTCGAACTCCATGCCCCGCCCCTTGAAGGCGCTGCGGTACTCGCCGGCAAAGGGGCTGTCGACCGCGCGCCCAGCCTGGACGTGCAGTCGGCGGATCTGCTTGAGCTCGTCGGGGGTCAGCATCGGCAGCCCGAAGTGTGCGAGAGCTTCGTCAGGGAGTGCGGACGCGCTGGACGATGCGGGAGATGATCTGGTCGGCGGAGAGGCCCTCGGCTTCGGCTTCGTAGGTCAGCAGGATGCGATGCCGGAGCACGTCGGGGGCCATGGACTTGACGTCGTCGGGGGTGACGAAGCCCCGCCCGGCCAGGAAGGCGTGGGCCCGTGCCGTGATCGCCAGTGCCAGCGTGGCCCGGGGGCTGGCCCCGAACTCGACGAAGCGGGCGACGTCGCTGCCGCCCGGCAGCTCGTCGGGGTGGCGCGTCGCGTGGACCAGCTCGACGATGTAGTCGGCCACCACCGGTTCCATACGCACGAGCTTGACCACGTCCTGGGCGGCCTGGATCGCGTCGGCGTCGGCGACCGCTTCGATGGTTGGCGTCGGCCGAGATGCCCGGGCGAGGATCTCCTTCTCTTCGGCGCGCGTCGGGTAGCCGACCACGACCTTGAGCAGGAAGCGATCCGCCTGTGCTTCGGGGAGGGCGTAGGTGCCCTCCTGCTCGATGGGGTTCTGGGTCGCGAGGACAAGGAAGGGGCGGGGCAGCGGCCAGGTGCGGTCCGCCAGCGTGACCTGGCGTTCCTGCATGGCTTCGAGGAGGGCGGACTGGACCTTGGCCGGCGCGCGGTTGATCTCGTCGGCCAGCACGATGTTGGCGAACAGCGGGCCCTTGTGGGTCGTGAAGGCGCCATCGCGCGGGTTGTAGATCTGCGTGCCGATGAGGTCGGCCGGCAGCAGGTCGGGCGTGAACTGGATCCGCTTGAAGTCGAGGTGCATCGCCCGCGCCAGCGCGGAGACGGCGGTCGTCTTGGCCAGCCCCGGGACGCCCTCCAGCAGGACGTGGCCGTTGCTCAGCAGGCTGATGAGCAGGCGGTCGACCATGTGTCGCTGGCCGACGACGATGGCGGCGACGGCGTCGCGGATGGCGGCCACCGTCGGCTGCACCGGCGTGATGCGGGCTTCGACTTCGGCGGCGGACAGGACCGCGGGGGGCGACTGCGGCTGATGCATGGCGGCTCCGGCGGGGCCCGCCCGTGCCGCGCGGGCCCGGTGTGCAGCGGGGGGGTCAGTTCGAGAAGCGACCGAGGATGTCGCGCCAGAATCCCTTGTCGGCGACCTTCTCGTCCTGCAGCTCGGCGAGCTTGCGGATGAGCTGGTCTTCTTCTTCGCTCAGGGTCTTGGGGACGGCGACCACGACCTGGACGTGGTGGTCCCCGCGACCGCCCCGGCGACCGAGGTTCGGAGCGCCCTTGCCGGGCATCGTGAAGACCTTGCCCGAGGGTGTGGCGCGCGGCAGCTCCAAGTCCTGTTCTCCGTCCACGGTCGGGACCCTGATGGTCGAACCGAGGCAGGCCTGTGGGTAGCTGATCGGCACCTCGACCATGGTGTCTGCACCCTTTCTGCGAAAGAACTCGTGCGGGCGCACGCGGATGTGGACGTAGAGGTCCCCGGCTGGAGCGCCCGGGTCGCCGGCGTCCCCGCGCCCGGACAGCCGAAGCTGCAGGCCGTTGTCGACGCCCGCCGGCACGGTGACGGTCAGCGAGTCCGTGACCCGGGTCCGTCCGAGCCCCTCGCAGGTGCTGCACGGGTGGGCGATCACCTGGCCCCGCCCGCCGCAGTGGGGGCAGGCCGTGCGGATCCGCAGGAAGCCGTGACCCTGGACGACCTGGCCCGCGCCGCCACAGGTGCCGCAGGTCTCGGGCTTGCTACCGGGCTCGGCGCCCGAGCCCGCGCAGTCGTCACAGGTCGCGTAGCGCGCGATCGAGACGTCCTTCTGGCAGCCGTGGACCGCTTCGAGGAAGTCCAGCTCCAGGGTGTACTCCTGGTCGGCGCCACGCCGGACGCGCGGACCGCCCCGGCGGCCACGACCGCCGCCGCCGCCGAAGCCGAAGAGGTCGCCGAACATGTCGCTGAACTGGCTGAAGATCTCGTCGGCCGACGCAAAGCCCGGGTCCACACCGGCCCCGCGCAGGCCGGCGTGGCCGAAGCGGTCATAGGTCGCCCGCTTCTCGTCGTCGCTGAGCACCGAGTAGGCTTCGCTCACCTCCTTGAACATCGCTTCGGCGTCGGCGTCGTCGGGGTTGCGGTCCGGGTGGTACTTCATCGCCAGCTTGCGGTAGGACTTCTTGATCTCGGTGCCGCTGGCGTCTCGGGCGACGCCGAGGATCTCGTAGTAGTCCCGCTGTGTGGACATCCGTGCTTCCTGTGGTGGCAGGCGGTGAAGGGGAAGTGGAGGGGAGGGTCTGCACGCGACACCCGGGGAAGCCGCTGCGGCCGCCCCGGGTGGAGGTGCTGGGGGCCTGGTTCCAGGCCGCGACTACTCAGGCTTCTTCGTACTCGGCGTCGATGACGTCGTCGTCGTCGCTGCCACCGCCGGCTGCGCCGGCATCGCCGCCGGCCGCGTGGGCACCCGGCGCACCAGCGCCCGCGGCCTGGTAGGCGGCCTCGGCCAGCTTGTGGCTGGCGGCGGACAGGGCGTCGTTGGCGCTCTTGAGCGTGTCGAGGTCGTCGCTGTCCAGCGCTTCCTTGGCCTGGGACAGCGCGCCCTCCACGTCGGTGACCTGGGCCGAGGGCAGCTTCTCCTTGTGCTCGGCCAGCAGCTTCTCGGTCTGGTAGACCAGCGTGTCGAGCTGGTTGCGGGCCTCGATGATCTCGCGGCGGGCCTTGTCGTCGGCTTCGTGGGCTTCGGCTTCCTTCACCAGGTTCTCGACCTCGTCCTTGGACAGGCCGCTGCTGCTGGTGATGGTGATGTGCTGTTCCGAGCCCGTGGCCTTGTCCTTGGCCTTGACGTTGAGGATGCCGTTGGCGTCGATGTCGAAGGTGACCTCGATCTGCGGCACGCCCCGGGGGGCCGAGGGGATGCCGTCGAGCCGGAAGGTGCCGAGCAGGCGGTTGTCCTTCGCCATGGGGCGCTCGCCCTGGTAGACGTGGACGTCGACAGCGGTCTGGTTGTCCGCGGCGGTGCTGAAGATCTCGGACTTCTTGGCCGGGATCGTCGTGTTGCGCGGGATGAGCACCGTGTTGACACCGCCGAGGGTCTCGATGCCGAGGCTGAGCGGGGTCACGTCGAGGAGCAGCAGGTCCTTGACGTCGCCGGAGAGCACGCCGCCCTGGATGGCCGCGCCGACGGCGACCACTTCGTCGGGGTTGACGGAGTGGTTGGGGTCCTTGCCGAAGAGCTTCTTGACCTTCTCGCGGACCAGCGGGATGCGGGTCGAGCCACCGACCATCAGGATCTCGTGGATGTCGCCGGTGGAGACCTTGGCGTCCTTGATGGCCTTGCGGCAGGGTTCGAGCGTGCGGGCGATGACCGGCTCGATCATCTGCTCGAACTTCGCGCGGGACAGGGTCGACACGAAGTGCTTGGGGCCGGAGGCGTCGGCAGTCAGGAAGGGGAGGTTGACTTCGGTCGACTGCGCGGTGGACAGCTCGATCTTGGCCTTCTCAGCGGCGTCCTTGAGCCGCTGCATGACCATGCGGTCCTTGCTGATGTCGATGCCGTGTTCCTTCTTGAACTCGTCGACCATCCAGTCGATCAGCACGTGGTCGACGTCGTCACCGCCGAGGTGCGTGTCGCCGTTGGTCGACTTCACCTCGACCACGCCCTCACCCACCTCGAGGATGGAGATGTCGAAGGTACCGCCGCCGAAGTCGTAGACCGCGATGACCTGGTCTTCCTTCTTGTCGAGGCCGTAGGCCAGTGCGGCGGCCGTCGGCTCGTTGATGATGCGCTTGACCTCGAGGCCAGCGATCTTGCCGGCGTCCTTGGTGGCCTGGCGCTGGGCGTCGTTGAAGTAGGCCGGCACCGTGATGACGGCTTCGGTCACCGGCTGGCCGAGGTAGCGTTCGGCTTCGCGCTTGAGCTTCTGCAGCACCATCGCCGAGATCTCGGGGGGGCTGTAGCGGTTGTCGTCGATCTTGACGCGGGGGAGGCCGTCGTCACCGCGGGTGACGTCGTAGGGCACGCGGCCCATCTCGTCCTTGACCTCGTCGAAGCGTCGGCCCATGAAGCGCTTGATCGAGGAGACCGTGCGCGTGGGGTTGGTGATGGCCTGGCGCTTGGCGACGGCGCCGACCAGGCGCTCGCCGTCCTTCGAGAAGCCGACCACCGAGGGGGTGGTCCGCGCGCCCTCTTCGTTGACGATCACGGTGGCAGAGTCGCCTTCCATGACCGAGACCACCGAGTTGGTGGTGCCGAGGTCGATCCCGATGATCTTGCCCATGTGGGTGTCCTCCGAGTCGCCGGGGCGGTCGTGCGCCGCGGCTGCTGAGATTCTGGTCCGTGCTCCCTGGCGGAAGCGAGGTTTCAGGCGATGAAGACGCGGCGCAGGGGACCGCACGAGGCGTGCCCGAGACACCGTCGCTGACCCGGTTCCGGGGGGATCCGGTGCGTCGCGGCAAGGGTAATCGCGGTCATCGGGGCGACAAGACCGACGAAAGGAATCGAGCCCAGGGGGCGGTGGCACGGGCCGGCCGACCGCGATCGACATGTCGTGCTTTTGCGGGTGGAGGCGGTTGGGCCGGCGAGCAAGTGGCCGGGATCAGGACAACGTGCTGGCTGGCACGCAGCCTGCAACATCTCGGGGCGTCCGAACCCTCGTCCTTCCAACTTCGAGACGTCCGTGCCCTGACATCAAGGGGCGGGGGAGAAGACCGGTGCCGGCGTGGCAGTTGGGTCGCGTGCGGTACCGCAGACTTTCAAGCCGCCGGATCCCCTCGGGGTCCGGCGGCTCCCTTTTCCGGGGTCGGCGTTGCGCAAGTTTCGCGGTCGGCGCTTGACGCCCCCCGGCGGGGTGCCTACTTCCGGGCCGCAACTCGCCAGGGCTTCGTTGCGCCCCGCCTCCTGGCAACCTGTCGCGCGGCTGACGCGCGCCCGGTGGCTCTTCGGCGGGCGCTCGGCGGCCCGCTCGACCCAACCCCCGCCTCCTGCCTCGTTCGGCGAGGCGTCCCAGAGGAGAGACCTCCATGAAGCTCCGTCCGCTCTATGACCGCATCCTCGTCAAGCGCGTCGAGGCCGAGACCAAGACCGCCAGCGGCCTGATCATCCCCGACGCCGCCAAGGAGAAGCCCCTTGAAGCGGAAGTCATCGCCGTCGGCAGTGGCCGCGTCACCAAGGACGGCAAGACCCGCGAGATGACGCTGAAGGTCGGCGACCTCGTGCTCTTCGGCAAGTACACCGGCGACGAGATCAAGCTCGACGGCACCGAGCACATCATCCTGCGTGAAGAAGACGTGCTCGCGGTCATCGAACGCTGAGCTGAATTCCACCGGGGTGCCTCCACCCCGCTCCCCTGTCGCGGCCGCGCTGCAGTGCGGCCGCAGCACCCCTCACCGGGGCCTCGGGCCCCAGGAGTTCCCACATGGCAGCCAAGGACATCCAGTTCCGCGACACCGCCTGGAGCGAGGTCGCCAAGGGCGTCGACACCCTCGCCAACGCCGTCAAGGTCACGCTGGGCCCCAAGGGCCGCAACGTCGTCCTCGAGAAGAGCTGGGGCGCACCCACGGTCACCAAGGACGGCGTCACCGTCGCCAAGGAGATCGAGCTCAAGGACAAGTTCCAGAACATCGGCGCGCAGATGGTCAAGGAGGTCGCCTCCCGCACCAACGACGTCGCCGGTGACGGCACCACGACCGCGACCGTGCTCGCCCAGGCGATCTACCGCCACGGCGCCAAGCTCGTCGCCGCCGGCTCCAACCCCATGGAGCTGAAGACCGGCATCGACCTCGCCGTCGCCAAGGTCATCGCCAACATCCACGACCTCAGCCAGCCCTGCGAGACCAAGGAAGACATCGCCAAGGTGGCCACCATCTCGGCCAACGGCGACACCGAGGTCGGCGACATGATCGCGACGGCCATGGACAAGGTGGGCCGCGACGGCGTCGTCACGGTGGAGGAGGCCAAGGGCCTCGAGACCGAGCTCGACATCGTCGAGGGCATGCAGTTCGACCGCGGCTACCTGAGCCCCTACTTCGTGACCGACCCCGACCGCATGGAAGCCGTCCTCGAAGACGCGCTGCTGCTGATCCACGAGAAGAAGATCAGCAACATGAAGGACCTGCTGCCCGTGCTCGAGAAGGTGCACGGGGCCGGCAAGCCGCTGGTCATCATCGCCGAAGACGTCGACGGCGACGCGCTCGCCACTCTCGTGGTCAACAAGCTGCGCGGCAACATGAACGTCGTCGCGGTCAAGGCGCCGGGCTTCGGTGATCGCCGCAAGGCCATGCTCGAAGACATCGCCGTCCTGACCGGCGGCCGCGCCCTGATGGAGGACCTCGGCATCAAGCTCGAGAACGCCCAGGTCTCCGACCTCGGCAAGGCCCGCCGCGTGGTCATCACCAAGGACAACACCACCATCGTCGATGGTGAGGGTTCCCGTGACGCCGTCCGCGGCCGGGTCAAGCAGATCCGCGCCCGGATCGACGAGACCACCAGCGACTACGATCGCGAGAAGCTCCAGGAGCGCCTGGCCAAGCTCATCGGCGGTGTGGCGGTCGTCCACGTCGGCGCGGCCACCGAGATCGAGATGAAGGAGAAGAAGGCCCGCGTGGAAGACGCGCTGAACGCGACCCGCGCCGCCATCGAAGAGGGTGTGGTCGCCGGTGGCGGGACCGCCCTGGTCCGCTCGCTGTCCGTGCTCGACGCCATCGAGCTCGAAGGTGACGCTGCCTTCGGCGTCCGCATCGTCCGTGACGCCATCCAGGCGCCGATCCGGGCCATCGCCGCCAACGCCGGCCTCGACGGCAGCCTCGTCGTCGACAAGGTCAAGCACGGCGCGGGCGCCTTCGGCTTCAACGCCGCGACCGAGGAGTACGGTGACCTGGTCGAGATGGGCGTCATCGACCCGGCCAAGGTCGTGCGGACGGCCCTGCAGAACGCTGCCTCGGTCTCAAGCCTGCTGCTGACCACCGAAGCCGTGATCGCCCAGAAGCCCGAGAAGCCGGCGCCCGCCGGTGGCGGCGACATGGGCGGCATGGGCGGCATGGGCGGCATGGGCGGCATGGGCGGCATGGGCGGCATGATGTGAGCCCACCGCGGGGTCTTCGGACTCCGCCCCGTGTCTCGCAGCCCGCTCCGGCATCGCGCCGGGGCGGGCTGCGCTGCGTCAGGGCGCTGGCCGGCCGGGTTCGAGCAGGAGGTCGGCCAGCAGCTCGCCGTACCAGGCGAGCCCGTCGGGCGGCGGGTGCTCGACCTTGAGGTCGGGGTCGTCGACCAGCGTGTCGAGGTCGATGGTTGTGTCCCGGACCGATGTGGGCATGTCCGCGGGCCAGCCGTCCCAGCCCTCCGGCCACAGCAGGTAGAGGACGGGCACGCCCAGGGCGTCTGCGGTCTGCTGCATGAGCTGGACCTGCTCGCGTCCTCGCGCCGCGGCGTAGGGCAGCGCGGCGTCGCCGTTGCCGCGCAGCGAGGCGCTCAGGTAGCGCCAGGTGGCGCTCGCCTGGAGCAGGGCGACCTGCTGGTCGGCTGAGATGGGGCCCCAGGGGGGCAGGTGCTCCAGCCAGCGGCGCGGTTCGGTGCGGAACCAGGGCGAGAAGTCGGCCGTCGCCAGGTCCGGCGGCATGAGGAAGGGGCGCGGACCCTCGTTGGTGTGGACGAGGATGAGCAGGTCGAGCTGGCGGGCGAGGATCTCCCGGCCGCGGAAGGCCATCTGTGCCGTGACGTAGGCGCTGGTCCCGAAGTTGCCGACGTCGGCGAGCACGCCCCGGGCGCGCAGGCTGTGCTGGAGCGCGGCGGGGAGCGTCTGGTCGTCGGAGACCTCGGCGCCGTAGACCGTGGAGCCGCCCAGCACGCCGACCCGCAGGTGGCCGGGGACGGGTGTGTCCGGGAGCTGCCCGCCGCGGTCGCCCAGCGCGCCGATGTGCACGTCGTAGGGGCCCCAGCGGCCCTCGTAGCGGGCAGAGGCGCCGGGACGGAGCCGGTACTGCAGGAAGCCGGGATCGGGCTGGTGGACGGCTTCGTCGACGGTCAGGTAGTAGAGCGCCCGGTTGACCGCCCGGCGGTCGGCGCCGGAGAGCCGGAGCCCTTCTTCGGTCGTCGCCAGCGCCACGAGAGTGCCGAGCACCGAGAGCCCCAGGCGGGCGAGCCAGCGGCGCATGGGTGGAGTTCAGTGCCGAAGATCGACGATCAGAATCGCCAGTTCAGCATCGCCCGTACGCCGCTGTCGCTGCTGCCCTCTGCGGTCTGGCCGGCGTAGCCCTCCACCGACCAGTCCCAGTCCCCTTCGTTGCGGCTGACGCCGGCGGCGCCGGTGTAGGACCCGTCGGTGCGGTATTCGCCGCGCGCGTAGGCTTTGAGGTCGTCCTTTTCGTGCGGGACGTTGCTGATGGAGCCGCCATAGGCGTCGAGGTTGCTGCCATCGACACCTGCGCCGTAGTTGCGTTCCCAGTAGGCCGACGCGGCCATGTTGGGGTTGCGGTAGCTCAGGTCGAGGCGGGACTTCGCCTGGTCGGCGCGGTCGAGGTGCTGCCCGGAGAGCTTGACGGTCTCGCCGGGATCCAGCGTCTGCATGAACATGCCGTTGACCGCCCAGCCGTCCTGGAACCGGTCTCCGGTGAGCTCGGCCTTGGTGTTGGCGTCGCTGTAGCGGTAGCCGACGCGCACCTGTTCGAGGGCGAGGTCCATCGTGCGGCCGACGTCGATGCCCGCCAGCAGCGCGTGGCCGCCGCCCAGGCCGACCTTCTGCTCGATGAGCGGCAGATCCTGGTTGCTGAGCACGTAGGCGACCGCTCCGGCGACCGCGGCGGTGGCGATGGAGTAGGGGTGGTCGTCGACCCAGTCGCGCGTGCCCTCGGCTGCGCCCGTGTCCACCACCGCCTTCTCGGCGAGCTTGTGCAGTTCCACCTTGAGCGCGTTCACGAACAGGTTGGCCGCCTTCTGTTCGTCGGGTTCCACCTGTCCCTTGAGGTAGTCCCGTAGCTTGCCCAGCGCCGAGTCCACGGCCTTCTGGGCGTGGCCGACGAGCTTGTCGTCGGTGAGCTGCTTCTCGAGCTGCTTGTAGAGGGCGTCGCCGAGCGTCTCGCCGAGGGCCTGTTCGTAGGTGAGCTTGCCGGAGGGGAGCGTCTGGACCTGTTGCTTGACGAAGTCGTTGCCGAACTGGTCCTGGGCGCTGTCGGACCCGGGGGTCTTCGTGGTGGTTGAGGACGTCGACGTGCTGGTCGTCGGGGTCTGCTTGACGTCGTAGTCGGGCACGGGGAACCTCGCTGGCGGTTGATCATACCGCGACTTCGAGGGTTGGCTCTGCGACGCTGCGTCGGCCTGGTGCAACGACCCTGTGAAACGGGCTACGAGCGGGGCGTGGTCAGCATCGCCAGCATGATCGCGTCGCCCAGTGGGCCGCCGGTGGCGAAGCCGCCGCCGGGCAGTGGCTGGCCAAAGGTCCGAGTTGTGGCCCACAGCGCTCGGAACCAGGCGTCGTCGCCGAGCCGTCGGGCGGCCCCGAGCGAGAAGCCCGTGGCTGCGATGCTCGCGCCGAGGATCAGCGGGCCGCTGTCGATGTCGCCGTGGCAGGCCTGCCCCCCACCGCAGTCGGCGGGGGCGTACTCGCGCACGACCCCCAGGCCGAGGACTGTGTCGCCCAGCTCATCGTGGATCCCCTCGCTGATCCGCGCGGCCAGCGCCGGGTCGGCGTAGCCGAGGAACCACGCCGCCAGCGCCGATCCCGAGCCGCGGGTGCGGCTGCGGGGCGCCCCGGTGGCCGAGGAGGCGGCCTGGACGACCAGTCCGCGGTCGTCGACATAGCGGGATGCCCAGTCGTCGATGTGGGCCTGCAGCCACGCCGGCCGTGGCTGGCCCGTGGCGTCGGCGTGCAGCGCGATGGCGGCGAGGCTGGCGCTGTGGTCCACCGGGTAGGCCTCGCCGGGGTAGGTCTCCAGGATGGGGCCCGCCTGGAGCCGCCGCGACAGCGCGGCGATCACCCGGTCGTGGAGCGCGGCGTGGCGGTTGTCGGGGTCGGCCAGGCGCTCCAACCCCATGGCGACGCCGAGGTAGCCCAGGACCGCGTGGTCGTGACGGTCGTCGTCGAGGTGGGCCAGCGCAGCGTCACCCCACCGGGCGGTGTCGAAACCCCAGGCGGTCGGCGAGATCGCTGCGTCCACCGCCCGGCTGCAGCGCTCGGCGAGGATCGCCCGCTGCTCAGGGTGCTGCAGCGCGAGGTTGCCGTGCCCGGCCGCCGCCATGACATCGGCGCCGAACCACCACTCGCCGGTGAAGTGCTCGTTGCCGGGAGCGATCCCGAGGGGGCCCGGGTTGCTGGCGTCGGGGCCGGCGGTGATGGCGTCGTCGACAACCTCGGACAAAGCCAGGGCGGCGCGGCTGTCGGAGGTCTGCCAGGCGTCAGCGGTGGAGAGCGGACGCAGGGCAACCAGCGCGAGGGTGGCGAGGGCCGGCAGGAGGAGGCGTCGGGTCATGGGGGCTCCGGTGTGTGTGGAGCCTGACCTCGCGGAGTGGCGGTGGGTCGGTCCTCCGGGCCGGGCGGCCGCCCGCCGGCCGTGGGCGGTCGCGTTGTGGCCCTCGGTGGTCGCGACCCTGGTTAGGGCTGGTGCCCCCTGCTCTCGGCGAGGCCATGTCCGACGACGGCACCATCCACCTCGACCTGCACGACGACGTCGCCGTGCTCACCATCGACCGCCCGCGGCGGCGCAACGCGCTGCACGGCCCGTTGTGGGCCGAGCTGCCGCGCAGGGTCGAGCAGGCCCGTGTGGCGAAGCCCCGGGCACTCATCGTGACCGGTGCCGGTCCGCACTTCTGCGCCGGCATGGATCTGAAGCCCGACAACCCGCTGCTGCCCCGCATCCTGCCGGCGGTGATGGAGGGTGATGCCGACACCGCCCGGGCGCTGATCCGGGAGCTGAAGGCCGGCATGCGGGGGCTGCTGGACTTCCCGGCGCCGACCTTCGCCGCGGTGGAGGGGGTGGCCGTCGGCGGGGGCTACGAAGTGGCCCTGCACTGCGACGTCATCGTCGCGGCGCGCACCGCGCGGGTCGGCCTGCCCGAGGTGCGGGTCGGCATGGTCCCCGACGTCGGTGGCACGACCCTGCTCACCCGGCGGGTGGGCCCCGGGCGCGCCGTTTTGGCCATCGCCACCGGCCGGATGTTCGACGCCGAAGCCGCCTTCGAGCTGGGCATGGTTGACATGCTCTGCGACACCGGCGCGGCGCTGGAGACGGCGCGCGGGCTCGCCGCCGAAGTGGCTCGGGGCGGCCCGACCTCGGTGCAAAGTGTGCTGCAGACCATCCGCGCCCTGCCCGGTCTGGAGCTGGACGCCTGCCTGGATCGGGAGACGGAAGCGGGCGTCGCTGCGCTGGTGTCCGGTGAAGCCCGTGAGGGCACGTTGTCCTTCATGGAGCAGCGTGATCCGGACTGGAGCGAGTACAAGTGAAGCGTGTGCTGCAGGTGCTGGCCGTCGTCGCGACGGCGATCTCGCTGCCGTTCATCTCGGCGCCGGTCAACCTGCACTGGCTGCACTGGGTGGCCTTCCTCCCGCTGTTCTGGGCGATCAAGGATCTGTCGCTGAAGCGGGGGTTGCTCGTGTCTTATGGCATGGGCTGGCTCGCCAACCTGGTCATCTTCTGGTGGCTCATCGAGACGGTGCAGCGCTTCAGCAGCCTGCCCTGGGCGGTCGCGCTGCTCGTCCACCTGCTGGCGACGACCGCCTTCAGCCTGTCCTATGCCCTGTTCGGCGTCATGCCCTGGCTGCGGCAGCGCCTGGGGCCGCTGTGGATGCTGGCCATGCCCGTGGTGGTGGTGGCGTCCGAACAGGCCTTCCCCGTGCTGTTTCCCTACTACCAGGGGGTCAGCCAGTACCGCGTGCCGTGGGTCTTCCAGCTCGCCAGCGTCACCGGCGTGATGGGCGTGAGCTTCCTGGTCGTGCTGGTGAACAGTGTCCTGGCCGAGGCCCTGTTCGCGGTGACGGAGCGACGCCGGCCGCCGGTCAAGGCCCTGGCGGCGACGGCCGCGCTGTTCCTGGCCAACCTCGGCTTCGGTGCGTGGCGGACCGGCGACATCGAGCGGCGGCTGCAGGACGCTCCCGTGCTGCGGGTCAGTATCCTGCAGCAGGACGTCACCATGGAGCAGCGGCTCACCGAGTCGCCATGGGAGAGCCTGTTCTCCTGGACCAAGCTGACCTCGCGGGTGCTCGGCGAGCGCCCCGATCTCGTCATCTGGCCCGAGGGCGCCATCGCCTTCAACCCCAACGATGATCAGCGCTTCTCCACCCTGCGGACAGGCACTCGCAAGAAGCTGGTCTCCCGACTGATCGACGCCGGCGCCGATGACATGCTGGAGTGGCCGGCCGGCATGGGCATCCTCAGCCCGAACAACCCCCAGACCCTGGCCGCTGTCGGGTCGCTGTCCCTGCGGCACATCTTCGAGGAGTACGCCCACAGCGGCGGCTATGACCTGCTGATCGGCGGCGGGACCATCGAAGACAACCCCCGGGCCGGAGAGCCTGGAGAGAGCGACTACATCGGGCACAACAGCCTCTACGTCTTCGACGAGACCGGCACCATCGAAGCCCGCTACGACAAGATGGTGCCCCTGCCGTTCGGCGAGTACATCCCGCTGTCGGACACCTTTCCCTTCCTCAAGCACATCGTCCAGGGGCCCGGCGACTTCCAGGCTGGTGATCACCCCGTCTTCTTCGAGGTGTTGACTGCGCACGGGGAAGCTGTCCACTACACGACGCCCATCTGCTACGAAGCCATCCTGTCGCCGACGATGCGGCGCCTGGCCGGTGGTGGCGCGCCCGACATCACGGCCGATTTGTTCGTCAACATCACGAACGACGCGTGGTTCGGCGACACCGCGTCGCCCCACCAGCACGCGATGCTGACCGCCGTGCAGACGGTCCAGCTTGGCCGCCCCATGGTCCGGATTGCGTACACCGGCATTTCCTGGGTGGTGGAACCCGACGGCACGATCCTGCACGAGACCGAACCGTTCACAGAACACGCCGAGGTGGCCGAGGTGCGGGTGCTGCACGTGCCGACCGTCTACGAAGCCGGCGGCTGGCTGTTCGGTTGGCTGTGCGTCGCCGGGGCGGTGGGTTTCGTTGTCGTGGGGCGGCGGCGATAGTCATCGCACCACCACCGCGCGATGGGGGTACAGGAAGACGTCGGCGTCATCGAGGCGTTCGATGGCCATGAAGCCGCCATGGACCAGGCGCAGGTGGCAGCTTGGACAGAGGCAGCAGAGGTTGTCGGGATCGTCGGAGCCGCCCAGGGAGCGGGGGGTGATGTGGTGGACGTGGATCTTGATGGTGCGCCGGCGGCACTCGGGGTTTTCGCAGGTGTGATCGGCGCGCTGGCGGGTGCGGCCAGTGTCCTGGGGAGGGGCGGGTTGCACCTGGTCGAGCAGCCAGCGCGCAGCATCGAGCAGGCCGGTCGGCACGATGATGCAGCGTTCGGGGGCATCGGTCGGTTCGGGAGGGGCGTCGGGGCGGAGCGACAGCCCGATCGCAGCAGGTTCCAGCGTCCCGTCCCGACCCCGCGGCGGCCCCAGCCGCCGGGCGTCCGGGGTCCAGCCGGCGAGCCCCGTCGGGCTGCCGCCAGTTTCTGTCGCGGCCAGGGCGTCGAGTCGTGCCTGGCGCTGCTGGAGGGCCCGTTCCACCAGGTCGGCGGCGTCGTCGGCCAGCCGCCGCAGGGCCTTCACCTTGTGGTGGGCGCCGGAGGGGTCGGCCGCCATGCGCCGCAGGTCGCCGAGGGGGACCCGGTCGGCCACCGCCAGCCACTGACGCGCCTGGATGGCGTTGTCGACCAGGCGGCCCAGCGCGGCCGCGCGAGCCAGCGCCAACCCCCGGTCCACCGCGGCGGCGATCTGCGGGTACCACAGCAGGGTGCGTCCTTCCTTGCGGAGGCGCTGGGCGGTGCGCACCGACATGTCGAGCTCGGCCCGCACGAAGTCATTGAAGCTGTCGTGGCCCCAGTCCAGGAACAGCCAGCAGTCCTTGATCTGGTCGAGGAGGCGGCCGAGGACCGCGCGTCGGCGCTGTCGGATCGCCATGAGGCGATCGAGGAGCTCCAGCGCGTGGTCGAGGTCGCGTGGTTCTTCCCACGGCCCGACCACCGGGGTCGCCTGGTCGCCGAGATCATCCGGCATGGATGGAGGTGACAGGTCGGGGGCGGGGCGAGGGGCCCGGGCGTCTTCCAGAATCTGCGCGGGCGCTTCACCGCTATGGAACCAGTCGAGGATCTGCTGGTCGGCGACGTGATCGGGCACGGCCCGACCCAGCAGCAGCCGGGCGAGGCGCCGGGCGCGCCGCACCGTGGCGGCGTCGTCGCCGGCAAGGACGTCGATGTCACCGTGGCGGGCGTCGCCGGCGGCGAGGTCCGCTGGCTGGCCCGTTACCACCGCCCGGACCCACGCTGCCTGCCGGTCGGGGGGCACGTGACCGGGCGCCTGCACCGCCGTGGTCAGGTTCACCAGCCCGACGTGCACTGCTTTCTTGATCAGGTCGAGGTCGCTGCGCAGCAGTCGGGCGAGCTGCCGCTGCCAGGACGGCTGCCAGCACATCCGTTCGCACACGAAGGACGTGAACGAACCGTAGCCCAGCCCCCGCAGATCGTGCTGCTGGATGACGCAGCAGACGTGCGCCAGCCGCAGGTCGAGGGCCGCCGAAGAGCGCGCGAGACCGACGGCGAGCGCCCGCACCTCTTCGATGCGCGGGTCGCTGGGAAGCCAGGCTTCCATGGTGTCGATGGCCAGTCGCGCGAGCACCGATGGGCCGCCCATGCCCACCGTCATGCCGTGGTCTGCGGCGCCCGGTCGGAGTGCCACGGCACCCGGCTGCGGTTCCACAGCGACCGTCGGCAGCTTCGCCGGGGTGCGCAAGCCAGCGAGCGCCGACGGCCCACCGCCAAGATGGTCTTCATTCCCGAGCATGCTCACAAGCTATCACATGACGGAACGGTTGGCGAGGGCTGTGGGTCAGATTTTTTGTTATGAGCGGACAGATAATGACTGGTTTGGTCTGTGTGTCCCGTGGTAGCGGCCGACGCCATCGGCACCGCCGGGTGTACCCTTCCCTCCCATGGCTCCGTACGTCGCCGCTGTCGTCTTCCGTTCCGACCCGCGGCGGCGTCTGTCGGGCCCGTGGGCGCTGGACATCGGCGCTGGCAAGGATGCAGGAGTGCTGGCCAGCGATCCGACCGCCATCCTGTCGCTGCTGGGGCGGGCCATGAGCGATCCGTCGCTGGTGTACGCGGCGGCGCGGAAGAAGCGGAAGGGGAAGACGGACCCGCAGCTCCCCGATGACATCGGCGCGCTTGGTCAGGGTGTGTCGACACGCCAGGCGTCTGTGGTCCGTGACATCATCTCGCTTCCCAGTGCATCGTTGGGCGACGAGGACGGTGATGGTGGAGACGATGTCGGGCTGGGGGTTTGCAAGACCTGTTGTCGGCGAGCATCAGTGGGTGGAGTCCTTTGGGAGGGGGTGTATCTCTGCCACTGACGCTCACGAAGCCACCCTCACCGGCCTGGCGTAGA